>NZ_PVBI01000008.1:0-391921 GCF_002968675.1 Neorhizobium sp. T25_13
GCCCCGATGAACGCCCCCGCCCCGCCGCCGACCATGCCAAGCCGGATGCGCGGCTCCCGCGCCTGTTCGTCCTTGCCTTCGATTGCCATCTATCTCTCCTGAAAAATTGCCTGCAGTGGAATGCCCCTCATCCGCCCTGCCGGGCACCTTCTCCCCGCTTGCGGGGAGAAGGACGCAAGACGCCGCCTCCCGGTCCCTCAACGGCCTCGTGGGGCACGTCCCCTCTCCCCGTTTTGACGGGGAGAGGGTGAGGGTGAGGGGCAATGCCCCGGCGCGCGTTATCGCTCAAAGCCCGAGCATCCGCCTATTCGCCGCCTCGTCCGTTCCGCCGCTGGCAAAGTCGTCGAATGCCTTTTCCGTGACGCGGATGATGTGCGCCTTCACGAATTCAGCCCCTTCACGGGCTCCGTCCTCGGAGTTCTTCAGCGCGCATTCCCATTCGACCACGGCCCAGCCGTCGAAATCGTTGGCGGCCATTTTCGAGAAGATCGAACCGAAGTCCACCTGGCCGTCGCCGGGCGAGCGGAAGCGGCCGGCGCGGCCGACCCAGCCCTGGTAGCCGCCGTAAACACCCTGCCGGCCGGTCGGGTTGAATTCCGCGTCCTTGACGTGGAACATCTTGATCCGGTCCTTGTAGATGTCGATGTTGTCGAGATAGTCGAGGCATTGCAGCACGTAATGCGACGGGTCGTAGAGCATGTTGGCGCGCGGATGGTTCTTCACCCGCTCCAGGAACATCTCGAAGGTGACGCCGTCATGCAGGTCTTCGCCGGGATGGATCTCGTAACATACGTCGACGCCGCAGGAATCGGCATGGTCGAGGATCGGCGTCCAGCGCTTGGCGAGCTCGTCGAAGGCGGTCTCGACCAGGCCGGCCGGGCGTTGCGGCCACGGGTAGATGAACGGCCAGGCGAGCGCGCCGGAAAAGGTCGCATGCGCCTTGATGCCGAGATGTTTCGACGCCGTCAGCGCCATTTTCACCTGCTCGACCGCCCAGGCCTGGCGTGCCTTCGGATTGCCGCGCACTTCGGGTGCGGCAAACCCGTCGAAGGCTTCGTCATAGGCCGGATGCACGGCGACGAGCTGGCCCTGGAGATGGGTGGAAAGCTCCGTCACCTCGACGCCGTTCGCCCGCGCCACGCCGGCAAATTCGTCGCAATAATCCTTGGAGGAGGCAGCTTTTTTGAGGTCGATGAGTTGGCCGGCCCAGGTCGGCACCTGCACGCCGACATAACCCTTGTCCGCCGCCCATTTGGTGATCCCGTCCCAGCTATTGAACGGTGCCGCATCGCCCGCGAACTGGCCGAGAAAGATGGCCGGGCCCTTGATCGTCTTCATGATGTTTCCTCTTCGGCTATGTGCAGTTGGTCGGGAACAACCCTCGCCCCTCATTCCTGTGCTTGTCACAGGAATCCAGCCACGGCGCGTCTGCGCCGTGAGAAGAGTCTTTAGCACCCAAGGACTTGGGTGCGCTGGATCCCTGTGCCAAGCACAGGGATGAGGGAGACTGAGGCTGACGGCGCCCGCCAAAACGGGCGCCGCGTTGGTTATCAGAACGGCGAATCCGGGAAGTAGAAGTTCTTGGCATTGTCCTTCGTCACCAGCGTGGCGTCGAGGATGTAGGTGCCGCTGACCGGGACCTTGTCGTAGAAATTGCCGGCGGTGAGTTCCATGGCGGTCGCCACCATTGCCGGCGGATAGAGCACGTCGACCGGGATCATCTTGTCGCCGTCCATGACCTTCTTGACCATGTCCTTGGAGCCCGCGCCGCCGACCACATACTTGATGTCCGTGCGCTTGGACTGAGCGATGGCTTCGAGAACGCCGACGGCCATGTCGTCGTCCTGGCACCACACGACGTCGATCTTCTGGTGCTTGGTCAGGAAGTCCTGCATGACCTTGAACGCGTCGTCGCGGTTCCAGTTGCCGAACTGGCGATCGAGCACCTTCACCTTGGAGCCGGCAATGCCCTTGTCGAAACCGTCCTGGCGCTGCTGGTCGATCGGGATCGGCAGGCCGCGGATGACGACGACCTGCGCGTCCGGCGTGGTCTTCTTGATGTATTCGCCGGCGACCTGGCCGAGCGCCGGGTTGTTGCCGGCAACGTAGAGGTCACGGATGGTGCTGTCGTTGACGGAGGGCGCGCGGTCGACGAGTGCTACGAACGTACCCTTGTCCTTGACCTGCTGGATGGCGTTGACGAGCGGATCCGGATCGGACGGCAGGATGACCAGCGCGTCGAGACCCTGGACCGCGAGATCCTGCACGGCGTTCGCCTGGCTTGCCGCGTCCGGCGAGGTCTTGACGATGACGTTGAGGCCCGGATGCTCCTTCATCAGCAGCTTGGCGACGCGTTCGGCATGGAACACGACGCCGGCAGTCCAGCCATGGTCGGCGGCCGGAATGGAAACGCCGATCGTCACCTTCTTGTCCTGTGCGAAGGCGGTGCCGGCGAGAAGCGCCAGCGACGCCACGGCCAGTCCCAAAATTTGTCTGCGCATTGTTTCTCTCTCCCACAATATCAGGGTCTTTAATATTTCAGGACCGGGCGCGACCCATCAGCCCGGTCAGTTCTCGTTGGCCTGCTTTCGCGGGCTAATCCGCTTCAGCGGCCTACCTCCGCATCAGCGACCTTTGGACCAGCATGGCGATGATGATGATCGCGCCCTGGATGGCGCCGATCAGGTATTCGCTGACGAAGTTGGACAACAGCATGATGTTGCCGACGATTTCCAGAATGAAGGCGCCGCAGATCGTGCCCCAGATGCGGCCGACCCCGCCCCGCAGCGCCGTGCCGCCGACGACGACGGCGGTAATCGCCTGCAGTTCCCAGAAGCTGCCGGTCGTGGCGGATGTCGAGCCGAGGCGCGGCACGTAGAGCAGCACAGCGACAGCGACGCAGAGCCCTTGGATGACATAGGTGACGGTGCGCACCCGGTTGATCGAAATGCCGGAATAACGCGCGACGTCCTCGTTCGAGCCGACCGCGGTGACATGCCGGCCGTAGCGGGTGCGATAGAGCACGAAGGCGGCGATGGCGGCGGTGACGAAGATGACGATGATCGGGATCGGCACGCCGACGAATGAGCCGGAATAGACCGGCCGGTAGAGCGCCAGAATATCGCGATCGCGCACGGTGATGGCACCGCCCTGGCTGAGCCAGGTGGTGAGGCCGCGATAGATGCCCATCGTGCCGAGCGTGGCGATGAAGGGTTCGATCCGGCCGACAGTGGTGATCAGGCCGTTGGCGAGCCCGCAGACGGCGCCGATCGCGATCGCCAGCGCCATCCCGGCAACCAGCGCCAGCGCCGGGTCGGCGACCGTTCCCGAGTTCAGGAACAAGATCATCAGGCTGGCGACGAAGGCGAGCATCGCGCCGACCGAAAGATCGAGCCCGCCCGAAGTGATCACATAGGTCGCACCGAGAGCGATGACGGCGATGAAGGAACTGCGCGTCACGACGTTCAGAAGGTTGGCGGACGTCATGAAGTTCGGGTTGGCGAAGTAGCCGAGCACCAGGAGAAGGGCGAGCGCGATGAACGGCGCGATCGCCGCCATGTCCCAGTCCTTGGAGGTCTTCGGTGCCTTGGCCGGCTCTGTAGCGACATTCGCCATCACGCGGCCTCCTCTTTGTTGACGCCTGTCGCCAGCACGACGATTTCGTTTTCGTTCATATGGTCCCCCGTCACCTCGCCGACGATCCGGCCGGAGCGCATGACGAGGATGCGGTCGCAGATACCGATCAGTTCCGGCATTTCGGAGGAGACGACGATGATCGAACGCCCCTCCTCTGCCAGTTTGGCGATAAATTTGTAGATCTGTTCCTTGTTGCCGATATCGATGCCGCGCGTCGGCTCGTCGATGATGACGATCGACGGATCGAGCAGCATCATCTTGGCGAGCAGCAGTTTCTGCTGATTGCCGCCGGAAAGCTGGCCGGCGAGGATGTCCTTGCGGCCGGTGCGAATGTCGAAATCGCGGATCGCCTTGTCGAGCGCCTCGCTTTCGCGCTTGCGGTCGATCTGGAGCGCGCCGATGAACTTGCCGAGCGAGGCGAGCGTCAGGTTGACGATCAGGTCCTTGGTGAGCAGCAGGCCCTTGCCCTTGCGGTCTTCGGACAGGTAGACGATGCCGGCCTTGAGGCTCGCATGCACGTCCCTGAAATTGACCGGCTTGCCGAGATGGCGGACCGTGCCGCGGCTGGTGCGAAGGCCGACCATGCCCTCCATCAGCTCGGTGCGGCCGGCACCGACGAGGCCGGCGAAACCGAGGATCTCGCCCTTTTTCAACTGGAACGAGGCATCCTGCGCATAACCGGGAACGTTGAGATGCTCGACTTCGAGCACCGTCTCGCGCGCCTCGGCCGCGTGACGGTCCGGATAGAGTTTTGCGACGTCGCGACCGACCATCAGCCGCGCCATGTCGGCCGGCTGCAGCTCGCTGACGTCATGGCTGGCGACGAGCTTTCCGTCGCGTAAGACCGTCACCCGGTCGGCAATCTCCTTCACCTCGGGCAGGCGGTGGGAAATGTAAAGAACGCCGACGCCCTTGGCGCGGATCTGCCGGATGACCTTCAGCAACGCGTCGGTCTCGTGCGGCGTCAGCGACGCAGTCGGCTCGTCAAAGATGACGATCCGGTGCGGCACGAGCAGCACGCGGGCGATCTGCACCAGCTGGCGCTGGGCGATCGACAGGCGGCTGACGATGGTGTTCGGATCGATGTCGCTGCCGAGACCACGGACAGCCTTGGCTGCACCTTCGTTCATGGCGCGGTCGTCGATGAAGACGCCCTTGTGCAGCTCGCGGCCGAGATAGATGTTCTGGGCGACGGTCAGGTCCGGCGCCAGCAGGATTTCCTGGTGCACCAGCACGATGCCGCGATGTTCCGCATCGACCGGGCCGGAAAAGGTGACGGCCTCGCCGTCTATCCTCATCTCGCCGCGGGTCGGCGGCTGATTACCGGCAATGATCTTCATCAAGGTGGACTTGCCGGCGCCGTTCTCGCCGATGATCGCGTGGACCTCGCCGGCCCGCACGTTGAGATTGATGTCCTTGAGGACCTCGACGATGCCGAATGTCTTGGAAAGGCCGGCCGCTTCGAAGAGCGGCACGGCGGGGCTCGCCTCCACAGAACTCATCGCACAGCACCCATGACCATCGGGCAACGCACGGCCCGACAGCGAACCGCTGCGTTACCGACAGCACGCCTGTATATGATAATCTGCACCCAAGCTCCTCCCATGAGAACGCTAGCCCAGATTCTGAGGTACGTAAAGCAGATTTGCCGTAAACCAAGCGGGAAAGGTTCGTGCAAATCATCTTCCGGTTGGCGTTTGGTACTCAATCGTAAGAATGCTGCGGTTCCGGCCGGCTACGGCACTTAATGTGAGATTCCTTAAAGCGATTTCCGGCGCTTAACGCCCTCAGATGCGGAAATAACCTTTTGTGATATTTGCGATTTGCTGATGAAGATCCCCGAAGAGAGTCATTTTATTCACAGCGACGATTCTCACATTAAGTGCCACGCTATCTCATTGAAACTATTGCAGCGAGAGTCTTACGGTTAAATGCAAACAACTGCTGACGGATGTACCAAAGGCTAAACCATTTGGTGAAGTTTCGCAGCAAGTTGATCTACGTTAAATTTGCTCATGAGAACCAGGGATTTTCTGTCAATTGTTCTGCTGTGGGCCATCAACGTCACCCCCCTGCATGCGCAGGTGAATGGGCAGGACCTGATGCGGCTTGGGGTTGAGCTGCTCGGGGGTGCTGCGCAAGGACCCGACCGGGATAATCGACGTCTTGACGCGCCTAGCAACTCCTCCCAGCAGGATGAGAACGTTCGATCGCCTGCGGTTGCTGAGATACAGCGACGATTGAATGCGCTCGGCTACCCGGTTGGAACCGCCGATGGCGAAACAGGTCCACGTACCCGGCAGGCGATCGCGAATTTCCAGCGTGACAATGGCCTGCCACCGACCGGCCTAGCAGACGATAGGCTTCGCTCCGCGCTTCGCGTTGCCCAGCCGTCGGGTTCTCCGGCAACGACATCGCGTGACGTCGGAAACCCGAGGCCGAGCTTTGATTGCCGTGCAGCCAGCCAGGCGACCGAGCACGCAATCTGCTCGTCGCAGCTTCTCGCTGAGCTCGATCGCAGACTGGTGAATATCTACACGGCGGCGGTGGCTTCCGGAATCACGCATGCCGGAGCGCAGGCCGAATGGATCTCCCGCCGCAACCGTTGCAAATCTGATACTGCCTGCATTGAGAACGCTTACAGGGAGCGGTTGTCGATACTTGGTGCGAACAACGGTGGACTTGTGCAAGCTCCGGCAGTCGCGCGATCGAATACGTTCACGCTTCTCGAAGGTTTCGACCTTCCTTACGGCGACTATCGTTCAGGCCTCACCGATCCGTCTCTGGCGGGCATCGGATCCCAATCCTGCCAACAGATCTGTGCCGCTGACGCACAATGCCGTGGATTTACATATAACCAAAGAGGCAATGTCTGCATCCTCAAGAACGCCGTCAATCAGCGTTCTCGATTTGCCGGCGCTGTTTCCGGTATCAAAAACATAGGCAGCCCGACAGGCGTGGGAGGCAGTGAGGAATTCGCAAAACCCGGCATTTTGCCCGGTCCCGCCGATTTTGTGCACATGGCGTTGATGTCCGACGCCGATGCTTATCTTGAGCAGGCAGGCGCAACCGGAGTTGCCTACATACGCGCCACGGGAACAGAGGCCCAGTGCCGCGAACTCTACCAAGTCCAACGCGGCGACGAGTTCGCCCGCCGCGATTATCTTGCGCAGTCTGCCATCCTTGCGCGCCAGGTCATTGCTTCGCTGCCGGCGCGATCGCGCCGCTTTTCCATTTCCGTCGAAGCGCAATATACGCTCGGCCAATACGATTTTGACCGCCAGGGTTTTCCAGTTCTCACTTCCCAGAACGCTCGGCCTCCCATTCTGGAGGCTGGAACCGTAGCGCTGCTCCAGCAAAAACGCCCGCCATCCTGTTTGAGCGGCCTTGGTGGTTTCGATTTCGATAGTCAAAATTTTCCGAATTTCATTGACCCCAGCGCAGAGCATGCCGCGGTTGAAAACATCGATTTCCTTCCCATGCCGGAAAGAGAGGCGCGCCTGCTCCGTGATGCCGGGGTGGCAAAGGTTCTGCTCAGGGCAGCGATGACAGTCGAACCACGCCTTCAGGGGCGTGGCCCTCTAAGGGGTCAGATCACGGCGGTTGCCGCACACGACCCGGTCGATGGCCGCCTGATTCACACGTGGGATATCGATAGCGCCCTCCCAACTGCCGCACCGGATGAGCAAGGCACATCATGGACAGGCGAGCTGATGGCGTCGCTCATCGGTCCAATCCTCGAACCAAACCTCGATCGGCAAGCGTTCGACGGTGCTGCGACACAATACTTCAGCCGCTACATGCAGACTATCCTGGCCGGCAATCTTCCGCCTCAATCGCCTTTGCCAATCGAGGCGATGCGTGGACGCCAAGCCGAGGTAGTCACCGCCCTCAATCGTGATCGGCTGCGGGCCGCGCTTCGACAAGGCTCGACCAGAGTTCCGATCAACGTCACGATCGATGAAATGATCAGCCCGTTCTTCGAGGAAGGCAGAGGGATATATTTCAACAAGCTGGAGAACAGCCCGCAGAATGGAGGCGAAGCGCCGCTTTCAAGCGTCAATCTTTCCGACCGGGATTTGCCCCTCTATCGCCAGCTGTCGTTTCTGCGGCCCTGGCGAAATTCCCGGGATGCGGGGTTCAGAGAATTCATTGTTGCCGGGCAGCCTATCCCGATTTCGCTCGAGCTTGACCGGATCGTCAGTCTTGAGCCGGTTGCCATGGGGATAGAGGCCGCCGCCGCCCGCGGGCTGGTCGGTTACAACTCCTCAGGCCGGCGGGATAATGTGAATGTTCGCTGGGACCTGTCGGTGAGCGAAGTGCGTTTCGAAAAGGGCGCCGTCATTATCAGCGCTTCGTTGCGCGGTCTTTCCTATCGATGGGCGAGCGACAACCGGGGGATCGCCAGCTTTGCACCGGACACCTTTACCACAGTCGCGGCCTTACGCGGACAGATCGAAGCGGCGCTTCCGGCTCGGGCAACGGTCGCCAATATCGCGCCACCGCCGGCCGGTGCTCCCTACGGCGCTGAAATGATGGATCTGCTGCAGTTGCGCTATCAGCCTGCGACGGTAAACAACCAGATCGTCCAGCGAATGATGATCACACGCTTCGCCTATGAGGCATCCAGCGCAAAAAAACCTCCTCTCTGGGGCAGTTTCTTCCGCGACATCACCAAGTGGCCCGAGGCGACGGAATATACGAATCGTCTTGCGGAGTTTCGCGCCTGGTCGGAGGCACGTGCGGCGGCGCTTCCAGCAACCTTGACGATCTCTTTGCCCTTGTCCGAAACAGCTGATGGCAAGTTTGCACCGTTCGAAAGCCGAGGCCGGCATCCCTATGACAACTCCTGCCGTTCGTCTCTCTCCAGGCCGGGGAAGGAACAAAGCGAGAAGGATGTATCAGCCGCCAAGATATGCGAATTTCTGAACACGGCATGGCAACTGCCTGAGCCACAGCTCTTCCACCGCAGCCAAGGCGGCTCCTCCGAGCGGGGCAACAACTGTGCCGCTGATCCGTATTGCACCTCGATGCGGGATGCGCGGATTGCGATGAAGCTGCCGCTTCAGAGCCAAGATTTTATCGAAATCGATCGTCTGCCCCAGCTCGATGCCGCTCACCGGCGGATGCAGGGCAAGCTTGCGATCGAGATCGACGTCAAGCCTACCGGCGTCGCCGTTTCCCCCGTTTTGCCGGAAAGCGTTTGGGGAGCTGCATTAAAAACTGCTTTCGAGTTCGACAAATTGCAAGGTTTGAACATCGTCCGCCTGGATGACGATGCGGCGCCTTCAACGCAAGTCCTCATCTACAAGGCATCCGCCGTGGCAGCCCGGCTCGTCGATCTGAGCACAGGGGCAGTGGTTTCGGAACTTGTGCTTGCAACCATATCGAGGCCCCCGCTCGACAAGATTACCATCGCTGATTCCAAGCTGAGGGGACTTGATCTGCTCGAGATCCGCCTAGGCATGTCGTTTGACGACGCGGATAAACTCATTCGCGAACATATGTCGGTGAGCAAGGTGCTGACTGCCGACCGCAAGAGGCAGCTCGGTTCGATAAGCGGCGATCTTCTGCCTTATACATCCGGCCGGATCTACGCTTCGTCCGCCAATAACGAACTTATTGCTATCTTCGACGAACCGCCGGCATCTCCTGGACGAGTTCTGGGGATCTGGCGGATTCTGCGTCTACCGCAGGGCAGCACCAATGCGGCAACGGTCAAGGCCACACTTGTGGAGCGATATGGTGAACCCAGAGCCGTCCAGGAGGTCTCGCTTCCAATGATGCACAAGGGCGTCGCGTTCCTGTGGACCGACTACGCCGATCCGGGCTGCAGGGTAATCGATTTCGGTTTTCAGGCCAATCTCTGGCAGGACGAGAACAACGCGAGCTGGCTGCCGCCCTTCATGCCTCGGCCCCTGTTTCCAATTCTCGCGCATCCCATAACATTTGGCGTCGGCACCGGAGATAAGCTGCGCCAGCGCCCGCTTTCCGAATTCTGCCCACCTTTCCTGGGGGTGCGTTACGCGACCCACGACGGCCGCAATGCGGATTCACCCGCGGCGGACGAACTCGTCAGTTGGCTGAGCGACCACCGGAGTTATGCCAAATCGTATTATGAAAGCCGCACCGCCCCCGTTGCCGCCCCCTCGGCGCAGGAGATAACCGGACCAAAGATAAAGTTCTAGTGTCCGTTTGATGTTTGGATATGCCGCACCGTAACCGTTCGATCTCTAACGCCGCTCGGGGCACGTCCCCTCTCCCCGCAAGCGGGGAGAGGTTAGGGTGAGGGGCAGCGCGAGCCCATCAAAAGCAAAGGTGTCAAACGTAACGATTGACGACGTTTTCCAGGTATTCTTGGCGGCCGGACTTCGGTTCCGGGTTGATGTCCTGCTTTTCGACCCAGGAGGCGATGTCGTCGAGCTTGTATTCGCCGCGCAGCATCTTGCTGTATTCGGGGCTATCCCACTTCTCGTAGCGGGCATCGAGCGGCGCCTTCAATGCACCGTCGTCGAGCATCTTCGCCGCCGCCTTGATGCCGCGGGCGCAGCAGTCCATGCCGCCGATATGGCCGATCAGCAGATCTTCCGGATCGAGCGACTGGCGGCGCAGTTTCGCGTCGAAATTGGTGCCGCCGTTGTGGAAGCCGCCACCGGCGAGCACGTGGTAGTAGGCGAGCGCCATTTCCGGCACGTTGTTGGGGAACTGGTCGGTATCCCAACCGGACTGCATGTCGTTGCGGTTCATGTCGATCGAACCGAAAATGCCGAAGGCATTCGCCATGGCAATTTCGTGTTCGAAGGAATGGCCGGCAAGGATCGCATGGCCCTGCTCGATATTGACCTTTACCTCTTTCTCAAGTCCATTCTTCTGCAGGAAGGCATAAACGGTCGAGACGTCGTAGTCGTACTGATGCTTGGTCGGCTCCTGCGGCTTCGGCTCGATCAGGATCGTACCTTCGAAACCGATCTTGTACTTGTATTCGACCACCAGATTGAGGAAGCGGCCCATCTGGTCGAGTTCGCGCGACAGGTCGGTGTTGAGCAGCGTCTCGTAACCTTCGCGGCCGCCCCAGAGCACGTAGTTGGAACCGCCGAGGCGCTTGGTGGCGTCGAGGCAGGTCTTTACCGTCGCAGCGGCAAACGCAAAGACGTCCGGATCCGGATTGGTGGCGGCACCCGACATGTAGCGGCGGTTTGAGAAGAGGTTCGCCGTGCCCCAGAGAAGCTTGACGCCGGTCGCGGCCTGCTTCTTCTCGAAATAGTCGACGATCTCGTTGAGGTTCTTCGTGTTCTCGGCGAAGTTATTGCCTTCCGGACGCACGTCGGCATCGTGGAAGCAGTAGAAGGGCGAACCGAGCAGCTGGAAGAATTCGAAGGCGACATCGGCCTTCATCTTCGCCGCTTCCATCGTGTCGGAGAACCACGGGCGCTGGAAGGTCTGGCCGCCGAAGGGGTCACCGCCCGGCCAGGTGAATGTGTGCCAGTAGGCGACGGCAAAGCGAAGGTGATCCTCCATGCGCTTGCCGGCGACGATCTCGTCCGGATTGTAGTGGCGGAAGGCGAGCGGATTGGTGCTGTCCGGGCCTTCGTATTTGATCTTCTGGATGTCTCCGAAAAAGCCTGTGCTCATGGTCGTTTCCTCCTATCGAGTATTGAGAGCGACAAAGATCCCCTTCTGCCTGCCGGCATCTCCCCCACAAGGGGGAGAACGCTGGTGGCACCGCCCTGCCTAATCGGAAAAGCGGAATTCGGGGCAATAAAGCCCCTCCCCCTTGTGGGGAGGGGTTGGGGAGGGGTCTTTCAACGCACCTCTACGTGTAAGCATATTCAATGCGCCAGCGACCTGATCGCCGGATAGAGCGTCCGGTACCGGGCGTATGCGGTGTCGTATGCTTCCGAGAGTGATCCGACCGGCTCGATGGTCTCGTCGGTCTTCGGTGCCGAGCAGACGGAAAGCGGGTCGGCGCCGGTGGCAGCGATGAGGCCGAGGCGTGCGGCGCCGAAGGCAGCTCCGAAATCGCCGTCGGCCGGAATATCCACCGGCACGCCGAGAGACGTGGCGATCGACTGCAGCCAGTAGCGCGAGCGCGAACCGCCGCCGATGGCGGTAACGCGGGAAATCGAGGTGCCGGCGGATTTCAAGGCTTCGAGATTGTCCCTGATCGCAAAGGTCACCCCTTCGAGCACCGCCTGGGTCAGCACCGACCGGCTGCTTTCGTGTTCGAGGCCGATGAAGGCGCCGCGGATGGCCGCATCGTTATGCGGCGTGCGCTCGCCGGAAAGATAGGGCAGGAAGGTGACGTTGGAGGGAGCCTTCAGCGTATCGCCGAGTTCCTGGGTAAGCTCGGCGGCGGTCTTGCCGGTGATGAGCGAATGCCAGTTGAGCGCGTCGGTCGCCGACAGGATGACGCCCATCTGGTGCCAGGTTTTCGGCAGTGCGTGGCAGAAGGCATGTACCGCGCTTTCCGGCTTCGGCAGGTAGGAGGAGTTGGCGGCAAACAGCACGCCGGATGTGCCGAGCGAGACGAAGGCCTGGCCTTCCGCGACGGTGCCCATGCCGCAGGCGGACGCCGCATTGTCCCCTGCCCCGCCGGCAATCACGACGCCCTCGCCCATGCCCCATTTGTAGGAGAGTTCGCCGCGCAGCTTGCCCGCCTCTTCGGTGCCCTCGACCAGCGACGGCATCTGGCTTTCGGTAAGGCCCGTCGCGGCGAGCAGTTCGGACGACCATTTGCGGGCGCCGGTATCGAGCCAGGACGTGCCGGCCGAATCCGACATTTCGGAGATGTGCTCGCCGGTCAGCCAGAGGCGCAGGTAATCCTTCGGAAGCAGCACCTTGGCGACTTTGGCGAAGACGTCAGGCTCGTTTTTCGCGACCCAGACGAGCTTCGGGGCGGTGAAGCCCGGGAAGACGATATTGCCGGTGAGCTTGCGGAAGATGGGGTTCGCATCGAGGGCTGCGGCTTCCTGATGCGAACGGGTGTCGTTCCAGAGGATGCAGGGGCGCAGCACCTTGTCTTCGCTGTCCAGCAGCGTCGCACCGTGCATTTGGCCGGAAAGGCCGATGCCCTTCACGGCCGCCAGCTCCTTCGGGAATTTTGCGTTGAGGCCAGCGACCGCTTCTTCGGTGGCGCGTATCCAGTGGGCCGGATCCTGCTCCGACCAGCCGGAATGCGGACGTGAAACATCGAGCGAGCCGCTCGCCGAACCGATGATCTTCTGATCGCCGTCGATCAGCATCGCCTTGACGCCCGAGGTGCCGAGATCGAGACCGAGATACATGGTGTTTCTCCTAATGCTCCGCCCTTCAGGGCAGATTGTCTTTCAAGAATATGTCGATACGGATGCGTTCCTGGGCGGCGAGCACCGGCAGTCCGTCCGCCTTGGCCTTCAGCACGCGGATCGCGCTTCTGACCTCGTGGCCCGCGTCCTGGTTCAGAACCGCGTCGATGACACCGTTTGAAAGTGCTGCGCGGGTCGAGGCGGTGAGTTCGTGGGCGATGACGAGCGGCCGGCGGGGGCCGTGCGCCATCTGCAGCGCGCGGATCAGACCGCGGTTGCCGGCACCGAGACTGTAGATGCCGGCAATGTCCGCATTGCGGCGCAGCGCCTCCGCGACCATCGTCTCGGAGAGCGCCGGATCGTCGCGGCCTTCGAGGACGGGCAGGATATGGACGTTCGGATAGGCGTTTGCGATGACGGTCGAAAACCCTTCCAGCCGCTCGCGGTGGTCGCGCACCAGCATGGAGCCGGCAAGCACCGCGACGGTCGCCCCTCGTTCGCCCATGAGCGGGCCGCTGAGGAACCGTCCCATCAGGCTGCCGGCAGTGCGCCCGGCGGCTATATTGTCGATGCCCGCATAATGATCGCGCGAGGACTCCGGCAGGTCCGACACGAGCGTCACCATCGGGATGCCGGCCTCGCTCAGGCGTCGGGCGGCCGCACGGACTTCCGGCGCGTCGATGGCGACGAAGGCGACCCCAGCCGGCTTTTCGGCAAGCACCGCCTCGAGTGATGCGACCAGCGCGCCCGGATCGAAGGGCGGCACGTCGACAATGCGGATGTCGGTGCGCTCCGAGCTGGAGCGGGCAACGGCGCCACGGACTTCCTCATGCAAGCCGATCATGAAGGAGTTGTCGTTGGCCGGCAGGATGAAGACGAAGGAATAGGTCCGGCTTTTCGCAAGATTGGCGGCGGCGAGATCGCGCACGTAACCGAGCGAAATGATCGCATCCTCGACCTTGCCGCGGGTGACGGAACGCACGCCCGGCCGGCCGTTGAGAACCCGGTCGACAGTCGCAAGGCTGACGCCGGCGATCTTCGCGATGTCGTGGACTGTGGGCTTCATGAATTCCTCCGCCGACCGTGTTAGCGGAAATTCTGAGGTACGTAAATCAAAATTTGAGGTACGTGTTTCACGCAAGCTCGAACACCCAAAGAAAAAGGCCGTCACTCGCGTGGCGGCCCCCTTCCCGGCGGTGGAATGCTGCAATCAATGCCCGCCGCCACCGGCGCCCGCGGGGCGGGCCGGCTTGGCGATCAGGAAGACGAAGAAGATCAGGCTGCCGAACAGCCCCGTCAGGATGAAGAAGACATCCATGAAGGAAAGCAGCAGAGCCTGCTGAGTGATGATGCCGGAGAGCCTCTGGAGCGCCACGGCGCTGCCGTCGAGGCCGAAGGAATTGTAGTTGGCGCCGACGCTGTCCAGCCAGTTGAGCGCTGCCGGATTGCCGTAGTTGACGTGCTCGGAAAGCCGGGCGTAGTGCTCGTCGGAACGCTGGGTCAGCGCCGTGTTGATGACGGCAAGGCCGACCGCACCGCCAAGATTGCGGGTCAGGTTGAAAAGGCCGGACGCGCCCTGGATGCGTTGCGGCGCGAGCGTCCCGAGCGCGATATTGCTGATCGGCACCATGCACATCATCATCCCGAACCCGCGCAGGATCTGCGGCAGCAGCAGTTCGTAGAAATCCCAATCGGCGGTGATGCCGGTCATCAGCCAGGTACCAGCCGCAAACGAGCCGAAACCGACCGCCATCAGGATGCGCAGGTCGACACTGTTCGACAGCCGTCCGACGAGCGGTGCCGAGACGAACATCGCGATGCCGGAAACGAACATCGTCTCCCCGATCATCAGCGAATCGTAATGGCGGATGCGCCCGAGATAGAGCGGATAGAGATAGGTGAGCCCATAAAGCCCGACGCCCATGATGAACGAGAACAGCGAACCGAAGGCGAAATTGGCGTTGCCGAATGCCCTGAGATCGACGATCGGGAACTCGACCTTGAAGGCACGCCAGAAGAACACCACGGCGCCGATGACGATGAAGACGGTGCCTATGACGATCTTGTCGTCGCTGAACCAGTCCTTGTTGTTGCCTTCTTCCAGAACGTATTCCAGCGCGCCGAGGAAGACCGCCATGGAGGCGAGCCCCCACCAGTCGAACTTCTTCATCAGCTTAAGCTGCGGCTTATCGAAGTCGATCAGCGTGAAGGTGACGACGGTGACGATGATACCGGGGATGACGTTGACCAGGAACAGCCAGTGCCAGGAGAAGGAATTGGAAAGGTAACCGCCGACCGTCGGACCGATCGTCGGGGCGAGCGTGGCGACGAGGCCGATGATCGGCGACACGATGCTGCGCTTCGACGGCGGGAAAATGGTGAAGGCCGCCGCGAAGACGGACGGGATCATGCCGCCGCCGATGAAGCCCTGGATGGCGCGATAGACGATCATCTCGTCGATATTCGTGGCAGTGGCGCAAAGGATGCTGGCCAGCGTGAAACCCGCCGCGCACATGGAGAACAGGATGCGCGTCGACATGATGCGGGCAAGCGTTCCCGACAGCGGGATCATGATCACTTCGGCGATCAGGTAGGAGGTCTGCACCCAGGCGATTTCATCCGAGCCGGCGGAAAGGCCGGCCTGGATTTCCGCGAGCGAGGCCGAGACGATCTGGATGTCGAGGATCGACATGAACATGCCGAAGACCATCGCGAAGAAGGCGATGAGCTTGCGTCTGTCCATCGGCTGGTCGGCCGGCATCGCAATAGGGGGCGGACCCGCCGTGGCCGTTGCTCCTGCCATGGCCGCTCTCCTTGGTTCTCTTTACTTGGCAGCGACAGCGCTGATGCCGGGCGCGGTCCGGGTATCGACGTCGACGACGACGCTCAAGCCGGCACGAAGGCGCTGGCGTTCGAGGTCTTCCTTCGGGATCGAGATGCGAACCGGAACGCGCTGCACGACCTTGGTGAAGTTGCCGGTCGCATTTTCCGGCGGCAGCATCGAGAAGACGGCACCGGAAGCCGGCGCGATCGACACCACAGTGCCTGTGATGTTGTGATCCTCGTAGGCATCCACATGCACGCGAACCTTGGAACCCGGCTGCAGGTTGCCGAGCTGGGTTTCCTTGAAATTCGCCTCGATATAGAGCTCGGTCAGCGGCACCAGCGACGCGAGCCGCTTGCCGGTCGAGACGAGATCGCCCGTCTGGACCGAGAGGTTGCCGATGACGCCGTCATAAGGCGCCTTCAGGACCGTGAAGTTCAGATCGCGCTGGGCCTGGTCTCGGGCGAGATCCTGGGTATGGATCGTATTGACCGCCTCGTCGCGCTGGGCACGCAGGAGGCCGATATTGGCCTGGGCCGACGCGACCGCCGCCTGGCCGGCGACGAGATTGGCGCGGGCCTGTTCAAGCGCAATCTCCGCATTGTCGAGCGCCGCGGCGGTGCCGACCGCACTTGCCTGCAGGCTCGTCGCGCGCTTCTGGGTGATCTCGGCACCGCGAACCGCGGCTTCGAGAGCACCCTGCTGGGCCTGGGCCTGCTTCAGCGCCGCTTCGCCGCCGACGATCTGCGCGTCGATGCGGGAGACAGCGAGTTTGGCGGATTCGATAGCCGTCTGTGCCTTGCGAAGTGCAAGCTGATAATCGCCGTCGTCGAGCGTGACGAGCGGTTCGCCCGCCTTGACGGCCTGGTTCTCGACAACATTGACCTTGGCGACATAACCGGACACCTTTGGCGAGATCACCGCGATATCGCCTTCGACATACGCGTCGTCGGTGGAAACCAGGAACCGACCATCGATCCACCAGTTGTAACCATACCAGCCAGCGCCACCGAGGAGGGCAAGCGCGATGACAGGCAACAGCAGACTGCGGCGTTTCTTCTTTTCAGGCGCCTTGGCGACCGCGGGAACCGCAATCGCCTCGGCCGTCGCGGGCTGTTCCGCAGCCGGCGAGTCCTTAAGGGCCTCAACCTTGGCAAGGCCAGCGTTTTCCGTCGTCACGGCGCGCAGTGCGCCGGAATTCTGAGAGGACGTCATCTTGTATCTACCGTCTTGGGAGCGTCTTATTCCATCGAACCGATCGGTTCAGCGAGCTTGACATAGACCCATCGATGACACATATCAAGGGCAATCGAACCGCTCGGTTCGAAAAGGTTAAAAAAGGGCATCGAAATGGCCAGGCAGACAAGGAAACTGGAAAGGTGTGATCCGGTTCCCGCCGGACGTTTCGCAGCGGGCGAGGACCCGGCGAAACGGGAGCAGATTATCGACGGGGCGAAAAGCGTCTTCATGAAGCTCGGCTTCGACGCGGCAAGCATGAACGACATCACCCGCGAGGCAGGTGTTTCGAAAGGGACGATCTACGTCTACTTCCAGAACAAGGAAGACCTGTTCGGCGCGATTATCGCCCGTGAGCGCGAACGGATTACGCTGCGCATGCGCGACATCCTTGCAGGCAGCGAGGAGGTCGAGGACGGCCTCTACCGCTTCGGCATGGGTTTTGCGACGCACATCACCGCATCGCAGGTGATCGAGGCGATGCGTACGGTGATCGGCGTCGTTGATCGCCTGCCGAGCCTCTGTCGGCATTTTTTCAATTCGCCGACCCAGAACGTCCGCACCGTGCTTGAGGATTTCATCCGGCGCCACGTGGAGCTCGGCAATCTCAAGGTGGAAGATACGGATCTCGCAGCCCGTCAATTCGTCGACATGGTAAGCGGCACCTTCTTCAAGCTGCGCCTTTTCGGCGATCTCGACGACGTACCGCCGTTCAGCGAGATCGACCATGTCGTTACGGGCGCGATCCGTGTGTTCATGGCAGCCTACGGCGTCCATGACAATTCCGTGACCGCGAAAACGAAAGAACATGCCTGATTTCAGGAGGTTGTAGCGCAACCTCCTCTTGTCTTCCGCTCATCAGTCCTTAAATCGGTCAGGCAATTACGCCTTGAGATTGAAAGAAGGGAATGTTGATGCAGGATATCGTCGTGCTGGTTCAGGATCCGGCCGCCTGGGTGGCGCTTGTCACCCTCGTCGTCATGGAAGTCGTGCTCGGCATCGACAACCTCATCTTCATCTCCATCCTCACCAACAAGCTGCCGCCCGAAAACCGTGAGCGTGCCCGCAAGATCGGCATCGGCCTGGCGCTCGTCATGCGTCTCGCCCTGCTCGGTACCGTCGCTTGGATCGTCCAGCTCACCAACCCCCTCTTCGAGGCCTTCGGCCACGGCTTCTCGTGGAAGGACCTGATCCTGATCGCCGGCGGCCTTTTCCTCGTCTGGAAGGCGACCAAGGAAATCCACCACTCCGTCGATGTCGACGACCACAGGGAAGACCTGGTCGGCGCCGGCAAGGAAGTGGTCAGGATGAGCTTTGCGTCTGCGATCGGCCAGATCCTGCTGCTCGACCTGGTCTTTTCGATCGACAGTATCATCACCGCCGTCGGCATGACCCCGCACCTGCCGATCATGGTGGTCGCCGTCATCGCCGCCGTCACCGTGATGCTGATCGCCGCCACCCCGCTTGCAAACTTCATCGAGAAAAACCCGACCATCGTCATGCTGGCCCTCGCCTTCCTGCTGATGATCGGCGGCACCCTGATCGTCGAGGGTTTTGGCGTGCACGTGCCCAAGGGCTACATCTACGCCGCCATGGCCTTCTCCGCCGGCGTCGAGGTACTCAACATGGTGGCGCGCAACGCCCGCAAGAAGAAGAAGGCGGGCGGGCAGACGCTGCACTGATGGTGGCGTTTCCTTCCATCAAGTCGAGCATCACCTTGATGCCATATTCAGCATATGCTAGATAAAGCATCAAATGGCGCAAGCGACCCTAATCATGGATCGGAAATTTCATCTGGACGATGGAAGGATCATCCAGATGAAAGTCTGGCAGCTTCCCGATCCCAACGCGGAACGTCCACATGGATTGAAATATTCGCTTTTCTTCGGACGCCCGGGAGAGCGAATTATTGGCTACGACAACGAAGCTGGCAAAGGCGATCATCGCCATTATAGCGATCAAGAGGAACCCTATCGTTTCGAGAGCCTCGAACGGATGATCGGGGATTTCGAAGACGATGTGCGCCGGGAGTTGAAGGTATGAGCGAAGTTCGGATCCACGTTTCTAATATGGACGCGTTTTTCGAAAACGCGACAAGGGCTGGAGCGCGGATCGACGCCGGCGATTTCAGCCTGCAGCCGGGCGAGATCGCCTTCGAAAGCATGGATCTTCTCTTAAAGGTGCTGACCGCCAATCGCTGGCGGCTTCTGCGCGCCCTGAAAGCGGCTGGCACCTCCTCGATCCGCCAGCTCGCTCACTCCCTGAAGCGGGATTATCGCGGGGTCCATGCCGACGTGGTCGCCCTGGCCGAGGTCGGTCTAATCGAAAAGACCGCGGAGGGTCTGGTCAAGGTTCCCTGGGATCGCATCACGGCAGAAATGGCGATCACTGAAGCGGCCTAGTTGGAAGGCAAAGAATTGCTCCGGCTCTGCCGGGCCACTCAGTTCTTCGCCAGTTCCCGTTCGACCGCGTCGATCAGCCGGCTGTCCTGCGCATCGACATCGGGCGCGAAGCGGGCCTTGATCTCGCCGTCGCGGCCGATCAGGAATTTTTCGAAATTCCAGACGATCTCACCGTCTTCGACTTCCATGCCGAATCCCCGCAGCTTTTCCTTCATCGGGCCGTCGCCGGTGGTCGGCACGCCGGAGCCGGTGAGGCCCTGGTAGAGCGGGTGCTTGTCTTCGCCCTTGACGGAGATCTTCGAGAAGATCGGGAATTTTACATCGTAAGTGAGCTGGCAGAATTCGACGATCTCGGCGTCGGTGCCGGGCTCCTGGCCCTTGAAGTTGTTGGCCGGGAAGGCGGTGATGACGAAACCATCGCCGCGTTTGTCTTCGTAGAGTTTTTCGAGGCCTTCATACTGCTTGGTCAGGCCGCATTTCGAGGCGACGTTGACGACCAGCATCACCTTGCCTTTGTATTCGGCAAGCGTCGTCTCGCGGCCATCGGCCAGCTTCACCGGCACGTTCAAAACATCAGTCATCGACAAATCTCCATTCAAAACAATTCAATAGCCCCACGGCCATACCCTAGCGAAGCGACCTGCGTTGTCCAGTGGACAGGGTCCCTCTTGCGCCCACTGCGCTGGAACTTTAAGCCTCACCACATTGATCGGCTGCGCGACCGCACCATCTCCATCCTTCTGCCAGCGGTGATTCTCCCGCTGGACCTCTCGACGTCAAGGGCGGCATGACCACTCAGCAGATCCTCGCGTTTTCCGTCATCGCCATCATGATGGCGGTCTTTATCTGGGATCGGTTCCGCTACGATGTCGTCGCCTGCTGCGCGCTGGTGCTGGCCGTCGCGCTCGGCGTCGTGCCGGTCGGCAGGGCGTTTTCCGGCTTCTCGGACGACATCGTCATCATCGTCGGCAGCGCCCTGGTGGTCAGCGCCGGCGTGGCGCGGTCGGGCATCGTCGATACCGCCATCAAGAAATTCTTCCCGAACCTCAACACGCTGCACGCCCAGCTCGCGCTACTGATGATCGTCGTGGCGGTGCTTTCCGCCTTCATCAAGAATATCGGTGCTCTGGCGATCATGATGCCGGTCGCCTTCCAGTTCGCCCGGAAATCGGGGGCCTCCCCGTCGAAATACCTGATGCCTATGGCTTTCGCCGCCCTGCTCGGCGGGCTGATGACCCAGATCGGCACTTCGCCGAACATCGTCGTCTCGCGGCTGCGCGAAGAGCTGACCGGCACGTCTTTCACGATGTTCGACTTCACGCCGATGGGGGCGATCCTGACCGTCGTCGGCATCACTTTCCTGCTCTTCTTTCACTGGCTGGTGCCAAGCCGCACCCGGGAGAACAGCTCGATCGAAGAGGCGGTGGAGATCACCAACTACACGTCAGAGGTCTCCCTGACCGCCGACTCGACGATGCTGGGAAAACCGCTCAGCGACCTTCTGAGGCATGCCGACGGCGAAGTGCTGGCCACTGCCGTTTTGCGCGGGACGTCCCGCATGTCGCCCTTTCCGGACCTGACGTTGCGCGAAGGCGACGTAGTGATGCTGGAAGGCCCTTCGAAGGCGCTCGACCGGATCGTCTCCGGCGGCAGGCTGAAACTGTCCGGAAAACCGCTGAAGGAAAAAGGCCAGGCACAGACGGACGTGATCTCGGTCGAGGCGATCATCACCCAGGAATCGTCGCTTAAAGGTCTGTCCGCCAAGGAACTGGCGCTCTCCTATACGCGCGGCATCAATCTTCTGGCGATCAGTCGGGGCGGCGAACGGTTGACACAGCGGTTGGGCGAGCTGACGTTGATGGCCGGCGACGTGCTGGTGCTGCAGGGCAGCCGCAGGAACCTGCCCGCAGTGCTGCAGGATTTTTCCCTGCTGCCGCTCGCCCAGCGTGAAATCCTGCTTGGGACACAGCGGCGTGCCTTCATTCCACTGGTCATTCTGGCGCTTGCCATGGCCGCGACCGCAGTTGGCATCGCCCCGGTTCCCGTCGCCTTCTTCACCGCCGCCCTCGGCATGGTCGTCTTCCGGGCGATCCCGCTCAACGACTTCTACAAGTCTGTCGACGGGCCGATCCTCGTCATGCTGGCGGCGTTGATCCCCGTTTCGGATTCGCTGAGGACGACCGGCGGCAGCGAGCTGATCGCAGGCTGGCTCGGCCAGGTGGCCGCGACGCTTCCGGCCTGGGGTGCCCTGGGGCTGATCCTTGTCACTGCCATGGCGGTGACGCCGTTCCTTAACAATGCCGCGACGGTGCTCGTCATGGGGCCGATCGCCGCGAGCTTCGCCACCAGTCTCGGCTTTCGGCCGGAGGCGTTCCTGATGGCGGTGGCGATCGGCGCCGGCTGCGATTTCCTCACCCCCGTCGGCCACCAATGCAACACGCTGGTCTTCGGCCCCGGCGGCTATAAGTTCTCCGACTATCCGCGCCTCGGCCTGCCGCTTTCTTTCCTGATCATCCTCGTCAGTGTGCCGGCGCTGCTCTATGTCTGGCCGGTGAGGTAGGGCTGCGGCCAAGTACCTTGACGCCAAAAACCTTGACGCTTGCGGCTGAATATGGCCTAAGCCTGCGCCAATCCGCATTTCAAAAACAGGCTTGGCGCCTTCCCGGCCGCCACAGATAGAGCATTCTTCATGATCGCCACGAAGCCCCGCGTCCGCATCGCCCCCTCGCCGACCGGCGAGCCGCATGTCGGCACCGCCTATATCGCGCTCTTCAACTATCTCTTCGCCAAGAAACATGGCGGCGAATTCATCCTGCGCATCGAGGATACCGACGCGACGCGCTCGACGCAAGAATTCGAGCAGAAGGTTCTGGACGCGCTGCGCTGGACGGGCCTGACCTGGGCCGAAGGCCCGGATGTCGGCGGACCCTACGGTCCTTACCGCCAGTCCGACCGCAAGGACATGTACCAGCCCTATGCCCAGCAACTGCTCGACAAGGGCCACGCCTTCCGCTGCTTCTGCACGCCGGAACGTCTGGAGCAGATGCGCGAGGGCCAGCGCGCTAGCGGCAAGCCGCCGAAATACGATGGTCTTTGCCTGAACCTGACGGCCGAGGAAGTGACCTCCAAGATGGCGGCCGGCGAAGGCTCGGTCATCCGCATGAAGATCCCGACCGAAGGCTCCTGCGACTTCCATGACGGCGTTTACGGCGACGTCTCGATCCCGTGGGATTCGGTCGACATGCAGGTGCTGATCAAGGGCGACGGCATGCCGACCTATCACATGGCCAACGTCATCGACGACCATCTGATGAAGATCACCCACGTGGCGCGCGGCGAGGAATGGCTGGCATCGGTGCCGAAGCACATCCTGCTCTATCGTTATTTCGAGTGGGAACAGCCGGTGTTCATGCATCTCTCCCTGATGCGCAACGCCGACAAGTCGAAGCTGTCGAAGCGCAAGAACCCGACCTCGATCTCCTATTATTCCGCGCTCGGCTACCTGCCGGAAGCGCTGATGAACTTTTTGGGCCTGTTCTTCATCCAGATCGCCGAAGGCGAAGAGATGCTGACCATGGACGAGCTCATCGAGAAGTTCGATCCGGACAACCTCTCCAAGGCCGGCGCGATCTTCGACATCCAGAAGCTCGACTGGCTGAACGGCCGCTGGCTGCGCGAAAAGCTGTCTCCGGAGGAGTTCATCGCGCGGACGCTCGAATGGGCGATGGAAAACCAGCGCCTGACCGAAGGGTTGAAACTGTCGCAGAGCCGAATTTCCAGGCTCGGCGAGCTGCCGAACCTTGCCGGCTTCCTCCTGTCAAACGATGTCGGCCTGACGCCTGCTTCGTTTGCTGGCCTGAAGACGAGCCCGGCGGAAACGCTGGAGATCATCAATACGGTGCAGGCGGATTTCGAAAAGATGCTCGAGTTCAACACCGAAACGATCGACGCCGAGCTGCGCGCCATTTCCGACCGTCTCGGCAAGAAACTGCGCGTCGTCACCCCGCCGCTGTTCGTCGCCATGTCGGGTTCGTCCCGTTCACTGCCGCTGTTCGACTCGATGGCGTTGCTCGGCCGCTCGGTGGTTCGCCAGCGGCTGAAGGTGGCTGCAGGAGTAGTGGCCTCGATGGTAGGCGACGGAAAGTAAAGGTATACGCGACGGGTCCCCTCCCCCTTGTGGGGAGGGTTAGGGAGGGGCCTTTCTTCCTGAGTTCAAGAAAACCCCTCCCCGTCGCTTCGCTCCGACCTTCCCCACAAGGGGGAGGGTTACGCCGAGCCAGCCGCACCGGCGAAACAACATAAACCTGCCCGAAGAAGGCGAAACACGATGACCGAGAACACCACCGAAACCGCCCTCTCCTCCGATGCCACCCAGGTGCGCGCCCAAAAACTCGCTCTGCTTCGCGAAAAGATCGGCGACGTCTATCCGGCGCATTTCCACCGGACGATGACAAATGCGGAACTGGCCGAGAAATACAAGAACCTGGAAGCGGACGTCGAGACGCAGGATATCGTCACCGTCGCCGGCCGGGTCTATTCCTCGCGCAATTCCGGCATGTTCATGGATATCCATGACGCGTCCGGCAAGGTGCAGATCTTCTCCCACAAGGACACCACGCCGCAGGAAGCCCGTGACCTGTTGCCGATGGTCGATATCGGCGACATCATCGGCGTGACAGGCGTCGTGCGCCGCACCAAGCGCGGCGAGCTGACCATCAACGCCCAAAACATCACCATGCTCACCAAGTCGCTGCTCCCCATGCCGGAGAAGTGGCACGGCCTGTCGGATATCGAGCTGCGCTACCGCAAGCGCCATCTCGACATCATGACCAACGAAGAGTCCAAGCTCCGATTCCAGCAGCGCAGCCGCATCGTCTCGGGCATCCGCCGCTTCATGGAAAACGACGGCTTCATGGAAGTTGAGACCCCGATGCTGCAGGCGATCTACGGCGGCGCCACCGCGGAACCGTTCAAGACCCACCACAACACGCTGAAGCTCGACATGTATCTGCGCATCGCGCCGGAACTGTTCCTGAAGCGCACGCTGGTCTCGGGCCTGACCGACAAGGTGTTCGAGATCAACCGCAACTTCAGGAACGAAGGCGTCTCCACCCGGCACAATCCTGAATTCACGATGATGGAGTGCTACTGGGCCTATGCCGACTACGAGGACATGATGGACCTCGTCGAGCGCATGTTCTCGACGCTCGCCATGACCATCCACGGCACGACCGAAGTGAAGTTCGGCGACAAGGAACTGTCCTTCAAGGGCCCGTTCAAGCGCGTGCCGATGCCCGATGCCGTCAAGGAAGCGACCGGCATCGATTTCTTGAGCATGAAGACCGACGAGGAAGCCCGCACCGCCGCCAAGGCCGCCGGCTTTGCTGTCGAGAAGGATTGGACCTGGGGCGAATGCCTCGCCTTCATCTTCGAGGAAAAGGTCGAGGGCACGCTGATCCAGCCGAGCCACGTGACGCATTTCCCGAAGGATATCTCGCCGTTTGCCAAGGAAGTGCCGGGCGAACCGCGCCTCGTCGAACGTTTTGAAACCTATTGCAACGCCTGGGAACTGGGCAACGCCTTCTCCGAGCTCAACGACCCGGAAGAGCAGCGCAAGCGCATGGTCGAACAGCTCGAACAGGCGCATGCCCGCGGCGAAAAGGACAAGCAGCTCGATGACGAGTTCCTCGATGCGATCGACCAGGGCATGCCGCCCGCCGGCGGCCTCGGCATCGGCGTCGACCGCCTCGTCATGCTCCTGACGGACTCACCGTCGATCCGCGATGTGATCCTGTTCCCGGCGAGACGCGCCAAGGCGGATTGATAGGGTTCGCCTCCGCCACCACGGCCGTCATCCTCGGGCTCGACCCGAGGATCCCACCGGCTGGGCACTGCGGATGCTGGATTCTCGGGTCGAGCCCGAGGATGACGACGGAGAGCCCGGTTTACTCCCCTCTCAATGCACGACCTTCTGAGCCGGATCCTTCGCATCCGAAGCCGACGCCGCCTGGGCGGGTTTCGCGGGTGCAACTGGCGCCGGTTGGCCCCTGAGCTTTGCGAGCCATTCGGCGCCGGCGGCGTCCGCGTCCGTGGCGCCGGCGGTCTTGGCCGGAGCCGCTTCGGCATGCGCCGTTTCCGGCGGCTTGGCGTCGGAGCGAACGGCGTCGCCATCGGTCTGCTTCGACCAGCGCTTGCCGCCTTCAGCAGACGTGCGGGGCGCGGGCGCGGGTTCCGATGCCTTGGCGGCGACCGGGGCTGCAGCGGGTTTTTCCTGCTCCCCGCTGCCGGAGAACATGCCCATTATCGAGGCGAGAAAACCGCCCTCTTCCTTTTTCGGTTCGGCGGATGCGACCTGCGCGGGCGCTGCCGGCTTCTGGTTGCCCTGGCCCTGATTGGGGCCCTGATGGGCAACGGACTTGTTCGGTGCTGCGGGCGCCGGATGCGCGGCGGCGGCCGGGGCAGCGTGGGCGGCCGCAGCCGGGGCGGCATGGGTTTCAGAAGCGGCAGGATTGCCAGCGGGTTCATGGCCTTGCGCGGGGGCTTCCTGCCCGGAGCCGAAGATCATGCCGGTGACGGAACTGAAGAAGCCGCCGCTTTCCTTGGCCGCGACCTCGCCGCCATGCCCCTCGGCGGGAGCGCCGTGAGCGTCCGCAGGGGCGCCATGACTATTGGCGACCGGTTCGCCGTGGCCAGCAGGTGCGCTCGGCGCGCCGTGACCGTCAGCCTTCGGCTTCTGGCCGTGTTCGCCTTCCGGCGTGGCGACGACCGGGCCGACGCAATCGGCGTGGTCGGTCAGCCGGGCTGTAAGCGCCTCGACATCCTCGAGCGGCAGGTCGATGCGCATTCCGTAATATTCGCCGTTCGAATTGGCGGTACCATCGAGGTAATATGCTGAATAGGGCTGAGCGTCGGTGCCTTCGGGCGCCTTCTTGGGGTCCGGGATATAGACGACCTGGGCACCGATCGCACGGCCGCGCATCTGGGCGCGATCGCGGGGGCCCGCCTTGTCGATTATCGCCACCTGGACGAGATCGGCCTTTTCCTTCTCCTGGACAGCCTTGGCGACACGCAAGGCCGTCCGGATGCGCGCTAGCCCGTCACCGGCCTCGTCGCTCACCACATATTTGCGGATCCAGTAACGCTGGTCCCGCTTGATCTTGACCGTTTCGAGCGCGGTACATTCCAGCCCGTTGATCTCCAGATAGGAGGGGCCGAGGATCTTGTCTGCGCCGATGAGCACAGCCGCCGCGCCGCTGCCACCGCCGAGCACGACGATACTGCCCATGAGGATGAAGACGAGCTTCTTGGAAAACCGGAACTTCAGACCCTTCACTTGCCGAACTCCGGCATGCTCAACTCCATTTTTACGCAGAACAACAGGATGGAATAGTGCCGGGATAGTCGCCTATTCTTGTTGAGGAAGCTTTAAGCCGCAGGGTTCTTTTCGCCCTCCGGAGGTCTTTCTCGCAGACGGCGTGCTTCATTCCGGAACGGCCCTGCTTTTGATGCATCCCTCTTGCGCAAATCGAACCGCGGGTATATACCCGCTCCATGCCGAATGATACCTGCCACTGCATTCTGCTGCGCAAGGCCTCCCGAAAGGTCTCGTCCTACTACGACGAGGCCCTGGCGCCGCTCGGCGTCAACATCGGGCAGTTCAGCCTGCTGCGCAACATCAACCGGCTGGCGCCGATCTCGCTGACCGATCTCGCCGCCCAGGTGGAATTGGACCGGTCGACGGTCGGCCGCAATGCCAAAGTGCTGGAACGCATGGGTCTGGTGGCGATCGGCCATGGCGAGGATCAGCGGGAAGCGATGCTGACCGTCGCGCCGCAGGGCCATGCGATCTTGAAACAGGGCGCGCCGCTCTGGGACGGCGTCCAGGACGAAATCGAGGCCCGGCTTGGGGCCGAGAAAACCAGACAACTGCAGGAACTGCTTGCAGCCCTCTGATTTTTTACCAGAAGCGGGTATATACCCGATTTTTATCACGCTGCCGGTGCGGCAACGACCAGGAAAGGGACAGACCATGATCTCCAATCGCGCCGCCCAATGGATGGCGGCCAGAAATCTGCATTATGGATGGGTGGTCGCCATCACCACGTTCCTGACCATGCTGGCGACCGCCGGCGCCATGGGCTCGGCCGGCGTGATGATCCAGCCGCTGCATCAGGAGTTCGGCTGGGATATCGCCGACATCTCTTCGGCCATGGCCGTCCGCCTGGTGCTTTTCGGCCTTCTCGGACCGTTCGCCGCCGCCTTCATGAACCATTTCGGCGTCCGCCAGGTGGTCACCTTTGCCCTGGCTCTGATCATGAGCGGCATTGTCCTGTCGTTGTTCATGACCCAGGTCTGGCAGCTCGTGGCGCTCTGGGGCGTGGTGATCGGCGTCGGCACCGGAATGACCGCGCTGGTCCTCGGCGCAACGGTCGCGACTCGCTGGTTTTCCAAGAGCCGCGGCCTTGTCGTCGGCCTCATGACCGCCAGCAACGCCACTGGCCAGCTCGTCTTCCTGCCGCTGCTCGCCGCCATGACGGAAGCCTATGGCTGGCGCACAGCGCTCACCTTTACGGTCGTCGTCATCTCCGCCGCGATGTTGCTGGTCCTGCTCCTGATGCGCGACTATCCGTCCGATGTCGGCCTGCCGGCCTATGGCGAGACCGCGGTGACGCCGGCGCCGAAGCAGGACCACAAGTTCCTGGCGACGCTCTATTCGCCGATCGGCGCACTCCGCCACGCCTCGAAGAGCGGCACCTTCTGGGTCCTGTTCGGCACGTTCTTCGTCTGCGGCCTCTCGACAAACGGGCTTATCCAGACCCACTGGATCTCGATCTGCGGCGATTTCGGCATGGCAGCTGTCACCGCCGCCAGCACGCTCGCTGTAATCGGCATCTTCGACTTCTTCGGAACCATCTTCGCCGGCTGGCTGTCGGACCGCTACGACAATCGCTGGCTGCTGTTCTGGTTCTACGGCCTGCGCGGCCTGTCGCTGGTCTACCTGTCCCTCTCCGGCTTCAGCTTCGTCGAGCTGTCGGTCTTCGCGATCTTCTACGGCCTCGACTGGGTGGCGACCGTGCCGCCGACCGTAAAGCTCGCCGCTGCCGAATTCGGCCGCGAACGGGCCGGACTGATCTTCGGCTGGGTGTTTGCCGGCCATCAGATCGGCGCGGCCACCGCTGCCTTCGGTGCCGGGTTCCTCAAGAGCGACTTCAACACCTATATGCCGGCCCTGCAGATCGCCGGCGTGATGTGCATGATCGCCGCGGTTTCCGTCCTGCTGCTGCGCAAGCCGGGTACTGCCAAGCTGGTGCCGCAGCCGGCCTGATCTTCTCTCCGCCTGCCGGTGAGCTTGCCCCTCATCCGGCCGCCGCGAATGAATACAGAAAGGCCCGTCGCGAGACGGGCCTTTCTTCATGCCGGCGGTGGAAGCTGGTATCAGGCGGCGGCGAGGGTCAGTTCCTTCTTGACCATCTGGCGCAGCGACGCGAGGTCCTTGGCGAAGGCACGGATGCCTTCGGAGAGTTTTTCGGTCGCCATGGCGTCCTCGTTCATCATCCAGCGGAAGGACTTCTCGTCGAGCGACTGCAACGGCTCCGCATTGAAGGTTTCCGGCACGAGCTTGCGCTCCAGCTTGCCGGTGTCCTTGTCGAGCTCGTCGAGCAGCGCCGGGCTGATCGTCAGGCGGTCGCAGCCGGCCAGCGCTTCGATTTCGCCGGCATTGCGGAAGGAGGCGCCCATGACGATCGTCTTGATGCCGTTCGCCTTGTAGTAATTGTAGATGGCACGCACCGACACGACGCCCGGATCGGTCTCGGCGGCGTAGTCCTGGCCGGTCGACTTCTTGTACCAGTCGAGAATGCGGCCGACGAAGGGCGAGATCAGGAACACTTTGGCTTCGGCGCAGGCGATTGCCTGGGCCTGGGAGAACAGAAGCGTCAGGTTGCAGTCGATGCCTTCCTTCTGCAGCACTTCCGCGGCGCGGATGCCTTCCCAGGTGGAGGCGAGCTTGATGAGGATGCGGTCACGCTCGATGCCGCGCTCCTTGTAGGAGGCGATGATCTGGCGGGCCTTGGCAATCGACGCTTCGGTGTCGAAGGAAAGGTCGGCATCGACTTCGGTCGAAACGCGGCCCGGGACCAGCTCGGACAGGGCGGCACCGACGGTGATCGCCAGGCGGTCGGCCACGGCGGACACGACGGCATCCGGAGTGCCGGACTGCTTGCGGCCCCAGGCGATCGCTTCCCGGACCTTGTCGGCGAAGATGGGCGTGCCGAGCGCCTTCAGGACGATGGTCGGGTTGGTGGTGCAATCCACGGGCTTCAGGCGGGCGACCGCCTCGATGTCGCCGGTATCGGCAACGACCGTGGTCATGGAACGAAGCTGCTCTAGTTTAGACGTCATCCGAATATTCCTCGATATATGGAGAACTAAACGCCTGTTGCGCGATTTGGCTCCTCCGGCGCGTTGGTAAGAACTATCCCCCGCCCGCGGTTAAAAAGTCAAGACATTTGTCCTTCGGAATTGACATATGTGTCAGTTGGAACAAGTATCATCTCGCTTGTCCATGATCGTCCCGGAGGCCCGTTGGCTAGGCTCAGACGCGAGACCCATACCGCCTATTCCGAAGCCGCTTCCATGAGGCTGCGGGCGGCGTGGCTTTATTATAACCAGGGATTGACGCAGAAAGATGTCGCCGAACGGCTGGGCTTGAGCCGCTCGACGGTGATCCGCCTGCTCGACGAGGCCATGAAGCGCTCCGAGGTGCAGATTTGGATCAGCGAGGGCATCGATACCTGCGTCGAGCTGGCGATCCGGCTGGAAAAGGCTTACGGCCTCGACGAGGCCGTGGTCGTGCCCGCCCCGCGCGACAACAGCGCTGCGGCGCTCGCCAGCTCGGTCGGGCTGGCGCTCGGGCAATTCCTCTCCGAAGTGGTGCAGGACGACATGACCATCGGCGTCGGCTGGGGCCGCACGATGACCGCCTCGCTCGGCAGCTTTCGCCCGCCGCGGCGGAAGAACTGCAAGGTCGTATCGCTGCTCGGCGGCATCGTCGCCGTACACCAGACCAATCCGATCGATTACACCTGGCGTTTCGCGGGGCAGCTCGGTGCCGAGTGTTACATGTTCCTCGCCCCGCTTCTGGTCGACTCGGTCAAGACCAAAAGGGCGCTGATCGAGGAATGCGGGCTGAAGACGATCTACGACCTTGCCGAAAACCTCGATCTCGCGGTGGTGAGCTGCGGCGACATCGGCCCGCATTCCACCTCGCTGTCGGAAGGGTTCATCTCCAAGGCGGAGCTCGACCGGCTGATCGCCGCCGGCTGCATCTGCGACACGATGTTCAACTTTCTCGACGAGGAAGGCCGCTCCGTGGATCACAAGCTGAACGAGCGGGTGATGTCGGTGGATCTCGATACGCTGAAAAAGGCCCGGCACATCGTGCTGTCATCGGGTGGCGCGCACCGGGCGGTAGCGATCCGCGCAACGATCCGCAGGATCGGGTGCCATACGCTGATCACCGATGAGACTGCGGCCAAGGAATTGTTGCGGCTGAACGAACCCTCCGAGAGCGCACAGGGGGCGGCCTGACCCCTGGCTGTACCACTGGCTGCGCTTGAACGGACGGGCAATCAGGCAGCGGTCAGGAACTCTACTCCGAGGGAATTGATCCGCCGCCAGCGGACTTCGCATTCGAAACGTCGGCCATCCGACAGGGCGAGGCCGAAGCTTTCCGGCACGGACAGGGCATTCTCGATCTTGATCAACGCGCCGCCGGCCGAGATTTCCTTGACGATGCAGTCGAAGGCCGAATGATCGCCATTGAAGATGATCTTGGCGCCTAGAAAGCTTTTCGATCTCTGGTATTTGCGCTCATGCACCTGACCGCGTCCTTCGACGATTACTTCAGTAATCGCTTATATTACCCAATCGGCAATCCCGCAATCCTCAGAGGCCGTCCATGACTTTTGCAGGCGGCTTGGTATATGCCTGCTCGCGGGCCGGCAATGGAACCTGAACGCTGAACTCAAGCGTTCGGCCCCTTACGCGTTTCCCGCTTCCCAGCCCAGGATCGCCCGCTTGCGCGTCAGCCCCCAGTGATATCCGGTCAGCGCGCCGCTTTTGCCGAGTGCCCGGTGGCAGGGCACCACGAAGGAGATCGGGTTGGCTCCAACAGCCGCACCCACCGCGCGGCTGGCGGTCGGCTGGCCGATGTCGTTGGCGACGTCGGAATAGGTGACAGCCTTGCCGAAGGGGATTTTCAACAGGCTCTGCCAGACGCGCACCTGGAAATCGGTGCCAATCAGCACGACCTTCAGCGGCCGGTCGCAGGACCAGTTCGCACGGTCGAAGACGCGGCCGACATAAGGCGCCGTCATCTCCTGGTCGGGAACGTATTCGGCATTCGGCCAGCGGCGCATCATGTCGTCGAGCGCGGCCCGTTCATGGCCGAGATCGGCAAAGGCAAGGCCCGAGAGGCCGCGATCCGTCGCCATCACCAGTGCCTCGCCGAAGGGCGACGGGTGGAAACCGTAGCGGATCGTCAGGCCGCCGCCGCGCGCCTTCCATTCGCCGGGCGACATCGCCTCATGGGTGACGAACAGGTCGTGAAGGCGGCCGGGACCGGACAAGCCGAGCTCGTAGGAGGCTTCGAGCAGCGGCAGTTCCTCCTTGCCGAGCAGGCGCTTGGCATGATCGAGGGTCACGGCCTGAAGGAAAGCCTTGGGCGACAACCCGGCCCACCGGGTGAATACTTTCTGGAGCTGGGTCGGCGACTGGCCGAGCTCGGAGGCAATCGCCTCCAGCGACGGCTGGTCGCGATAATCGAGCGTGATCATCTCGATGACGCGGCGGACGGTTTCGTAGTCGGAACCATCGGGCGTTACGTCGATAGGCGGCGAATCGATCTGGGCGAGAGCGTTCATGATCTATCTCCTCTGCAGCGCCGCGCACCGGCCAACCTGGACCTTGGGCGCGCAAAAATCGCTGTGCAACTGGTATGCTGCTTAGATGCGCCTTCGGCTTGACCGAAACCACCCGTTTCTTGCCCTATTGCAGGTTTTCCAACCCGCTTAAACCCGCTGCTTCACGGTTGCCAGGGCTCCCCTGAAGGCCTTGGCGAAACTTTCCCGGTCGTCCGGATTGAGGAAGGAGCCGATATCGGTGCCGCGCCCCTCGCCCGTCACAGACATGGACGTGATGCCGAACTCCTCGTGACGGCGGACGTTGAAGCGCGCCCATAACGGATTGAAACGGTGCTCCACCACACGCCCCACCGGCGAGAATTTCCGGATCGACAGGTTGCTGCGCGAGACAGTCACTTCCTCGCGCGCCCGGCCCGAGCGATAGCTCATCTTCAGGGCGATGTAGAGACCGAGGAAATCGAGCCCGAAGAAGAAGCCGATCGGATAGGCGCCGGTGATCAGGAAAAAGCCGCCATAGAGGAGGCAGATGCCGCCCGTCAGCACAAGCACGACGCGAAAGCCCGTCCTGCCAAGCGAACGGTAGGGCGTCAGTTCGGCTGCGAAAACGGGCTGTTCCTCGGAAACGTCCACGTTGATTTCCCTCCTGCGGGATGCCTATACAGGCATATGGCGACTCCAAAGATCAAATCCAAAACCAGCACCTCGCAAAAGTCAAATCACGCGCCCGAGCGCAAGGCCGCACCCAAAGCCGCACCCAAGCCGAAGCGCTTCAAATCCGCCTATACGAAGGCGGAAATGGAGGAGATTTTTCGCCGCTTTTCGGTGCAGCGGCCGGAGCCGAAGGGCGAACTGGAGCACGTAAACCCCTTCACGCTTGTGGTGGCGGTGGCACTGTCCGCCCAGGCGACCGATGCGGGCGTCAACAAGGCGACGCGGGCGCTGTTCAAAGTCGCCGATACGCCCGAAAAGATGCTCGCGCTGGGTGAAGAAGGCGTCACCCAGTATATCAAGACCATCGGGCTCTACCGCAACAAGGCGAAGAACGTGATCGCGCTCTGTCGCATGCTGATCGACGAGTTCGGTAGCCAAGTGCCGAAAACGCGCGAAGAGCTGATCCGCCTGCCGGGCGTCGGCCGCAAGACGGCGAATGTGGTGATGTCGATGGCCTTCGGCGTGCCGACGCTGGCGGTCGATACACACGTCTTCCGCATCGCCAACCGGCTCTTGATGGCGCCGGGAAAGACACCCGACGAGGTCGAGGAGAACCTCTTGAAGGTGATCCCCGACCAGTATCTCTTCCACGCCCACCACTGGCTAATCCTGCACGGTCGTTATTGCTGCAAGGCGCGAAAACCGGAATGCGAGCGCTGCGTGATCGCCGATCTCTGTCGCTCGCCGGAAAAGACCGTCGATGTGCCGGCACCGCTTGTGGAATTGCCGCAGCAGCTCATTGGCGAGCCCGTCGAGTAAAGTGGCGATTGCCCCTCCCTCAGCCCTGCCCGCCTAAAGCTTGAAGCCGGGATCGCGCTTCGAGATAGCCTGGTGGAGATGTACCATCAGGCCCGCGGCAAACAGCGGCGTCAGCAGGTTGACGATCGGCACCGCCAGGAAACACGCGATCAGAAGGCCAGCCAGGAACACGGTGGAGGAATGTTTGGCGCGGAAGGCGCGTGCTTCCGCAGGCGTGCGAAACCGCATCGCCGCGAACTCGAAAAATTCCCGGCCGAGCAGATAGCCGTTCACCATGAAGAAGGCGATCAGGTTGATGCCGGGGATGAACAGCAGGAAAAGGGCCACGATATTGCCGATGATGACGACGCCCAGAAACTGGATCGAGCCGATGATCGCCTGGGCGAGCGGCATCGCCTTGCCGGGCGTATCGGTCGGATAATCGCGCTTTTCGACCACTTCGGCGACATCATCGAGGAACAGGCCGGCGATCAGCGCCGTGATCGGCGCGATCAGCAGAGCGAGCGCCAGCGCCAGCCCGATGCCGGCAGCGATCGCCGCAAACAGGGTGAGCCAACCCGCCCAATCCGGCAGGTCCGGGAAAAAGGCCGCGAACCATGGCCAGGCATAAAGGATGAAGATCTCGCGAAGCGCGAACCAGATGCCGATCAGCACGAGGGCGGTGAGACCCAGCGTCTTCCAGAACACGGAACGGGTTTCGGGTGCAAAAAGGTTGGCGAGCGAAAGGCGTCCGGCGTCGAGGATCATCGGCGTCTCCAGGTTGGCGGAGGAGATGTAGGTGGGAGGGAGCGGCGGAGCAAGGAGGAGTGAGATGGCGGATATAGGAGAAGCGACCGCAGCCGGCTCTCAGCTCAGATATTCAAGAAAAATCTCGCGGGCATGTCACATGGGCGGATCCTGTCTCGTCATGATGTCGTAACCAACAGAAGGAAACGAACCATGAGTGCCAAACTTAACCCTTTCGCCACCGCTCCCTCGCTGATGAAGGCCTGGATGGGTGTGTCCGCCGATGTTGCCGAAAGCCTTGAGCATAGCCTCATCGAACTCGTAAAAATCCGCTCCTCGCAGATCAACGGCTGCGCCAACTGCATCAATATGCACACGATCGAAGCCCGGGCGCGGGGCGAGAGCGAGCAGCGCATCTACCTGCTGTCCGCCTGGCGTGAAGCTCCATGCTATTCCGATCGCGAGCGCGCTGCGCTAGGTTGGACCGAAGCCCTGACCCGGCTGTCCGAAGGTCATTCGTCCCAAAGCGGCTATGAGGCCCTGAAGGCCGAGTTCACGGAGGAGGAACAGGTGAAACTGACTTTGATGATCAATGTCATCAACGGCTGGAACCGCCTGGCGGTTGGCTTTGGCCTGTGGAACAACGCCGCGGGTGCCAAGACCGCCCAGGCAGCCGCCTGATGCAGGGTCTCGACCATTCGGACGCAGCAGCCAGCTTCGACCCGCTGCGTCCGAAGCTCATGCGCGTCGCCTACCGCATGCTCGGATCCGTATCCGACGCCGAGGACATGGTGCAGGAGGCCTTCATCCGCTGGATGAAGGCCAATCGCCAAGAGATACGCGAAACGGAGGCGTTCCTGCGCCGCACCGTAACGCGGCTCTGCCTCGATCAGCTGAAATCGGCGCGGCGACAGCGCGAGACCTATATCGGCCCCTGGCTTCCCGATCCGGTCATGGAAGAGGAAAAGGAAGAGGACGTCACCTTGCCGCTGATGCTGGCGCTCGAACGCCTTTCACCGCTCGAACGCGCGGCCTTCCTGCTGCACGACGTTTTCGGGCTGGGATTCGAGGAAGTCGCAACCACCATCGAGCGTGACATGGCCGCCTGCCGCCAGCTTGCTGCCCGCGCGCGCACCCATGTTCGCGAGGCGAGAACTCGTTTCCAGGTCGACAAAAAACGGGGCGTCGAGCTTGCCGAGGCCTTCTTCGCCGCCTCGCGCAGCGGCGACATGACAGCGCTGGGTGCCATGTTGGCGGCAGACGTCAGCGTTCATGCCGACGGTGGCGGCAAGCGCCCTGCGGCCACGGAGCCCGTTCTCGGCTTCGAGGCGGTGATGAAAGTGCACGCCTATCTCGCGGATCAGTTTCAGAAGAACGGCTCCACACTCGTTCGCGCCGGGTTCGTCAACGGATTGCCGGGCTTCGTCACGATGGAGGCCGACGGCGAGCTGCAGACGACCGCACTCGATATCGAGGACGGGAAGATCACGGCCATCTATATCGTGCGCAATCCCGACAAGCTGAGGCATCTGCATTAGCCTTTGCAAGGAGCCTCCGGAGTACCGAGCCCGCTCCTTCCCCCGCAACTCGTCCCGATGCCGCACCATCGCCTTCCCTGCTTCGAACAGGTTGCCGTGTGCTCCACCCACAACCGCGCAGACGAGAGAGATGGCGATGGCACGTCCAATCCCGACAAGCGTCGGTTAACCTTCCGCGCGCACTCGAATACAACTTTAATTGTATATTAATACAACTTTAAACATCTCCGCCACGCCAGAAACTCTCCTGTTGGCTTCCGGTTCAACCGCGTGCAGGCTGCAATCCAGCGGCTGACGAACCGCTCGACCGTTGCCTTCGGCTGACATGTTTTTTGGATTTGTTCGGAATGATCTCTTTTGTCGTCCGGCTGAGAAGCCGTGCACATTTCATCGTTAGGAGCAATGTCGGTGCGAAAAATGCGACCTTCATGGGCGCAAGCGCGCGCCGGAAGAAAGACGCAAGGCAGAGGCTCGGAATTCTGATCGCCGGCTTCCTTGCAGTCTATTTCATCGTCGGCGCGCGCCTCGTCCAATACGGTCTTGCCGAACCGGCCGCGACGGGAGCAATTTCCAGTAGTCCCGTCGCATCCAGGCCGGACATCGTCGACCGCAACGGAGCGCTGCTGGCCACCGACCTCAACATGACCTCGCTCTACGCCGACCCGCGCCGGATCGTCGATGCGGACGAGGTCGTCGAAAAGCTTGCCTTCGTCATCCCCAACCTCGACTGGAGCGAAACTCACAAGAAGCTGAGATCGCAGACCGCATTCCAGTGGCTGAAGCGGCAACTCACCCCGAAACAGCAGGCGGATATCCTGGCGCTCGGCATTCCCGGCATCGGATTCAGACCGGAGAAACGTCGGTTCTATCCAGGCGGCGCGACCGCCTCTCACATCGTCGGCCATGTGAATGTCGACAACCAGGGCCTCGCCGGGATGGAGCGATATCTGGATCAGCAGGGCCTTGGCGACCTTCGCCTGGCCGGGCTGACCGGCGGGGTCCCGCTCGAACCCGTCAGGCTGTCCATCGATCTCCGCGTCCAGAATATCGTCCGCCAGGTCGTCGCGAACGCGATGACCGCCTATAGGGCCGAGGCTGCGGGCGCCGTTGTTCTCGATGTCGATACCGGCGAGGTTCTGGCGATGGCATCGGTGCCCGACTACGACCCGAACGAACCGTCCCGGATGCTGCCTGACGGCAGTGTCGACAAGGACTATGAAAAGGGCTGGTTCAACCGGATAAGCAATGCCACGTTCGAGATGGGCTCGACGTTCAAGAGCTTCACGCTGGCGATGGGGCTGGACGAAGGCAAGATCACCCTGAATTCCGTCGTTGATGCGTCCCGGCCGATCCGCATGGGCGGTTTCACCATCAAGGACTTCCGCGGAAAGAACCGGCCGCTGACGATCTCCGAAGTCTTCCAGTATTCATCGAATATCGGCACCGCGGCGGTCGCGGACAAGGTCGGCATCGAGGGCCATCAGCAGTTCCTCACCAAGCTCGGGCTCCTCTCCAGGATGGAAACCGAATTGCCGGGCGTGGCAACGCCAACCCAGCCGAGGACATGGAAGAAGATCAACTCGGTCACCATCTCGTTCGGCCATGGCGTGGCAACCACGCCGCTGCAGACGGCGGTTGCCGCCGCCGCTCTGATCAATGGAGGTACTCTTGTTCCTCCCACGTTTCTTCCCCGCTCCCGGGAAGAGGCCGAACAGGTTGCCCGCCCGGTGATAAAGCAGGGCACCAGCGCCGATATGCGCTACCTGTTCACCTGGAACGGCTTGAAGGGCTCCGGACGCGGCGCCCAGGTCGAAGGTTTCCAGGTCGGCGGCAAGACGGGCACGGCCGACAAGGTGATCAACGGACGTTATGCCAAGGATATCAATTTCAACGCCTTCGTCGCAGCCTTCCCGATGGACAGGCCCAAATACATCGTGCTTTCGATAATCGATGCTCCGCAGACAGGCGAACACGGCGGACGCACGGCGGCATCAACAGCAGCCCCGATGATCAAGGAAATCATCGGCCGATCAGCGCCGCTGCTCGGCGTACAGCCCCGTTTCGGATCTTCGGGCGCCCCAAACCTGCTGATGAATTATTAGACTGCGGTGTCTCGACGGTTGCGGTGGCGGCGAATGCGCTGAAGCGTCCGATCTTGCCGGGCATCCTCCCTACCCCATCCCCCGCAATTCCTCCCGATGCCGGACCATCGCCAGGAACCGGCGGTAATCCAGCCCGTACTGCTCGGCCCGTGTCGGGTCCGGCAGCAGCTCCGTCCCCCCGCCGTCCATCGCCTGTCCTGCTTCGAACAGCGAGCCGAACACGCTGCCGGCAACCGCGGCCGCCATCGCCGTGCCGAGCAGCACTGCGTCCCGGTTCTCCGGGATCACCACCTTGCGGCCGGTGACGTCGGCGTAGAGTTCGACCAGCAGCGGGTTGTTGACGTGGCCGCCGGTGACATGGAGGGTTTCAAAGCGATAGCCGTAGCCCGAAAGCGCATCGAGAATGTGCCTGATGCCAAGCGCGATCGAGACACAGGTGCGCCAGTAGAGGCGGCAGAGGCCGTCGAAGGAGGTGTCGAGCGTCAGGCCGCTGATGACGCCGGTCGCGTGCGGGTCGGCAAGCGGCGAGCGGTTGCCGTGGAAATCCGGCAGGACGTGGAGGTTCGGGGCGATATCGCCGTCGGCCTCGCTGCGCAACTCTCCGACGCGGGCGATGATGCGGCCATGCAGTTCCGCCGTCGGTTCGCCGCCGGCGGCGTGCATCATCACGATATGATCGAGCAGCGCACCCGCCGCCGATTGACCACCTTCTACCAGCCAATGGCCCGGCAGGATCGCCTCGTAATAGGGTCCCCAGAGGCTGCGGCCGGGTTTGGAATCTTTCGTGAAGGCGACGATGCAGCTCGACGTGCCGCCGATCAGCGCCACGCTGGTTTCGAGCTTCGAGCCACCCGAGGCGCCACCCGACACCCCGCCGAGCACGCCGAAGGCGCCGGCATAGGCGTCGATCATGCCGGGGGCCACCTGCACCTTCGTGTCGAGGCCGAGCCCATCGGCCGCCTGCCGGCTGAGGCTTCCCAGACTTGTCCCGACGGCTATCGTCTCGTCCGGCAGGCCGCCCTTTTCGAGCAGGTCTTCGAGGCCCGCGAGCGCCAGGTAATCGGCACTCCAGCCGGGGTTTTCGTGGGCGAGATAGTTCCACTTTGCAGTCAGCGTGCAGCGGGAACGGGCGGGCGAGCCGGTCGCTTTCCAGGTCAGGAAATCCGCGAGGTCGAAGAGATAACCCGCCCTCGCCCAGCTTTGCGGCAGATACTGTTTCAGCCACATCAGCTTCGGCATTTCCATCTCCGGCGACAGCGAGCCGCCGGAAAATTCGAGCACCTTATGGCCGGTGGCGGAAAGCTGGTCGGCTTGTTTGATCGCCCGATGGTCGAGCCAGACAATGGTGTCCTGATTGGCCTTGCCGGTCGTGGATACCGTGAGCGGCCTGCCGTCTCGGTCGCGGGCGACGAGCGAGCAGGTGGCATCGAAGCCGATCGCGGCGATGCGGTCGGCAGCGATGCCCGCCTCCGCCATCGCCTCTCTGACGGCGCGGCAGGTAGCCGCCCAGATATCCTCGGAATCGTGCTCGGCATGGTTTTGCCTGGGGCGGAACATCGCGATCGGATGCTTGGCCTTGGCAAGCAGGCGCCCGCTGCGATCAAAGACGCCGGCGCGGGCGCTGCCCGTGCCGATATCGACCGCAACGAGGTGATCACGCATCCGGATTCGTTTCCTGTCCCTTGTCGCCCTGCAGTTCCAAGGATCGCACTAAAGCACGGTCGAAGAAACGGAGCCGCTGCGACCCTCTATATGTTTTTGGACAAGGTGGATCAAATCCGGCATGGCGTCAAACACGACTTCCGGCGAAAGCGCGTCGATCTGCTCCCGGTAGCCGGGAACGCTGGCATGCGAACCGCCGACGAAGGCAAAGACCGACATGCCGGCGCTGTGGCCCGCCTGAATACCGGCGGGACTGTCCTCGATGACGATGCAGTTTTTGGGATCGGCGCTCATTTCGCTGGCCGCATGCAGGAAGAGATCCGGCGCCGGCTTGCCCTTTTCCACCATCGTGGCGGAAAAGATGTTCGGCTCCAGCTTGTCGATCAGGCCGGTCAGCGACAGGGACAGGCGGATGCGCTCCGGCTGGCTGGAGGACGCCACGCAGCGACGGAAACCTAACGTGTCCAAGGTCTCGGCAATGCCCGGCATCGGCTGCAGTTCGGCGCGGAAGCGGGCATAGAGATCGTGGCGCATGTCTTCGAGAAACGTATCGTCGGCCTCGACGCCGAATTCCTCGCGCATCGTCTTGGTGACGGTGCCGAGACTGCGGCCGAGAAAGCGGCGATAGGCCTCCGCCGCGTCCATCTCGACCCCCTTGCGGCGCAGCGCATCGACCAGCACGCGCACGGAAACCGGCTCGCTGTCGACGAGAACCCCGTCGCAATCGAAGATCACCAGTGGTCCCGCCGACTGTTGCACGTCCATCACCCGCTATTTGACGAGCTTGCCGTCGAGATAGAGCTCGAGCGTCTTTGCCGTCCCCTGCTCCCAGAGCGTCTTCAGCGCATGCGCAAAGCGGGTGCGGAACAGCTCGGATTTCGCAACGTCGCCGAAGATATCGCCAAGCGCAAGGAAGGCGTCCGGGTTATCCTTGGCTTTCAGCGCCGCGGCGTTCAGGCGGTCGGCGCTGGCGTCGTTGAAGACGATCTCCTTGCCGCTGTCGGAGGTGCCCGCGAAATAGCGGCACCACAGCGCCGAGACCAGCGACAGGCCAATGATGTCCTGCCCCTTGGCGAGCCGGTCGGCGGTCGAGGGCAGGATGAATTTCGGTTGGCGGTTGGAGCCGTCCTGCGCCAGCCTGGGGATGGTATCGCCGATCTTCGGGTTGGAGAACCGCCGCTCGATCAGCTTGTAGTAGTCGACGAGATTGGTATCCGGCACCGGGGGGATGACCGGAATGATCTCGTCCTTCTCCAGCTTTTCCAGAAAGCCGCGGATCAGCCTGTGCTCCATCGCCTCGTGCACGAAATGGATGTCGAGAAGGGCGGCCGGATAGGCAATGGCCGCGTGACCGCCGTTGAGGATGCGTATCTTCATCAGTTCGTAGGGTGCCACGTCCGGTACGAACTGGACGCCGACCTCTTCCAGCCGCGGACGGCCTGCAGGGAACTTGTCCTCCATGACCCACTGCTTGAATTCCTCGCAGAACACCGGCCAATTGTCGTCGATGCCGAAATCGTTCTTGAGGATGTCGATCTCGCGTTGGCCGGTTGCCGGCGTGATGCGGTCGACCATCGAGCTGGGAAAGGCGACGTTCTCGTGAATCCAATGGGCGAAGTCCGGATCGGAAAGCCGGGCAAGCCCGATGATCGCGTTCTCCGTCACCTCGCCGTTTCCGGGAATGTTGTCGCAGGACATGATGGTGAAGGGTGTGACGCCGCGTGCCTTGCGCTCCTTGAGGCCGGCGAGGATCAGGCCGAAGACGGTCTTCGGGCTCGAAGGGTTCCGGCCGTCCTCGGCGATTGCCGGGTGGGCGGGATTGAACCGACCGGAAGCGTCGATGAAATACCCGCCTTCGGTGATCGTCATCGAAACGATACGGATCTTCGGGTCTGCCAGCGTCTCGATCAGGATCGCGACATCGCCGGGGGCGATGATGTCGATCATCGGCGCGGTGATGCGGGCGGCGGTCTTGTTATTGTCCTGCTCGACGACGGTGGTCAGGAAATCCTGCGCCTTCAGCTTGTCGCGCATGGCGCCGTCGGACGGCATCACGCCGGCGCCGATGATTGCCCAGTCATGTGCCTTGCCGGTGTTGAACAGGTCGTCGAGATAGATCGCCTGGTGGGCGCGGTGGAAATTGCCGACGCCGAAATGCACGATGCCGGCAGTCAGGCCCTTGGGATCATAGGCCGGCACCGCGGCGGTGGCCGCAGCGTCCTTCAAGCTCGCCAGCGAAAGCTTCACAGTCATTGTCTTTACTCCGATATGGCCGGTCAGGCCTTCAGGGCGAGGCCCTTGTCGTCGAACCGATGCAGCTTGGCCTCATCGGGCGTCATGTAGACCGTGTCACCGTGATAGGCGCCGAATTCCCCGTCGCAGCGCGCGGTGATCTGGCCGATGCCCTCGACATCGAGATGCAGGAACGTATCGGCGCCGAGATGTTCGGCGACCTTCACCGTGCCGCGCCAGATGCCGCTGTCCTTGGAAAGGTTCAAGTGTTCCGGCCGGATGCCGGCGGTTTTGGCATTCTTCGACTGCGCATAGGCACCGTCGACGAAGTTCATGTGCGGCGAGCCGATGAAGCCAGCGACGAACAGGTTGCGCGGACTCCTGTAAAGATCGAGCGGCGAACCGACCTGCTCGATATTGCCGCGGTTCAGCACCACGATCTTGTCGGCCATGGTCATCGCTTCGACCTGGTCGTGGGTGACGTAGACCATCGTCGTCTTGAGCTGGTGGTGCAGGTCGCTGATCTCCAGCCGCATCGTGCCGCGCAATGCGGCATCGAGGTTGGAAAGCGGCTCGTCGAACAGGAAGGCCGAAGGCTCCCGGACGATCGCCCGGCCGATCGCGACGCGCTGGCGCTGGCCACCGGAGAGCTGCGAGGGCCGCCGTTCGAGATAGTCGGTGAGGTTCAGCACGCGGGCCGCATCCGTCACCTTCTTGTCGATCGCGGATTTCTCCATCTTCGCCATCTTCAACGGGAAGGCGATGTTGTTGCGCACGCTCATATGCGGATAGAGCGCGTAGGACTGGAACACCATCGCCAGGCCGCGTTCAGCGGGGGCAGACTGGGTGACGTCCTTGCCGTCGATCAGGATATGTCCGCCGCTGACATCTTCCAGCCCTGCAATCAGGCGCAGCAGCGTGGACTTGCCGCAGCCCGATGGGCCGACGAAGACGACGAACTCGCCGTCATTGATTTCGAGATCGATCGACGGAATGACCTTGGCCTCGCCGAACACTTTCGACACTTTTTGGAGCGTGATGCTGCCCATGTCCGTTTTCCTTACTTAACCGCGCCAAACGTGAGGCCGCGAACGAGTTGTTTCTGTGAGAACCAGCCGAGGATGAGGATCGGTGCGATCGCCATGGTCGAGGCGGCCGAAAGCTTCGCCCAGAACAGGCCTTGCGGGCTGGAGAACGAGGCGATGAAGGCCGTCAGCGGCGCCGCATTGGTGGTCGACAGCCGGATCGTCCAGAACGACTCGTTCCAGGCGAGGATGATGTTGAGGAGCAGCGTCGAGGCAATGCCCGGCACCGCCATCGGCGTCAGCACGTAGACGATCTCCTGCCAGAGCCCCGCCCCGTCCATCCGCGCCGCTTCCAGGATTTCGCCCGGGATTTCGCGGAAGTAGGTGTAGAGCATCCACACCACGATCGGCAGGTTGATCAGCGTCAGCATGACGGTCAGGCCGATGCGGCTGTCGAGCAGGCCGAAATCGCGAAACAGAAGGTAGATCGGCACCAGAACCGCGACCGCCGGCATCATCTTGGTGGAGAGCATCCACATCAGGATGTCCTTGGTCCGCTTGGTCGGCGAGAAGGCCATGGCCCAGGCTGATGGGATCGCGATGATCAGCGCCAGGATGGTGGAGCCGACCGACAGGATCACCGAGTTCATGAACGGCTTCAGGTAATCGCGCTGGGTCTGGACGGTGATGTAGTTCTCGAACGTGCCGGACGGCCACAGGCTGAAACCCGCGATCGCTTCCGGCTCGGTCTTGATGCTGGTGATGATCGTATAGAGGATCGGGAAGAAGATGATCAGCGCGACGATCCAGGCGGCGGCGGTGGCGGTGACCTTGTGTCTTGTCGTAACATTGCGTGCCATGATCTTCTCCTACCGGTCCAGGTTCTTGCCGACGGCGCGCATCAGGAAGAAGGCGACGATATTGGCGAGCACGACTGCGATAATGCCGCCTGCCGAGGCGCCGCCGACATCGTAGCCGAGGAGCGCCGTGCGGTAGATCAGGAAGGCGAGGTTGGTGGAGGCGTAACCGGGGCCGCCATTGGTGGTGACCAGGATTTCCGCATAGACGCCGAGCAGGAAGATCGTCTGGATGAGGATGACGACGGTGATCGACCGGGCGAGATGCGGCAGCACGAGATAGACGAACCGGTTGAGGAAATTGGCGCCGTCCATCTCCGCCGCTTCCTTCTGCTCGCCGTCGAGCGACTGCAGCGCGGTGAGCAGGATGAGCGTTGCGAACGGCAGCCACTGCCAGGCGACAATGACGACGATCGAAAACAGCGGATATTGCGCGAACCAGTCGACCGGCCGGAGCCCGAAGAACCTCGAGATATCGGCAAACACCCCGTAGCTCGGATTCATGATCATGTTCTTCCAGACGAGCGCCGCAACCGGCGGCATCACGAAGAAGGGCGAGATGATCAGGATGCGGACGATACCCTGCCCGAAGATCGGCTGGTCGAGGAGGAGTGCGATGGCGATACCGCCGATGACGGTGATCAGCAGCACCCCGCCGACGATGACCAGCGTGTTCCAGATCGACTGGAAGAAGGCGGGGTCGGTATAGAAGAACTCGTAGTTGAACAGACCCGTGAAGCTGACATTGGACGGATCGAGCAGATTGTAGTTCTGGAACGAGAACCACAGCGTCATCGCCAGCGGTACGATCATCCAGACGAGAAGAAGCAGAACGGAGGGCGCCATCATCAGGCGCGCCAACGTCTTGGTGTTTTGCGTTGCCATATCGACGCCCTCCCATGGAACGTGGTCGTTCCAGTTATCCCGCGCCTTTTTCTTTTGGGGAAGGAGACCGACGCAGGATGCAGGTTTTTGTTGTTGTCTGGTTGTTATCCGGATTGTCCTGCCTGATCGCTGGCCCGTCTCAAACCCTCAAGGCGGATGATCTCGGCAAAGATCCGGCTGTCCGGCGCAGGATTGCCGGACAGCCGTGGCTCTGGAGCTTACTTCGGATAACCGGCGCGCTTCATTTCGCGCGTCGTAGCCGTCTGGGCCTGGGCAAGCGCATCGGCGACCGTGGACTGGCCGGCGACGACCGCCGAGAACAGCTGGCCGACATTGGTGCCGATCGCCTGGAATTCAGGGATCGCCACGAACTGGCCACCGGTATAGGGCACCGGCTTGACGGTCGGCTTGGTGATATCGGCAGCGCCCATCGCAGCAAGGGTCGGGGCTGCGAAGGCGGCGGCCTTCTGATAGTCCGCGTTGTTGTAGAGCGAGGTGCGGGTGCCCGGAGGAACGTTGGCCCAGCCTTCCTTGGCGGCGACGAGCTGGGTATACTCCTTGCTGGTTGCCCAGGAGATGAACTTCTGCGCCGAGTCAGCCTTCTTCGAAGAGTTCGGAACCGCGAGGTTCCACGACCACAGCCAGTTGCCATGGTTCTTCATCTCGCCCTTCACCGGGAAGAGCGCATAACCCACCTTGTCGGCAACCTTGGAATCCTTCGGGTTGGAAACGAAGGAGGCAGCCACGGTGGCGTCCATCCACATGCCGCATTTGCCCTGCTGGAACAGCGTCAGGTTTTCGTTGAAGCCGTTCGAGGATGCGCCGGACGGGCCGGCATCCTTCATCAGGTCCACATAGAACTGCAGGGCTGCCTTCCATTCCGGCTGGTCGAACTGCGGCGTCCACTTTTCGTCGAACCAGCGGCCGCCAAACGAGTTGGTGAGCGCCGTGATGAACGCCATGTTCTCGCCCCAGCCGGCCTTGCCGCGCAGGCAGATGCCGTTCACGTCGGTCTTGCGGTCGGTGATCTTGCGAGCCGCATCGCCGATGAATTCCCAGGTCGGGTTTTCCGGCATCTTGAGGCCGGCCTTCTCGAACAGGTCCTTGCGATACATGATCATCGCCGACTCGCCGTAGAACGGCGCGGCATAGAGCTTGCCGTTGACGGTCAGACCGCCCTTGATCGCCGGCAGGATGTCGTTGGTGTCGTATTTGTCGCCGAGCTTGTTCAGCTCGAGCAGCCAGCCCTGCTTGGCCCAGATCGGAACTTCGTAATTGCCGATCGTCAGGATGTCGTACTGGCCGCCCTTGGTGGCGATGTCGGTGGTGACACGCTCGCGCAGCACGTTTTCTTCCAGCGTGACCCAGTTGATCTGGATATCCGGGTTCGCCTTGGTGAACTCGGAAGTCAGGCCCTGCATGCGGACCATGTCGCCGTTGTTGACAGTCGCGATGGTGAGGGTTTCAGCCGAAGCCGCGGTGGAGAAAAGGCCGGCAAGCGCCAGCGCCGAGCAGGCGCCCAGCAAAATCGTCTTCAATGTCATATCTTCCTCCCAGAAGATGAGTAACGAGCATTCGCTTTGCTCATGGGCAATTACCCACATAATGGCGGAGGAAGTCAATCACCAATCGTCGCTGCAATGCAGCAGATATTGGTTATCTTATTGATTTCGTTACATGTAATTTTTGCTCAGCGACCGAGCAATTGCTCCGCAGTCGCCTCGTCGGTGATCACGCCGTTAATGATATTGCCCTTGAGCGCGGCGGAAATCGCCTGGAACTTCCTGCGTCCCTGCGCCAGACCGATGACGGAGGAGGTCTCCCGCGAGGGGATCGGCACGCTGGCGACGCGATCGTTGATGGAATTGGCGAGAAGCCGGCCCTGGTTGTCATAGACCCAGCCGCAGATCTCGCCGGCCGCGCCTTCCCGAACGAGCTTTTGCATTTCCTCCTTGCCGAGGAAGCCGTCGACGCAGAGTGGCCCGTCGGGCCCAAGTTCGCCGATGCCGACGAAGGTAACGTCCGCCTGAGCCCCAAGTTCGAGCGTCGAGCGCACCAGCGCCTGGTCGTGCAGGGTCTCGCGCTCCTCGGCGGAGGAACAGAGAACCGGCAGCGGCATCGGAAAATGCCGCGCCTTGATGGCATCCGCCATCGAGAAGATGACGTTGTAGAAGGCGGCCGATCCGTCCGGCCCGATATTGCCGGTCAGCGACACGATACGGTGCTGCGGGCACTCCATCGGCGGCAGTTGGTCGACGGCAGCCTTCAGCGTCCGGCCCGTGCCGACCGCGATGACGATCGGGTCCGGGCGCTTCAGCCAGCGTTCAATCTCGGCGGCGCCGGCTTCTGCAATCCCGACGGTGCTGGAGCCCCCCACCGGATCGCTCGGCACCACTTCGACATGCTTGAGGTCGTATTTCTTGCGCAACGCCTCGGCGAGTTCCAGGCAGGCTGCAATCGGATGGTCGAGGCGCACCTTGATCAGCCGTTCGGCAACCGCGAGCGACACCAGCCGCTGGGCCGACTGCCGCGAAATGCTCATGGCCGCGGCGATCTCGTCCTGGGTTCGCCCCGCGACGTAGTAGAGCCAGCCGGCCCGCGCCGCATCGTCGAGCCGCCCTTGCGTATCAGACCGTTTTGCCATGGCAGAAATTCTCCTCCACCTGTTGCTGCCATGGTTTCGGACGGTCTGTCAAACGGTTGGAAGAACGGGGCGGAGCAACGCAACCTTTATAATATAGCTTGAGGGGCACCTCGTGACGACTACTCCCTCACGCCATGCGCAGTGCATTGTCTATCACCTGCCCCATGAGATCGTATCGGGCGCGATGAGCCTCTTTCGACGCCTCCAGCCATCCGAGCGCATCGATCTTGGTCAGGTCGAGCGAATGGCCTGCCCGCTCCGAAAGCTGTTTCAGATATTGCAGCTGGGTGCGACCGTTTCCTTCACGAAAAGGATGGACATAATTTACGTCGCCGATGATCCGGGCAGCCTCGGCCGCAAATACCGATCGCTCCAGAAATCGCAGAAAATCGGATTTCACGATGCGGCGGTAAACATCTGCCATACCAATTTCGATATATTGCCGGAACTGGAATTGGCTCTCGCCCTTGGAAATTTCGACGGTGCGGATCTGTCCCGCCCATTCATAGATATCCTGGAAGAGATGGCGGTGGATTGCCTTCAGGTGCTTGAGATCGAAGTCGCCTGGTGGAATGCCTTCGCGGGCTCGCATGGTCGCGATTTCGCGCTCGTGATAGTCGAGCTTGTCAGCGTCGGTTAGGCCGAGCTTGTTTCGGAGAACACCAGTCCCTGGATAGACATAAGGGTCGTCGCTCATTCAGCCGCTTGCTGTGCAGCGGCGGCACGGGCTCGCTCAAGAATATAAGCCCTCTGGCGTTCCGGCGACCAACCCTCGCGGTCGAACATTTCGAACATCGCGATCTGCTCCGCATCGAGGGGATTGCCCTCGATCATTTGGAGGTGCGCCGCTTCAAGCGTGCGTTGCCGGATCGTGTCCTTGTCGCTCATGTGAGAAAATATCCTCATATCAAGACGGCAAACCGCCCGGATTTCTGACATTACAAAAATACCAGAAATCCGGGCGACCGGCAAATTCAGCGATCAATCACAGCGTGGAAACCCTCACGCCACCTGCACCACATGCCCCGCACTCACCTCGCGGTACTCCCGCTTTGGCGGCACGTAGTTGACCGGGCGGATCGGGCTCTTGATCTCGTCGGTCGACATGTTGCGCTTGATCCGCCGGCGGGACGGGTCCGGAATCGGCACGGCGGACATCAGCTTCCGCGTATAAGGATGCTGCGGGTTTTCGAACACTGCCGCACGAGGGCCGATCTCGACGATCTCGCCGAGATACATGACCGCGACGCGATGGCTGACCCGCTCCACCACCGCCATGTCATGGCTGATGAATAGGAAGGCCAGATTGAGGCTCTGCTGCAGGTCGAGGAGCAGGTTGCAGACCTGCGCCTTGATCGACACGTCGAGCGCCGAGACCGCTTCGTCGGCGACGATGATCTTCGGGTCGAGCATCAGCGCGCGGGCGATCGCGACGCGCTGGCGCTGGCCGCCGGAAAACTCGTGCGGGAAGCGCTTCATCATGTCGGCAGAAAGGCCGACCTTCTCCATCAGGCTCGCCGCCTTGTCGCGGGCCTGTTGTTTGGTCCCGAGGCCGTGCTCGATATAGGGCTCCATGACCGCCGAGCCGACGCTCATGCGCGGGTTCAGCGAGGCGAACGGATCCTGGAAGACCATCTGGATCGACCGGCGCATCTGGCGCAGCGTCGGTTGGTCGAGCTTCATGACCTCATAGCCGTCGAGGGTGACCTCGCCGCTGGTCGGCGTGATCAGGCGGGTGACGGAGCGGCCGGTGGTGGACTTGCCGCAACCCGATTCGCCAACCAGCGACAGCGTCTCGCCCGGGAACAGATCGAAGGAGACCTTTTCGACCGCATGCACCGCGCCGGATTTGCGGCCGAACAGGCCGGAATGGATGTCGAACCGGGTAGTCAGATCCCTGACGTCCAGGATCGGCGTCTTGCCCTTGCCGACCGTGTCGGTGACGTCGGCAAGCAGCATCTGTTCGCCGGTCTTGATATCGACGATCGGGAAACGCAACGGCAGCTTGCGCTCGCCCATCGAGCCGAGACGCGGCACGGCGGACAGAAGTGCGCGGGTATAGGGATGCTGGCCGCGGTGGAAGATGTCGCTGGTCTCGCCCGTCTCCACCGCATCGCCGCGATACATGACGATGGTGCGGTCGGCGACTTCGGCCACCACGCCCATGTCATGGGTGATGAAGAGGACCGACATGCCCTCCTCTTCCTGCAGCACCTTGATGAGGTCGAGGATCTGGCCCTGGATGGTGACGTCGAGCGCGGTGGTCGGCTCGTCGGCGATCAGCAGCTTCGGCCTGGCAGCGAGCGCCATGGCGATCATAACGCGCTGGCGCATGCCGCCGGAAAACTGGTGCGGATATTCGTCGAAACGCGACGAGGCGTTGGGGATACGCACCTTTTCGAGCAGGCGGATGACTTCCTTCTTCGCATCGGCATTGCTGATGTCGGTATGGACCGTCAGCGCCTCGGCGATCTGCTTGCCGATCGGGAAGATCGGGTTGAGCGAGGTCATCGGCTCCTGGAAGATCATCGAGATGTCTTTGCCGCGGACGCGGCGCATCTGCTCTTCCTGCAGCGAAAGCAGTTCGCGGCCGTTGAGGAAGACCTGGCCTTCGATCCTGCTCGAATTCTTCGGCAGCAGCCGCATGATCGACAGCGAAGTGACGCTCTTGCCCGAGCCCGATTCGCCGACGATCGCCACCGTCTCGCGCGGTGCCACGTCGAACGAGATGTTGCGCACCACGGTGCGCCATTCGTCGTTCACCCGGAACGAGGTTGAAAGATTGCGGACCGACAGGACAGGGGTCACCGAACCACCGCCCTGTTCCATGGAAGTGCCGGAAAGCAGCATGGAAATCTCCTTCGGATCAGGCGGCGAGCGCGGTTTCGGCGAGCGTGACCCAGTAGCTGACGCCAAAGGGAATTGCTTCGTCGTTGAAATCGTAGGCTGCGTTGTGGAGGCTGGCGGTATCGCCATTGCCGATGAAGATGAAGGCGCCCGGGCGCTTCTCCAGCATGTAGGAAAAATCTTCGGCACCCATATGCGGCGCCATGCCGGTCTGCACGGCCTTGGGACCGGCAACCTTGGCCGCGACCTCGACCGCGAAATCCGTCTCGTTGTCGTGGTTGAAGGTGACCGGATAACCGCGGCGATACATGATATCGGCCGTCGCGCCATGGGCGATCGCGGTCGATTGCGCCACTTCGCTCAGGCGTTTCTCGGCAAAATCGCGGGTTTCCGGCAGCAGTGTGCGCACCGTTCCGGCCATCTTGACATAGGCGGGGATGACGTTGCTGGCCTCGCCGCCATGGATCGAGGCGACGGTGACGACGAGCGACTTCAGGGGGTCGGTCTCGCGTGAGACGATCGACTGCAGCGCCAGCACGATATGCGAGGAGATCAGGATCGGATCGATCGAATTGTGCGGCTGCGCGGCATGGCTGCCGCGGCCGTGGACGGTGATCTCGAACGTGTCGGCCGCCGCCATGATGCCGCCCTTGCGGGTGGCGAAACTGCCGACCGGGAGGCGCGGCTCGTTATGCATGCCGTAGACTTCCTTGATGCCGAACTTCTCCATCATGCCGTCGTTGATCATCGCCAGCGCGCCCGCGCCGCCCTCTTCCGCCGGCTGGAAAATCACCGCGACCGAACCTTTGAAATTGCGGGTCTCGGCAAGGTATTGAGCCGCGCCGAGCAGCATGGCGGTATGGCCGTCATGGCCGCAGGAATGCGCCTTGCCGGGCGTCTTGGAAGCCCAGGGTTTGCCGGAGGTTTCGAGGATCGGCAGCGCGTCCATGTCGGCGCGGAAACCGATCACCGGACCATCGCCCTGGCTGCCCTTGATGATGCCGACGACGCCGGTCCTGCCGATGCCGGTCTCGACGACGTCGCAACCGAATGCCTTCAGCTTCTCGGCGACGAATTTCGAGGTCTCGTGAACGTCGTAGAGCAGCTCCGGATTCTCGTGAAGATGGCGCCGCCATTCGGCGACCTGATCCTGCATTTCCGCGACGCGATTGATGACTGGCATTACGTAGACCTCATTGTTTTCTTGCTGTTTCCCACTCTGGTCGGAGCGGATATTGCGACGCGAAGACACGATTTTGCAAGCTTCAATTTTCCGGCTTGAACGGAAAATAGGCCTATGCTTAGATGGCTCAAAATTTGATCATGCTCGCCAAAAGCAGCAGGATGAAACTTGTTCTTGAAGTAGTTTCGGAGGAGGAACGGACAAGAAATACGCTGCGAAGTCAATAAGTTGAGGAAGGCGACTTCGCAGTCCCGAGGCATAAAAAGCCGGCTTGACCGGCATGCCCAACCACAACTCATAAGAGAACGATAAGGGGAATAGCAGCATGAAAAACCTCAAACTTCTTCTGGCCGGCACAGTAGCCGCCCTGGCCTTCGCAGGCTCGGCCGCCTACGCGGCCCCCGGCACTGACGGGGATCTGAAGATCCTGTTCTGGCAGGCCGTTTCGACAATGAACCCCTACCTCTCCGGCGGCACCAAGGAAGTCTACGCGTCCTCGATGGTGATCGAACCGCTCGCCCGCTACGACGAAAAGGGCGGGCTCGTGCCGACGCTGGTCACCGAGATTCCGACCGTCGAAAACGGTGGCGTCGCCAAGGACCTGATGAGCATGACCTGGAAGATCAAGCCAGGGGTCAAGTGGTCGGACGGCACGCCTTTTACGGCTGACGACGTCATCTTCACCTGGAAATACTGCATCGCGCCGGACGGCGGTTGCGCCCAGGCCGCCCAGTACGAGGGCGTCAAGAGCGTCGAGGCGCCCGATCCGCAGACGGTCAAGATCACATTCACCGAACCGAAGCCCTATCCCTACAGCGCCTTCGTCGGCGCGCAGTCGCCGGTCATCCAGAAGAAGCAGTTCGAAAACTGCGTCGGCGCCAAGGCCCCGGGCTGCACCTCGGCCAATTTCGGCCCGATCGGCACCGGTCCTTTCGTCGTCAAGGAATTCAAGCCGAACGACGTCATCACGCTGACCGCCAACACGAACTACCGCGATGCGGCAAAGCCGGCCTTCGCGTCGGTCACCCTCAAGGGTGGCGGTGATGCTGCGTCGGCCGCGCGCGCCGTTCTCGAGACCGGCGAATATGACTATGCCTGGAACATGCAGGTAGAGCCGGAAATCCTCGCCAAGATGGTTGCCGCCGGCAAGGGCAAGTTGGTGACGTCCTTCGGCACGCAGGTCGAACGTATCAACCTCAACCACTATAATGCCGATCCGTCGCTTGGCGCAAAGCGCTCCACCAAGGACGCTGGCCCGCATCCGTCGCTCTCCGACCCGGCAGTCCGCCGCGCACTTTCGCTTGCCATCGACCGCGACATCATCGTCGAGGCCGGTTACGGCGCAGCCGGCAAGGCGACCTGCAACATCGTGCCCGCACCGGCAGCAGTCGCTTCCACCAAGAACGACAGCTGGTGCCTGAAGCAGGACATCGCCGCCGCCAACAAGCTGCTTGACGATGCCGGCTGGAAGAAGGGCCCGGATGGCATCCGCGCCAAGAACGGCGTGAAGCTCTCCTACCTCTACGCCACCTCCACCAACTCGGTTCGCCAGGCGACCCAGGAACTGGTGAAGGACATGTGGTCGCAGATCGGCGTCGGCGCCGAATTGCGCAATGCCAGCGCCTCGGTCTTCTTCGGCGGCGATCCGGCAAGCCCGGACACCTTCCAGAAGTTCTATGCCGACGTCGAAATGTACACCAACAACTTCGACGGCACCGACCCGGAAAAGTATCTCGCAGAATGGCTGTGCGACAAGGTGCCTAGCCCGGCGAACGGCTGGCAGGGCCAGAACATTCCGCGTTACTGCAACCCGGCCTATGACAAGCTGCTCGGCGAGCTTTCGAAGACCGCCGAGCTCGATAAGCGCTCAACGCTTGCCAAGCAGCTCAACGACATGCTGACCGAGGAAGGCGCGCATATCCCGCTCGTCCACCGCGGCAGCGTCTCCTCGCATTCTCTCAAGCTCGCCGGCGTAAAGATGAATGCGTGGGATAGCGAACTGTGGAACGTCGCCGACTGGTCGCGCGCGAAGTAATGCCGATCGCCGGGCCTGCCCCTGAGGCAGGCCCGGCGCCCGCATTTTCTTCTCCGTGCTAGTCTGGAGACTTATGCATGTTCACATACACTTTGCGGCGATTGCTCTTCGCAATCCCGACGCTGCTGATTATCAGCTTCGTCATTTTCGCGCTGCTTGATCTTGCACCCAACGATCCCACCGGCGACCTGCCGTTGACGATCCCGCCGGAGGTCCGCGAACAGATCCGTGCATCGCTCGGCCTCGATCAGCCATTCTTCTTCCGCTACCTCTATTGGCTGCAGCAATTCTTCATCAACGAACCACTCAACATCATCGAACGCATGACCGGTTGGCAGTTCGGCGACGGGAACCGCATGCGGGTGCTTTCCTGGGCGACCAGAAGCCCGGTGGTCGACCTGATTGTCCAGCGCCTGCCCCAGACGCTGTGGGTCGTCGGTCTCGCCTATGTGTTCGGAGTGTTGATCGCCGTTCCGATTGGCGTCATCTCCGCCTATAAGCAGTATTCGATCTTCGACCAGATCGGCACATTCGTGTCGATGGTCGGTTATTCGGTACCGACCTTCTTCACCGGCGTGCTGCTGGTGGTGATCTTCTCCTCGTATCTACAATGGTTCCCGTCGGTCTATGATACCAACCTTGTCGTTACCGACTTCTCGAGCTTCGTCCAGCAGATCAAGCAGATGGCCTTGCCGGTGGCGGTGCTGTCGCTCTTCAACGCGTCGCAGATCACCCGCTTCGTGCGGGCCTCGATGCTGGACAACCTGCACCAGGACTACGTGCGCACGGCGCGAGCCAAGGGCGTCAAGGAAAAGTCGGTTCTGCTCATCCACGTTTTGCGCAACAGCCTGATCCCGGTCGTCACCGTGATCGCGCTCGGCGTGCCGACGATCTTTTCGGGCGCCATCATCACCGAGCAGATCTTTCGCGTGAATGGCCTCGGCCAACTTCTGATCATCGCCGTCCAGGGGGCCGATATCCCGCTCGTCCAGACCCTGACCTTCATCTTCGCGGTGCTGATCGTGCTCTTCAACCTTATCGCCGATGTGCTCTACGGCATTCTTGACCCGAGGATCCGTTATGACTGATGCGACCATCGCAACCGCGCCGCCCGCCAAGGCGGCAACTCCCACCCGATCGGCCCTCGCAGACATCTGGCGCCAGTTCCGTGCCCATAGAGGCGGCGTCGTCGGGCTTATCGTCTTTACCTTCATAGTCCTGGCGGTCTTCGTCGGCCCGTATATCCACCGCGTGGCCCCGAACGCCATCAACATCCGCGACAAGAACCAATGGCCGTCCCTGGCTCATCCGTTCGGTACCGACAACCTGGGCAAGGACATGCTTGCCCAGGTGCTCGCCGGCGGCCGCATCTCGCTTGCGGTCGGCATCACGGCCATGCTGCTGGCGCTCTTCCTCGGGACGCTGGTCGGAGTGGTTTCCGGCTATATCCGCAGGCTCGACGGGCCGCTGATGCGCATCACCGACCTGTTCCTGGCCTTGCCGCTGCTGCCGCTGCTGCTCGTCATCCTGATGCTGTTCCGCGATACGCTGCGGGCTGCATTCGGGCCCGAAACCGGCATCTTCATCCTGATCGTCTTCGTGATCGGGATCACCAGCTGGATGCACACCGCCCGCATCGTGCGCGGCGACGTGCTGGCCGTCAAAAGTCAGGAATTCATCCTGGCGGCGAAATCGAGCGGCATGCGGGAATATCGGATCATCCTCAAGCACATCCTGCCGAACGTGCTAAGCTCGATCATGGTTTCCGCGACATTGGGCATCGCTTCGGCGATCATCACTGAATCGGCGCTGAGCTTCCTCGGTCTCGGCTTTCCCTCGGACTTTCCGACCTGGGGACGGCTTTTGTTCGACGGGGCCAACTTCCTGCAACTCACGCCTTCGCGCGTTTTGTGGCCGGGACTGGCAATCTCCGCCACGGTGCTCAGCGTCAACTACATGGGAGACGCTATCCGCGACGCGCTCGACCCGAGGGCACTCAAGCACTGATCTTGCGGCACCGGCTCGATCCGAATGGCGGCTGCAAAGCCGCCATTTTTCATTCGGCCCCAGCCCAAAACAGCCCCTAAAAAAACTTAGAAAAAAGTTTCGAACCGCCGGAACCTATTTCCAGGGCGCTCGTTATATGAGTGTTCGAAGGCAACCCCCCGTCCCCCGCCCTACAAAGCCTTCGGACATACTCTTCAATCCCCCTCGAAGAGACGAACTGGCTCGGCTCCGTCAAACGGAACCGGGCCAGCTCAGTTTGGTGGGTAGTAATCGTTACGATGGAGCCGGATTTTGGCAAATGCTTTCGTCTCGGGTGGAATCGAAAGCTACTCACTAACGACCAATCACTACCGACTCTCTTTCAGTCCCCGCCGCTCTCCAGCGGGAAGACCAGCCGGTAGCTGATGCGGTCGCTGGAGATGACGTATTGCGCCTTGCCGTTGACGGAGGCCGGAACGACACGTTCCAGCACGGTGCTGCCGAAATGCGCTTTCAGCGAGTCCTCGGTATCTTCGGGACTCCGGCTGGCGTCCAGCACCTCGTCCCAGATCATCTCGAGCGAGTCATGGCCGTTGAGATGCATACGGGTGCAGGTGACGTTGATCACCCTGCCGCTGCGCAAAAGCGAGCCGTGGCTGACCGCGTTGACGATCAGCTCATGCAGCGCCAGTCCGATATGCAGCGAAGCGTTCGGCGTCAGAAGAATATTGTCGCCGTGGACACGCACCAGATGCTTGTTCTCGGGCAGGTATTTTTCCGTCTGCTGCTGCACCAGTTCGAAGAAATAGGCGCCGCGCCAGCTGGAATCGGTGATCAGGTCCTGGCTCTGCGAAAGGGAATAGAGCCGCCCCCGGAACTTGTGCAGAAACAATTCCAGCGAGCCCGAATAACGGGCCGTCTGCAGCGCGATGCTCTGGATGATGGCGAGCAGGTTCTTGGAGCGGTGGCTGACCTCGCGCAGCAGCGCGCGCAACAGCCGCTCGCGGTGACGCTCCTCGGAACGGTCGATGATCGTGGTGACGAAATGCAGGCCGCCATTGGAGAATTCCACCGTCTGGACCCGGAACTCGTAAATCTGCTCGGTGCCGATGGTAATCTCGATATGGCCCTTGCGCCCGGCTTCCGTCATGCCGTCCTTGAGGGTCGCGAGCTTTGCCCCGACCTCCTCGCCGAACAGGCTGACATCTGTGGGTGTCCTGACATGCTCGACAGCCCAGACCTCCGGAAGATGCGTGACGAAGAGGTAGTTCCGGCCGGCGTCCTGGATCATGATGCTGGCGCCGAGATCCACCAGTGCCGGCATGAAAAATTCACGTAACTTGTCATCACTCTGACCAGCCTGCTGCCATGTCAGGGGATGCACCAAATTCCTCACTCCGTCCGCGGGCTAGCTGGGAAAACTGGGCGCCTGCCGAACGCATGGATACCCGCATTTATGAGCATGATTATCCGCCTTTTATAGGACGTCAAACGCGCCGGAACAACCCGACGACCAGCGATATCAGCAGCAGTGCGAGAAAGAGGAAAAACAGGAGCTGGGCGAGACCGGTTGCCGTTCCCGCGATGCCGCTGAAGCCAAGCGCACCGGTGACGATCGCCACGAGCAGGCAGACAAGAGCATAATACAACATGGGTTTTCCTCTTCGGATGCGCCAGAACGCCCACCTGTTGTATATTGTTCCGGCCTGCCGGCCCGACTGCCGCCGATGGGATCAAGCGGCGGCCCTGACGGCTTCGTTGAAGAACAGCGCCTGGCTGATCAAGGCCTTCACCATGTCCGGATTGAACGGCTTGGTGACCAGGAAGGCCGGTTCCGGGCGTTCTCCGGTGAGAAGCCGTTCCGGGAAGGCGGTGATGAAGATCACCGGCACGCTCGAAGACTTCAGGATTTCGTTGACCGCGTCGATCCCGGAGCTGCCGTCGGCAAGCTGGATGTCGGCCAGCACCATTTTCGGGTGCGAAGACTGGAAGAGCGATACCGCTTCCTTGTGGGTGCGCGCGATGCCCGTGACGCGGTGGCCGAGATCCTGCACCATCTGCTCGATATCGAGCGCGATCAGCGGCTCGTCCTCGATGATCATGATGTCGGTTGCCACCTGCCGCGAGATTTCGCGGGTCGCGTCTTCGAGCAGGCGGTTCACCTCGGCAGTGCTGACTTCGAGGACTTCGGCGGCTTCCTCGATGCTGAAACCTTCGACCGAGACCAGCAGAAAGGCATGCCGCGACTGAGAGGGAAGCATCGAGAGATTGGCTGCCGCGCGCTGCTCCCAGGCGAACGGCGATTCGATGGGGCGAATCTCAATGTTCGTGGAACCAAAAATTGTAACAAAGAGTTTATAGAGCGAGACACGGTCCTTGGACGTTTCGGGGAATATCGAAACGTCTGCGATCAACGCTTCCAGGACCGCGGCAACATAGGCGTCTCCTGAGGTCTGTGATCCGGTGACGGCGCGAGCATACCGACGCAGATATGGAAGGTGAGACGCAACGCGTGTGGTGAGTGACATACAAAATCTCCCTCGGTGCCCAGTGGGCAATTGACCTGTTATGAACGTGGGCCTGGAAAAAAAGTTCCGCAAGAGTGGAACTTTTTTTGCCGCCAGGAATTCTTCTGCCCGACGATATCGCAACAGGCTGCCCGCGTGATGAGTGACGACGACAATAGAAAAAAAGAAGAGATGACAGCAATCCAGCCCCATGAAGTCCGACCCGGAGCGGTGCCGCCGAATGCATCCATATCCCGCAAGTTACGGGACTTCTACGACGCAGTACAGGAAGAAGGTATTCCGGATCGTTTCCTCGATCTTCTCGAACGCCTGGAACAGGCAGAGAAGAACGCTAAGCCGGTGAACGCAAAATGAGTAAGGAAGACGAGATCGACGATCGCGGCTTCAAGCGCGACCTTCTCGCGTCGCTGCCCAATCTGCGTGCATTCGCCGTATCCCTGACGGGCCGTCACGACAAGGCCGACGACCTTGTGCAGGATACGATCATGAAAGCCTGGGCCAACCAGACCAGCTTCACTGCCGGCACCAACATGCGGGCCTGGCTGTTCACCATCCTGCGCAACGAATTCTACAGCCAGATGCGAAAGCGCGGACGCGAGGTGCAGGATAGCGATGGCCTGTTCAGCGAGCGGTTTTCTGTCCATCCGGAACAGTACGGCAGGCTCGACCTGCAGGATTTCCGCAAGGCCCTCGACAAGCTGCCCGACGATCAGCGCGAAGCGATCATCCTCGTGGGCGCTGCCGGTTTTGCCTATGAGGAAGCGGCTGCCATCTGCGGCTGCGCCGTCGGCACGATCAAGAGCCGCGTCAGCCGCGCCCGCACCCGCCTCCAGGAGCTGCTGGGCGTCTCCGGCGAGGGCGATTACGGCCCGGACGCAGGCGACGCGGCGATCACCTCCCGCGCCTTCGGCAGCTAATCTTCCAGACTTGCGAAGACGCCGCTCACATCCGGGCGGCGTTTTTGACGGCGTCGACGAGGTGGTGGTCGTCGAACGGTTTTGCGACGACGGTTATTCCGTCCCAGCCCTTCAGGCCATCCATATCCTCGACGCTGAGCGTGGTAAAAACCAGTCCGGCCCCGCAGGCTCTCAACCGAAGCGCCGCATCCTCACTCTCCCCACGGATCAGGGCAAAATCTATCACGACGACGTCGAACAGGCCTTGCTCCAGATCCATTGCATAAGTGCGCGGCGTGGCGACCTTAACCTCGCAGGCAAGCACCTCGGTGAGAACGGTTTCCACTTCCATGGCCACCAGGAACTCCCGATCGACAACGAGGATTCGCAACAATTAAGTCCGCCCGAGATTCGACAACGAAAATCGGCTAGACCACCGAAAGAACGCCCGGTCATTTACAAAAGACACAGGGCGGTCGCAAACCGCCTGCCATTGCCCACAAAGCCCCCTCTTTCGTCGAGAGCAGGCCCAGCACAGCGCGGAATATGGCCGCCCGCGCGAGGCAGGCGGCCATTGATCGGGTCGGGGATAGGTCGGGCGGCCGAAAAATCCGCTACTCGGCCGGCTCGGAATCTTGGCGGCTCGAAGCGCCCATGGTTTTGGTGGCGAGGAAGCCGAGACCGGCGACCGCCGCGACGAGCAGAAGAGGGCGGGATTTGACGAGCAACGGCAATGCCGTCAGAGCCGCCGTCATCATCAGCGCCTTGGAACTGTTGGAGGCTGCCGCTTCCCGTTTGCGGCGCTGTTCGGCACCGTTGGCGATCACGGCCCACAGATAGACGGCGAGTGCCAGCACAAGCGCGCCGCCGGCGACTGCCAGCAACGCCATCGACGCCCCCCATATGCCGGCGAGATAGACGGCGAGCGCCGCCACCAGCAGCCCGTAGGCGGTCAGCAGGAAAAGCAGCACCAGCGCGTAGAGGGCCGCGTTTCTTTTGAGCCTGCGCGTAAACGCCGCGACATCCATCGCGGCGAGCGAAGCCAACAGGGGACCAAGTCCTGCCATCATCAGCGGCGCGTCAGCAGCGCGAACAGGAAACCGACGCCGGCGGCGATGGCGACGGCCTGGATAGGGTTGGAGCGGATCTGACGCTCCAGGTCCCTTTCCATCGACAGTGCCTGATCGCGCGCAGCTTCCACCATCTGCATCGAGGCATCGGCGGCGTCGCCAGCGACGCGACGAGCCTTGCCCTTGTATTCGCTGGCCTTCTCGGTGCCGACCGCGGCAACGCTGCGTGTAAGCGCTGCGATATCGTCACGGAGTTGCTGGATCTGGGCTTCGACATCCTTGCTGGCTGACGAATTCTGGCCGGTGCCGTTGCGGGCGAAGTCGGTCGTGGGGTTGGCTGCGGGCATATCGGATCTCCTGTTTTGCGGACCTTAGAGGATGCGCGCCGCGGAAGGCTTTGCGCAGAATCAAACGGCGTCGGAAACGTGGAACGGGATCGGTCCCCCCAAGCGAGCGGCGCACGCCACTCACTTCACGGTTCTTGTCGCCGCCGTTGAACGCTGCAAAGGCGCGATTGTTCCCCGGCGCGGTTGCACCGAAGCGGAAATCTCCCGGAAGGTTTGGAAAACTTAAGGGGCCGGCGGCTCGGGCCAGGCGGAAACGCCCCCGGTCCATTGTTCGAAGGCCCTGGAGAGTTTCAGCACGAGCAGGTCGTCATAGCGCGGACCAACGATCTGCAGGCCGATCGGCATGCCGGATTTCGAAAAACCGCAGTTGATCGACGAGGCCGGTTGTTCCGACATGTTCCACGGTACGGTGAAGCCGATATGTTCGAAGGGCAAAGCCGGATCGTTGGTCGGCGAGGCCCACTCGGCCGGATAGGAAACAATCGGATTGGTCGGCGAAATCACTGCATCGACGGTCGTGAACAGCTTTCCGCAGGCTTTGCGCATCTCGATCGTCTGGTTGAAGCCGCGCACCGCCTCGACGCCGGAAATGTAAGTGCCGCCCTCCGCCCACTGGTAGATATAGGGGAGGATCAGCGCCCGACGCTCTTCCGGCATTTTCTCGATATCGCCCCAGAACCGCGAGCGCCAGAAACTGTCTAGCCCGTCGAGCATGATGCGGTTCATGACCGGTTCGACGGGGATGATGACCGCCCCCGCCTCCTCGAAGCGTTTGGCGGCGGCCACGACCGCATCGCGGACCTCGTCCTCCACGGCAAGGCCGATGCCGGCGTCGAGCATCAGGCCGATCTTCAAACCCTTGACGTCGATGTCGAAATCCAGCCAGTCGAAATCGTTGGGCGGCAGTGAGGTGCCGTCGCGCCAGTCGGGACGCGACAGCGTCGCCATGGAGAAGGCGGCATCTTCGACGGTGCGGGTCATCGGCCCCGCGCAACGGCCGACATAATAAGGATCGACCGGGATACGGCCCTGGCTCGGCTTGAAGCCGAACAGCCCTGTCCAGCCGGCCGGCAGGCGCACCGAGCCGCCGATATCCGTGCCGATATGCAGAGGGCCAAAACCAGCGGCACCTGCAGCCGACGCGCCGGCGCTCGATCCGCCCGGGTTCTGGGTGAGATCCCAAGGATTGCGGCTGAGCTGATGGAAGCTCGACAGGCCGGAGGAGAGCATGCCGTAGTCCGGGCAGGTGGTCTTGGCAAAGATCACCGCGCCGTCCTCCCTCATGCGCGCGGCGATGGGCGCGTCTTCCGTGGCCGGCACCAGTTCGACCGCGGCGGTCCCGAGCGGCACCGGCTGCCCCTTGGTGGCGATCAGTTCCTTCAGCGTCACCGGAATGCCGTCGAGGGGCCCAAGCCTCGCACCCTTCATCCAGCGATCGGTGGAGGCTGCGGCCTGCGCCCTGGCGCTGTCCGGATCGTAGAGATAGAGGGCCTGCACATGCGGCTCGAAGGCGGCGACACGATCCTCGACCGCCAGCCAGTATTCCGATGGCGAGAGCTTCCTCGCCGAATAGAGATCGAGCAGTTCGCGTATCGTCAGTTTCAAGAGGTCATTCATCGCAATATCTTCGTTTTTCGAAATCAGGAATTGTCTCGGGGATCGAGGAGGTCGCGCAGGCCGTCACCGAGCATGTTGAGGCCGAGCACGGCAAGCGCGATGGCAAGCCCCGGCATCAGCGCCAGCCACGGCGCCTGGCCGAGGAACGTCTGCGCGTCGGCCAGCATCCGCCCCCAGGTGGGCGTTGGCGGCGGCATGCCGAGACCGAGGAAGGAGAGGCCGGCTTCCGTCAGGATCGCAAGGCCGAGCTGGATCGTCACCTGCACGATGATCTGGTTGGAGATGTTCGGCAGCACGTGCACGAGCGTGATCTTGGCTTTCGGGCGGCCCATGCTGACGGCGGCGGTAACATAATCCCGCGTCCATATCTGCAGGGCAGCGCCGAGCGCGAGCCGCGCAAAGACCGGCACCATGAACACGCCGATGGCGATGATCGCCGTGAACCGGCCCGAGCCGATGAAGGCGCCGAGCATCATCGCCGAGAGGATTGGCGGAACCGCGAAGACGATGTCGCAGCCACGCATGACGACGAGTTCCAGCCAGCCCCGCCGCATCGCGACGACGACGCCGATGGCCGTGCCGACGCTCGCGCCGAGAAGCACCGCGAGAATGGAGGTCGACAGCGAATTCCAGGCTCCGACCATCAACATCGAGGCTACGTCGCGGCCGAACTGGTCAGTGCCGAGGAGGCCGAAATCGAGTGGTGCCTTGAGCTTGTGGACGATGTTCATTTTCGTCGGCGGGAACGGCGTCCAGACGAGCGACAGCAGCGCCACGGCAAACAGCGCCAGCGTGATGACGAGCCCGATGAGGAAGACAGGGCGGCGAAGCAGTTTCCTCATTGCGCACCGGCCCTAAGGCGCGGATCGACGACCAGGTAGGCGAGATCGACCAGGAAATTCATCAGGATCACCAGGGCCGAGAAGAACAGCACGACATCCTGCATGACGATGATGTCGCGCTGGGAGAGCGCCTGATAGGCAAGCCGCCCGAGGCCCGGCAGGTTGAAGACGTTCTCGACCAGCACCGCGCCGGCAATCAGGAAGGTGAATTGCAGGCCGAGCATGGTGAACACCGGCACCAGCGCGTTCGGGACGGCGTGCCGCCAGATGGCGATGCCCTCGCTCAGGCCCTTGGCGCGGGCGGTGCGCACGAAATCCTCGTTCATCACCTCCAGAACCGCGGCCCGCGCCACGCGCGTCAGCACGCCGGCCTGCGGCAGGGCGAGCGCCACGGCCGGCAGGAGGAGCGCCTTGAGGCCGGCAAGAAACCCTGCGTCCCAGCCGGGAAACCCGCCCGCCGGCATCCAGCCAAGCATGGTGGAGAACAGGATGATCAGCAGCAGTCCGACCCAGAAGGCCGGCACCGCGATGCTGATATAGGAGAACAATCCGGCGACGAAATCAAAAGGCCCGTTGTGCTTGCGCGCCGCCTGAACGCCGAGCGGGATGGCGATCGTCACCGAGAGCACGATGGCGATCAGCGCCAGCGGCAGGGTGACCGCAAGCCGTTCGCCGATCAGCCCCGCGACCGGCACGCCATAGGTATAGGACTGCCCGAGATCGCCCCGGAAGACGCCGGCTAGCCAGGCGAGGTAACGGACGGGGAGCGGCTGGTCGAGACCCAGCTGTTTCTGCAGCGCCGCGAGCGTTTCCGGGCTTGCCGAGGTACCGAGCATGATCGCCGCCGGATCGCCGGGCAGCAGGTCCATGACGGTGAAGATCAGCAACGAGACGATGAGCAGCGTGATGGCAAGGCTCAAGATTCGGCGGATGACGATGGAGATCATGGGTTCATCACCTCCCTCTTCTCCCCCACGGGGAGAAGTGCCGAGCGGACGCGAGGCGATGAGGGGGCCGGCGGAGCCGGGCCAATCGATCCAGCGGATCGATTGCAGCAACTACGGTGGAAGGCGAAGTGTTGGCTGCGCCCCCCTCATCCGACCCTTCGGGCCACCTTCTCCCCGCTGGGGAGAAGAGGGAGCTCGCGGTTACCACTCTATTCCAGCTCATAAGCCTGCTTCACTCTACCCAATGAACATCCGTCAGGACGTTCGAAGGGATCGGTTCGTTTTCCCACAGGCCCTTCACCTTGCCGTCCCATACACCGAGCTTCGGCATGACGAACAGGAAGAGCGCCGGCACGTCGTTGGCGAGGATGGTCTGAGCCTCCCCGTAGAGCTTTTCCTGTCCGGCGGCATCGGAGGTCATCTCGACCTTTTTCAGCACGTCGTTGAAGGCCGGGTTCTTGTAGTTGAAGTAGTAGGGATCGCGGGAATAGATATCGATGTCCATCGGCTCCGCATGGGCGACGATGGTCATGTCGTAATCGGCGGCCTTCAGCACGTCAGCCACCCATTTCGCCGGGAATTCGGTGGTCTCGATGTTCATCGTCACGCCGATTTCCGCAAACATCGCCTGCAGCACCTGCGACGTGCGCTGCGCATAGGCCATCTGCGGCGCCTTGATGGTGAAAGTGAAGCCGTTCGGGAAGCCGGCTTCGGCAAGCAGCGCCTTCGCCTTGGCGACATCATAGGGATAGACGCCGGTCAGGTCCTTGTAGCCGCGGTCGTTCGGCGTGTAGTGGCTGCCGATCGGCGTGCCGAAACCGGACCAGGCGCCTTCGACGACGGTGGCGCGGTCGACCGCCATCATCAGCGCCTGACGTACCTTCTTGTCGCTAAACGGCTTGCGGGTGTTGTTCATGCCGGCGACGACCTTGAGCTCGGTATTGCCAATGACGGTCGTCAGCCGCTTGTCGCCCTCGAAGGACTTGATCAGTTCGGGCGCCCCGAATTCCGGGAAGGCATCGACGTCGCCGGCCTTCAGCGCCGCGGCCTGGGCCTGCGGATCGCTGATGAAACGGAAGGCCGCGGTATCGAGCTTCAGGGAGACGGCCTTGTTCCAGTAGTCGGCATTCCTGGCGAGATCGACCTTGGAGCCCTTCGACCAACTGACGAACTTGAACGGGCCCGTACCGATCGGCGTCGTCTTGTTGTCGGCGGCCGATTTCGGTTCGACGATGGTCGAGGACGGCCAGCCGAGCCAGTAAAGCAGGCTGCCGGCCGGCTGCTTGAGTTTTAGAACGAGCGTCGAAGCATCCGGTGTTTCGACCGTGTCGATCGAGGCGAAATAACGCTTCTGCGGGTTGACCGAGTCTGCGCCGCGGGCGCGGTCGATCGAGAATTTGGCAACCGCGCTGTCGAAGGCGACGCCGTTGTGGAACTTGACGCCCTGGCGGAGCTTGAACGTGTAGGTCAGGCCATCCGGCGAGATTTGCCAGCTTTCGGCAAGCTGCGGCTTGATCTTGCCGTCCTTGTCGATGGTGGTCAGGCCTTCAAAGATGTTCTGCCAGGTCACCTGGCCGATCGCGACCGGTGCGGCGACCGTCGGATCGAGCCCGGCCGGCTCGATCGCCATGCCGACGGTGATCGCGGTCTTTGCTGCCGCCTCCGCGCCGGTTTGCCCTAAAAGCAGGCCCGCGCTGATCGCAAGGCCAAAAGCTGCACTCTTCAATATGGTCGCAGAGCCCAAAAGCGTCATCCTGCCCATCCGTCATCCCCTTTTTTTGGAACGAGACCCGCCTGATCGGCACCTGCGGGATCGTCGATTGCCAAAAGTGTGTCATTTCGCAAGTGCACACACAATGCAGAATTTTGTGTTCCCTGTGTAGCCGAAAACGCTACACGGAACGTAATTAGGCGCTTGCCCTTTTAGGCGCCGATTTGCGCGCATCCGCGCCGCGCATGAAGCGCTCGATGAAATCGACGAGCTTGCCCGCCGCGAAGGATAACTGGCGATCCGGTGCGACGCACAGATCGATCGGCGTGCGCACCGCCTTGCCGGCGGTGATCGGCACCGCCGCAAGCTGGCCGGCATCGATTTCCCGCTGCACCGCGAGCGCCGGCAGCAGCGTAACCGCCGCGCGGCGCAACACCAGTTCCTTCAGCATCTCCAGGGAACCGGTGACGAAAACCGGATCGAGCTCCAGCCCGTCCTTGGCGAATAGTTCCTCGAAGGCCTGTCGCGCGCCGAAATTCTTGTCGGGAAGAGCGAGCGGCATACGGACGAGATCGCGCAGTGTCAGTTCCCTGGCACCGGCGGACGGATGGTCGGCGGCCATGATGACGTCATAGGTGATCTCGGAGCGCAGCCGCACCTTCACCCCGGAAATCTTTGGTGCGAACAGCGTCACGACCAGATCGGCCTCGGCGCCGGCGAGCGCCTCGACCGCCTCGCGCGCACTGGTGATCGCCACCTCGAACCGGAGTTTCGGATAACGCAGGCTGAATTCAGCAAGCACCGGGGCGATCAGGTTGGCGACCGTCGCGCCGTTCGCATAGATCACCACCTTGCCGCGCTGCAGGCCCTGGAGGTCGTCGATCAGCTGGTGGACATGTTCGAGTTCGCGCAGCGTCCGCCCTGCCCGCGCCGCCAGCAGTTCGCCGGCGGCAGTCAGCTTGATGCCGCGATTGCTGCGCTCGACGAGCGGCGTGCCGAAATAGTGTTCCAGGTTCTCGATCTGGCGCGAGACGGCGGTGGCAGCGACGTTGAGATTCTCGGCCGCCGCCCGCATCGAATTGGTGCGGACCAGTTCGTCGAAATACATAAGCGCCCGAAGCTGCATGCGATCCTGCCGGCTGAAACATGTCGCCCGAAAACGCGGACCGGTTTCGGGATAGTGACATAGATAAAATCGAGACGCCCGTCAGCCGCGGCGAAAACCCTCGCTGGCGACGAGCAGCTGGCGGGTATAATCGGCGGAAAACTCGCGGTTTTCCAGCGCTTTCCGCGGCACCGTCTCGACCACCTTGCCGTTTTTCATCACGGCCAGCCTCTCGCACATGTGGCTGATGACGCCGAGATCGTGGCTGACCATCACGAATGTGAGGTTGCGGTCGCGGCGCGCCTGTTCGAGCAGATTGAGGATTTCCGCCTGGATCGAGGCATCCAGCGCCGAGGTCGGCTCGTCGAGCAGCAGGATCTTCGGCTCCAGGATCAGCGCCCGGGCAATCGCGATACGCTGCCGCTGGCCGCCCGAAAGCTGGTGCGAGTAGCGGAACCGGAAGCCCGACCCGAGGCCCACCTCTTCCAGCGCGCGGTTGATGCGCGTCTCGATATCGGTGAAACCGTGGATGACGAGCGGTTCCAGCAGCAAGCGGTCGACCGTCTGGCGCGGATGCAGCGAGCCATAGGGGTCCTGGAACACCATCTGGACGGTGCGGTAGAACTCCTTGTCGCGCCTGCGGCCGGAATAGGGACGGCCGTTGACGCTGAGCGTGCCCTGGTCGAAGGAGGCAAGGCCCGAGACGGCGCGCAGGAGTGTGGATTTGCCGGAACCCGATTCGCCGACGATACCGAAGGATTCGCCCGTGCCGATATCGAAATTCACATGATCGAGTGCTGCAAACTCGTCGTATGTGACAACCATATCGCGGATGGAGAGAGCCGATGTCATAACGCCCACTCCGGCTTGCGGTCGAGCACGGGCAGCGGATGCCGGTCGGAACCAATGGTCGGCAGGCAGTTCAAGAGCCCGCGCGTATAGGGATGCTGCGCCTCGGCGAGATTGGCAGCCGGCAGTTCCTCGACGATCCGGCCCGCATACATGACGATGACGCGGTCGCAGAAGGAAGAGACGAGCCTGAGATCGTGGGAGATGAAGATCAGCCCCATGCCCCGGTCGGCAACAAGCTTGTCGAGGATATCCAGCACTTCGAGCTGCACTGTGACGTCGAGCGCCGATGTCGGCTCGTCGGCGATCAGCAGTTCCGGGCCGCAGATCAGCATCATGGCAATCATCGCCCGCTGCCCCATGCCGCCAGAAACCTCGTGCGGATAGAGCGAGAAGACCCGTTCCGGATCGTTGATCTGCACCGCCTCCAGCATCGCGAGCGCCCGCGCCTTGGCCGCCGAGGTCGAGATTTTCTCGTGCGTCTTCAGCGTCTCGACGATCTGCCGGCCGATCGTCATCACCGGGTTCAGCGAATATTTTGGGTCCTGCAGGATCATCGCCACCTTCTTGCCGCGCAGGTCGCGCCGCTCGCGGGCCGGCATGACCAGGAGATCCCGGTCGCCGAAAGCCAGCTTTCGCGCGCTGATCCTGGCGTGGCCGGGGGTCAGGCCCATGATCGCGCGACCGGTCTGCGACTTGCCGGAGCCGGATTCACCAACGATGCCGAGCCGTTCGCGGCCGAGCGCGAAAGAGACGCCCCGCACCGCCTGCACGTCGCCGGTGCGGGTCGGGAAGGTGACGCGCAGATCCTCCACCGTCAGAAGCGGCTTGACCGGCACCGTCATTGGCCTGCCTCCTTCGGATCGAGCGCATCGCGCAGGCCGTCGCCGAGCAGGTTGAAGCCGAGGCTGACGATCAGGATCGCAAAACCCGGCATGGCGGCGACCCACCATTGATCGAGGATGAAGCGGCGGCCCGAGGCGATCATCGCGCCCCATTCGGGAAGCGGCGGCTGGGCGCCGAGCCCGAGGAAACCGAGGCCGGCCGCGGTGAGGATGATGCCTGCCATGTCGAGTGTGACGCGCACGATCAGCGACGAGAGACAGAGCGGCATGACATGGCGCAGCACGATGCGGAAGGGCGAAGCGCCCATCAGCTTCACTGCCGAGATGAATTCCGAATTGCGGAAGGTCATCGTCTCGGCCCGTGCGATACGGGCATAGGGCGGCCAGGAGGTGACGGCGATGGCGAGGATCGCGTTCTCGATGCCGGGCCCGAGGGCTGCGACCAGCGCCAGCGCCAGCACGAGTTTCGGGAAGGCGAGGAAAATGTCGGTGATCCGCATCAGCACCGCATCGATCCAGCCGCCGGCATAACCGGAGACCGTGCCGACGATCAGCCCTATCGGGGCTGCGATGATCGCCACCAGCACCACCACCAGCAGCGTCAGCCGCGAACCGTAGAGCAGCCGCGAGAGGATATCGCGGCCCTGGTCGTCGGTGCCGAGCAGGTAGCCTGGCGAGCCAAGCGGCAAGAGGCGGGAATTGCGCAGGTCGCCCTGCACCGGGTTATGCGGCGCCAACACGTCGGCGAACGCAGCCACCACCAGCAGCAGCACGATGATGGCGAGGCCCAGGAGCGCAAGCCGGTTCTCGGCGAACCGGCGCCAGATCACATAGGCGCGACCAAGTTGGGCCTGGCGGCGCGAGGCGGGCCGGTCGGACAGCAGCCATTCGCGGCTATAGGGCTTTGGGGTCTCGTCCAGGGCTATTGAGGGCCGGCTCATCGGTTTCGTGTCCTGGGATCAAGCGTCCGATACAGAAGATCGGAGAAGAGATTGATGCTGACGAAAACGACGCCGATGGCGATCGTTCCGCCGAGCACGGCATTCATATCGGCGTTCTGCAGCGAATTGGTGATATAGAGGCCGAGCCCGGGCCAGGAGAAGATGGTTTCCGTCAGCACCGAACCCTCGAGCAGACCCGCATAGGACAGCGCGATGACCGTCACCAGCGGCACCGCCGCATTGCGCAACGCGTGGAACCAGATGATCCGCGTCTCCGACAGCCCTTTGGCCCGCCCGGCGACCACATATTCCTGCGCCAGTTCGTTCAGCATGAAGGAACGAGTCATGCGGCTGATATAGGCGAGCGAGAAATAACCGAGCAGCGATCCCGGCAGGATGATGTGACGGAACAGGTCCCAGGCCACGTCCCACTGGCCCTGCCAGATGGCGTCCAGAAGATAAAAGCCGGTAATCGGCGTGAACGTGTATTCGTAGACGATGTCGATGCGGCCAGGATAGGCAACCCAGTTGAGGCGCGCATAAAAGAGCACGAGCGACAGAAGGCCCAGCCAGAAGATCGGCACGGAATAACCGATCAGGCCGATCACCCGAACGATCTGGTCGGCGATGCTGCCCCGCTTGACCGCCGCCAGCACCCCGAGCGGCACGCCGATGACCGCCCCGATGAGCGTGCCAATCGTGGCAAGCTCGATCGTCGCCGGGAACACCCGGGCAATATCCGCCATGACAGGATTGGTCGTCAGCACCGAGGTACCGAAATCACCCGTCACGGCCTGTTTGAGATAGATCCAGAACTGCTGGTAGAGCGGCAGGTTGAGGCCCAGCTCTTCGCGCACCCTCTCGACGACATGCGCCGGCGCCCGGTCGCCCACGATAGCGAGCGCCGGATCGATCGGCACGACGCGGCCGATAAAGAAGGTGACGGCAAGCAGGCCGAGGAATGTGGTGGCCGCGGTCACGATGAACCGCAGCACTGCCATTGTGGAAGAGGATGCACGGCGCCGTCTGCGCCGTGTCGCTACTGTGGTATCGATCAAGGTCAAGGAAGCGGCCTTTCAGGCTATTCCTTCGACACCGTATAGACGAAGTTCGTATCGAAGCTCGGGCCAAGCTTGAAGTTCTTGAGCTTGGGCGAATAGCCGGCCACTTCCGTCTGCTGGAAGATGAGGACGAACGGGCTCTGCGCCAGAACCTTCCGCTGCAGGTCTTCGTAGATGGCGGCGCGCTTGCCGGCATCCTTTTCGAGCAGCGCACCCTTGGCGGCGTCCGAGAGTTCCTTCGGAACCTCCCAGGCATTGCGCCAGGCAAGTGTCTTGGTCTTGCCCCCGTCCGAATTGTCGGGGTTAATCGTGAAGGTCTCTGCGTTCGAGTTCGGATCGAAATAATCCGAGCCCCACTGGCCGATATAGATGTCATGCGTGCGGGCGCGGAACTTGGTCAGCGTCTGCTTACCGTCGCCAGGGATGATCTCGAGCTTGATCCCGGCTTGCGCCAGCGTCTGCTGCACGCTTTCGGCAATGCCGGTCACCGGCTGCGTATTGCGCACATCCATGCTCACTGTGAAGCCGTCCTTGAAGCCTGCCTTTGCCAGCAACTCCTTGGCCTTGGCCACGTCCAGCTTGTAGGGATTTTCGTTGAGCGCGCCGAGCTGGCCCTTGGGAAGGAAGGTCTGGTGGACCTCGCCGATGCCCTTGATCAGCGTCGCACCGATTGCCTCGTAGTCGACGAGATATTTGAAGGCTTCAACCACTTCCGGCTTGGCGAGGTTCTTGTTCTTCTGGTTGAGGCTGAAGTAATAGACGGTGCCCTTGGGTGCCGACGTGAGCCGGATGCCGTTCTTCTTCTGAACCGCATCGAGATCGCCCGGCTCCAGGTTGCGGGCAACGTCGATATCGCCGTTTTCAAGCGCCAGGCGCTGGCCCGAGCTTTCCTTCATGTGACGGTAGATAACCCGCTTCAGCTTCGGCTTTTCGCCGTAGTAGTTGGGGTTGGCTTCCATGATGACGGCTTCGTTTGCGCGCCAGGCCATCGTCTTGTAGGGGCCGGAGCCGGCATAGCCGGTCTTCATCCATTCATTGCCGAAATCCGTATCGTATTTGTAGTCGGCGTTCGGCGTTACCTTCTTGGCATGTTCCGTCACGACCTTCTTGTCGACGACGGAAGCCACCGTGGCGGTCAGCACGTTCAGCACGAAGCTCGGGGCATAAGGCTTGTCCACCGTGAATACGAAGGTCGTATCGTCGGTGGCCTTCGCCTTTTCTGTGACATTGTCGCCCGTCAGGCCGAACTGCGTGAGCAGGAAGGCTGGCGACTTGTCGAGCTTGACCGCGCGCTCGAAGGAATAGGCAACATCGGCGGCAGTGATCGGGTTTCCGGATGCGAATTTCAGGCCCGATTTCAGCTTGAACGTGTAGGTGAGGCCGTCGCCGGAGGTAGTCCAGCTGTCGGCCAGGTCGCCGATCACCTTGGATGTATCGGCCGGGTCCAGCATGACGAGCTTGCTGTAGCAATTGGCGGTGATCTCGGCTGTCGACAGCTCGAACGCTTCGCCCGGGTCGATCGTGATGATGTCGTCGATCGCAAAGCCTTCGACGAGCGTATCGGCCGGCGTCGCGGCAAATGCCTGCGGTGCCGCCGACAGCAGCAGCCCGAGTGCGGCGCTGGTGGATAGCACTCGAAGGCTCTTGTTGAGCGAATGGATCATGGTCTGCGTACCCCTGTTTTTGTTCGTTGGACCTTTGGAAAGAAGCCTATTCGTGCCAGGCCTTCCCCAAAACTCTGAGCCAGTTTTCCCGGCATAGCTTTTTCAGCTCTGCGTCAGCGTAGCCCGCTCCCTTGAGCGCCGCAACCAGATTTTGATTGCCCGCAGCATCATGTATTTCTTCGGGAATCGAGGCGCCGTCGAAGTCCGATCCGAGCGCCACGTGATCGATCCCCATGCGTTGCACCATGTAGTCGACATGGCGCACCATGTCCGAAAGCGGCGTGGCGACATTGTCGCGCCCGTCGGGGCGCAGCATGGTCACCGCATAGTTGAGACCGACGAGACCGCCGCTTTCCTTGACCGCATCGAGCTGTTTGTCGGTGAGGTTGCGGGCAACCGGCGTCAGCGCATGCGCGTTCGAATGGCTGGCGATCAGCGGCTGGTTGGAAGTCCTGGCGACATCCCAGAACCCCTTCTCGGTGATGTGGGCGAGATCGATCAGGATGCCGAGCGTGTTGCAGGCCTTGACCAGTTCGAAGCCATGGTCTGTGAGGCCCGGTCCGGTGTCGGGCGACATCGGATAGGCGAAGGGCACGCCGTGGCCGAAGATGTTGTGGCGGCTCCAGACCGGCCCCAGCGAACGCAGGCCGGCGGCGTGGAAGACTTCGAGATTGTCGAGATCCGGATCGATCGCCTCGCAGCCTTCCATATGCATGACGGCGGCAAAAATGCCGTCGTCCATCGCCTTGCGGATGTCGGCGGTCGAACGGCAGAGCTGCCACGCGCCGGCGCGGTCGAGGCGGAGCGCAATCGACGCCATTTCGAGCGCGGTCGTCAGCGACGGCAGATGATCGAGCGGGACGGAGAGCGGCGTGACGTAATGGCCGTTCTGATCGGGTTCCTTCAGTACCAGTTCGCCGGACGGGATATAGATGGCGCAGAGACCGCCGGCGAGACCGCCGGCTTTGGCGCGCGGCCCGTCGATATGGCCGCCTGGCGTACCCTTGGCAAATTCCACAACCGGATCGCCGCCCGCCTTCATGTTCCGCCAGAGCCGCAGGAGCACGTCGTTATGGCCGTCGAACACCAGTTCCATGAAGTTCATTCCCAATTGTCTTGTGAAAGTTCCAAGGTGAGCAATGCGGCGATCCTAGCCCGCCGCTCCTCTTTCGCAAGCCGGAAAACGCGTCAGGCCGTCCAGCTCGCCTCGCCCGCCTTCTTCAGCATCGGGGTCCTGAAAACGCCTGTCACACGCGGCCGCCATTCGGGGCCGAACGCATCGAGCTTGTCGTGCCAGCGCTCCGATTGCAGCATGGCCGCCCCGATGACCACCGGCTCGATGCCGAGCGAGGCCATCAGCGTGAGGCCTGAAACGATCGAGGTGCCGCTGGAAATCACGTCATCGATAAGCGCCACGCGCCTGCCCTTTATCAGCGGCAGCATCCGTGGATCGGCATAGAGGCGCTTCTGCTGTTCGGGTGTGGTGATCGAGGAGAGCGGCACCGACAGGTTTTCGTCGTACCAGAATTTTCGCGAGGTCCCGAGCGGCACATAACGCAGGTGGCCGAGCGCGCGGGCGACGGCAGCGGCAAGCGTCAGGCCCAAAGTCGGCAGGCCGACGATGACTTCCGGGCGAAAGGCCGCGATCTTCGGCGCAAGGTCAGCGGCAAGCGCGTCCTGCACATCGAAGCTCGCCTGGTTGATGATCAGGGAGGCGAGCGCATGCTCCCCGTCCGCAAGCGGCCGGATCGGCAGCCTGATCTGGCTGCCGTCATCGAGCGTGGCCGGGAAGAAGCCGGAAAACGGCCCTGCCCGATCGAACGAACCTGCCGGATGGACGTCCTGCCAGAAATCATGCGGCTGCATTCGCTTTTCCTATTCGAGAATTTCGAGGATCGGCGATTCCAATAGCGTGCCGGTGGCGACGTCGGCAATGCCGCGATCGGTCTGGTGCGGGCCGGGATTGCAGGCAAGCGTCGCGCCGAAACAGGCCTTGAACACGAGATAGGGCGGCTGCCAATCGACGAGACCGTCCATGGCGGCGCGGATTTTCCGGAAACCTTCGGCCACTTCCGCCATTGGCGCCTCCGAGACGAGGCCGGAAAGCGGCAGCGGCAACAGGGCTTCGACCTTGCCGCCGGTTGCCACAGCCATGCCGCCGCCGGCCTCGATCACCGCATTTGCGGCGGCCGCCATATCGGCCGGGTCGGACCCGAAGACGGTGAGGTTGTGGCTGTCATGGGCAAGCGTGGTGGCGAATGCGCCCTTCCACGTGCCCCAGCCGGTCAAGAACCCAAGACGGGTGCGGCTGTCGGCCCGGCCGTGGCGGTGGGTCACGGCGATCAATGTCGTGCCCTCCGGGGGTACCACGTAACCATCGACGACATCCGCATCCGTCTGCCCCCAGTTCGTGAAGCGCGGACGATCGATCGTCGCGAGCCTGACTTTGCGGCCCTTTGCGGGCAGTTTGAAATCGTCCGCCTGAAGCGGCTTGAGCTTGACTGAATCCTGCAGAACGCAGGGATCGGTCGCATGGAGTTCGACCGCCATGACGCCGTCACGCGCGATCAGTGTGCCGCTGGCAAAGACATGGCGGGCGCGGAAATCCGTGAGATCCTCGAAGAGGACGATATCGCCTCGCCGACCGGCGGCGATCAGGCCCAGATCGGCGCGGCCGATGCGGACGGAAGCATTGAGCGTGGCCGCCTGCAGAGCCCATTCCGGTTTCATGCCATAACGCACCAGCCGGCGCACCACGTCATCCAGGCCGCCGCCCTCTACGAGGTCGTCCGGAAAGACGTCGTCGGTGCAGAGCGTCACCGTCTGCGGCAGGCGGCCAAGCGCGTTGAGCGCCTCGACGAATTCCGGCAGCAGATGATCGTGGGATCCGCGCATCTCGATCGTCAGGCCCGCACGCAGCTTGGCCATCAGGTCGGCGCCGGAGACGAGCTCGTGGTCGGAAGTAATGCCCGACGCCATGAAGGCGGCAAGATCGGGCCCGGCCAGACCGCGGGCATGGCCGCAGACCAGCTTTTCGGACACCAGCGCCGCCTGCACGATGCCGCTCATGCGCGGATCGCGGTCGATGACACCGCGCATGTTCATGACCTCGGCAAGCCCACCGATCTTCGGCCAGAACAGCATTTCCTCGATCGTCGCCGCGTCGAAATCGGCGCCGGCCATTTCGAGCCCGGGCGCCGACGGCACGCAGGACGGCGCCAGAACGACGGCACGCAGCGGCAGCGGCTTCACCGCTTCGAGCGCCCATGCCACACCTTCGGTCCCGTGGACATTGCCGAATTCATGCGGGTCCCAGACGACGGTCGTCACCCCGCGCGGCAGCACGGCGCCTGCATAGGTGGCCGGCGTCACCATCGAACTTTCGATATGCATATGCGTGTCGATGAGGCCGGGCGAGATGAACGTGCCCGTCGCGTTGATGATCTCCGCGGCATCCGAGCGGGAGCCGGTCTCATGGACGCTGGCGATTACCGGCCCGACGAGGCCGATATCGGCCGGACGCAGCTCGCCCGTCACCATGTCGACCAGCGTGCCGCCGGATATCAGGATGTCGAACGGCGCATCGCCACGTGCCGCGGTGACGGCGCGGTCACGCAAGCCCGGTTCGGTGAATTCCTGTACGCTCGAGATGATACTCTTCACCAGCTTGCCTCTGCCCGCAGTGTTTCAAGAATGATGGCTCTCGCCTTTTCGACGTCGATATCGACGCCATAGGCCGCGTTGAATTCGCCCCGGCCGGTTCGCGTTTCGACCACGGTGCGGCCGCGCGTCAGCGTGCCTGACAGTTCGACATCGATGCGCGCCTCGCGCCAGGTGACATGTTCCGGAAAGGCTAAGGCGACGGCGGCGACCGCATCGTAGAGCGCCATGGCCGGACGGCCGCGGCTGGTGGCGATCGCCACGAAACCGGCGAGAAGATCGGCAACCAGTTCCGCATTGCGCCCGCCGGCAGCCCGGATCGGCGCGACGTCTTCCGGTGCGCAGAGCACCTTGCGGCAGAGATCGAGATCGACCATCCGCAACGGGATCTTGTGAGCGAGGACGATCGCCAGCGCTTCCGGATCGGCGAAGGCGTTGAACTCCGCGGATGCGGTATGATTGCCGGTGGTGACCCCGCCGCCCATCCAGGTGAGACCGGTGATCCTGGCTGCAAGATCCGGCCGGGCGAGCGCCACCGCCGCGATATTGGTGAGCGGTCCAAGCGCCATGATGCGGCGTTCGCCCCCCTCTTCACCATCACCTTTGCCCTTTTCGAGCCAGGAACAGAGCGCCTCGAAGGCATCGTCATGAAACGCATCCGGCGCTTCGGGCAGAGCCCGGCCGGCGGTCGGGATGCCGGTCTGGCCCAGGATACCGGTCGCGGTCTCCATTTTTGCGAGCACCGGTGCCGCGCGTCCCGCATGGACCGGGAAGGGCCAGACGAAAGCGGAGGCCGCGCCGGCTGCATTGCGGCGGACATGCTCGATAGGCGCGTTGCCGAAGACCAGCGAAACGCCGTCGACGCCGAGCCCCGCATGCGCTGCGACCATGATCGCAGCGATGTCGTCGAAACCCATGTCCGTGTCGATCCAGATACCCATGTCGGCGGATCCTACACGAATCGCGAGAGCGGCGCGGCCTTTTCGGCCGGCAGGTCGAAGGCAAGAGCATCGCCCAGCGCATGCGCCGGCTGGCTTGCCTCCACCTCGGCCTTGATCGGACCGAAGGAGCTATCGAGCAGGTATTCCCGTGCATCGCCGGCAAAGGATGTACCGCGCACGGTGCCCTGGAAAGGACCTGTCCCCAGGGTCACCATACGCGGCCGCCAGGCAAGGCCCGCCGCTGAAGGGGCCTCGCTGGAAACATCGCCTGAAAGGTCGATGAGACCGGCACTGGTCTTCATCTTTCCGTTTTCGAGCGGGAAAATGTTTTCGAACCCGACGAAGTCCGCGACGAAGGACGATGTCGGGCGATTGTAGATGTCTTCGGGCGAACCGATCTGCTCTATCTTACCGCTCTTCATGACCACAATGCGGTCGGCGAGCGCCAAAGCTTCGGCCTGGTCGTGGGTAACGAAAATCATCGTCACGCCGGTCTCCTTCTGGACGCGCTGCAGCTCGGTGCGCATTTCCAGACGCAGGCGCGCGTCGAGGTTCGACAGCGGCTCGTCGAGCAGCAGCACCTTCGGCTCCATCACCATCGAACGAGCGAGCGCCACGCGCTGCTGCTGGCCGCCGGAAAGCTCGGCCGGCTTGCGGTTGGCGAAGGCCGACAGGCCGACGGACTTCAGGCCGGACTGGACCTTGGCATCGAGCTCGGTGCCGCGCATGCCCTTGAGCTTCAGCCCGAAGGCGACGTTCTCGTAGACCGAGAGATGCGGGAAGAGCGCGTAGGACTGGAACATCAGGCCGACGGCGCGTTTGTTGGCCGGCACCCGGGTGATGTCGACGCCGTCAAGGCGCACGTGGCCGCTCTTCACCGCCAGCAGGCCGGCAATCGCCCGCATCGTCGTGGTCTTGCCGCAGCCGGAGGGGCCGAGCAGCGCGATCAACTCGCCCTTGCGGATATCGAGATCGAGGTTGGCGACGGCAACGGAATCGCCATAGGCGAGCGTCAGCTTTTCGAGCGAGAGATAGGACGCATCAGACATAGCGGGAGAACCCCAGGAAACGTTCGGCAATAAAGACGATGCCGATGGAGAGGAAGGCGAGCAGCGACGAAAGCGCTGCGACGGAAGGATCGAAGACGATTTCCATATAGGCGATCATGTCGACCGGCAGGGTGCGCACGCCAGGACCCGAGAGGAACAGCGACACCGGCACCTGATTGAAGCTGGTGACGAAGCCGAGGATGAAGGCCGACATGATGCCGCCGCGGATGTTCGGCATCACCACCCGGAAGAAGGCGCCGAGCCGCGAAGAGCCGAGCAGCACCGCCGCTTCCTCGATGTCGGAGCGCAGGTTGTCGAGGCTGGCGGAGACGACCCGCACCGCATAGGGCAGGACCAGCGCCGTGTGGGCGAGGAACAGCGCCAGCGTGATCCCGACCTGGAACGGCACGACGATATAACGCAGCAGCGCCAGGCCGACGATGATGCCCGGCACGATGATCGGAGCCGAGACGACGGTGCGGACGACCTCCGCTCCCGGCAGCTTGTAGCGCGACAGCGCATAGGAGGCCGGGATGCCGAGGACGAGTGCTGTCGCCGTGCCGCCGATCGCCAGAAACAGCGACATGCCGAACGAGGCGCGGAAACTCTCGACCGTGAAGACCTTGGCGATCCAGCGCAGCGAAAATCCCTGCGGCGGGAAGGCAAGCGTTTCGCCGGCCGAGAAGGAGGCCGCGACGATGATCAGAAACGGCCCGATCAGGAAGGCGATCACCAGGAGGAGCGTGATCGGAATGAAGAGGCTGCGCAGCGTCATGCCTGGCTCCTCTGCTTGTTGCGTGCGGTCGCGACCCGCTTGAGAAGGATGTTGGCGGCAAAGCTCATGACGATCAGGATGAAGGCGATGACGCTCGCAGCGACGAAATTGTTGGAGACGGCAACCTGCTGGTAGAGCAGCGTTTCGAGCATCAGCACCTTTGAGCCGCCAAGGATCGCGGGAGTGATATAGGCGGTCAGCGATCCGGTGAAGACCAGCGTGCCGCCGACGACCAGGCCTTCCTTGGTGAGCGGCAACACGACCTTCCAGAACACCTGGAACCAGTTGGCGCCGAGTACGCGGGCCGCCGGAATGGCATCTTTCGGCATGTTTTCGAGCGCCGAGATCAGCGAGATGATCATCAGCGGCAGGAAGAGTTGTAAGAGGCCGATGAAAATCGCCGTCTCCGAGAACAGGATGCGCAGCGGTGCCTCGGTGATGCCGAGCGCCTGGAAAGCCTGGTTGACGATGCCGGTACGGCCGAGGATGACGATCCAGGCATAGGTGCGGGCGACCGGCGAGATCATCAGCGGCAGCACGACGAGGCCGGTCACCTTGCCCTTGGCGCCGGGTTCCAGGCTGACGATCGCGAACGCCGCCGCATAACCGATCACCGCCGAGGCGATGGTAACGAGGGCGCCGAGCCTGAGCGTGCGCAGGAAGACCGTCTGGTTCAGCGAGTTGGAGAAGAAGTCCGTATAGGCGGAAATCGTCCAGCCGCCGGTCGGCACGCGAAATCCATCCGATAGCAGGATCACGACAGGCACTAGAAACACCGCCGCCGCGAAGATCGCAGCCGGCAGCGCAAGTGCCAGCGCTTCAGCCCTGTTCTGGAACATGGTGGTTCGATCCTGTTCAATGAGTCGGGATGCGGGCAGGCATTCGCGCGCTGCCCGCATCCCTCAGCCTTGGGAGGCTATTCCGTGATTGCGTTGGCCTTTACTGGCCGACCTTCTCGTTCCAGGTCTTGATCCAGCCGGCACGGTTGTCGAGTGCGACAGCGGACGGGATCAGCTTCAGGCTCTTTGCCGTTTCCTCGCCATAGGTGAGGTTGTTGGCAATCACTTCGGGAAGCTTGACGTCCTTGTTGGACGGGCTGTCGATCAGCTTTTCGGCGAGCTTGGTCTGGACTTCGGTCGAGAGCCAGAAATCCATGAACTGCAGCGCGAGGTCGCGGTTCTTGGAACCCTTGGTGACCGTCATGACGTTCATGCCGCCCGTCTGGCCTTCCTTCGGCGTGGCCCAGGCGATCGGGAAACCGAGCTTGGTGAAGGGCGCCCAGGTGAAGCGGCCGATCGGCGCTGCCCAGATTTCTTCCTGCTGCATCAGCTGCACCAACTGCGACGACTTCTCATAGAAGGTGACGATCTCGCCCTTCTTGGCGCCGACCGCTTCGATCGGGGCCTTCAGGTCCGGGGTGTCCTTGGCTAGCGCCAGGCCCAGCATGTAGAGCGCCGGCGGGCCCTGGTTGGTGGTGACGTTCGGCCAAGCGACGTGGCTTGCATATTCCGGCTTCAGCAGATCGGCCCAGCTGTCGATCTTCATCTTGTCCGAACGGTAGGCGATCGAGGTGGCATAGAACGTGTAACCGACGCTCATGCCGTCGCCATTCGGATCCTTGGCAACGTCATAGAGCTTGCTGAAATTCGAGAGCTTGGAGGTATCGATCTTGTCGGTCAGGCCGGCGCGCGCGGCGGCGAGCGCATCCGCCATCGAGATGACGGCCATGTCGACGACCGGGTTGGCCTTGTTGGCTTCCATCTTGGCGAGGCGCTCGACACTGTTGCCGGTCTCGACGACCAGCTTGCACCCGCAGATCTTCTGGAAGGGATCGTAGACGATCTGCTTGTATTCGTCCTGAGCCAGCGCATAGACGGAAATCGTCAGCGTCTTTTCCTGGGCCAGGGCCGGGCTTTGCGCGGCACCGATGGCGAGCATCAGGGCGGTGCCCGACGCAAGAATGACCTTGTTCATGATGTGATTTCTCCTGCTGTCGGCTTGTTGGGGGTTTGGGCATGCAAATTCGAAATGCCACCGGCCTGCGGGGCGGCGGTCGACTGGCGCACGATGAGCTGCATCGGGACGCGGTCAGTCTCGGAGGTAACGTTGCCGGTCGAAACCTCCTCGGCTCCGTTCTCTGCTTCTCCCTCGGGCTCGATCGCACGGATCAGCGCGGCAATCGCCAGATCGGCGATGGTGGCCATGTCCATGCGTACCGTGGTGAGCGCCGGCGTGACCACCGCCGACCAGATGAGGTCGTCGAAACCGGTGACGCTGACCGTTTCCGGCACGCCGATGCCGGCGCGCTGCAGCTCCGTCAGCGCCCGAAGCGCCGAAAGATCGGAGACAGCCGCAAAGGCCGTAAAACCCGCCCTGGCCTTGTCCGCCAGACCGAGCGGGCAGCCGTCGCCCGAAACCGCCTCGACCTTCTCGATCCACATCGTATCGCATTCGACCTGCGCGCCGAGGCCCGCCTTTAGCCCGCCGATACGGTCGTTCTGCACGTTCGAGGAGGCGCTGGTGCCGATCAGCAGCACCTTGCGATGACCAAGTTCCGCAAGATGGCGGCCCATCTGGCTGCCGCCGTCCCAATGGTCGGCCGAAACGGTATTGCCGGGCGTCGAGGGCGTATCGATGACGGCAACGGGACAGCCGACATCGGCGATCCGCGTGCCGCGCCGGGGAACGATGACCATGCCGTCGACGCCGCGTTCCAGAAGCCGGCCGATCGCCTCGGTCTGCGCCGCGATATCGCCGCGGGAGTCGGCGATGAGCACGCCGTAGCCGGCATTCGAGGCTGCGTTCTCGATCGCCTGGGCAATCTGCGGGAAGAGCGGGTTGGCGATATCCGGGAGGACAAGCCCGAGCACGCCGGTGCGGCCGGTGCGCAGCGCCCGGGCGGTCAGGCTCGGCACATAACCGAGCTCGCTTGCCTTGGCCCGAACCTTCTCGATAAGCTCCGGCGACACCCGTCCCTTGCCGGAAAGCGCATTCGACACGGTCGCCGCCGACACGCCGAGGGCGGCAGCGATGGCGCTCATGTTCGGTCCGGGACGGGGTGAAGCCATATCATGCTCTGATTAAACGTTTAAGCACGAATACTTTGATCAACGGCCTTTGTCGAGTCGTTTGTAAATGCCAGTCCGGATATCCCCACATGCGGCCTTGACTTCCCCGCCCCGACCTGTGGAAATCCTCAGGGATTCATGAGGAAACAGTGATGCAGGACGACGAGATAACCGGCCTTTCCGCCACGGAACTTTCGGAAGCGATCCATGACGGCCGGGCCTCCTGCGCCGAAGTGATGACGGCCTATCTCGCGCGGATCGAGAGGCTCAATCCCGCAATCAATGCGATCGTCAGCCTGCGCAGCCGGGACGAGCTTCTGGCGGAAGCTACTGAATGTGACGTCGAGCTTGCTTCAGGCAAATCGCGCGGCTGGATGCATGGCATGCCGATTGCCATCAAGGATCTCTGCGAAGTGAAGGGCATCCGCTGCACCTACGGCTCGCCGATCTTTGCCGATTTCGTGCCTGAGAAGGACGAGGTGATGGTCGAGCGCATTCGCGCGGCCGGCGCGATCATCATCGGCAAGACCAACACGCCGGAACAGGGGCTCGGCTCGCAAAGCTACAATCCTGTGCACGGTGTCACCAGGAACCCCTACGACGTGACCAAGACGGTCGGCGGATCGAGCGGCGGCGCGGCAGCGGCCCTTTCGGCACATCTCCTGCCGGTCGCGGATGGCGGCGACATGATGGGCTCGCTGCGCAACCCCGCAGCCTTCAACAATGTCGTCGGTTTCCGCCCGAGTTTCGGTCGCGTCCCCTCCTCCCTGAAGCTCGAGAACTTCATGGGCCAGCTCTCCGTCCTTGGACCGATGGGCCGCACGGTGCGCGATGTCGCCGCCCTGCTTTCGACCCAGGCCGGTTACGATCCGCGCGATCCGCTATCCCTGCCGACCGAGGACCTGACGCCGCAGGACGGCCGCGACTTTTCAGGCGCCCGCATCGCCTGGCTCGGCGATCTCGGCGGTTACCTGCCGTTCGAACCCGGCGTGCTGGAACTCTGTCGGGCGACACTTCCGGTTTTCGAACGGATCGGCTGCACGGTGGACGAGTTCGTTCCGGGCTTCGACATGGACGACCTCTGGCGCTCCTGGACGACGCTGCGCAGCTGGCTGACCGCGAGCGGCATGCGCGACAACTACGACGATCCAGAAAAGCGAGCCAAGATGAAGCCCGAGATCATCTGGGAAATCGAGCGCGGTCTCGACATGACGGCGCGCGAGGTGCATTTCGCCTCGAAACGCCGCAGCGCCTGGTATCAATACCTGCTGACCGTGTTCGACCGGTACGACTACCTGATCCTGCCGTCCGCCCAGGTCTTCCCCTTCGATGCGGAGACCCATTGGCCGAAAGAGATCGGCGGCCGGACGATGGACACCTATCACCGCTGGATGGAAGTGGTGGTCCCGGCCTCGATGGCCGGCCTGCCGGTCGCCGCCATGCCCGCCGGCTTTGGCGCAAACGGCCTGCCCGCCGGCATCCAGATCATCGGCCGGCCGCGCGCCGACAAGGCGGTGCTGGAGATTGCGCTGGCTTATGAGGCTGCGACCGATTGGTTGGACATGCGGCCGAGGCTGTAGGCGAGCCGGTGCGGCCGGGTTATCTCTCCCTTTGCGAGAGAGAAAGCGATTTCAACACCTTAGCTTTAGCTAAGTGTTAGAAATCGCAAGTGAGGGGCCTTAGCCGATCCCCTCACCAACAAAATCTATGACTTAGCTGACGCTAAGATCATGATTTTGTAACCTCTCCCGCAAGGGGAGAGGTAAACCTGCGGCAAGGCTACCACCCGACGACGTCCACGTCTTCCCGATACCGCCCGACCTCCTCGATCAGCCACGCCCGAAATGCGACGACCGGCCGAAAATCCACCTTGCTGAGCGGCGCCACCGCATAATAGGCGCTGGGGCTAGTCACCTGATGCGGGTACGCTTCCACAAGCTGGCCGCTCGCCAGCTCCGAGTCGATCAGGAAAAGCGGCATCAGCGCAACGCCGAGGCCCGCGATACAGGCCTGGGCGACGTTGCCGAACTGTTCGAAGCGCATGCCCTGTGACGGCGTTCCGCTGATGCCGAGGCTTTCGAACCAGTGGTTCCAGGCGCCCGGCCGCGAGGCCATGTGCAGCAACGGCAGGCGCATCAGGTCCTCGGCCTTTTTAATCGGGTGCGAAGCGAGGAATGCCGGCGATGAGACCGGCGCCACCATTTCCTCCATCAGGAAGGTGCATTCCGCGCCCGGCCAGTCCGGCCCCTTTTCACCCCTGGGCCCTATGTGGATCGCCATGTCGATGCCGTCGCGATCGAAATCGAAGACCCCGATGCGGGTGGCGAAATTGAGCGTGATCTCCGGATGCCTTGCGACGAATTGCGGGATGCGCGGCATCAGCCAACGGGTACCGAAAGTCGGCAGGATCGCGAGGTTGAGCTGATCGCTATGCCGTTTGGTCATGACCTGCAATGAAGCGGAACGGATCTGCGACAGTGCGTTCGCCACGACCTTGGCGTATTCCGCCCCCGCCGACGTGAGGCTGACGCCGCGGCTGGTACGGTCGAAAAGCTGGATCCCCAACTGCTCCTCCAGACCGGAAACCTGCCGGCTGATCGCCCCTTGCGTCAACGACAGCTCTTCCGCCGCGCCTGAGAAGCTGCCGAGCCGGGCAACGGAATCGAAGGCCGCGAGCGCGGAGGTGGAGGGGAGCAATTTTCGCGAGAGGCTGACCATTGCCTATTACTATAGATCATGGCTTGATGAGTAAACGGTGCTTGCTCTCGGGCGCCGTGCTGGCGATAATTCTTTAAACTTCAATTTGCCAGATTTCAAACCGGAGGCAGACCCTTGGCTTTTTCCTGGAACGATCCCTTTCTTCTCGAAGAGCAGCTGAGCGACGAGGAGCGGATGATCCGTGACGCGGCTGCCGCCTTCGCCAAGGCCGAACTCCTGCCGCGCGTCCAGGAAGCTTATCTGGATGAAACCACCGACAAGGGCCTGTTCAAGCTGATGGGCCAGACAGGCCTGCTCGGTGTGACCCTGCCGGAAGAATATGGCGCAGCCAATGCCTCCTACGTCGCCTACGGCCTCGTCGCCCGCGAGATCGAGCGTATCGACAGCGGTTACCGCTCGATGATGAGCGTGCAGTCCTCGCTGGTCATCTACCCGATCTTCGCCTACGGCTCCGACGAGCAGAAAAAGAAGTACCTGCCGGGCCTCGTCTCCGGCGAACTGATCGGCTGTTTCGGCCTGACCGAACCGGATGCCGGCTCAGATCCGGGCGGCATGAAGACCCGCGCCGAAAAGATCGAAGGCGGTTACCGCCTGCGCGGTTCGAAGATGTGGATTTCCAACGCACCGATCGCCGACGTCTTCGTCGTCTGGGCAAAATCGGAAGCCCACAACAACGAGATCCGCGGCTTCGTGCTCGAAAAGGGCATGAAAGGTCTCTCGGCGCCGAAGATCGGCGGCAAGCTCTCGCTGCGTGCCTCGATCACCGGCGAGATCGTCATGGACAGCGTCGAAGTCGGCGAGGATGCGATCCTGCCGAACGTTTCGGGCCTCAAGGGTCCTTTCGGCTGCCTCAACCGCGCCCGCTACGGCATTTCCTGGGGCGTTATGGGTGCGGCCGAAGACTGCTGGTTCCGCGCCCGCCAGTACGGTCTCGACAGAAAACAGTTCGGCAAGCCGCTTGCCGGCATGCAACTCTACCAGAAGAAGCTCGCCGACATGCAGACCGAAATCACCCTCGGCCTACAGGCTTCGCTCCGCGTCGGCCAGCTGATGGACCAGCACAAGATGGCCCCTGAAATGATCTCCATCGTCAAGCGCAACAATTGCGGCAAGGCGCTCGATATCGCCCGCCAAGCCCGCGACATGCACGGCGGCAACGGCATCCAGATCGAGTATCACGTCATGCGCCATTCACAGAACCTCGAAACGGTCAACACCTACGAAGGCACGCACGACGTCCACGCGCTGATCCTGGGCCGCGCCCAGACGGGTATCCAGGCGTTTTTCTGAGTGGAAGCTTTACCGCTTCGACAATCAGCCCGGCCGCTTCCAGCGCGCCGGGCTTTTATATCTCGGCGTTTCAGCCAAATGGCGGTCGCGGGTTCACACGCGCGCGCCCAGGGTGATCAGAAGTTCATCCAACTGCCCGAACTGTTCGGGCATCGCACCTTCCATGCCGGCGCAGGATTCGTCGGCCGCTTCCTTGGAAGGATAAAGTTCATGCAGGACCAGCAGCGTCCTGCCGCCTTCCTCCTCCTCGAAGGTGACCGTGGTGACGGAGCCGTTTTCGCTTTCGTCATTGGTCCAGACGAGGCGCGAGGGCGGCGATACTTCGAGATATCTTCCGAAAAAGGTCATGGAGTTTGCGGCGTCATGTCCGAACGTGACGCTATAGCCCCTTCCGACACGGGCATCCATCTCGCAGGCGAGAAGCGGGACCCCGCTGGATTTGGGCGCCCACCACAGCTTGAACAATTCGGGCTTGGTCCATGCATCGAACACGAGGCGAACCGGGGCGTCGAAGCTGCGCGTCACGACGAGTTCCCGTTCGGACCGCCGTTTGACCGCCGTGCGGCCATTGCTCACGTCTTTGTCCATTGGTTGTCTCCCCTAGCCCCGCCGGGCAGCTTCGATTGCCGCGACGTCGATCTTCTTCATGGTCATCATCGCCTCGAAGGCACGTTTCGCCTCGCCGCCGCCGACAGCCAGGGCTTCAATGAGGACACGCGGCGTGATCTGCCAGGAGATACCCCATTTATCCTTGCACCAGCTGCATTCGCTTTCTTGACCGCCGTTACCGACGATGGCGTTCCAGTAGCGATCGGTCTCTTCCTGGTCCTCGGTCGAGATCTGGAAGGAAAACGCTTCGTTGTGCTTGAAGGTCGGGCCGCCGTTCAGGCCGATGCATGCCACTCCGGCAACGGTGAATTCCACCACCAGCACATCCCCCTGCTTGCCGTCCGGGTAATCGCCCGGCGCGCGCATTACGGCGCCGACCGCGCTGTCCGGAAAAGTCTCAGCATAGAAGTGGGCGGCCTCCTCGGCGTCCTTGTCGAACCATAGGCAGATCGTGTTCTTCGCCATTGCATTTCTCCCTTTTCAATCCTGGTTGCGCGGTCGTCGATGACGACCATATCTTAAAGACGCACGGGCTTTCGCTAATCCGACATCCCGCCGAAAAAATTTGCATCCACTCACCAACCGCGCCGTTTTTCGTCATTGGAGAAATTCCCGCCTTCGGTGTATCAGTGAAACGCTGCCATGATCGGCGGCGAGGAAATGAAACAAAGGTCGTTTTGAAGAATGCACGCCATGGAGAATTCGGCGGAAGGAGCCGGTGGCGGCTTCAATGTCGGCGAGCGTCTTTGTCTGGTGCGCAAGCAGCACGGCCTGTCGCAGCGGGCGCTGGCGGTCAAGGCGGGCGTCACCCATTCCCTGGTCTCGCTGATCGAGAAGAACAAGGTGAGCCCTTCGGTCGCCTCGCTGAAGAAGATCCTCGAAGCAATCAACTATCCGCTGACCGACTTTTTCGCGCTGACGCTGCCGCCGGTCGACCAGGTGTTCTACCGCGCCGATGAACTGACGCCGCTTTCGACCGGCGCGTTGACGCTGCTGCAGGTCGGCGACGCCAAATCCCACAGCGTCCAGATTTTCCACGAGTTCTACGAGCCCGGCGCCGATACCGGCGAGACAATGCTGCAGCATGAGGCGGAAGAAGGCGGGGTGGTCGTCGCCGGCGAACTGGAACTGACCGTCGGCAGCCAGACGCGTATCCTCAAAAAGGGCGACGCCTTCCTCTTCGACAGCCGTCAGCCGCACCGATATCGTAACGTCGGAACCGAGCGCTGCGAGGTGGTAAGTGCCTGCACGCCACCCTATCTTTAGGAAGAGCAACGTTGATTGTTGCTGTCAATTATTTTAGGTCAGAACCCGATATTCCCGCACCCTCTCCCAACGCCTTAAAACGGCGTATCCAGCCTTGAAATGAAAGTGGACACCATGCACAGCTATCCCGACGTCAAGCTTTTCATCAACGGCGAATGGCGCGATGCCATCGGCGGCGAAACCATCGATGTTTCCGATCCCGCGACGGAAGAAGTGATCGGGAAAATAGCCCATGCCCGCAAGGCGGACCTGGACCTGGCGCTGGAAGCCGCCGAAAAGGGTTTCAAGATCTGGCGCGACACCTCGCCCTTCGACCGCTCGAAGCTGATGCGCAAGGCTGCCGACCTGCTGCGCCAGCGCGTCGACCAGATCGCCTATTACATGACCCGCGAACAGGGCAAGCCGCTCGCCCAGTCGAAGATGGAAGTCATGGGCGCCGCCGACACGATCGACTGGTTCGCCGAAGAAGCCCGCCGCACCTATGGCCAGATCATCCCGGCCCGCATGAGTGGCGTCTCGCAGATGGCGATCAAGCTGCCAGTCGGCCCGGTCGCCGCCTTCACGCCCTGGAATTTCCCGCTCAACCAGGTGGTCCGCAAGCTCTCCGCAGCTCTTGCGACCGGTTGCTCGATCATCGTCAAGGCGCCTGAAGAAACGCCCGCTTCGCCGGCCGAACTGATCCGCGCCTTCATCGATGCCGGCGTGCCCGCAGGCGTCGTCAACCTCGTCTACGGCATTCCGGCCGAGATTTCCGAATACCTGATCCCGCATCCGGTCATCCGCAAGATTTCGTTCACCGGCTCCACCCTGATCGGCAAACATCTGGCCGCCCTTGCCGGCAAGCACATGAAGCGCGCCACCATGGAACTCGGCGGCCATGCGCCGGTGATGATCTTCGACGACGCCGACCTCGAAAAGGCGATCGAAGTCACTGCCATGTCGAAATTCCGCAACGCCGGCCAGGTCTGCGTCGCCCCGACCCGCTTCCTCGTGCAGGACGGTATCGCCGACAAGTTCACCGCCGGTTTCGTCAAGGCGGCACAGGCGATCAAGGTCGGCAACGGCCTGGAAGACGGCGTGACCATGGGACCGCTCGCCAACGAGCGCCGCATCCCGGCCATGGAGGCTTTGATTCAGGACGCCATCACCCATGGCGGCGAGTTGAAGACCGGCGGCCACCGCATCGGCAACAAGGGCCACTTCTTCGAGCCGACGGTGCTCTCCGAAGTGCCGACCTCGGCCAAGATCATGAACGACGAGCCCTTCGGCCCCATCGCGATCATCAACCGCTTCTCGCATTACGACGATGCGATCGCGGAAGCCAACCGCCTGCCCTTCGGCCTCGCCTCCTACGCCTTCACCGGCTCGGTGAAGACCGCCCATGCGCTCAGCCGCCAGGTGGAAGCCGGCATGCTGACCATCAACCACAACGGCCTTGCCCTGCCGGAAGTGCCGTTCGGCGGCATCAAGGACTCTGGCTACGGCACGGAAGGCGGCTCGGAAGCCACCGAAGCCTATCTCGAAACCCGCTTCGTCAGCCAGATGAGCTGATTTGACGGTTTTTTCGAACCGATTTCTCGACGCCGGTCGGTGCCCTTGCACCGGCCGGCGTTTTTCTTTTGCCCTTGCCCGCGTCCTTCGAGTCAAATACCAAAACAAACAGTGAACATCGGATGAAGCGCCATGGCCGAGACTGAAGCAGCACCGCTCCTGAAGGAAATCTTCAACCGCGATCGGCTCCGGCATTTTGCGGCGGAGACCAAGGCCATTCATCCCGGCTTCGATGGCGAACGCTTTCTGACGCTCACTTCCGCCGGTCTCGACGATCTGAGCATCATGCAGCGCCTGCGTCAGATCGCCATCGCCTACCACGCGGTCCTGCCGGGCGGGTTCGAAAAGAATATCGACATCCTGCTGGCACTGGCACCGCGCATCAACCACGGCTTCGCCTCCATCGTGCTGCCGGAATATGTGGCGCTCCACGGCCATGACCATTTCGATCTGTCGATGGATGCACTCGCCTTCTTCACCCGCTTCGGCTCGTCGGAATTCGCCGTCCGGCATTTCCTCCTGAAGGACCTCGCCCGGACACTGAAAGTGATGGAGCGCTGGTCGCGGGACGACAACGAGCACGTGCGCCGACTTTCGAGCGAAGGCTGCCGCCCGCGCCTGCCCTGGTCGTTCCAGCTGAAGGAACTGATTGCCGACCCCTCGCCTGTCGCGCCGATCCTCGAAAACCTAAAGAGCGACCCGAGCCTTTACGTGCGCAAATCCGTTGCCAACCATCTGAACGACATTACCAAGGACCACCCGGCCTGGGTGCTCGACAGGATCGCCGACTGGCCAAAGGACGACCCGCGCACCGTTTGGATCATCAAGCAGGCGCTGCGCACGCTGATCAAGAAGGGTGACGCGGAAGCGCTGCACCATCTCGGCGCCGGCGAGAAGGCGGAAGTAAAGGTCGACAGTTTTGCGGTGACGCCGTCGTCGCTGAAACTCGGTGGTGCGGTGAAGATATCGGCCGGGATGGTGTCGACCGCGTCGGCGCCGCAGAAGCTGGTCGTCGATTATGCCGTCCACTACGTGAAGAAGGCCGGCGGCACCTCAAAGAAGGTCTTCAAGTGGAAGGAGATCACGTTGGGTGCCGGCGAGAGCTGCGAACTCACGATCAACCGCGCCATCCGCGACTTTACCACCCGGGTGCACTATGCCGGCCGGCATCCGGTCGAGTTGATGGTCAACGGCGAGGTGTTGGCTGAGGATGCGTTCGAGCTTCTGGCTTGAGCTTTTTCGGCCAGGTTGGCGGGTGCGGCCCCCTCACCCCGCCTCCGCTTCGCTCGGCGTACCTCTCCCCGAGGGGAGAGGATAAGCGGGTGGCGTCGGCGCCTTTTCCCTCTTCCGTAGAGAGGGAGCAGGAGACAGTGCCGCATAACCTCTTCTCCCCAGCGGGAAGAAGGTGGCCCGAAGGGTCGGATGAGGGGGTGGCACTGGCGCAGTGCCTATAGTGTCAGGATCTCTTCTTGGCGAAGTCACCCAACGAGAACCGCCTAGACCGCAAACACCTTCGCCCGCCGCAGCGTCACAAAACCGCCCTCGCCCGCCTTGACTGCTCGTTCCGGCTCGACGTCGAATTCCAGCTGTTCGCCGGTCTCGGTGGTCGCCAGCACCCGCCGCCCATCCGGGCGGTCGAGCACGCGGGTGATGCTGGCCGGAATGCCCGGTCCTTGCGCGGACCAGTCGAGATCGGCGGGGCGGGCGTAGAGTTCCGCCTTGCCGTCCGCAATGCCGGAAACGTCGATCGCAGCACCGCTTGCGTAGGCCTTGCCGTCGCGCACTTCGGCGGCGAGCACGTTGGCGTCGCCGAGGAACTTCATCACGAAGGCGGACTGCGGATTGCGGCAGACCTCTTCCGCCGTGCCCTGCTGGATGATGTGGCCGTCTTTCAGGATGACGACGCGATCGGCGAGATCCAGCGCCTCCTCCTGGTCGTGAGTGACGAAGATCGTGGTGATGCCGAGCTCGCGGTGGATCTCGCGCAGCCAGCGGCGCAGGTCATGGCGCACATTGGCATCGAGTGCGCCGAACGGCTCGTCGAGCAGCAGCACCTTGGGATCGACCGACAGCGCCCGGGCCAGCGCCACGCGCTGCCGCTGCCCGCCGGAAATCTGCGCCGGGAACCGGTCGCCGAGACCTTCCAGGCGCACCAATCTCAGCAGCTCTACGACGCGCGCATCGATCGCCGCCTTCTCGCGCTTCACCTTCGAGACCTTCATGCCGAAGGCGATGTTTTCCGCCACCGTCATATGCGGAAACAGCGCGTACTGCTGGAAGACGAAACCAACCCCACGGTCGCGCACCGGAATGTCGGTGGCGTCCTGATCGCCGAAATAGATGTGGCCGCCATCGGCATATTCGAGGCCGGCGACCATGCGCAGGATGGTCGTCTTCCCGGAACCGGAGGGGCCGAGCAGCGCGACGAGTTCGCCGCTTTCGATCGTGAGCGAGACATCCCGCACGGCGCGAAAGGTCTCGAAGGTTTTGACGACGTTTTCGAGGCGGATTTTCATTGGGTTTTCTCCGCGGAATTGGCGACCAGAGCCGGGCGACGGACGCGGCCGGCTCCTTGGCGCTCCAGCGCCACCTTGGCGATGATGGTGAAGACGGCGATGAGCGCCAGGATGGAGGCCGCGGCAAAGGCGCCGGCCGCCTGGTAGTCGTGATAGAGCAGCTCGATATGCAGCGGCAGCGTATTGGTCTGCCCGCGGATATTGCCCGAGACGACGGAGACCGCGCCGAACTCGCCCATGACGCGGGCGTTGCAGAGTACGACGCCGTAAAGCAGCGCCCATTTGATGTTCGGCAACGTCACCGAGAAGAAGGTCCGCCAGCCGGACGCGCCGAGAGAGGTGGCTGCTTCCTCAAGATCGCGGCCCTGCGCCTGCATCAGCGGGATCAACTCGCGGGCGACGAAGGGGGCGGTGACGAACATCGAGGCGAGGATGATGCCCGGGATCGCAAACAGGATCTTGATCCCGTATTCGTCCAGCGTCGGACCGAAGACGCCCTGCAGGCCGTAGACGAAGAGATAAGCGACGCCCGCGACGATCGGCGAGACCGAAAACGGGATCTCGATGACGACCAGCAGGAAACGCCGGCCCCAGAAGTCGAACTTGGTGATCGACCAGGCGGCCGCGATACCGAAAGCGGTGTTGACCGGCACGGCGACGATTGCTGCAAACACCGTCAGCCCGATCGCATGCAGCGTATCCGGATGAATGATCGTGTCGCGATAGACAGCCCACCCCTTCGAAAAAGCCTCGACGCCGATGACCACCAGCGGCGCGACGATCAGCAGGGCGACGATCACCAGAACGATGCCGATCAGCATCCGGCGGAAGAGCGGCTGGTCGCCAACGCGCGGCGGCTTTCTGCCTGTACGGGTCGCACCCATGGTCATCCCCTCACCGTGTAGCGAAGCGCCCGCGACTGCATCCAGTTGGTGAGCGCGAGCATGACGAAGGCCGCAATCAGCAGCACCGAGGCGATGGCGGCTGCGGCCTGGTAATCGTATTCCTCCAGCCGGATGAAGACGAGAAGTGCGGTGATCTCCGTCGACATCGGCTGGTTGCCGGCGATGAAGATGATCGCACCAAACTCACCGAGCGAGCGGGCAAAGGACAGCGACACGCCGGCAAGCAGCGCCGGGGTCAGAAGCGGCAGGATGACTTTGCGGAAAATCTGCCAGTCCGAGCCGCCAAGCGACTGCGCCGCCTCTTCCAGCGCCGGATCGAGATCTTCCAGCACCGGCTGCACGGTGCGCACGATGAACGGCAGCGAGGTGAAGCACATCGCGATCATGATGCCGAGCGGCGTATAGGCGACCTTGATGCCGAGGTCGGCAAGGATGGAACCGAACCAGCCGTTGGTGGTGAAAAGCGCCGTCAGGGCAATGCCGGCCACCGCCGTCGGCAGCGCGAAGGGCAGATCGACCATGGCATCGACGATCCGCCAGCCCGGGAACCGATAGCGCGTCAGCACCCAGGCGAGCGCCAGGCCGAAGAACATGTTGAAGACGGTGGCGCCGAGCGCCGAAAGCACGGTGACGCGGTAGCTCGCGAGCGCGCGCGACGAGGAGACGATCCGCCAATAGTCCTCGGGGCCGAGGCTCGCGGCCTTGAAGACCAGAGCTGCCAGAGGCAGGACCACGATCAGCCCGACATAGAACAGCGTCACCCCCAGCGACAGGCGTAACCCGGGCAGGACATTGCGTCTCAAGCGGTCGTTTCCTCTTTGCACGGCAAAGCCCGGCGAACTTTCGTTCGCCGGGCGAGGCTTGGTTGAAGTTCAATCTGCGCTTAGCGGCTGCCGTACAGCTTGTCGAGAGTGCCGCCGGAGGCGAAGTGGTCCTTCTGGATCTTGTCCCAGCCGCCGAAGACGTCATCGACCTTGACGAGGCGGATTGCCGGGAACTGGTCCTTGACCTCGGCGGCGACCTTTTCGTTCTGGACGCGATGGCCGAACTGGGCAGCGATCCGCTGGCCTTCCTCCGAGTAGAGGAAGTCCAGATAGGCCTTGGAAAGCGCTTCCGTGCCGTGCTTCTTGGCGACCTTGTCGACCACCGCAACCGGGAACTCGGCGAGCAGGCTCACCGACGGGATGACGCTCTGCACCTTGTCGGCGCCGTACTGCTTGACGATGCCGCGGGTCTCCGCCTCGAAGGTGATCAGCACGTCGCCGGTTTCGCGCTCGACGAAGGTGGTGGTGGAGGCGCGGCCGCCGGTATCGAAGACCGGCACGTTGTCGAAGATCTTGGTGATATAGGCATCGATCTTCTCTTCGTCGCCCTTATAGGCTTCCTTGGCCCAGGCGTAGGCGGCGAGATAGGTGTAGCGGGCGTTGCCCGAGGTTTTCGGGTTCGGGAAAACGGCGTGCACGTCAGCGCGAGCCAGATCGGCCCAATCCTTGATGTTCTTCGGATTGCCGGCGCGCACCAGGAACGACGGGAAGGAATAGAAGGGCGAGGCATTGTTCGGGAATGCCTTGGTCCAGTCCTTGGCAACGAAGCCTTGTTTGGCGAGGAAATCGATGTCCGTCGACTGGTTGAAGGTCACGACGTCGGCTTCAAGGCCTTCGGCGATCGAACGGGCCTGCTTCGAGGTGCCGGCATGCGACTGGTCGATGGCGACGCCCGGATGGCTCTTGATGAAGGCCTCGTTCTCGGCGACGAACAGCTCCCGCGAAACGTCGTACGAGGCGTTGAGCAGCTTCGTCGGAGACTGGGCCAGCGCGGGGGTGATAAAAAGCGCGGCCAAGGGAGCAATAAGCGCGGTGCCGAGGATCAGGAGGCGGTTCATGCAAGTCTCCGGGTGTTGGATTGTGCCGGTGAAACTACCGATACGCCCAGCAAACGGCGAGGAACCGCGGACTTTCCTTTGTTACAGGGTTAGAAATTTTGTCCATTATTCGCCATAAACGGCGGAGCTTTTCGCGCGCCATCCAGACCGGCGCTGCTTCGTTGGAAGAGGCAGCACCGGGGAGTGTCGGCTAAGCCCTGTCGCGGCATCGTCAGGCGAGGACGTGCGGGACATCCATCTCGTGGATAGCCTTCCTGATCTCCGTGCGGAATTCCGGAGTATCGTGGTGACCATGCACGGAAATGGCATGCTGCACGGCTGCATTGACGAGTTCATCCGCGTTGTCCGCCGAGATCGCAACGGTGCATTTCATCTCGCTCGGAAATTCGCGGCAATCGATGTATTGGCGTCCCATGTCTGCCTCCATCACAAGCCCTGAACCGATTGCTCAGAGGACGGGAATTTACTCCCTTTGCGCAGAGGAAACAAACGCCGCCGGCCTGATCAATCGGCCTAGCTCGTCCGGCCCGCCTTCTCCCGCAGCATCTGGATGATGGCGGAGAAATCGTCCGCGCCGTGCCCCGTCCTTTCAAACTCGGCATAAAGCTCGGCCGCGTGGGCACCGAGCGGCGTGGCGGCACCAGACTGTCTTGCGGCCTCCTGCGACAGCGTCAGGTCCTTCAGCATCAGCGCCGCGGCAAAGCCCGGCCGGTAGTCGTTATTCGCCGGCGAGATGGGCACCGGACCCGGCACCGGACAATAGGTGGTGAGAGACCAGCACTGGCCTGATGAGGTGGAGGCGACGTCGAACAGCGCCTGATGCGAAAGGCCGAGCTTTTCCGCGAGGCCAAATGCTTCGCAGACGCCGATCATCGAGATGCCCAATATCATGTTGTTGCAGATTTTTGCCGCCTGGCCGGCGCCGGCGTCGCCACAATGGACGATCTTCTTTCCCATCGCCTCGAGGATCGGCTTGCCCAAGGCGAACGCCTTTTCCGAACCGCCGACCATGAAGGTGAGCGTGCCGGCCGCGGCCCCGCCGGTGCCACCGGAGACGGGTGCATCGAGCGAGATGCAGTTCATGACATCCGCCAGTTCATGTGCCTTGCGGGCGCTTTCCACGTCGATGGTCGAGCAGTCGATGACGAGAGTGCCCTCGGGGATGAGCGTGGTGAGATCGGTCCACACGGCCGTGACGTGCTGCCCCTTCGGCAACATGGTGATGATGCATTCCGCATCGCGCACCGCCTCCGCCAGCGCGCCGGCAGCCTTCACGCCCGTCTCGGCGGCCGCCTTCACCGACGCTTCCGACAGGTCGAAGCCGCGCACCTCATGACCGGCTTTCACAAGATTGGCGGCCATCGGCCCACCCATATTGCCAAGGCCCACGAAAGCGATCTTGGTCATGTCTTCCTCCCGTCGTCGTTGTTGTTTTAAAGCCTGTGATCCGGAAACAGAACCGGATGCCGCGCAGCGAAGTAGCGGTCGAGATCCGCATCCCCGACCTCCTCCAGCGTTGCCGGAGACCATTTCGGATTGCGGTCCTTGTCGATGATCGCGGCGCGCACGCCCTCGTAGAAATCGTGGTTGCGCAGGATTTCGGCGCCGGCGGTGAATTCCCGCTCCAGGCATTCGACAAGGCTCGAACTTTCGCGGCCTAGCCTGATGAGCCGAAGCGCGAGCTTGAGGCTGGTCGGCGAGCGCTTGGCGATGATGTCGCGCGTCCTGATGGAGAATTCATCATCCTCTCTATTCAGGGCTTCCACAACCTCCTCGACCGTATCGAAGCGGAAAACCCGGTCGATCAGGTCGCGATGGGCTTCGAGTGGGCTTTCGCCCGGCGTAACGGCGAAACGATCGATGACCGCCCGCACCTGCTCGTCGGACGCGCCGCCTTTCAATTCCCCCAGCGCCTCGACAAGCAGGCCGAGCCGTTCCGAGGGCACGTTCACATCGGCAAGATTGGTATAGATGGCATCCGCCGCGCCGATCACTTCCCCCGTCAGCCCCATCCAGGTGCCGGTCTCGCCGGGCGCGCGGGGAAGCAGCCAAGTGGCGCCGACATCGGGCACGTAGCCGATGCCGGTCTCGGGCATGGCGAGACGGGTGCGTTCCGTGACGATCCGGTGTTTTCCGTGCGAGGCGACGCCGACGCCGCCGCCCATGACGATGCCGTCCATCAGCACCACATACGGCTTCTCGTAGCGGGAGATCATGTAGTTGACCGGGAATTCCTCGCGCCAGAATCGCGTGACGTCAGGATCCTCCGACTTGCCGCTTTCGTAGATGACCCGGATATCTCCTCCGGCACAAAGACCGCGCTCTCCCTCGCCTTTCAGGATGACACAGGAGATTTCCGGATCGCGCGTAAACTGCTCCAGCGCCTGCTTCATCGCCCGCACCATGGCGAAGTTCAGGCTGTTCAGCGCCCTCGGCCGGTTGAGCCGGATGACGGCGGCCGAACCGATGCGGTCGATGAGGACTTCGTCGCTCTGGGCAGGTGTGTCGGACATGCGTTTCTCCGGTCTACCGATTGTCCGCCAGGATCATCTCGGCCGCCTTTTCGGCGATCATGATCGTCGGCGAATTGGTGTTGCCGGAGACTATATTGGGCATGATCGAGGCATCGGCGATACGCAGCCTTCCGACTGCGCGCATTTTCAGGCGGGGATCGACGACGCTGTCCGGATCGGATCCCATACGCGCAGTGCCGACCGGGTGGAAGATCGTCGTGCCGATGTCGCCGGCCGCCTTTTCGAGGTCCGCATCGGTCTCGTAGGAGGGACCGGGTCTGTATTCCTCAGGATGATAGCGCGCAAATGCCGGTTTCTTGACGATCTCGCGGGTGATCCGGATCGACTTGACGGCGACGTCGCGGTCGGCGGCGGTCGACAGGTAATTCGGATGGATGCCCGGTGCCGCGGCAAAATCCGGGCTTTTCAGATGCACCGACCCGCGGCTCTCGGGACGAAGATTGCACACGCTCGCGGTCATTGCCGGGAACGAGTGGACCGGTTCGCCGAACTTGTCGAGCGACACCGGCTGGACGTGATATTCAAGATCCGGCGTCTCCTTGTCGGGGCCGGATTTGGTGAAGATGCCGAGCTGGCTCGGCGCCATCGACATCGGCCCGGAGCGCTTCAGCGCATATTCCAGTCCGATCGAGGCCTTGCCGATCAGGCTCGACGCCTTTTCGTTGAGGGTCGGAACGCCGGTCACCTTGTAGACGAGGCGGAGTTGCAGGTGGTCCTGCAGGTTCTCGCCGACAGCCTTGACCTCCTTGACCACTTCGACACCCGCGTCTTGCAGGACATCGCCGCGGCCGATGCCGGAGAGTTCTAGAATATGCGGCGTGCCGATCGCGCCGGCGCTGAGCACGGTTTCGCGTTTAGCATAGGCCTTCTTCGCCACCCCATCGTGCTGGAATTCTACGCCCTTCACCTCGTCGTTTTCGATGATCAGCTTTCGCACATGCGCCTTGGTGAGCACGGTGAGGTTCGGCCGCTTCATCGCCGGGCGCAGGAAGGCCTTGGACGTGTTCCAGCGGATCCCGGAGCGCTGGTTGACGTCGAAATAGCTCGAGCCCTCGTTGCTGCCGCGATTGAAGTCGTCGACGATCGGGATCCCGGCCTCTTCCGCCGCCTTCTGGAAACTGTCGAGCACGGCCCAGCGAAGACGCTGCTTTTCGATGCGCCATTCGCCGCCGGCGCCGTGCATGTCATCGGCGCCTTTGTAGAAATCCTGGGATCTCTTGAAGATAGGCAGGACATCGTCCCAGCCCCAGCCGGTGCAGCCCATCTGGCGCCACATGTCGTAGTCGTAAGCCTGGCCGCGCATGTAGATCATGCCGTTGATCGACGAGCAGCCGCCGAGGATCTTTCCACGCGGATAGGAGAGCGAACGGCCGTTCAGCCCCTCTTCCTTCTCGGTGGTAAAACACCAATCCGTGCGCGGATTGTTGATGCAGTAGAGGTAGCCGACAGGAATATGCACCCAATGATAGTTGTCATTGCCGCCCGCTTCGAGGATCAGCACCCGGTTGCCCGGGTCCTTCGATAGCCGGCTGGCCAATACGCAGCCGGCGCTGCCCGCCCCGATGACGATGTAGTCGTAATTTTCCATGCTTATGCTCCAGGGAGAAGCGCCCCGCGAACCATGCCCGCAAGCCGCATCCCTGCGCCCTCCCTCTATCTTATCGTCTATGCTCGAAACCGAGCTTCCGGCCGAGCCGGGAGGCGTAGAATTCCCCGATAATGCCGCGTCGGAAAACGAGGACGCAGACCATGAAGATTACGCCGGTGACGATCGTCACCGGGAATTGAGACGTCGCCAGGTAGTTTTGCAGCGTGACCACCAGGCCCGCTCCGAAGATCGGCCCGATCAGCGTGCCGATACCGCCGAGAAGCGTCATCAGGATCACTTCGCCGGACATCTGCCAGGCGACATCCGTCAGCGTCGCGAACTGGAAGACCAGCGACTTCAGCCCGCCCGCAAGGCCCGCCAGGGCCGCCGACATCACGAAGGCCCCGAGCTTGTAGCGGGCAACGGAGTAGCCGAGCGAGATCGCCCGCGGCTCGTTCTCGCGGATCGACCGGAGGATCATGCCGAAGGGCGAGTTGATGAACCGCCAGATGATCACCATGCCGATCAGGAACACGGCCAGCACGAAATAATACATGTTGGTCGAGCTGTTGAGATCGATGAAACCGAACAGATGGCCGCGCGGCACCGACTGGATGCCGTCCTCGCCCTGGGTGAACTCCGCCTGCAGGCAGAAGAAGAAGAACATCTGCGACAGGGCGAGCGTGATCATCGCGAAATAGATGCCCTGCCGGCGGATCGCGAAGAACCCCATGACCAGGCCGAGCAATGCTGCGCCGACGACGCCGGTGAGGATACCGAGTTCCGGCGGAAAGCCCCATTCCTTGACCACATGGGCGGTGAAATAGGCCGCGCCGCCGAAGAAGGTCGCGTGGCCGAAGGAGAGCAGCCCGGTATAACCGAGCAGCAGGTTGAAGGCGCATGCAAACAGCGCGAAGCACAGGAGCTTCATCAGGAAGATCGGGTAGAAGAACATCGGCGCGAGGATCAGAGCCGCCAGGCCGATGATCACGAAGATCGTGTAGGTCCTGGAAGCGGTGGCCGAGCGCTCGATGCGCGGCTTGGCAGCGGTTTGGGTCATCTCGCTCATCTCACGCATCCCGTCCGAAAAGGCCGGCTGGCCGGAGTAGAAGCACGATTGCCATGATCACGAAGATCACGATGTTGGACGCTTCCGGATAGAACACCTTGGTGAGGCCCTCTGCAATACCGAGCATGTAGCCGGTGACGATGGCGCCCATGATCGAGCCCATGCCGCCGACCACGACCACCGCGAAAACGACGATGATGATGTTGGAACCCATCAGCGGCGAGACCTGGTAGATCGGCGCGGCCAGCACGCCCGCAAAGGCGGCGAGCGCCGCACCGAGCCCGTAGGTGAGCGTCAGAAGCACCGGCACGTTGACGCCGAAGGCTTGGACGAGCACCGGATTTTCGGTCGCGGCACGAAGATAGGCGCCGAGCTTGGTCTTCTCGATCAGCAGCCATGTACCGATGCAGGCAACCAGCGACACGACGACCACCCAGCCGCGATAAATCGGCAGGAACATGAAGCCGAGATTGGTGCCGCCGGCAAGCTGCGTCGGCACCGAATAGGGTTGGCCGGCCGCGCCGTAGAGATAGCGGAACGTGCCCTCGATGGTCAGCGCCAGGCCGAACGTGAAGAGCAGGCCGTAGAGCGGATCGAGATCGTAGAGCCGCGACAGCATCGTCCGTTCGATGATCGCTCCGAACAGGCCGACGACGATCGGCCCGAGGATCAGCGCGGCCCAGTAGTTGATGCCGAAATACTCCAGCATCAGCATCGCCGCGAAGGCGCCGAGCATGTATTGCGCGCCATGGGCAAAGTTGATGACGCGCAGAAGGCCGAAGATGACCGCCAGGCCGAGGCTCAGAAGCGCGTAGAAGGACCCGTTGATCAGGCCGATCAGGAGCTGCCCGAGAAAGGCCTGAAGCGGTATGCCGAAGATCATCGTCATAACGTCACACTCCCAGCACTTTATGCAGCATGTCCATCTTGCCCGGCAGCTCAGCCACCGGGAAATTCGCGACCATCCGCCCATGGTCCATCAGGTAGAACCGGTCGGCGACGCGGCTCGCGAAGCGGAAATTCTGCTCCACCAGGAGCACCGTCATGCCACGCTCCTTCAGCGTCTTCAGCACCTCGCCGATCCGCTGCACGATGACCGGCGCCAGGCCTTCGGTCGGTTCGTCCAATATCAAAAGCTTGACGCCGGTGCGCAGGATGCGGGCGATCGCCAGCATCTGCTGCTCGCCGCCGGAGAGTTTCGTGCCGGGGCTGGAGCGGCGCTCCTCAAGGTTGGGGAAGAGCTCGTAGATCTCCTCGAGCGACATCCCGCCTTCGGCCACGACCGGCGGCAGCATCAGGTTTTCCTCGACGGTCAGCGTCGAAAAGATGCCGCGCTCTTCCGGCACGAAGCCGATGCCGTTATGCGCCGTGCGATGCAGCGGCACGCCGAGCATATCCTTGCCCGCGAAACGGATTTCGCCTTTGCGCTCGCGGATGATGCCGACGATGGTCCTGAGCGTCGTCGTCTTGCCGACGCCGTTGCGGCCGAGAATGGTGATCGTCTCGCCCTCGCCGACCGTCATGTCGACGCCGTGCAGGACGTGGCTTTCGCCGTACCAGGCATTGAGGTTGGAAACTTGCAACAAGGGTGCCATCAAGCCTCCTCCGTGCCCATATAGGCGGTGCGGACGCGCGGGTCCTGGCTGACGGTGGCGTAGTCGCCCTCGGCGAGGATTTCGCCGCGCTGGAGCACCGTCACATGGTGGCAGATGTCGGCGACGACGGAGAGATTGTGCTCGACCATCAGCACCGCACGGGTCTTTGCCACCTCGCGAATGATGTTGGAAACGGTACCGATATCCTCCTGGCCCATGCCGGCCATCGGCTCGTCGAGCAGCAGCACCTTGGGATCGAGCGCCAGCGTCGTGGCGATCTCCAGCACGCGCTTGCGGCCATAGGAAAGGTCGGCGGCGAGCGCATTGCGCTCACGCTTCAGGCCGACCGACTCGATCAATTCGTCGGCCCGCGCATTCAGTCGATCGAGCGAGGAGACCGGCAGCCAGAACTGCGTCGAAAGCCCGTTCGTCCGCTGCAGTGCGACGCGAACATTGTCGAGCACCGTCAGATGCGGAAAGACCGCCGAAATCTGGAAGGAGCGGACCAGCCCCATGCGGGCGATCCTGTCCGGCGGAGTTTTGGTGATATCCGTGCCCAGAAGCGTGATCGAACCCGCCGTCGGCTGCAGAAACTTGGTGAGCAGGTTGAAGACGGTCGTCTTGCCTGCGCCGTTCGGGCCGATCAGCGCATGGACGCGCGCATGGTGGACGTCGAGATCGACGTTTTTCACCGCCATGAAGGCGCCGAAGCTTTTCGAGAGGCCGCGGGCGGATAATACCACCCGCGGCTCTTCTTGTTTTGCTGTCGCGGAAACCGCCATTACTTCACCAGTTCGCAGCCGCTCTTGGCGGGATCCATGTAGGCGTCCTTGCCAGGGATGGTGGCGAGTACGGTGAAATAATCCCAGGGCTCCTTGCTTTCGCCCGGCTTCTTGACCTGCAGCAGGTACATGTCGTGGATCATCCGGCCGTTCTTGGCGACCGTGCCGCCGCGGGCGTAGAAATCGTCGACCGGCATTTCGTGCAGCGCCTTGGAGACGGCATCCGCATCGTCGGTACCCGCCTTCTGGATTGCCTTCAGATACTGGGTGACCGCCGAATAGGTGCCGCTATGGACCATGTTCGGCATCTTTTTGGTGCGGGCGAAGAACTTTTTCGCGAATTCGCGGCTCTTGTCGTCGAGGTTCCAGTAATACCCCTCGGTCAGGGTCAGGCCCTGGGCTGCCTGCAGGCCGAGGCCGTGCACTTCGGCGAGCGTGAAGAGCAGTGCCGCAAGGCGCTGGCCGCCGGCGGTGATGCCGAACTCCGCCGCCTGCTTGATGGCGTTCGCCGTGTCGAGGCCGGCATTGGCAAGGCCGATCACCTTGGCGCCGGAGGACTGTGCCTGCAGCAGGAAGGACGAGAAATCGGTGGTGGCGAGCGGATGGCGGACAGCGCCGACGATCTTGCCGCCGGAGGACTTCACGAAGTCGCCGGTCTGCTGCTCGAGCGAATAACCGAAGGCATAGTCGGCGGTAAGGAAGAACCAGCTGTCGCCGCCCTGCTTGACGAGCGCGCCGCCGGTACCGACCGCGAGCGCATGCGTATCATAAGCCCAGTGGAAGCCGTAGGGGCTGCAGGCCTTGCCGGTCAGATCGGTGGTCGCCGCGCCCGTAACGATGTCGATCTTCTTCTTTTCCTTGCCGATCGCCTGCACGGCGAGCGCCACGGACGAGGTCGTCAGCTCCATGATCGCATCGACCTGCTGCGTGTCGTACCACTGGCGGGCGATGTTGGAGGCGATGTCCGCCTTGTTCTGGTGGTCGGCATCGACGATCTCGATCGAAGCCCCGAGAACCTTGCCGCCGAAATCCTCGACCGCCATCTTGGCCGCCTCGACCGACGACTTGCCGCCAAACTCGGAATAGACGCCCGACTGGTCGTTCAGGATGCCGATCTTGACCTTGTTGTCGGACGCACTCTGCGCGAATGCCGCGCTGCTTGCGAGAACGACGGCCAGGGACGTTACAAGTGACGTCATAATTGTCTTGCGCATAATTTCTCCTCCCAGAGAATAGGCCCAGAAAATTTGAAGGGTCTGTTCAAAATTGGTGAGCCGTTCTCCTCAAATCGGCTGCTCCGGATTGCATGGTTCAGGAAAACGGCCGTTGACGCAAGCAGGCCGCTGTAATTAATTGCAAACAGCATCTGTGCATTTTTGAACAGACGGGACCGCATTGAGCAACAATCAGAACTTCACCTGGGACGATCTGCAATATTTCCTGGCCGTGGCGCGCAGTGGACAGCTGTCCACCGCGGCACGTCAATTGCGCACCAGCCACGCGACCGTATCCCGGCGCATCGACCGGCTGGAATTCGCCCTGAAGGTCAAACTGTTCGAGCGCAATCCACGTGGGTATGTCCTGACCGGCATGGGCCAGCGCTTCATCGAGACCGCGGAGCGCATCGAGACCGAGGCCGACCGGCTGCAGGCGGATGTCGCCTCCGGCACCACGGCGCAGCGCGGCGTGGTTCGCTTAAGCACCCCGGAAGGGTTTGCGAATTTCTTCTTCGCCGACAAGATCCGCAGCTTCTGCGACAGCCATCCGAACATCTCGCTGGAACTGGTGACGATCCAGCAGATCATGTCGCTGTCGCGCAAGGAAGCGGATATCGCGGTCTCGCTCGATCCGCCGAAGGACGGGCCTTACCTGACGGAAAAGCTCACCGACTACAGTCTCAACGTCTACGGCGCGAAATCTTACCTCGCCAAGGCCGGTCCGATCCGCTGCCGGCAGGATCTGCTGTCGCATCCCTTCATCGGCTATATCGAGGATATGATCTTCGCGCCCGGGCTCGACTATCTTGGCGACGTCCATCCGGGTATCAAGGCGCGTTTCCAGAGCTCCAGCATCTTTGCGCAGCTGACCGCGACGCTGAACGGTCTCGGTCTTTGCGTGCTGCCGAACTTCATCACCCGCACGCGGCCGGATCTCGAAATCGTGCTGCCGGAAGAGGTGGAACTGAGACGCGGTTATTGGCTGATGTGCCATCGTGACCTGAGCCAGATCCCCCGGGTGCGGATGGTCAGGGACTATATCTTCCAGTCCGTCAAAGCCAATCAGGACGCCTTCCTCAGGAGTTACCAGGCTCCCGAGGAAGGCGCTCGCCGTTACTCCGCTGCCATCGGCAGGTCGTCACGGCTTTCGAAGAGGTCGCCCTGATTGGCGGGCGACCGGTCGTCCTTGTTCTTCTTGGGCTCGCGGCCGAAGAAGAGGGCGTAGGCGGCCGGCAGGACGAGGATCGTCAGCACCGTTGCGACCAGGATGCCGCCCATCATCGCATAGGCGAGCGGGCCCCAGAACACGCCGCGCGAGATCGGGTATAGCGCCAGCACGGCTGTCAGTGCCGTCAGCATGATCGGCCGGAAGCGGCGTACGGCTGCGCCGACGATCGCCTCCATCCGCTCCATGCCCGCCGCGATGTCCTGGTCGATCTGGTCGACCAGGATGATCGAGTTGCGGATGATAATGCCGAGCAACGCGATGACGCCGAGGATCGCCACGAAGCCGAACGGCGCGCCGGTCAGAAGCAGCGCCATGGCAGCGCCGATGATGCCGAGCGGGCCGGTTGCCAGCACCATCATCGCCTTGCCGAAATGCTGCAGCTGGATCATCAGCAGCACGAGGATGACCAGGAGCATGATCGGCGCCTTGGCAGCGATCGAGTTCTGGCTTTCGGCTGCATCTTCCGCACCGCCCTGGATCTCGACATAATAACCGGCAGGCAGGCTGGCACGCAGGTCGGCCATGCTGCTGTAGAGGTTCATCGACACCTGGGTCGGTTCGATGCCATCCGGCAGCGTTGCCTTGACGGTGATCGTCGGCAGGCGGTCACGGCGCCATTCGATACCCTGTTCGAGGACCGGCACGACCTTGGCAATCTGCGAGACCGGGACGAAGCCGCCGAAATCCGTCGGCACATAGACCGACTGGACCGCCGAGAGCAGGTTGCGGGTGGCATCCGGTTCACGGACGACGATCGAGACGGTTTCCTCGCCATCACGGAAGTCGCTGACCGGAGCGCCGGAGACTGCTGTCTGCAGCATCTGGCGGACACGCTGTGAGGTGACGCCCAGCGCCCGGGCACGATCCTGGTCGATGACCAGTTTCATGGCTGTCACCGGTTCCATCCAGTCGTCATGGATCGCGCCGAACAGCGGCTGCTGCTGGTAACGTTCCTTGACCTGGTCGGCGATGCGGCGCACTTCCGCCGGGTCCGGGCCGGTGACGCGCATCTGGACGGGCCAGCCGACCGGCGGGCCGAGGAACAGGCGGTCGACCTTGCCGCGCACGGTCGGGAAGTCCTGCGCAAGGATGGCGCGCAGCTTGACGATCAGACGCTCGCGGGCGTCGACGTCCTTCGACATGATCAGGAGCTGCGCGTAGTTGGGGTTGCGGAGCTGCTGGTCGAGCGGCAGGAAGAAGCGCGGCGCGCCCTCGCCGATATAGGTCGCAACGAAGGTCTTGTCCGCGTCGGGCAGGATCTTGTCTTCAAGGGCTTTCGCCTGGCGTTCGACTTCCTCGATCGCCGTGCCTTCCGGCAGCCACATGTCGACCAGGATTTCCGGCCGCGAGGACTGCGGGAAGAAGCTCTGCGGGATGAACTGGAACGACCACAGGCTGCCGACGAAGGCGCCGAGAGTGAGAAGCAGCACGATAGCCTTGTGACGCACGGACCAGCCGACCGCATGCCGGACGCCGCGATACATGCGGGTGTCGTAAGCATCGTGATGGGTGCCTGCGTGCGCCCGCTGCTTGAGGATCATGTAGCCGAGCCAGGGAGTGAAATAGACGGCCACGAACCACGACACGACGAGCGCGATGCCCACCACGTAGAACAGCGTGCGCACGTATTCGCCGGCGGTGGAATCGGCGAACCCGACCGGGATGAAGCCGGCAGTGGTGATCAATGTGCCGGTCAGCATTGGAAAGGCGGTGGATGAATAGGCGAAGGTGGCGGCATCGAGGCGTGCGAGCCCCTCCTCCAGCTTCCGTTCCATCATCTCGACGACGATCATCGCATCATCGACGAGCAGGCCGAGCGCGATAATCAGCGCGCCGAGCGAGATGCGCTGCAGCTCGATGCCCATGTAGAACATGATCGCGAACGTGGCTGACAGAACCAGCGGAATGGTGATGGCGATGACGATGCCCGAACGCCAGCCGATCGAGATCAGCGAGACGATGAGGACGATGACGAGAGCTTCCAGCAGGGCCTGGGTGAACTCGCCGACCGCTTCGGTAACGACTTCCGGCTGGTTGGAAACCTGCTCGACGGAAACGCCGACCGGCAGCGTCTGTTCGAAGCGCTCATAGGTGGCTTCGACCTCGTGCCCGACGTCGGTGACCTTGAAGCCCTTCGCCATGACGACGCCAAGCTGGACACTGTCGTGGCCATTGAAGCGGAACTTGCGCTGATAGGGGTTTTCGAGACCGGCGGTGACGGTGGCGATATCGCCGAGCCGGATCACCTGGCTGCCGGCCTTGAGGCGTAGTTCGCGGATGTCTTCCGGCGTGGTGACGCCGCCTTCGACCGCGATCCGCACCGACCGATCGGCGGTCTGAACGTTCCCGGCGGGATCGATATTGTTCTGGCCGGACAACGCATCGCGGATGTTGAGGACGGTGAGGCCGCGCTCGGCGAGCGCCTTCGACGAGACGTCGATGAAGATCTTCTGCGGCTGGTCGCCGAGGATGACCGCCTTTTCGACGCCGGGCGTGGCGAGCAGCATGTCGCGGGCCTGGATCGCGAACTGCTTCAGTTCAGGATAGCTGTAGCCTTCGCCGCTGATCGAATTGAGGGTGATGTAGGTATCGCCGAACTCGTCGTTGAAATAAGGACCGAGCAGGCCGGCCGGCAGATCCTGGGTGATATCCCCGATCTTCTTGCGGACCTGGTAGAAGGCGTCGTTGACCTGGGCGGTATTGGTGTCGCCCTTGATCTGCACCGTGGTGATCGCCACGCCGGCGCGGGTATAGGACTTGACCCAGTCGAGATGCGGGGTTTCCTGCAGCTTGCGCTCGACCTTGTTGACCACCTGATCCTGCATTTCCTGGATGGAGGCGCCGGGCCAGACGGTCTGCACGACCATGACGCGGAAGGTGAAGTCGGGATCTTCCTTCTGGCCCATGTTCATGACGCCAAGCGCGCCCATGACGATGATGAGGCCGAAGAGGAAGCGGGCGATGCTCGGATGGGCGATCGCCCAGCGGGACAGGTTGAACCCGCCCTTTTTCGGGGGATTGGCCTGATGAGAGGAGCTCATGGTCTTGGGTCCTTTAAGCCTGGCGATCAGGGCGCGAGCGATGCGGTGGTAAGGCTGCTGACGCTGCCGAAGCGGGAGGCGATCGCTTCCGGCAGCTTGACCTTCATGTCTTCTTTCATGAACTGGGTGCCGGCCGAGACGACGAGGTCGCCCTTGGCAATGCCCTCGGCGACGCGGACGCCGTCGTCGGAGAAGTCGGCGACCTTGACGGCGCGCGAACTGACGGTCCCCTTGCCGCGGTCGACGATCCAGACGACGGACTGGCCGTCCTTCTTGGAAAGCGCCGCAAGCGGAACGGCATAGGTGGCGACGGCATTGTCTTCATCCGCCTCGATCGTCGCGGTCATGCCAAGCAGGACCCGCGGGTCGTCCGGCAGGCTGACGCGAACTGCAAAAGTGCGCGATTGCGCATCGGCGCTGCCGGCCACTTCGCGGACCTTGCCGTCAAGGACGAGATCGGTAGCCGACCAGAAACGAGCCTTCACCGTCTTGCCCGGCTTGAACTGAGCGACGTCCATTTCCGGAACTGCGATCTGCACTTCCTTGCTGCCCTCGACGGCGACGGAGAGGACCGGAGTGCCGGACGCGACCACCTGGCCGATATCGGCGCTGACCGTGGTGACGATGCCGTTCTGGTCCGACTTCAACTCCGTATAGGCGACCTGGTTGCGGGCCTGGTCGAGCGCCGACTGGGCCGATTCCCTTTGCGAGATGGCCTGGTCGTTGGCAAGTTGCGCCTGTTCGAACTGCGATTGGGAGGAAATGCTCTTCTCGGCAAGCGTCTCGGCCCGACGACGGGCGAGGCCGGAGATTTCCACCTGCTTCTGGGCGGAGGAGAGATCGGCCTCGGCGCGGCGTACCGCGAGCTGGTAATCGACCGCGTCGAGCTTTGCGAGAACATCGCCGGGGCGAACACGTTCGCCGACGTCGACGAGCCGCTCTGTGATCTTGCCGGCAACGCGGAAGCCAAGGTTCATCTCGGTGCGCGCCTTGACGGAGCCGGAATATTGAAGTTTGCGGCCGTTATCGGCGGCGGCAACCTCGGTCACCTTCACCGGGCGAACAACTTCCGGGGCTTCGGCTTTTTTCTCTTCCGAGCAGGCCGTCAGTGCGCCGAGCGCGGCTGCCACGACAAGGCCTTTGAAGACAAATGAAACATTGCGTCTGGTCTTTACGAAAGACATGGCTCCGCACTCCTGATGGCGGGTTTTCGATCAAGACGCCCCTTGGCGCCCCGGAACTATTTCAAGCGAATTATCTGAGGGCCCTGAGGCCGAATTCCACCAGATCCTCGGGTTTGCCGATCCTGGTCTCCAGAAGGCAATCCGCAATGAGCTGCGGATGACAAAGCATGACCACGGACGACATGAAGCATTCGGCTGCGAGCTGGTGATCCTGCTCGCGGAACTCGCCGGCTTCGATGCCGTCCTTGATAAGGTCTGCAATAACGAGGCGGATACGTTCGAGATGCTGCTCGATGACCGGCCATTGTTGCTCGATGGCGATCACCACCATCTCATGCACCTTCTTCTCGTCGAGCATGGTCTCGAGCGTGAAGCGGTGCTGCTGCAGGACGTGATTGCGCAGCCGTTCAGCGGCGCTCACCGGCCGCTTCGCGTTGGCGAGTGCCGCCTGATAGCTGCCGTCGAGCATACGGTGCGCCAGAGCCTGATGGATGTCGGCCTTGGACGAGAAGAAACGGTAGATATTGGCAGGCGACATGCCGAGATCGCGCGCGATATCCGCCACGTTCGTCTTGGTGTAGCCGTAATGCTTGAACAGCCGCTCCGCCGCATCGAGGATGCGGCCGACATTGTCCTGCCGCGAGGTGTCCAGGGTATTTTCGTTGGTATCCATACCGCTGAAGTCTTTCGTTTTACGTGTGACGATTTTCATCTTTCGTCAGTCGTAAAGAAAAACTCGTCATCCGTCAACCCGTCTCGGCTCGTCGCCGTTGGGCACTCAAGATAAAAAGTTTGGGAAACAGGGAACCAAAATGGGACTTGGACATTATGTCGCGTTAGACCACGGGCTTCGTGGGCCGGGGAAGAGTAATGATCCTGTTGCATAGTCACAACTATTCGTTGCTACAGAGCATTAGACCACTAACTTCGTGGGCTGGGGACTATTGATGAGTGCGCCGCAAAGTTACGACGTTTCGTTGCTTGACGAGGAACGTTATCGTCTTCTCGTAGACGCCATCACCGACTATGCGATCTACATGATTGACCCTGAGGGCAAGATCGTCAGCTGGAATCCCGGCGCCCAGCGCTTCAAGGGATACGAGGCATGGGAAATCCTCGGCGAGCACTTTTCCCGCTTCTATACCCCGGAGGACCGGTTGGCGCGTGCGCCCGAGCACGCTTTGCGGACTGCTGCGACCGAAGGCCGCTTCGAAAAGGAAGGCTGGCGGGTCCGCAAGGACGGCGGCCGCTTCTGGGCTCATGTCATCATCGACCCTATCTGGGGCCGTTCCGGCGAGCTTCTCGGCTTCGCCAAGGTGACCCGCGATCTGACCGAACGGAAAAAAGCCGAGACGGAACTCCGATTGAGCGAGGAGAAATTCCAGCTCCTCGTCGAGGGGGTCACCGACTATGCTCTCTACATGCTCGACCCGGACGGTTGCGTCAGCAACTGGAATGCGGGTGCCGCGCGCATCAAGGGCTATACGGCGGACGAAATCGTCGGCCAGCATTTTTCAAAATTCTACACGCCGGAGGATCGCGAGCGCGGCGAACCCAACCGTAGCCTGGAGACCGCACGGCGCGAGGGGCGCTTCGAGAAGGAAACCTGGCGGCAGCGCAAGGATGGCACGCGCTTCTGGGCACATGTGATCATCGACGCGATCCGCAACGAGGAAGGCACGCTTCTCGGTTTCGCCAAGATCACGCGCGACATCACTGAAAAAGTCGAGGCGCAGAAGGCCCTCACCCAGGCGCGCGAGGAACTTTTCCAATCCCAGAAGATGGAGGCGATCGGCCAGCTGACCGGTGGCGTCGCCCACGATTTCAACAATCTGCTGATGGCCGTGCTGGGCAGCCTGGAAATCCTGAAGAAACGGCTGCCCGACGATCCGGCGCTGATGCCGCTGCTGGACAATGCCATTCAGGGTGCCGAGCGGGGTGCTGCCCTCACCCAGCGCATGCTGGCATTCTCCCGGCGACAGGAATTGAACATGCAGGCCATCGACGTGGCGGCACTTGTCGGCGGTATGATGGATTTCGTCCAGCGCTCGCTCAGCGCCTCCGCTTCCGTGGAAACCCGGTTTGCCAAGAACCTGCCGCATGTCGCGAGCGACCCGGTTCAGCTCGAGACCGCGCTTCTGAACCTTGTCGTCAACGCCCGCGACGCGATGGCCGGCGGCGGCACGATCGTCATCAGCGCCGAGGAATATTCGGCCGACGAGACGACCGGTAGGCTGAAGCCCGGCCGATATGTTCGGCTCTCGGTCGCCGATAGCGGCGAAGGCATGGACGAGGAGACATTGGTCCGCGCGACGACACCTTTCTTCACGACCAAGGGTGTCGGCAAGGGGACGGGGCTCGGACTTTCCATGGTGCAGGGCCTGACCGAACAGTCGGGCGGCAAACTCGATATCGAAAGCCAAAAGGGCAAGGGCACCACTGTTTCGCTCTACCTGCCTGCGGCAGATGCAAACGATTGTCCGCAGTCTTCGGAGAAAAACATGCCTTCACCAGTTGCAACTCCCCGAGGACGCCTGACCATTCTCGCCGTCGATGACGACGCGCTGGTCCTGATGAACACCACGCTGATGCTGGAGGATCTCGGCCACACCGTGATCGAAGCCTATAGTGGTACCGACGCCCTGAAGGAGCTGAGAAGCGGCGCCCATGATATCGATCTCGTCATCACCGATCATTCGATGCCGCGCATGACCGGCTCGGAACTTGCCGCCGTCATCCGCGAAGAAAGACCGGGCCTTCCCGTGGTGCTGGCAACCGGTTACGCCGAACTGCCTACCGGTGGCGACGATCGCCTGCCGCGACTGCCGAAGCCCTTCTCGCAAAACCAGCTTGAGGAGATCATCGCCACGGTTCTCGCCGGCGGGCGCTGAACCAATCGCCCTCGCCGCGCGTTGTCGTGCCGTGTCAGAACGGAGTACGATAATGGTCTTCAAGCATCAGCATTTTCACGAGACGCCTCCTGAGGTTGAGGCGGAATTCCCGCCAAGCGCGACGCTCGAAGGGGCGGTCTCCGATGCGCTGGCGTCTGCCGGCGGTATCGATGCAAGCGACGTCGCCGTCATCGCCCGCGGCTCCGAGGTCACGTTGAGCGGCACGGTCCAGCTGGAAAGCGAGATTGCACGAGCCGAGGAGGTGGCGCTCGGCGTCGCCGGAGTGGCAACCGTGCGCAACGAACTCCGTTTTACCCGCTCGGGGTGACCTCCTGACACCAATGATGAACGAGAAAGGCCCGGGCGTCGGACGCCCGGGCCTTTTTGTTCGGGCCTGCCTATCGCGGTAGCGCATAGGCGATCACGTAATCGCCGGGCTTGGTGCCGACCGAGCCGTGTCCGCCGGCCACCATCACCACGAACTGCCGCCCGTCGTCGACCGCATAGGTCATCGGCGTCGCCTGCCCGCCGGCCGGCAGCCGCGCCTTCCAGAGTTCACGGCCGTTGGTGAGGTTGTAGGCGCGCAGGTAGTTGTCGACCGCAGCGCCGAGGAACGCCACGCCGCCCTTGGTGATCATCGGCCCGCCTATGCCGGGCACCCCGACCTTGAAGGGCAGCGGCAGCGGCGTCATGTCGTAGACCGTGCCGTTGCGATGCTTGTAGGCGATCTGGCCGGTCCTGAGGTCGACGCCCGAGACATAGCCCCATGGCGGCGCCTGGCAGGGGATCTGCAGCGGCCCGAGGAACGGCCCCATGAAGACGCCATAGGGCGCCCCTTCGTTGCGGTTGAGACCCTGCTCGCTGCCCTTCTCGCCTTGGCCTTTTGGCGGGATGTCCGCACGCGGCACCAGCCTTGAGGTGAAGGCGAGATAGGTCGGCATGCCGAACATCACCTGCCGTTCCGGATCGACCGCGACGCTGCCCCAATTGAACGTGCCGAAATTGCCCGGATAGATGATCGAGCCCTTCAGCGACGGCGGAGTGTATCGGCCGAGATAATTGTACTGGTGGTACCAGATGCGGCAAACCATCTGGTCGAACATCGTGATGCCCCACATGTCCCGTTCCTCGAGCGGCCTTGGCTTGAACGACAAGGCCGATGTCGGCTGCGTCGGCGCGGTACGATCTTCCGGGATCGCACCTCCGGGCGCCGGTTCCTCGGTGATCGGGATGATCGGTTCTCCGGTGCGCCGGTCGAGCACGTAGATGTCGCCCTGCTTGGTCGGGCCGACCAGAGCCGGCGCCACCGTATTATCCGCCTTGGTGATGTTGAGGAGAACCGGCTGGGCGGGGACGTCCATGTCCCATAGATCGTGATGCACCGTCTGGCGCACCCATCGATCGGCGCCGGTATTGAGATCGAGCGCGACAATCGAGGAGGAATATTTCTCGACATTCTCGCTGCGACCAATGCCGAGCTGGTCCGGCACCTGGTTGCCGAGCGGTATATAAACGAGGCCCAGTTCCTCGTCGACGCTGAACACCGACCAGCTGTTCGGGGAGTTCGTCGTGTAGGTCTGGCCGGGCTGCAGCGGCTGCGTCTGGGACGGGTTCCCCGAATCCCAGTTCCAGATCAGCTGCCCCGTATTCACGTCGAAGGCGCGGATGACGCCGGATTGCGACTGGGTGGAATAGTTGTCGTTGACCGCCCCGCCGATGATGATCTTGTTGCCGACGATCGCCGGTGGCGAGGTCGAGTAGTAGTAACCGGCCGGATTGTACCGCATGCCGCTGGTGAGCTGCAGCGTTCCGTTGTCGGCAAAGGAGGTGCAGACCTGACCGTTCGCGGCATCGAGTGCAATCAACCGCGCATCCGACGTCGGCAAATAGACCCGTTCCGCACACGGACTGCCGGCTGCGGCTGCAGCGTCCTTGTAATAGCTGACGCCGCGGCAGGTCTGGTGCTGGCGATCCGGGTTCATTCCGGAATTCGGGTCGTATTTCCATTTCTCCTTGCCGGTCGTCGCATCGAGCGCGATCGCAAGGTTGTGCGGCGTGCAGAGATAGAGGGAATTGCCCACCTTGAGCGGCGTCACCTGATAGGTCGTCTCGCCCACGTCGTCAGGCCGCTTCACGTCCCCGGTCTGGTAGCGCCACACTTCCGTGAGGTTGGCGACGTTGTCGACCTTGATCTGGTCGAGCGGCGAATAACGCTGCCCATAAGGCGTCCCTCCATACTGGTGCCATTCACCGGCCGGCACGTTGCCGCCCATCGACGGAGCGGCGGCGACGGATTGTTCGGGAAGCTCGCCGCTCTGGTCCAGCGGATCAAGGAACATCGAGACGACGGCGACGACGACCGCGATCATCAGCGCAATTCCGAGCGGCAGGGCACTGGCGCCGTAGCGCATGCCGGTCGGGCTTGAAAAGCCGAGCGGGGTGCGGACCCAAGGGGTCAGAAGCCAGAGGCCCAGCACGATGATCAAGCCGCCGCGCGGGCCGAGCTGCCACCAGTCGAGCCCGACTTCCCAGATCGCCCAGGCGAGCGAAGCCAGCACGATCACGGCATAGACCCTGAGTGCCATGGCGCTCCTCAGGAAAAGCAGGATGCCGGTCGCCGCGAAGCCAAGACCGCAGATGATGTAATAGGCGCTGCCTCCAAGCAGCAGCAGTTGCCCGCCGCCAACGGCCAGAGCCAAGCCGATCAAAATAAAAACGACCGCCGTAATCCTGATAGCCATAATCAAAACCCTATCCGAACTGGAAAATCCCCGGGCGCGAAAAACCTCGCGGTACCCCGAGCCATCAACACAAGCTCTGTGCAAAAGTTCCAGCTCGTGTTCCCGCGATGCAAATTTAAAGGAACTCTCCCGCGACCAAGCAGGTTCTGGCATCGCTACAAGGAGTTGGAAGGATGCTGACATCGCCCAAAGGACCAGCCTTCGAGACGCCCGGCGCGGAGGGCAGCGCGGTGCCGGACGTCAGGCAGGATGCGGAAAACTGCACCCGTTGCGACCTCTACAAGAACGCCACGCATCTCGTGTTCGGCGAAGGGCCACCGAAGGCGAAAGTGCTGTTTGTCGGTGAGCAGCCGGGAGACAAGGAGGATCAGGCGGGCAAGCCATTCGTCGGGCCGGCGGGAAAGCTCCTCGATCGTTGTCTGGAGGAGGCCGGTATCGAGCGCGACATCTGCTACGTTACCAATGCGGTGAAGCATTTCAAGTTCACCCCGCGCGGCAAGCGCCGCATCCACGCCAAGCCCAATGCCGGCGAAGTCCGGGCCTGTGCCTGGTGGCTGGCGGCGGAGCTGCGCCTTGTCCACCCGAAACTCGCTGTAGCGCTCGGCGCGACGGCGCTTTATGCCTTGCTGGGAAAGCAGGCGAAAGTGACACGCGACCGCGGTACGGTCCTGAGATCGCCGGATGGCTTGCCGGTGCTGGTGACCATCCACCCTTCGGCACTGCTGAGGACGCTGGATCAGCCGGATGCGGAGCTCAACCGGGCCCGTTTCGTCGAAGATTTGAAAAAGATCGCAGAATTTCTGGAGTGACGATGACCTACGAACTTTATTATTGGGACGGCCTTCAGGGCCGCGGCGAATTTGTGCGGCTGGCGCTGGAAGAGGCCGGAGCCGACTATGTGGATGTCGCCCGTACCGATCGCGGCACGGGAAAGATGATGGACTATATCCACGGCAAGCACGGCTACGATATGCCCTTCGCACCACCCTTCCTTAAAGATGGCGACCTGATCGTCTCGCATGTCGCCAACATTCTCCACTATCTCGGGCCGAAGCTGGATCTGGTGCCGGAAGACGAAAAATCCCGCCTCTTCGCCCACGGGCTGCAGCTGACGATCACCGATTTCATCACGGAAGTGCACGACACGCACCACCCGATCAGCACCGCCGACTATTACGAGGATCAGCGGCAGGAGGCCAAGGCTCGTTCCAGGGCCTTTCTGAAACACCGCGTGCCGAAATTTATCGGTTATTTCGATCGCATCATCACCACAAACCCCACAGAGAGCGGCCATGCGGTGGGTGACGCCCTGAGCTATGTCGACCTGTCGCTCTTCCAGCTCGCCGAGGGCCTCCACTACGCCTTCCCGCGCGCCATGAAAAACTTCGACAGCGATTATCCAAACATCGCCAAGCTGCGCGACGCGGTCGCCAGACGTCCGAATATCGAAGCCTATCTCAAGTCGAAGCGCCGCCTCGCCTTCAACGAGTCGGGCATTTTCCGGCATTACCCGGACCTCGACCAGGATCCGGTCTGACCGGCTAGATAAACGCGAAAACCGGGGCGATCGTCACCAGGACGATCGCCACCGCGATCAATATGAACTTCATGACGACCTCCAAAGAAAAAGCTGTCGCGATGCGGCAGCTCAGTTGGTTTCTTCTCCCAGTTCCTGCAGAATTTGATGCCGCGCCCGGTTGAGGCGGCTTTTCACCGTGCCCACCGCGCAATCGCAGATCTCCGCCGTCGCCTCGTAACTTTCCCCAAGGATCGCGACCAGCGTCAGCACTTCACGATAATGCGGCGGCAGTTTCTGGAGCGCACGCTGGACCTCCTGGGCTCTTGCCGCCATCTCCTGGCTCGCCGCTACCGGCGTATCCCCGGAGATGTTCTCCTCGATCCCCGGCGCCTCGCGGCCAAGCACCTTGGCCCGCGTGTAAAAGGTGTTGCGCATGATGGTGAAAAGCCAGCTTTTCAGCTTGGTGCCCGGCTCGAACTTATCGAGATTGGCGAGCGCCTTCATCAGCGTCTCCTGCACCAGGTCGTCTGCATCGCTGGGATTGCGGCAGAAAGTACGGGCAAATGCGCGGAGAGCCGGAATAAGCCTCACTATGTCTGCACGTGCAGGATCACCATTCAACTGTGATTCAGACACCGTTGCCTACCTCTCCGAAGTCTTCATGGCTGGAATGACGGGGGCAAACGCACGCCTTGCGTATTTGGTTCCCCCAAGATGAATGCCCTGTTCATCTTCGTGACGGAAACCGCGCGCCGCTCGAGGGAACAAACAGGTCGGCAGGCCTGTTGATAGGACTTTCACAGAGTTCGGCCGGGAGTTCGGATATGGCACCGCGTGCAAACTGGAAAGGATATCTGAAGGTCGGAGAGCTGAGCTGTCCGGTTGCGCTTTATACGGCTGCATCGACATCCGACCGCGTCAGCTTTCACATCATCAATCGCGAGACCGGCAACCGCGTCCACCGCCAGATGGCCGACGCCGACACCGGCAGGCAGGTCGAAAGCGAAGACATCGTCAAAGGCTACGAAGTTTCAAGCGGCCAATATGTCTTCCTTGAGCCCGACGAGGTGAAGGCCGCCGTACCCGAGAGCGACAAGACGCTGGAGCTCGAAACCTTCATTCCCTGCGACGGCGTCGACACCATCTTCATTGACCGCCCCTATTATCTAGCACCTGCCGACAAACCCTCCGCAGAGGTCTTCGAGCTGATCCGAAAAGGGCTGAAGGAGAAGAATGTCGTCGCACTCGCCCGCACCGTGCTCTTCCGGCGGCTGCGCACGCTGCTAATCCGACCGAGCGAGAAAGGGCTGATCGCCAACACGCTGAACTACGACTACGAGGTCCGGTCGGCGAAGGAGATCTTCTCCGACATCAAGAGCTTCAAGATCGAGGGCGAGATGCTCGATCTCGCGGAGCACATCATCGACACCAAACGCGGCGAATTCGACCCGAGCGAGTTCGACGACCGTTACGAGGCAGCCCTTGCGGAGCTGATCAAGGCGAAGATCGAAGGCCGCAAGCTGAGGAAGCAGCCGAAGCCGGAACCGAAGAAGGTCTCCAGCCTGCTCGACGCACTGCGTCAGAGCGCCGGCGGCAGCAAGAAGACCGCGCCGAAGAAATCCGCCAAGAAAACCGTATCTCGTAAGACTGCCGCCCCGCAGAGAAAGGCGAGCTGATCATGGCGCTCGAAACTTACAATCAGAAGCGGAACTTCAAGGCTTCCCCGGAGCCTCAGGGAAAAGTCTCCGGCCGCAAGGCCAAGGCATCCGGCAACAGTTTCGTGATCCAGAAACACGACGCCACCCGGCTGCACTACGATTTCCGGCTGGAAATGGACGGCGTGCTGAAAAGCTGGGCCGTCACCCGCGGCCCGAGCTTCGTGCCCGGCGAAAAGCGGCTTGCTGTGCATGTGGAGGACCATCCGCTCGACTATGGCGGTTTCGAAGGCATGATCCCCAAAGGCAATTACGGCGCCGGCGCCGTGCTGCTCTGGGATCGCGGCAGCTGGGAACCCATCGGCGATCCCCACAAGGCCTACAGGAAAGGCCATCTGGAATTCGAGCTGAAGGGCGAGAAGCTGGAAGGCCGCTGGCACCTGATCCGCATGGCCCCGAGGCCGGGAGAAAAGCGAGAGAACTGGCTGCTGGTCAAGGGCGAGGACGAATTCGCCCGCGCCGAGGGCGACAAGGACATTCTCGACGAAATGCCGCTTTCGGTGAAATCAGGCAGGACGCTGGATGAAATCTGGGGCCGCAAGCCACCGGCAGCAAAGAACACGGCCAAACCGAAAGCAAAGGCGAAATCCGATCCCGAACCGGAAAAATCCGACATCGCAGCGTCGAAGATCAAGGGCGCCCGGAAAGCAAAACTCCCGGATTTCGTCGAGCCGCAGCTTGCGACGCTGGTAAAGAGCGCCCCTTCCGGCAAACGCTGGGTCCACGAGATCAAACTCGACGGCTATCGCCTGCAGGCCCGTGTCGAAAATGGCAAGATAAAGCTGTTGACGCGCACCGGGCTCGATTGGACGCACAAGTTCGGAGACGAGATCCTCGCGGAATTCGGAAAGCTTAGCGCGGCCGATGCGATCATCGACGGGGAAGTGGCGGTCGAGGCCGGTTCCGGCGCCACGGATTTCTCGCTGCTTCAGCAGGACCTCAGCGAAGGCCGGGACGACCGCTTTACCTTCTACGCTTTCGACATTCTTCACCTCGACGGTTACGACCTGACCGGCGCGACGCTGCTGAAGCGCAAGGAGGCGCTGGAAACCCTGCTGGCCGGCAGCGGCCCGGCCCTGCGCTACAGCGAGCATTTCGGCGACGAAGGCGGTCTGGTTCTGAAACATGCCTGCCGGCTGAGCCTCGAAGGTATCATCTCCAAGATCTCGGACGCGCCCTACCGTCCGGGCCGAGGCCGCGACTGGGTGAAGTCGAAATGTTCGGCACGGCAGGAATTCGTGGTCGCCGGGTTTGTCCCCTCCTCCGTTTCGAGGACGGCGATCGGATCGCTGGTCATGGGATATTACGACAAGGGGAAGCTGCGGCATGCCGGCCGCGTCGGCACGGGTTATTCGAACGCCGTGGCGCAATCGCTCTTCAAGAGCCTCCAGGAGATTCAGACGGGCGAAAGCCCGTTTGACGAAAAGCTCGCGGCGGTGGAAAAGAAGGATGTCGTTTTCGTGCGGCCCGAGCTGGTGGCGGAAGTGGAATTTCGCGGCTGGACGGCGGATGCGCATATCCGCCATGCGGCCTTCCGGGGCTTGCGCGAAGACAAGGACCCGAAGGATATCGTCCGGGAGGGCGGGCCTGTGAACGCAGCGGAAGAACCGAAGCCGCCGAAACGGACGGTCAATCTCACCCATCCCGACCGGGTCTACTGGCCGGATGCCGGGGTGACCAAGGCCGGGCTTGCCGACTATTACACCGAAGTCTGGCGGCTGATGGCGCCCTTCGTCGTCAACCGCCCGCTGGCGCTGGTGCGTGGACCCGACGGCATCGGCAAACAGCTTTTCTTCCAGAAACACGGCTGGAAGGGCATGACCAAGAATGCCGTACTCGTGAAGGACCCGACCGATCCGGCGGAAGAGGACATCACCATCCGCGACCTCGACGGGCTGCTCGGCCTGGTTCAGGGCGCGACCCTCGAAATCCACCCCTGGGGCTCCAACCTCGAGGATTGGGAAAAGCCGGACATGGTCAATATCGACCTCGACCCCGGCGAAGGCGTGTCGTGGACCGAGATCATCGCCGCAGCACACGAGGTGAAGCGTCGTTTCGAGGACATGGGACTGGTGGCCTTCGTCAAGACCTCGGGCGGCAAGGGCCTGCATGTGGTCGCCCCCGTCAAGCAGAAGGCGGAATGGCCGGAGGTGAAGGCGGCGATGAAGGCGCTGGCCGACGGCATGGCCGGCGACGATCCCGACAAATATGTCTCGACGATCACCAAGTCGAAGCGAAGCGGCAAGATCCTCATCGACTACCTGCGCAACGGGCGCGGCAATACCGCCGTGGCCCCCTACTCCACCCGTGCCCGCGCCGGCGCCCCGGTCTCCATGCCGATCACCTGGGACGAGCTCGGGGGCGCGATCGGCCCCAACTACTTCACCGTCAACAACGCCCCGGCCCGCATCGCCCAGCAGACGAACGATCCCTGGGGAGATTTTCGCAAGGCAGAAGCCCCGATCGAGTTCAAGGGAAAGAAGAAACGATAGAAGTCAGGGAAAGGCTCACTTCCTCGGCGCCTTTCGTTCCGCCTCCAAGCTCTTCTTCAGCGCGGCGGTGATGTCGATCACGTTGCTGCTGCGCTCGGGGGCCTTCTCCTCGACCTTCTTCCTGGTCTTCCGGCTCTTCTTGCGCTCGGCGATGATTTCGAGCAGCCGGTCCTGGACCGGATCGTCCGCCATCGAAGGCTTCCAGGCTTCGGTGCGCTCGTCGATGATCTTCTTCATCATCGACAGATGCTCGGCATCGGCCTTCTCCTTCGGTTTTTCGACGGCGTATTCGTCTGCGTCGCGGACCTCGTCGCCGTAACGCAAGGTCCAGACCACGATCCCCTTGTCCTTGGGCAGCAGCAGAACCGCGCGCTCTCGACGATACATGACGAGCCCGGCAATGCCGCCGGTACCGGTCTTTGCCATGGCCTCCCGGATCACCGCAAACGCCTCGGCGCTCACCTCGTCGTCCGGCGCCAGGTAGTGCGGCCGGTCGTACCAGATCCAGCCGATCGAGCCCGCCGGCACGAAAGTCTCGATATCGATCGTACGGGTGCTTTCGAGCCCGACATCCTCGATCTCTTCGTCTTCGAGAAGAACGTAGTCGTCCTCGCCCTTCGGATAACCCTTGACCTGATCGTCGTCCTCGACCGCCTCACCGGTCTCGGCATCGACATACTGGCTGAGGACGCGATTGTTGGTCTTGCGGTTGATATTGTGGAACCGCACCTTGGCTCCTTCGGAGATGGCCGGCGTCATCGTCACGCGGCAGGTGACCAGCGAGAGCTTCAAATAACCTTTCCAGAATACGCGCGGCGCCACGACAAAACTCCTTCGTTTGCCCGATAACCCGCGCCGCCTCCGCTTGGTTCCGGAACAAACGTTCGATCCAAACCGTTTTCGTGATGAAACAGGCCAGGAGAAATCAGATGAGCACCAACAGCATTCCCAACTCCGTGCAGAAGGGTTCGCCCAAAAAAGCCGAGCAGTCAGCTCGCGAGCGCGGCGAAAAGAAGGAGCTGGACGAGCAGCTCAACGAGGGGCTGGAAGATACCTTTCCAGCGAGCGATCCCGTCTCGAGCACGGTGACATCCATCCCATCGGGCACGCCGAAACCGCCCAGGCACTGAGTTTCCAAAAAACCTCTGGAACAAATGCAGCGGCTCCCGGATAGGGAGTCGCTTTATTCATTTGTCCTCTGTGACTTTTTCGGGATATCCGAAGTTAGCCGTAATGATGTATGGAAAGCTAATGTAGGGTTATGGCGGGCGGACATTGTTCGGCGACAGATGTGCCGGCGGTGATTACGTCAGAGGTCGGGATGACGAAACAAGACACTCCGGTTGCGGAACAGGACGTCAGAATGGGACGGCGGGTTAACCGCAAGGTCTCGGTCCTTCTGACCGAAATCGAGAAGGAAGAGGTTCCTGATCGGCTGCTCGACCTGGCGCGCGAGCTGCAGAGGGCACTCAACGAAAAGACCGACGGCCAAACCGACTGATGCTGCCTGTCCTGGATAGGTCCGCCTCAAGCCGTCAGAGCTGGGTCGAAATCAGGTTGTCGACGCGCACACGCCCGCCGATCACGCACCGCGGCCCGTTCGGTGCGAACCGGCCGCTACTGTCCTCGATCACCGTATAGAGCTTGTCGCTGCGGAAGGCGCTCGCCATCTCGGTCGAATTGCCCTCGCAGGGCGAAGCATCGATTTCCATGAAATCCAGTTCCGCCTGGCTCGCCACGAGCCGCGCATCGCCGGCGGTCTTTGCCCGGACCACCACTTCGCCATGCGGTGGCGAGTTCTGCCAGTTCGGATCCTTTGGCGCAGCTGTCGGCACCAGCCGATAGATCTTCAGCCTGTCCTGCATGTCTCTCTCCCGTCGTAAGCATTTTTCTAGTTGACGATCAAACGCCGTCCGGGCGTTCCGGTTCCATCAAGTCGCATGGAACTTTTCCGGCAACCATGGGTTCCTCCGCTGCGGGCGATCATGCCCCTGAGAAGGAGAAAGCCGATGAAGAATGAGCAGCCGAAAGCTGGCCGTCCCGGCGAGACCTCGCAATGGCCTCGATGGGAGGGCCCGGCGGAAAGCCGCCCAAGCGGTTATCTTCAGGGCGAAGCCAATATCTTTGCCGAGGGACCGGAGCAGGAAAAGCAGATCGGCAAGGGACCGGACGGTTACGAACGCCCCGACGATCTGATCGCACAGGACGTGAATGAACAACTGACGCAGGACGCCTTTCTCGACCCGACCAACATGACGGTCTCGGTGGAGAACGGCGAAGTGATACTGGAGGGGTACGTGGCCCACCTTGCGGACAAGGAGCGCGCCCAGGACGTCGTCCTCGGCATCCAGGGTGTCACCGCCTGCCGCAACAATCTTCGAATAGCCCCCGAAAGGCACTGATCTGCCTGGAACCTGTGAGGCGGTCAGTCGTTAGATGCCTCGCAATCCCTGCCTCAAGAATACTCATCAACAAGGAGAGACACCCATGGCCAGTAAGACCCTCGACGACCTTTTCCATGAAACCCTGAAGGACATCTATTACGCCGAGCGCCAGATCGTGAAGGCGCTGCCGAAGATGGCGCGGGGCGCCCAGGATCCGAAGCTGAAGGCGGCATTCGAAAAGCACAGGGAAGAAACCGAAGGCCAGATCGATCGCCTGAAGCAGGTCTTCGAGATCATCGGCAAACGGGCCCAGGGCAAGACTTGCCCGGCCATCGACGGCATCATCGAAGAAGGCGAGGAAATCCTTGACGAGTTCAAGGGCACTCCGGCTCTCGACGCCGGCCTGCTCGCCGCGGCGCAGGCGGTCGAACACTACGAGATCAGCCGTTATGGCACCCTGCGCGCCTGGGCCCAGCAGCTCGGCCACCGGGATGCGGTAACGCTCCTCGAACAGACGCTCGCCGAGGAAAGCAAGACCGACGAGGCTCTGACGGCCCTTGCCAAGACTGCCGTCAACACGGCGGCCCAGAAGGCTGCGTGACATTTCGAGCGATCGGAAGAAAGGCGCGGCCTCGGCCGCGCCTTTTTCGCGACCCGAACATACAAAAAAACCCGGCTTCCGCCGGGTTTTTCCTCCCTTCCGGCCTCCTCAAGCCGGGAAAGATCGCCTCAGAACCGAAGCATCGGGGTGTCCGTGCATGGTCGGAATCGGCAACATCTCGCCGTTCGGCGCCTGTCGCCGGAAAATCTCCACCCGACCACTTCGGTCGCGCGCCACATGGGCCTTGGCGGCCTCCATGGCGAGTTCATAGGTGTGGTAATAAGACGCAGACTGCACGCCGTCTATGACATAGACCCAGCCGGTTGCGTGTGGAACGATATCGCAGTACTTTCCCATTGGATGTGTCTCCTTCCCGGCGGCCATAAGTACATTCGACAGCCAAAAGTTCCGCCTCCGGGGAAGTTTTTTTTCGAGTGTTGGCCGCGTCTCGGCCGGGTTGCGATTTTTCGTTTTGACCAGGGAACTTTTCCGCGCCGCACACGTTTGGGGCGCTTGGGCGAATGGAGACAAGAATGGCGGAATCCGAAGAAATCTGGATCAGAAAGCGGGCCTACACGTTGTGGGAAGAAGAAGGCTATCCCTCGGGCAAGGATAGGGAGCATTGGGAAAGAGCGAAGCTCGAATATGCAACGCTCGGGCCGACCGCTTCAAAAAGGCCTGCGGCAGGATCGGGCGGCAAATCCGCCACCGCCGTGAAGCCGCCAAAGGCGGCGTCGAAGGCTGCAACTCCCAAACCGGCAGCGAAAACCGCTGCAGCCAAGGCTTCTCCGGCGAAGACAACTTCCAAGGCACCGGCCGCTGCCATGCCGGAAGCCGTCGAGCCGGCCAAGAAGCGTTCCAAGAAGGTTCCAGCTGGCGCCTGACGCCGCCTGCCACCCAGCTTCATCACTATCGTTACTGGTCGCGGCGACTGACATCATCGCGGCCTCGGGTTCGTTTATCCTGGAAAATCGAAATGGCTTTTGCGTCTGAACTTGGTCTCGTTTCCGCCCTGACGGAGGAACGTTGGCTAGGGCGAAAACGTTCTGGAGGGTGAGACTGGCAGATGGCGGAGGCACGCATGATGAACGCTTACGTCCCGATCGGCGAACCCCGTCGAGATGAGCGGAGCGCGGGCGGACAGGGGATCAATACTGGTTATGGAAAGCGGGGGCTTCCCGGCATGAGAATTCTTTCGGTCACCTCCGAAATCTTCCCCCTTGTGAAGACGGGTGGCCTTGCAGACGTGACCGGGTCTCTGCCCAAGGCGCTCAGCCCCCTCGGCATCGAGACCACCTCCCTGATCCCCGGTTATCCCCAGGTCATGCAGCAGCTGAAGAGCGCCATGCCACTGGTCACTTTCGAAAACCTGCTCGGCGAAAAAGCAGCACTCCTCCATACCCGCGTCGAAGGCCTCAGCCTTTTCATCCTCGACGCACCCGCCCTCTACGACCGGCCCGGCGGCCCTTATGTCGACGAAGAGGGCATGGATCATCCCGACAACTGGAGACGGTTCGCCGCACTTTCCCTCGCTGCGGCAGAAATCGCCGATGGATTGCTGCCGGGCTGGGTTCCGGACCTTGTTCACACCCATGACTGGCAGTCTGCCCTGACCTCGGTCTACATGCGCGAACGCGGCTGCAAGACGCCGGTGGTGCTGACCATCCACAACCTCGCCTTCCAGGGCCAATATCCGGCCGGCGTACTGATGAGCATCGGTCTGCCGCCGGAGGCCTATTCCATGAACCGCATGGAATATTTCGGCGATATCAGTTTTCTGAAGGGCGGCCTGCAGACGGTCGATGCGATCACCACCGTCAGCCCGACCTATGCTCGCGAAATCCTCACCCCGCGCTTCGGCATGGGCATGGACGGGGTCCTGAATGCTCGCGTCTCCGTCCTGCGCGGCATCGTCAACGGCATCGATCTCGATATCTGGGATCCGTCGACGGATCCGCACCTGCCACGCAACTACGACGTCGGCACGCTACGCCGCAAGCGCGAAAACCGCGCCGTGCTGCTTCGAAAATTCGGGCTGAACCCGGCAAACGAAGGTCCGGTGTTTTCCGCCGTCAGCCGGCTGACCTGGCAGAAGGGTTTCGACATGTTCGCCGATACGGCGGACGAAATCATCCGCCACGGCGGCCAGGTGATCGTCTTCGGGCAGGGCGACCGCGAGATCGAGCGGGCGCTTGCGGATACCGCCGCGCGTTTTCCGGGCCGGATGGCGGTGCATTACGGCTACGACGAACCGACGGCGCATCTGGTCCACGGCGGGTCTGACGCCATCGTGCAGCCCTCCCGCTTCGAACCCTGCGGGCTGACCCAGCTCTACGCGCTGCGCTATGGCTGCGTCCCCGTCGTCTCTCGCACCGGCGGACTTTCGGAAACGATCATCGATGCCAATGATGCAGCCATGTCGGCGCGCGTCGCAACCGGTTTTCAGTTCCATCCCGTGACCACGGACGGACTGAGGCTCGCGCTTCGCCGCGCACTGCACGCCTATGCCGACCCGAAAATGTGGGCGCGGCTGCAGAACCAGGGCATGAAGGCGAAATTCTCCTGGGAACGCAGTGCCCAGCAATATGCCGCCGTTTATGCCAATCTGGTACTGAAGTCCGGTCATGTCGTCTCGACAAGCTCGGATATCCGTCGCGCGACGCTATAGCCTTCCCGTCGGGGGGGGGTAAAAAGAAACCGGCTCGAAGGCCGGTTTTTTTATGGAGTAAAGGGAAGAGGTTCGAAGGCCTTACGGCCTCCGGAAGAGTGCCAGACTGCGCCCCTCAAGCTCGAAATCCTTTTCCTTGGTAATCACCAGGCCGCGCTTGGAAAGGTCGGAGGTGGTAAGCTCAAGCACCCAGCCACCCTCGCCGAACTGCGGGATGCGGAACGGCACATTGCCCTCGAACGGGTTGAACAGCAGCAGCACGTCGTGCCAGATGCCCTCCTCTTCCCGAAGATCGGTCCGTCCGATATGGAGGCCGAGCGTGGAGCCTTCGTCCCACTGCTCCGGCGTCTGAAACCCGCCGCCGGCGTTGAACCATTTGATCTCCAGGCCGTCGCGCCAGTTCTCGCGACGCAGCAGGGGCTGCTCGCGTCGCAGCTTGATGATCTGGCGGGTAAACTCGCGCAGCTCCTCGCAGGTCTCCGGCAGGTCCTCCCAATGAACCCAGGAAATGTCGCTGTCCTGGCAATAGCCATTGTTGTTGCCCATCTGGCTGCGGCCGAACTCGTCGCCGGCAAGCAGCATCGGCGTGCCGTGCGAAAAGAACAGGGTGGCGAGGAAATTTCGCTTCTGGCGATCGCGCACCGCATTGATGCCCTCGTCCTCGGTTGGCCCTTCGGCGCCGTAATTGTAGCTGCGATTGTCGTTGTGGCCGTCGTTATTGTCCTCGCCATTCGCCTCGTTGTGTTTGTCGTTGTAGGAAACGAGATCGTTCAGGGTGAAGCCGTCATGGGCGGCGATGAAGTTGACGCTCGCCCACGGCCGCCGGCCGCGCTGATCATAGAGATCTCCGGAGCCGAGCAGGCGGGCGGCGAAGTCCGTCGAGACATTGGTGCCCTTCCAGTATTCGCGCACGGTGTCGCGATATTTGTCGTTCCACTCCGCCCAACCGGGAGGAAAGCCGCCGACCTGATAACCGCCGGGACCGATGTCCCACGGCTCGCCGATCAGCTTTACCCTCGAAAGCACCGGATCCTGGCTGATTGCGTCGAAGAACCCGCCGCGCTGGTCGAAACCCTCCGGCTCACGGCCAAGGATGGTGCCGAGGTCGAAACGGAACCCGTCGACATGCATGCTCTCGGTCCAGTAGCGCAGCGAATCCATGATCAGCTGCAGCACGCGCGGATGCGACGTGTTGACGGTGTTCCCGGTACCCGTGTCGTTGATGTAGTAGCGGTGCTGGTCGGGCATGGTCCGGTAGTAGGAAAAGTTGTCGATGCCCTTGAACGACAGCGTCGGCCCGAGCTCGTTGCCCTCCGCCGTGTGGTTGTAGACCACGTCGAGAATGACCTCGATCCCCGCATCGTGGAACGACCGCACCATGTCGCGAAAGCCCTGGATCCCTCGCGGTCCATAGTAGCGGGAGGCAGGCGCGAAGAAACCGAGCGTGTTGTAACCCCAGAAATTATGCAGGCCCTTGTCGAGCAGGTGCTGATCGTCTGGGAAATAATGGACCGGCATCAGCTCGACGGAGGTGATGCCAAGGCTCTTGACGTATTCCACCGACGCCTTGTGGCCCATACCGTCGAATGTGCCGCGCAGGCCCTTCGGAATGCCCGGATTGAGCTGGGTGAAGCCCTTCACATGGGTCTCGTAGATGATCGTCGCCGGCCAGGGAATATTCGGCCGGTTCTGGTCCTGCCAGTCGAATTCGTTCGGATCGATGACCCGGCATTTCGGCATGAACGGCGCACTGTCGCGCTCGTCGAAGGTGAGATCCTTGTCCTCGTGCTGAAGATCGTAGGCGAAATGTGCCTCGTTCCAGTCGACTTCGCCGAAAAATTCCCGGGCGTATGGGTCAATCAGCAGCTTGTTCGGGTTGAAGCGATGACCGTTTTCCGGATCGTAGGGACCGTGTACCCGATAGCCGTAGAGGGCGCCCGGCTTCAATCCCGGCACATAGCCATGCCAGATTTCATGGGTGTATTCCGGAAGCTCGAGCCGGGCGATCTCTATCTTGCCGCTCGGGTCGTAGAGGCAAAGCTCCATCCGTTCCGCATGGGCCGAGAAAATCGCGAAATTGACACCCTCGCCGTCAAAATTGGCTCCAAGCTGAAGCCAGGAGCCGGGCTCGATGACAAAGTGGTTTGATTTCGTATCCATGCGGCACCCAATTGAAAGACTGGCGTCATAATGGTGCGGCACAACATTTCGTTCCCTGCGCCTCGAGGAAAACTATGGATTGCCTGATCCGCTCGCCGGCGGCGGGGTACCCGGCGTCGTATTGGTGGTTCCGGACGGCGATGTCGCCGGGCTCTGGCCACCCGTTCCCGTCTGCGGCGACGGGTTGCGATCCGCAGGCGCCGTATTGCCGGACTGCTGCGGCGTGTTGTTGATCGGATCGCTCTGTTTTTCGCCGCTGTCGCTACAGGCGCTCAGAAGCACGACGGTCGACAGCGCAACAACGAAACTCTTCATGTCTCATCTTCTCCGTGGGACTTGCGAAACGTGGCTTGCCGGCGATGCGCGTCGAGCGCGATCACCTTCTCCACCGCGGCGACATCCTCGGCGGTGGCGGCCGGGATCGGGTCGCTGGCGATGGCTTCCAGCACTTCAGGCGCCAGCGCGCCGTTGCGAATGACGTATTCCAGCGCCTCGCGGGTCTGCCGTTCGGCCTTCAACTGGGCGTAAAGAGCGAGGATCAGCCGGTCACGCGCATCGCGCTGACCCTGACGGCCTTTCGATCTGGCGAACTCTGCCATGGTCTTCCTCCATGTTCCTGCTGAAGGGTCAACTTTCGGTCACGGCGATTGTTCCCTCCGCCAGAACCTCCGCTATCTCCTTGAAGAGGCGAAGCACGGGACAAGGAGGAAACCATGTCGACGCTGACATCACATGAACTGGAGGGGCGCCTGAATGCCCACCGAGAACTGCTGATCGAGCTCTTGTCCGCGATGATCGGGGGCGAAGTGACCATCACGTCACTCCTCAGACGGCTGCGCGACGACGCGACGTTCAAGGACAACGAGGAGGATCCGGGCGTGTTGCCGGAGGGCGCATTCGCAATCGAGAATTCCGCGGCGCGCGAGGTGCGGTCGATCCTCGACGCGGCACGTGCCAGGGCTGCGGCCGACGAGAATTGAGGTGCCGTTAACCGTGCCAAGTCACATTTAAGGCGATCCCGCCACGTTTATGGCCATTTCGTGGAACTACAATGCGACTTTCTCGTTCATTCACGACCGAAGCGATGGAGGCGACGATGGTCAGAGAATGGGTAGAAGCAGCAGGCTTTGTTCTGGTGATCGCCGCCTGCTACATGATGGTCATCCCCGTCTGAGTTTCAAGCTCCTGGGGAGGAGAGTGGCCTTGATCTAAGGCCCACTGCTCTCGCGGCCGGCAAAGAAGGCCGCGAGAGCGGCAAAATCTTCTTCATTCAATTTTTTTGCCACCTCGGTCATCAGGTGGCTGAAGGAAGACCCGCCTCGCACACCTGCATGGAGGAGGCGGAGCTGGCGCTCCAGATAAGGGGCGTTTTGACCCGAGATGCGCGGATAGGCAGGATTGCCGCCGGGCTTTTCGTGGCAACTGAGGCAGGCGGGAATTTTGTCTGCCGCTCTTCCCCTTTCCGCGATCTCGCGGCCCCTTTCCACGAGCTGTAGATCAGCCGGCGCCGAAGGCCTTTGCGGTCTCGCCTGCTTGGCATAATAGGCCGCCAGCTCCGGCAGGCTTTCCTCCGCCAAAGTTCCGACCGCAACCTTCATGATGCCGCTCGCCCGGTCGCCATGCGCATAGGCGCGCAGGCTGTTGAGTAGATAGGCTTCCGACTGCCCGGCGAGCCGCGGGATGACGCTGTTGCCGTTGAGGCGCTTTTCCGCATGGCAGCTTTCGCAGGTGATCGGCAGCGGCGACACTTCGCCCGCGGTGCCAATACCATGCAGGCCGGACGCCTGCAGATAGGCATTGCCGTCCATGCCCGGCAGCTTTCGCAGGAACGCCACCATGTCCCAGACCTCGTCGTCGCGCACCTGCGCCGGCCAGGCCGGCATGCCGGTGAAGCGCACCCCGTGCTTGACGATCTCGAAGAGTTGCGCATCGCTCCAGCTGGGAACCACCGTCTTCAGATCCGGCGGCGGCGGCAGCATGGCGAGCACGGCGCCTGAAGCCTTTTGCGCCGGCGAGCCATGACAGATGGCGCAGCCGGTCTCGAAATGCCCGGCCGCCGGCGGCAGCAGCGCCGGGTTGTCGAGCGGCGGCACGTCGATGGAAAGAGCCGCAGTCCGGATCGAACTACGCATCACCCAGTGCAGGAACCAGTCGGTCATTCCCCAATGACCGGTGCTCGCCTTGACGCTCATCAGTCCGGACCAGGCGAACCCGAGCCCCAGCAGCGGCGCCACGACCACCAGGATCGCGAGATATTTCCAGCGGATCGTCATCCGGCTACTCCTCCCAAAGCCCCGGCCTGGCGCGCTGTGCAAGCAACGCCACCCTGCCCGCAGTCCCCAACGCCGGAGCGTCGCTGCGACGGCAGGTGTCTCGGCTCTTCACCGTAAAGCGGATGGAGAGAAAGGGAAAGCAGCACGCCAAAGGCCGAAGGTCGGGGCTTCAGCAAGAGAGCCAGGAAAATTCGACACCGAACGTGCCATCGGAAATTTTGTTCCAGCCGGCGGATAACTTTATGTAACCGGCTGTGAAAAAGTTGGAACCAATCCTTCGACGACGGGTTTGCTCCCCTGTGAACGGGCAATCGCCCAGCATTCGCGACGGGAGAAAACCATGAGACACTTTCTAAAAATACTCAGAAACAGGCTCACCGGCACTCACCAGAAGAAAACTTTCGCCGTGGCCCATCCGGAAGAACTGCAGGTCGTCGTACCTGATGCCGTGGTCCTTCCATTGCCCAAGTCGCCCCGTGAGGAAATCAGCGTCCCCGCCTCCATCAACGGCCGGGACCTCTCTACCGGCCGGCTGTGAGGCCGGCCGAGACTTCGCGAACCACGGAACTGCCAACAAAAGGAGACCAGCATGACCACCATCGAGTCCGCCAACATCCTGATCCTCGCGGCCGACGGCTATGAGAGATCGGAACTGCGCGCCCCGCTGGAGGAACTGAAAAATCGTGGAGCCGGCGTCAAGATCGCGTCCATCAAGCCAGGCGAGATCAAAAGCTGGGACAAGAAGAACTGGGGCGATACCGTCCCGGTGGACGTGGAGGCCAGGAACGTCAACGCGGAGGACTTCGATGCCCTCGTGTTGCCGGGTGGCCAGATCAACCCCGACATCCTGCGTGACAACGAAGATGCCATGAAGGTCGTGCGGGACTTCGTGAAAAGCGGCAAGCCGGTCGCCGCGATCTGCCATGGCCCATGGTTGCTGGTGGAGGCCGATGCGCTTCGCGGTCGCAAGGCGACCTCCTATCATTCGATCCGCACCGACATCCGCAATGCCGGCGCATCCTGGAAGGATGAAGCCGTAGTGGTCGACAACGGCATCATCACCTCACGCTCGCCCGAGGATCTGCCCCAATTCGTGGCGAAGATCGTCGAGGAAGTCCAGGAAGGGCGCCACAACCGCCGGGCAGCGTAACTTGACGTAGCTCGGCTCCGGCCGTCCGCAACCTCCTCGCGGGCGGCCGACACGGACGTCTAGACCTGCTTCAGAAAGGCCAGAAGCCGCCGTTCGTTGGCACGCAACTCCTTCGGCCGCGTCAGCGCCACCTTGTCCTGCATCACCTTTTCCAGCGGCGAGACATCCTCCGAAAGTGCCAGGATGCTCGGGTGGATATAGCTCGAGCGGCAGACCGCCGGCGTGTTGTGCAGGGCTTCCGCCGCCGCCTTGCACATCGCCTTGACCTTCGGGCGCCGGCCCTCCTCCTCCACCACCTCCCAGGCCGCCATCAGCGCGGCGAGACTGCCGCCCCAGGTGCGGAACGTCTTGGCCGAGACCGCGAACCCCGCGGCGTTGGCCAGATAGGCGTTGAGCCGGCCCGAATCGATCGGACGCGGCACACCCTGCTCGTCCGGCCAGGAAAACAGCTGCCGGCCCGGCAGGTCGGCGATTTCTTCCAGGATGCGCTGCAGACGGGGATGTTTCAGCGTGTGCTGCACGCGCCGGCCACCCTTGGCGACGAAGCGCAACGTGACCGCCTCCCCGGACAGGGTCATGTGGCGCTTCAGCAGCGTCGTCGCGCCGTAAGTCTTGTTCTCCTTGGCGTAGAGACGGTTGCCGACCCGCAAATGCGTCGCGTCCATCAGGGCCACCAATGCGGCGATCACCGCATCGGACGTGTCGAGGCCAAGCTCCAGGTCGCGTTTCGCCTTGCGGCGGATTCGCGGCAGCGCCTCGCCGAACCGGACGAGCTGATCGAACTTGCGTTCGCTGCGAAAGTTCTGCCAGTCGGGATGATAACGATACTGCTTGCGGCCGCGTGAATCGTAACCGGTCGCCTGCAGATGCCCGCGCGGATCGAGGCAGATCCAGACGTTCTCATAGGCGGGCGGCAGGCCGAGCGACGCGATTCTAAGGCGATGCTCCGGATCGGAGAGCAAGGTGCCATCCGGCAGGCGGTAGGTAAAACCCTTGCCGCGCCTGAGCCGACGGATGCCGGGCTCCGTATCGCTCACATAGGTAAGGCCGATGGTCTTAAGGGAATCCTGATCGATGTCGATCGTGGTGAGCATGGCGTCCATGGCCGACCAAACGGCGAGAACCGCACCTTCGTTCCGGCACTCACGGAGATAACGGCTAGATGGCTATGTCCTTGAGAGTTTCGGCACCCTCGCCTCGTTCGAAGGCCAGGCGCGGCGCATTCAACGACCAGCGAAGCCCTTCGGTGCGGAAATCGACCTCGACCTGGCCGGCGAAGGCAGCTGCCGCATGGCGCCTGATGATCGTCGTGCCGAACCCGGTGCGGGAAGGCTCGTGGACCGCGGGGCCGCCCCTCTCTTCCCAGACGAGCTCCAGCCGGTTTTCTCCGTCATCTTCGTCGACCCTATCCTTCCAGACTATGCGCACTCTGCCCTGCGGCACGGAGAGTGCGCCGTATTTCACCGAGTTCGTCGCAAGCTCGTGAAGGATGAGGCCAAGGTTCTGGACCGCTTCGGCCTTGAGGATAAAATCCGTGCCCTGCAGCTCGACCCGGTCGGCCGCGTCCGCGAACGTGCTCATGTGGATTTCGATGACGCGGCGGATCGACACCCCGGCCCACTGCTCCTTCGCCAGCGCCTCGATGGATTTGCCGAGGCCCTGCAGGCGGGTGCTGATCGCCTTCTGGAACTCCTCCATCGTGGTGTCCTGGCGTGCCAGCTGGCGCATCATCGCCTGGATCAGCGTCAGGATGTTTTTGGTCCGGTGAACCAGCTCATGCAGGATGAGGTGAATGCGATCTTCCGCCTCGCTGCGGTCAAAGGAGGCATTCGAGAGGGCGATCGCGACCTGGTTGGCCTCGCGAATCTTCGTCTCCACGGGAGAGACGATCTCGCCCTTGCCGATCCGCTCGGCCATTTCGGCGATCTGCCGGATCGGGATGCGAAGCTGACGGCCGACGAGCCAGGCGATCAGCATGCCGAGAGCGAGGAAGATCGCACCGCCGGCGATCAACTGCCGCCATGTGGTCAGGATGCTCGCCTGCGCCGCATCGATCGGCCCCCAGACGACGGCCTTCCACGTCCAGCCGGTGATCTGGGCGTAGCCATACATCTGCCGGCGGCTACCGTCGACATCCTCGATCGTGCCTTTGAAGCCAGTCATCAGCTTGAGCATGTCGGAGGGAAACGCCGCACCGGAACCGAGCGCATGGGCGCCGAGGGAGGTCACTATCTTTCCGGCGCCATCGACGACTGCGACCGACCAGCCGGCAGGAAGCCCCTCCGTCGAGATCAGCGTCTGCAGGTCCTCGGCATTCTGCGTCATGATCATCGCGGCGCCGGAATGGGAAATCTCCTTGGGCAGCGGCATCGTGACGTTGAAGACATGCTTGCCGCTGGTGGCGCCGAAAAACACGTTGGAGACTTCGGTCACGCCGTTGTTCAGAACCGATTGGAGCGCCGGCATGCTGGAAATCTTGCCAAGCGGCGCGTCGAACGGCACGCGGGTGTTGAGCCGCTGCTGCCCATCCGCATTGACGACGAGAACATAGAGCGAATTGGACCGCAGGCTGTTCTGGGTTCGGTTGTGGAAGGCGCGCAAGTCGCCGGCCTCAAGCTCCGGCGAGGTGACAAGCAGCCGAAGCGTCGTCGCCATGTCCTGCAGCTCGCGGTCGATCGAGCGAGCGATCAGCTGGGCGTCTTCGGCTGTCTCGGCGGCAAGAATCTCCCGCTCGTTCGCCTCCAGCTCTATCATCAGGTAACCGACGAAAATCAGCAAAGGCAACGCCACGCCAGCCGCCAGAGCGACCAGATAGGCACCGATCGGCGCCGTGGGAAAAAACCGCGAAACTCTAAACATTCCGCGTCTTTACCCTATGGAAAAAAGCTGCAGGTGCCTGTGCCACCTGCCGGCATTATTCATTTCCGTGTCCCGCCATCCGCTAATATTCCAGCGGGTCTTATCTAACTGGTTTTAGAGGCCGGGCCAAGGATTGATTGCCGGCGATATGGTTTTCCGGAACGGGACGGGTTAGGTATGCCGAGGCCGCTCCGTCACGTCGAAGTTCACATCCCAGTCCTTTTCCGGCCCCTTTTTGCCAGGCGGGTTACGGTGTTTCGTCGCGTCGTCGGAGCCGGTGATCACAGTCGGCTTGGCGCTCGCGACGCCGTTTGCCTTGCGGTCCGCCCGGGACTTGGCGTACTGCCCCTCGGCGTCCTTGTGGATTTTGGCGCTCTCACTCTTTTCGGTCATGATGTCTCCTTCCCGAATGAAGTCAGGCCACCGCCAGCGGCCTGACGCGTGGAACAGGCCGGTTCAGACCGTGGTGGAGCCTGCCAGTGTATCGGTCGAACTATTGTTGACGCGCAGGTTGTTCTGGACGTGCCGGACACCGGAAACCTCGTCCACAAGATCCTCGGCCCGGCGCTTGTCCCAGCGGCTCGACACGAAACCATCGAGCGTCACTTCGGCACCCTGGACCGTCACGGTGATGTTCGATGCGTCGAGCACCGGATCGTCGCTGAGGCGATCATTGACGTCCTCCTCGATACGGGAGTCGGAGCGCTGATAGCCCTTCGGACCCTTGCCGCGATGTTCATCCATCTTCCGGCGATGTTCGGCACCTTCGTCACCGAACCAGGAGGCGACTTCATCACCGGCGCGCTCCATGAAGCCGCGCCTGCGGCCATAGTCGTCCGCGCCGCGGAAGCGGCTGTCAGAACCGGAACGGTCTTCACCCACGAAACGGTAGTCCGAGCCGTATCGGTCGCCATAGGCCTGGTTGACGCGGTTGCGGCCCGGCTCGTAGCTGAAAGACGAAGGTCGGCCGCGATAGGACTCGCGGGCCCAAGCCTGCGACCGCTCCGAATCGCCATAACCGGCCTCGAACCCGCCATCGTCGGAGGCCCATTGTTCGCTGCGGCCGTAGCGGGGAAACCGTGAAGGATCGCCGTCCTCCCGGTTTGCATCACGGCTGCGCGGATCGTCGCTGGAACCGCGCACATAACCCGTATCGCCCGGGCGGTATTCGCTGGACGACTCGCGCGCGAAATCACGCTCGTCGCGCATCCGGTCGTTTCGATACCCACCCGATTGGGAATGATTTCCACTAGCCATTGTCTGTCTCCTCGGTCTGGTTTGGTCCCGTTCGCATGGGACACAGACTCAACCCCGCCTCCTCGGGATTGTTCCCCCTTCGGGAGGAATGCTGGAGGTCAAACGCCTCTGCCGCTTATTCGATGCGGCTGGTCGTTTGCGGATCGAAGACCACGGCCTTGTCGAGATTGAAGGCGAACGGGAACTTCTGGCCGAGTTCGACATGCACGTCGGAACGGGTACGGGCGGTGAAGGTCGCACCGTCCAGCTTGCCGGTGACGAAGGTATCGGAGCCGGTCGGCTCGATCATCGTCACTTCCGCCTCGATCCGGGCGGTGGCGCGCGCCTGCGGATCGACGAGGCCAGCATCGGTGATCGTTTCGGGACGCAGGCCCAGAATGACGTCCTTGCCATCCGGAAGGCTGGTGGTCACGGAAGGCGGCATGGCGACCCTGACGCCGTCATTTCCGAACAGTGCGATGCCCTGCTGGCCATCGGCGCCGGATACCTTGCCCTTCAGCATGTTCATCGCCGGCGAACCCATGAAATCGGCAACGAAGAGATTGGCCGGACGGCCATAGATTTCCGCCGGCGTGCCGACCTGCTGCACCATGCCTTCTTTCAGCACGACGATCTTGGTGGCCAGCGTCATCGCCTCGATCTGGTCATGGGTGACGTAGACGATCGTGGCGTGGGTATTCTGGTGCAGCGCCTTGATTTCGGCGCGCACTTCGACGCGCAGCTTGGCGTCGAGGTTGGAGAGCGGCTCGTCGAACAGGAAGACGCGCGGCTGGCGCACCAGCGCCCGGCCCATGGCGACGCGCTGCCGCTGGCCGCCGGAAAGCTGGCTCGGACGGCGCTTCAGGAGATGCTCGATCTGCAACGTCTTGGCGACCTGCTTGACCGCCGCCTCGCGCTGCGCCTTCTCGACGCCCCGCATTTCCAGCGCGAACGCGATGTTCTGTTCGACCGTCATGTTCGGATAGAGCGCGTAGGACTGGAAGACCATGGCGATGTCGCGCCGCGACGGATGCAGGTCGTTGACCACCTGCCCGTCGATGACGATGTCGCCCGACGACGGCGGCAGCAGGCCGGCGATCGCGTTGAGCAGAGTAGACTTGCCGCAGCCCGACGGGCCGACGAGAACCAGGAAGCCGCCCTTTTCGAGCTCGATATTGATGCCCTTCAGAATCTCGTTATTGCCGATCTTCTTGCGAATATCCTTGATTTCAAGAAAGCTCATGTGCGGTTATCCCTTGACTGCGCCGGCCATCAGGCCACGCACGAAATAGCGTCCGGCGACGACATAGACGAACAGCGTCGGAAGCGCTGCGAACACCGCAGCCGCCATGTCGACATTGTATTCCTTGACGCCGGTAGAGGAGGCAACGAGGTTGTTGAGCGCCACCGTCATCGGCGAGGATGTGCCGGACGAGAAGGACACGCCGAACAGGAAGTCGTTCCAGATGTTGGTGAACTGGTAGATGATCGTCACGACGATGATCGGTCCGGAACTCGGCAGCAGGATGCGCCAGAAGATCCGGAAGAACCCGGCGCCGTCGATCATCGCGGCCTTCACGAGTTCATCCGGAAAGGCTTCGTAATAGTTGCGGAAGAACAGCGTGGTGAAGCCGAGGCCGTAGATCACGTGGACGATGACGAGACCGGCGGTGGAGTTCGACAGGCCGAACGTGCCGAGCACGCGTGCCATCGGGATCAGGACCGCCTGGAACGGAATGAAGCAGGCAAACAGCATCATGCCGAAGACCAGCCTGTGGCCCGGGAAACGCCACTTGGTCAGCACATAGCCGTTGAGCGCACCGAGCAGGGTCGAGATCAGAACGGCCGGAACCACCATCTTGATGGAATTCCAGAAGTAGCCCTTGATGCCGACGCAGCTGACCCCGATGCAGGCCTCGCCCCAGGCACGAACCCAGGCGGAGACCGAGGGATCGCGCGGCAACGCCAGCATGTCGCCGCCGCGGATTTCGTCGAGCGACTTCAGCGACGTCGACAGCATGACGTAGAGCGGCAGAAGATAGACGAGTGCCAGGATGATCAGTGCGGCATAGATGAAATAACGGGCGGTGCGGGCTCCGCCGGCGCTGACGGTTTCTTGTGTCGCGCTCATTGCTTTCTCTCCCGCAGTTCCGAATAGAGGTACGGTACGATGATCGCGGTAATGCCCATCAGCATCATCACGGCGCTCGCCGATCCGACATTCATCTGGTTACGGGTAAACGTGTAGGAATACATGAAGGTCGAGGGCAGCTCGGTCGCATTGCCCGGTCCGCCGCCGGTCAGCGCGATGACCAGGTCGTAGGATTTGATCGCCATATGCGCGAGCACGATGAAGGCGGAGAGGAAGACGGGACGCAGCAGCGGAATGATGATGCGGCGGTAGATCGAGACAGTCGAGGCGCCGTCGATCTGGGCCGCCTTGATGATCTCGCCGTCGATGCCGCGCAGACCGGCCAGGAACATCGCCATGACGAAGCCTGACGCCTGCCAGACGCCGGCAATGACGACGGTATAGATCGCCATCTTGGGATTGACCAGCCAGTCGAACTTGAAGCTCGTCCAGCCGAGATTGTGCATGGTGTTCTCAAGCCCGAGACCCGGATTGAGGAACCATTTCCACGCGGTACCCGTGACGACGAAGGAGAGCGCCATCGGATAGAGGAAGATCGGCCTGAGCAGGCCTTCGGCGCGGATCCGCTGGTCCATGAGGATCGCGATGCCGAGCCCGAGTATGATGCAGATGCCGATATAGAGGACCCCGAAGATCGCCAGGTTCTGCATCGCCACATACCAGTTCGGCTGCGACCAGAGGCGGAAATAGGCGTCGAAACCGCCCCATTTGTAGACCGGCAGGATGCGTGAGGTCGTGAACGAAAGGTAGACCGTCCAGAGGATGAAGCCGTAGACGAAGACGAGGATCACGGCGAACGACGGCGCCAGCACGATCTTCGGCAGCGCGTTGCGCAATCCGTCCGCAAACGAGCGGCGCTCTCGCTGCGGCTCAAGCACGGGAACCGGTTCGATTGTCGTCATCATGACCTCCGGGTGGGGAGCATAAGAGAAAACTTGAAAGCCGGGAAACTTTCCCGGCCATCTCGCGCAAGGGTATGATTATGGCTGGAGGTCGCCTCCACCTCCCTCATCCCTGTGCTCGTCACAGGGATCCAGCAGCGTCGCGTCTGCGACGCGGAAGACTCTTTCCAGCCCAAGGACTTGGGCTGGCTGGATTCCTGTGACAAGCACAGGAATGAGGATGGAGTGTGCGGCTCGCAATCGAGCAAACCGCACACTCATAATCACTTACTTGGCGGCCTTCACCGCTTCCGGCAGGCGCTTCAGCGCTGCTTCGGTGGTGAGCTGGCCGTTGAGGTGCTGGGTGATGACGTCCAGCATGGCTTCCTTGATGGCAGCCGGTTGAGCGTAACCGTGGGCGAGCGAGCCCATCAGCGTGCCCTTGGAAGAGGCTTCCGTGAGATCCGCCATGCCCTTCTTGCCGCAATCGTCGAACTTTTCGTTCGAGACGTCGGTACGGGCAGGAACGGAACCCTTGACGGTGTTGAAGGCGATCTGGAAGGCCGGGTCTTCGACGGCGGACGCCATCTTGAACTGAGCCTTTTCGGCGTCGCCGCCAACGTTGAACATCATGAACTGGTCGGCGTTGAAGAGGACCGAGCCCTGCGTGCCGGGGAAGCGGATGCAGACGAAGTCCGTGCCCGGCTTCTTGTTGGCGCGCAGCCACTCGCCCTTGGACCAGTCGCCCATTTCCTGAGCGCCGGCCTTGCCTTCGATAACGAGGGCCGTCGACAGGTTCCATTCGCGGCCCGAGAAGTTCGGGTCGAAATAGGTGCGCAGCTTCGACATCGTGTCGAAGACCTTCTTCATCGTGTCACCAGAAAGTGCCGCCGGATCGAGATCGAGAACGGCCTTCTTGTAGAAGTCCGGACCGCCGGTCGAAAGCACGACGGCTTCCCAGAGCGTGCCGTCCTGCCACGGAACGCCGCCGTGAGCGAGGGCGGTGAGGCCCTGGCCCTTGAAGGCGTCGAGCAGCGTGATGAGTTCGGCGATATTGGTCGGAACCTTGCCGCCGGCCTTGTCGAGCGCCGCCTTGTTGATCCACAGCCAGTTGGTGGAGTGGATGTTCACCGGCGCAGCGATCCAGTGGCCGTCATACTTCGAGAAGTTCTGCAGAGCGGCGGGGATAACCTTGTCCCAGCCTTCCTTCTTGGCGAGGTCGTCAAGGTTTGCGGCGACGCCCATTTCGGCCCAGTCCTTCAGGTCGAAGCCGAGAAGCTGGACGGCGGTCGGCGGGTCGCCGGCCGTGACGCGGGCGCGAAGCGCGGTCATGGCGGCGGAGCCTGCACCACCGGCAACAGGCATGTCCTTCCAGGCAACGCCCTGCTTCTGGAGGTTTTCCTTCAGCACGTTAAGCGCTGCGGCTTCACCACCCGAAGTCCACCAATGCAGGACTTCGACCTGTTCTGCGGCCTTGGCGGCACCGGCGGTCATGGCGATAAGTGCCGCACCGGCGGCGAGTTTGGCAATCATTCGAATATTCATTGAGAAATCTCCCTTTGTATCCGGGCTCCTCTCCGGATATGGCGATTTATAACGATATAATTGCAGTCAGTGTCAACCCGCTCAGGGGATTTTTTAGATCATAGGCCAACCTGCATAACATGAGGAAAAAACTGGCAAAATTGACAATCGGCGAATTTTTACTCAGGAATCGAGAAAATTCCTGGCGACTTTCGAAAAATTTGTAACGATATAGATGAGGCTCGCTCCGGTTCCGGGGCGGGAGCGGAGGAGAAGAGGATATGTCGCTGGAAGACCTGGGGGACAAGGGTCGGCGGACGAAGTCGGAGCGGGCAGCCGCAAAATCCGGCATTGGCGCGAAGCCCACCCTTAAGACGATCGCCGAACTGACCGGGCTTGCGGTCACGACCGTATCGCACGCGCTTGCCGATGCGCCGCAGATCGCGCTCGAAACCCGGCAGCGTGTCCGCAAGGTCGCAGCCGATATCGGCTACCTGCCGGACCGGGCAGCGCAGCGCCTGCGCACCGGCCGCACCAACGTCATCAGCCTCGTTCTCGATCCGCACGAGGAAATCCTCGGCTATGCCACCTCGATGATCAACGGCCTGACCGAAGCGTTGCGAGGCACGGCTTATCATCTGGTCATAACGCCGCATTTTTCCGATACGCCGCAGATCGAACCGGTGCGCCATATCATGCGCAACCGCATGGCCGACGGCATTGTCTTCACCCGTACCGAGCCGGCGGACGAGCGCGTCAAGCTATTGATGGAGAACAATTTTCCGTTCATCTGTCACGGTCGGACCGAGCTTGCCACCGCCCATCCCTATGTCGACTACGACAATTACAGTTTCGCGTATCAGGCCGCCAAAAAGCTGATCGCCGCAGGCGCCAGCAAGCTCTCGATCATCCTGCCGCCGGAGCGCTTCACCTTCGCCCATCACCTCAGGCACGGCTTCATGACGGCGGTGCGCGAGGAGGGCATCGGCTTCGAAATCGCCAGGGGCGTCACGCTCGACAGCAAGTCGGACGACATCCGCGACTATCTGTTCCAGAGAATGGGCGAGCCGGAGCGCCCGGACGGATATATCTGCGGCGGCGAGGTATCGGCGCTCGCGGTCATGGCATCCGCCTACGACCATCGGCTCGAACTCGGCAGGGATATAAGGCTGGTGGCCAAGCAGACGTCGGGCCTGTTCGACCAGATCCGCCCCCGCGTGGAGACGATCTACGAAGACCTGACGGAAGCAGGTTTTCTGATGGGCAAGCTGCTGTTGAAGCGGATCGCCGGTCCCGCCCCTATCCAGGAATTGCAGGCGCTCCAGACGGTTTGACCGCCCGGAGCGCCATCCGCGGCTTCTCAGTCCTCTTCGACGAAGACCTGCTCGCGCTTCTTCTTCACACTCGGCAAGAAGACGATGACGAGGACGAGGGCCGCGAGGAAGAGAAGGGCCGCGCTGATCGGACGCGTGACGAATGTCGCAGGGTCGCCCCGCGAAAGGATCATCGCCCGTCTGAGATTCTCTTCCAGCAGCGGACCGAGCACGAAGCCGAGCAGCAGTGGCGCCGGTTCGCAGCGCAGCTTCAACAGCGCATAGCCGATGAGGCCGAAGAAGGCGACGGCATAGAGGTCGTAGACGTTCGAGTTGACGCTGTAGACCCCGATCGAGCAGAAAGCCATGATGATCGGGAACAGCACGTAGTAGGGGATGGTGAGCAGCTTCACCCACAGCCCGATGAGCGGCAGGTTGAGGATGACGAGCATCAGGTTGCCGATCCACATCGAGGCGATGATGCCCCAGAAAAGGGCCGGCTGTTCGGTCGCCACGTTCGGGCCCGGAACGATGCCCTGGATGATCATCGCGCCGATCATCAGCGCCATGACCGGGTTCGCCGGAATGCCGAGGGTGAGCAGCGGGATGAACGAGGTCTGCGCACCGGCATTGTTGGCCGATTCCGGACCGGCAACCCCGGCAACCGCGCCGTGGCCGAATTCTTCCGGATGTTTCGAAACCTTCTTCTCAACCGTGTAGGACGCAAACGCCGCAAGGATGGCGCCGCCGCCCGGCAGGATGCCGAGGATCGAACCGATGGCAGTGCCGCGCAGGACCGGGCCGACCATTGCCTTGAAATCCTCCCGCGACGGCATCAACTCGCTGACTTTCGCCATCAGCACGGAGCGGGTTTTTTCGTTTTCGAGATTGCGCAGGATTTCCGCGATGCCGAAGACGCCGACCGCGACTGCCACGAAGTTCAGCCCGTCCGCATATTCGCGGATCCCGAGCGTGAAGCGCGGCGTGCCGGTGTAGATATCGGTGCCGACGAGACCCAGCAGCAGGCCGAGCGCCACCATCGCGAGCGCCTTGACGATCGAGCCGTGGGCGAGCGCGATCGAGGAGACGAGGCCCACCACCATCAGCGAGAAATATTCGGCCGCGCCGAACTGCAGCGCGATCTGGGTAAGCGGCGGCGCAAAGATTGCGACGAGGAAGGTCGACACGGTGCCTGCAAAGAACGAGCCGATCGCGGCGATCGCCAGAGCAGCACCCGCCCGGCCCTTGCGGGCCATCTGGTAGCCGTCGATGGCGGTGACGGCAGACGAGGACTCGCCCGGCATGTTGATCAGGATCGCCGTGGTCGAACCGCCGTATTGCGCGCCATAATAGATGCCGGCGAGCATGATCAGCGACGAGACCGGTTCGAGCTGGAAGGTGATCGGCAGAAGCATGGCGATCGTCGCCGTGGCCCCGATGCCGGGCAGCACGCCGATCAGCGTGCCGAGCAGCACCCCGATCAGGCAGAAGAACAGGTTTTCCAGCGATGTCGCCGTCGCGAAACCAAGCGCGAGATTATTGAAAAGATCCATCACTCAAACCTCAATAGCCGAGCCAGGGCCCGAAACGGCGGAACGGAAGGCCGAGGCCATAGCTGAAGACGGCGACCGAGAAGACCGTCAGCGCCGCCGACAGGACGAGTGCGGTGAGCGGTTTCATGCGGCCCGAGGCGAAGGAGGCGATCAGTGCGGTGACGAAGATCGACGGCACGAAGCCCAGCCCGCGAACGGTGAGGCCGAAGAAGATCGGCGCCGGCAGGATGAATACCATGCCCCGCAATGCGAGCGCCCCGATCGGCCCTCCGTCCACCCGCATCGACTGGATGAGGATGATCGCGCCGAACAGGATGAGCGCGCAGGCGAGGATGAACGGAAAATAGCCAGGTCCCATGCGAAACGCCGTACCGAGCTCCAGTTCGAACGACTGGTAGGCAAAGAACAGGCCCGTTGCGACCAGCAGCAGCCCGCAGATCAGATTGGCAGTGTCGAATTTCAGCGAATTCATGGTGTCTCCGTGAAGTGGGAGATGTTTTGCCGGACGTGCCCTTCATCCGCTTGCCAGGCATCCCCTCCCCGCAAGCGGGAAGGGGATCGGAGTTAGGGCAGACTGACCGCGGAAACCTTAGTCCGCGTACTGGCCGGCCGCATGGATGACCGGCTTCCAGCGGGCGATTTCGCTTTCGAGCTTGGCCTTCAGGGCTGCCGGGGTGGCGTCGCTGTCCGGCGACGGCTCGGTGCCGAGTTCGGCGAAGCGAGCGGTCACGCTCGGGTTCTTCAAGGCAGACTTGAGGGCCTTGGTGAGCTTGTCGATCGCGTCCTTCGGCGTGCCTTTCGGCGCGTAGAGACCATGCCAGATGCCGACCTGCATGTCCGGCAGACCGGCTTCCTTGACGGTCGGGATGTCCTTCAGGACGCCGAGACGTGCCGGGGACGTGACCGCATAGGCCTTTACCGTGCCGCCCTGGATCTGCTTGGTGGTGTTGGTGGTCTGGTCGCACATGATATCGACCTGGCCGCCGAGAAGTTCGGTCATCGCAGGACCGGTGCCCTTGTAGGGAACCGTGACGAGCGACGTCTTGATCGAGTTCATGAACAGCATGCCGCACAGATGCGAAGCGGCGCCGATGCCGGCGTTTGCAACCGTTACCTTGTCGCTGTTGGCCTTGGCATATTCGATGAGACCCTTGAGGTCGGTCGCCGGCATGTCTTTGCGGGCGAGAAGCGTCATCGGAACGTCGGTGACGAGGCCCACATATTCGAAGGCGTTCAAGGTGTCGTAGGGCAGCTTGCGATAGAGCGAAGCGCTGGTCGCCATGCCGATATGGTGCAGGAGAACGGTGTAACCGTCCGCTTCGGCATTCGCGACGCGGGCAGCGCCGAGGGTGCCGCCGGCGCCGCCGACGTTTTCAACGACGATCTGCTTGCCGAGATCCTTCGACATGGATTCAGCGACGAGGCGTGCGACGGTGTCGGTCGGGCCGCCGGCCGAAAACGGCACGATCATGGTGATCTGGCGCTCGGGATATCCCTGCGCATTCGCCGAAGCGGAGAAAAGGGAAAGCGCCGCAAGAGCGGTCGCGCCGATAAGGGCGTTCAGAATTTTCATCGGGGCTCCTCCAGGATGAAATGTGGCACAGCCGGCGCGCAAATTTCCTCCCGCGCCAACCTGAGGACCATCTGCGGCAGGGCGCGCAGCACGCGCAATCGTTGCTGAGACCTTAAAACAGCATTTCCGTAAATACCGCGGCGCAACATGGGTGGATTCGGGAACAATCGGCAAAAAGCATGGGTGGAAATCCACACATGCCTCCGTTATCAACCGTCCCGGTCATCCTGCAGCATGTGCTCCGGACCGAGCAGCTTCTTGTCGAGCCCGTATTTCTGCATCTTTTCGTACAGTGTCTTGCGGGAGATGCCGAGGGATTCGTAGACCGGTCTCAGCGCGCCGCCATGCGCTGCGATCTCGCCGGCGATCAGGTTGCGCTCGAAGGCTGCAACCTTGTCTGCAAGCCGCCCTGCCCCATCCTTTGCGACGCCGGTTTCACCCGGCTTCGGATCGAGACCGAGCACCAGCCGGTCGGCGGCGTTGCGCAGTTCCCGGACATTGCCCGGCCAGTCGCGCTGGGCTATCGCCGAAATCACCTCGGCCGGCACTTCCATGTCATCGCGGCCATAGCGCGCCGCTGCCTCCCGCACCAGCTGGAGGAAGAGAAGCGGAATATCCGATCGTCTCTGCGCCAGCGACGGCACATGGATGGTGGCAACGTTGAGCCGGTAAAGGAGGTCGGCGCGGAACCGGCCCGCCGCCACTTCCGCTTCCAGATCCACCTTGCTGGTGGCGATGAAGCGCACGTCGAGCGGCACGGTTTCGTTGGAACCTAGCCGGGTGATGACCCGCTCCTGCAGCACGCGCAGGAACTTCGCCTGCAGATCGACCGGCATCGAGCCGATCTCGTCAAGCAGGATCGTGCCGCCGCGGCCATGTTCGAACTTGCCGTAACGGGGCCTGAGCGCGCCTGGAAAGGCGCCGGCCTCATGGCCGAAAAGCTCGCTTTCGATCAGGTTGTCGGGAAGAGCTGCGCAATTGATGGCGATGAAGGGCCGGTTGGCCCGCGAACTGATGTCGTGGAGCCCCCGCGCCACCACTTCCTTGCCGGCGCCGGTTTCGCCGATGATCAGCGTATCGGCATCCGTGGCGCCGATGGCGCGGATCCGGTAGCGCAGATCGACCATGACCTGGGTACGGCCGGGAAGCCGGGCTTCGACATCGTCACGCTTGCCGGCAACGGCCCTCAGGCGGCGGTTTTCCAGCACCAGGCTGCGCCGGTCGAGCGCGCGCCGGATGATGCCTGCGAGATGCTGCGGCGTGAACGGCTTTTCGAGAAAATCGTAGGCGCCTTCCCGCATGGCCTTGACCGCCAGCTGCACGTCGCCATGACCGGTGACCAGGATAACCGGGATTTCCGCATCGAGCTCGCGGATCTTCTGGAGCAGCGTCATGCCGTCGGTTCCCGGCATGCGGATATCGCTGACGACGACGCCGTCGAACCCGAAGCCCGTCAGTTCCAGCACATGATCGGCATTGGAAAAGGTCAAGACCGCCAGGCCGAAGAGCTCCAGCGCCTGCGCCGTCGAACGGCGCAGTTCCTCCTCGTCGTCGACCAGCAGAACCCTTTGCTCGCTCACTCGGCTGCCTCCAGGAGATTGCCGTCGGCAACTTCGAGTTCGATCCGGAAGACGGCGCCGCCTTCCGGATGATCGGCAACGCTCAGGCTGCCGCCGAAATCCTTGATGATGTTGTAGGAGATCGACAGACCCAACCCCAGGCCCCTGCCGACACCCTTGGTCGTGAAGAAAGGATCGAAGATGCGTTCGTGGATGGCCGCCGCGACGCCGGGCCCGCGATCGCGCACCGACACCATGACCCTGTTGCCCGCCTGCTCGGCGGAAACCGTGATCCGCCGGTCGTCGAGGCCTTCGACGGCATCGGCGGCATTGGTGATGATGTTGACGAGCACCTGTTGAAGCCGCACCGCGCCTGCCTTGACCGCGGGAATAGCGGGATCGATCTCGATGTCCAGTTCCGCATCCGCCGCCTTCAGACGCGCTGCAACGATCTCCAGCGTGTCGCGCATCACGTCGTCGAGGGCGACGGGCCCGAGCTTCTCGTTCGGCTTGCGGGCAAAGTTGCGCAGATGCCTGCTGATCGAGGCCATGCGGTCGATCAGCGCCGAAATGCGCCGGACATTGTCCCGCGCGTCGTCGGTGCGTCCGAGATCGATCAGCACGCCGGCCGTTTCCGCATAGGTCTTGGCGGCGGCGAGAGGCTGGTTGAGTTCGTGTGACAGGGCGGCCGACATCTGGCCGAGGCCTGCGAGCTTGCCCGCCTGGATGAGGTCCGCTTGGGTCTGGCGCAGCCGCTGTTCGGTGAGCCGCCGTTCGGCGATTTCCTCCTCGATGCGGCTGTTGACGCGGGCGAGATCTGCGGTGCGCTCGGCAACGCGGTGCTCGAGCTCGTTGCGCGCCTCGGCCTGCAGCATCAGGCGTTCGTTGAGCCGCGCACGGCGCTGAAGAACGATGGCGAGCCCGAGGCCGGCAAGGCAGAGCGTCAAAAGTGCTGCAACCGTCGCGGTCTTCGCCTGGGTATGCACCGAACCGGTGTCCATCAGCACGTTGACGGTCCAGCCCGCGTCCGGCATCGGTTGCGATACGACGAGATATTCCTTCTCGACCCCGCCATCCCGGATGGTCATGACATCGCGTCCTGCGAAGCTGCCGCGCTCGACCGGCAATTCGCGGAGCTTGGCGTCCGCATATCGCCGCGACGCCTCGGTGCGGGCGATCCGGTCGGGCGTCAGCGGCAGGATGCTCGCATAAAGCCATTCCGGGCTGCCGGTCATGAAGATGATGCCTTCGGGATCCGACACAAAAATCCGGTCGTCGCCGCCACCCCAGGAGCCTTCGAGGGTGTCGATATCCACCTTGAAGACGATCACGCCGCGGACGGCGCCGCCGATCTCGATCGGCGAGCCGAAATAGTAGCCGCGCTTCAAAGACGTCGTGCCGAGCGCGTAGAAGCGGGACTGGCGGCCCTCGGCCGCATCCTGGAAATAGGGCCGATAGGTGAAATTCTCGCCGACAAAGCTGACCGGGCTGTCATAGTTGCTGGCGGCGATCGTCTCGCCGTCCATGGTCATCACATAAATGTCGGAGGACTTTAAAAGCCCATTGATCTCCTTGAGATAGGCGTTCGCCGCCGCCCGCGGCGTCTCGTTCTTCGGATCGAGGATCACCGCCTCGATATTCTGCTGATCGGCGATCAGAGCCGGCAGCGCCTCGTAGCGCTTCAGATGGCCGTCGAGCGCCGACACCGCCAGGCGCAGCGTCGTACCCGCCTGGACCTCGGCCTCCTCGATATAGCCCCGCGCGAGGATATCGCTGCCCTTGAAGACCAGCGCAAGACCGATCGCCGCAAGCAGGGCCAAAGGCAGAAGAATGCGATATCTCAACAGGCCCGGGTTCCTCCCATCTTTCCGCCGGTTTCCGGCGAATGGCCCCATTCTAACCGCTGGGCCGCGGATTTCCATCAGCACTACCGCATGAATCGTCAGGCCGAAGCAGAGATACGCAAAGAAAGGCGAGCATGTGGGCGTTATACAAGTTTTACTTGACCCGAAGTTTCCTGCGGAACAGTCTTGCGGGCTCGGGGTCAAGTCAACGCCAGGGCAGCATCAAGGGGGAATTCAATGATCTATATACTCGCACTTTTGATCGGTGTCGTCGCCGGCCTGCGCGCCATGACCGCACCTGCAGCAATTGCCTGGGCCGCCTATCTCGGCTGGCTCAATCTCTCCAGTTCCTGGCTCTCCTTCATGGGCACGATCTGGGCCGTCGGCATCTTCACCATCCTTGCCGTGGTCGAGCTCGTCACGGACCAGCTCCCCTCGACGCCGAGCCGCAAGGTGCCGCAGCAGTTCGGCGCCCGCCTGATCATGGGCGCGCTCACGGGTGCCGCGATCGGCACACCCTATGGCGGCTGGATCGTCGGCCTCGTCGCCGGTATCATCGGCGCCGCAATCGGCACCTATGGCGGCGCCGCCGTCCGCGCCAAGCTGGCGGCCAGCTTCGGCAAGGACCCGCCGGCCGCCTTCATCGAGGACGCCGTCGCGATCGTCGCGGCCTACCTCATCATCGCGTCCCTGCCTGTCGCGGCCGCGGTATGAAGACCTTCGACGCGATCATCATAGGGGCCGGCCAGGCCGGCCCCTCGCTCGCAGGGCGCTTCAACGACGCCGGCAAGACGGTTGCGATCATCGAGCGCAAACATGTCGGCGGCACCTGCGTCAATACCGGCTGCAAGCCGACCAAGACGCTCGTCGCCAGCGCCTATGCCGCCCATGTCGCCCGCCGCGGCAGTGATTATGGCGTGGTGCTCGACAGCCCGGTGAAGATCGATATGCCGGCCGTCATGCGACGTTCGCACAAGGTGACGCTCGACTCGCGCCATGGCAACGAGAGCTGGCTCGAAGGCATGCCCAACTGCACTCTGATCCGCGGCCACGCCCGGTTCGAGGATAAGAACACGATCCGCGTCGGCGACGAACTTCTGACCGCGCCGCAGATCTTCCTGAATGTCGGCGGCCGTGCCGCAATCCCGGATTTCCCGGGCGTCGGCGACGTGCCCTACATGACCAACAGCGATATCGTGATGCTCGATCGGGTGCCGAAACATCTGGTCATCGTCGGCGGCAGCTATATCGGGCTGGAATTCGCGCAGATCTACCGCCGCTTCGGGGCCGAAGTGACCGTCGTCGAAAAAGGCCCACGTCTGGTCGGGCGCGAAGACGAGGAGATTTCGCAGGCAATCCGCGAAATCCTCGAAGCCGAAGGCATCCATATCCGCACCGGCGCCGAATGCATCCGTTTCAGCAAGCACGAAGACGGCGTCGCCGTCGGCGTCGACTGCACCCAAGGCGCTCCGGAAGTGATCGGCTCCGACGTTTTGCTCGCGGTCGGCCGCCGGCCGAACACCGACGATCTCGGCCTCGACAAGGCCGGCGTCGAACTGGACGCCAAGGGCTACATCAAGGTCGGCGACGATCTCTCGACCAATGTCGAGGGCATCTGGGCGATGGGCGACTGCAACGGCCGCGGCGCCTTTACCCACACCGCCTATAACGACTTCGAGATCATCGCCGCCAACCTCTTCGACGGCGAGAGCCGCAAGGTCTCCGACCGGTTGGTCGGTTACGCCCTTTATATCGACCCGCCGCTCGGCCGGATCGGCATGACCGAGGCGGAGGCCCGCAAATCCGGCCGCAAGGTTCTGGTTGGCGGCCAGTCCATGGCAAGGGTCGGCCGCGCGGTCGAAAAGGGCGAAACGCAGGGCCTGATGAAATTTGTCGCCGATGCGGACACGCACGAGATCCTCGGCGCCGCCATCCTCGGCACCGGCGGCGACGAATCGATCCACGGCGTGCTCGACATGATGAATGCCCGCGCCACCTACGATACGCTGCGCTGGGCAGTGCCGATCCATCCGACGGTCTCGGAATTCTGGCCGACCGTGGTGCTCGGAATGAAGCCGGCCTGAAACCCTATTTGGGACACGACTACAATTTTATCGATCGCCTGAAGCGGCCGGCAAGCATTTCCGGCTATGACCGTGAGCATCAGTGTCCCTGTTGATGATGGAAACAGATGTGCGGTTTTGCGGGCTTCGTCGGTGAGGCATTCGGCTCCGGAAATCCGGAGGCCCTGCTGTCTTCCATGGCACAGGCGATCGCCCATCGCGGACCGGACGGGCAAGGCGTGTTCACCTCGCCCGGCATTGGCCTCGCGCATGTCCGACTGTCGATCGTCGGGCTTTCCGACGGCCAGCAGCCGATGACGGATGCCGAAAACCGCTTTACCATCGTCTTCAACGGCGAGATCTTCAACTATGTCGAACTGCGCGACGAACTGAAGGCGCGCGGCGTCGCCTTCCGCACCGGTAGCGACACCGAAGTCCTCCTGCAGCTCTACGCGACCTATGGCGAAGCCTGCCTATCGCGCCTCAACGGCGATTATGCCTTCGCGATCTGGGATCACCGCGAGCGCCGGCTGATGCTCGCCCGCGACCGGATGGGGGTCAGGCCACTCTTTTATACGGAGCACAAGGGCTCGCTGTATTTCGCCTCGGAGATCAAGGCGCTGCTGGAAGTGCCGGGCATCGAGGCCGAACTCGATCCCGTGGCGCTCGACCAGATCTTCACGCTCTGGACGCCGATCGCGCCGCGCACCGCCTTCAAGGGCGTTCTCGAGCTCGAACCCGGCCACCTGATGGTCGCCAGGAACGGCCGGACTGAAACACGGCCCTATTGGGCGCTCGATTTCCCGGATGCGGGCGATCATTCCGAGATTGACCAGTCGGTCCGGGAGGAGGAATTGCGGGCGCTGCTGACCGATGCGACGCGGCTGCGCATGCGCGCCGACGTGCCGGTCGGCGCCTACCTCTCCGGCGGACTGGACTCCTCGCTGATCGCAGCGCTCGCCGCACCCATGGCTCCGAATGGCCTCGACACCTTCTCGGTGACCTTCGACGATGCCGAGCACGACGAAAGCGCCTTCCAGCGGCAAGTCGCAGAAGCGCTCGGCACCCGTCACCACGCCGTCGCCAGCGGCTCGGCCGATATTGCCGCAAGTTTCCCGGATGTGATCCGTTTCACCGAGCGGCCGGTCCTGCGCACCGCCCCCGCGCCGCTCTACCGCCTCTCGGGCCTTGTCCGCGATGCGGGCATGAAGGTGGTGCTGACCGGCGAAGGCGCCGACGAGGTATTCGCCGGCTACGACATCTTTCGCGAGGCGCGCGTCCGCCGTTTCTGCGCCCGCCAGCCGGATTCGAAGATGCGGCCGCATCTTTTCCGCAAGCTCTATCCCTATTTGCCCGGGCTGAAGCAGCAGTCGTCAGAATATCTTGCCGCCTTCTTTGGCGCCGGCAACGATCCGGCGGGCGATCCGCTATTCTCCCATCGCCCGCGCTTCCGCTCGACGACCGCCGCCAAGATCTTCTATTCCGACGAACTCCGCGCCACGCTCGGCGGCTACGATGCGGCCGAAGAACTTGCCTCCCGATTGCCGGCGAATTTCGGACGCTGGCACCCGCTGCATCAGGCTCAATATCTCGAAAGCCGGTTCCTGCTGCCCGGCTACATCCTGTCGAGCCAGGGCGACCGCATGGCGATGGCGCACGGCATCGAAGGCCGTTTCCCCTTCCTGGACCACCGGCTCGTGGAGTTCGCGAGCCGGCTCGCTCCCGGCATGAAGCTCAAGGGCCTGGACGAGAAGCACATCCTGCGCCGTGTCGCCAGGGACCTGTTGCCGGATGTCATCAGCAAGCGCCCGAAACAGCCCTACCGCGCACCGGACAGCCGTTCCTTCACCGGCAATAACGCACAGGCCTATGTCGGCGAGATGCTCGGCGAACAGGCGATCGCCGACTCAGGCCTCTTCAATCCGAAGGCCGTTGCAAAACTCCATCAGAAATGCCGCCTGGCCCCGGTCTCCGGATTCCGCGACAACGCCGCTTTCGTCGGCATATTGTCCACCCAGCTCTGGCTGAAGGGTTTTACCCAATCCGCTGCGGACGAGGCGCATCCCGTTCGCAAGGCTGCTTATTAGCTGTTGAAAATCTTCAATTAACTTAAAATTCACGTCAATTCGGCATGATCGCCAGAGTGTGTCCAATTGTAGGTTCTTTCGCTGTGGCGAAAGGGCGGAGGTAGTCCATGTACGAGCCGAAGGAGCCACATACTCGGCGGTCGGCATCGGCCCGGGCGTTGCGTCGTCGCAGCGAATACCAGAGCTCCCTCCTGGACCATCCGATCCAAGAAGAACAAGAGCCCGAAGAACGCCCCTCGCCGCGCCATCGGCCTCGTCCTTCTTCGGTACCTGACTATCGATCCCATTCGGACTATGATCGTCAACCGCCCGCCTATGAACGGGAAGATGACGACCGGATGCGATACGAGGACATTCCGTTTGAAAAACGGATCGAGGCACAGCTTCACAGCCTGACCGATATCCATTTCACCGATATCATCCGGTGGCTGCGCAGGGGCTTTCTGCGTATCATCGCCGCGGCGATCCTCGGCGCCCTCCTTGCACTGTTCTACGCCGCCATTGCCTCACCGCGCTATACCGTCAGTACGGAGATCATCATCGATCCCTCCAACCTGAACCTCGTTTCCGACGACGTCTTCTCCGCCAACCCCCAGCGGGATTCCCAGCTTCTGGAAGTCGAGAGCAAGTTGCGGGTCCTGACGTCGCGCAACGTGCTGACCAAGGTCATCGACGATCTCAACCTCACCGAAGACCCGGAATTCAACCGTCCCGGACGGCTCGACGGATTGCGCCGCCTCATCTCGTTGCCGACCGCGCCCGAGAACAAGCAATTGAGCGTCCTGCGCCAGTTCGAAAAGCAGATTACCGCGACCCGCGACGACGGCTCGTTCGTCGTCGTCCTTTCGGTCTGGACGGGCGACGCCGACAAGTCGATCAAGCTGTCGAACGCGATCGTCTCGGCCTTCGAGGGCGAATTGTTCAAATCCTCATCGAATAGCGTCGGTCAGCTTGCGATCGGGCTCAACAGCCGGCTTGACGAACTGCGCCGCTCCGTGACGCAAGCCGAAGAGAAGGTCGAGCAATTCAAGCGCCAGAACGACCTGCAATCGACCGCCGGCGAACTCACCAGCACCCGCATTTCCGGCGCTCTCGATACCCAGGTTCTCGACGCTCAGCAGCGGCTGATCCAGGCCGATACCCGCTACAAGCAGCTCCAGGCGGCCTATGCCGACAGGCGGGTTGCGAATTCGGCGGTGTTCGATTCTGCCAGCATGGTCACCCTGCGCGCCAGCTATAGCGCGTTGCAGCAGCAGATCAGCTCGATGACGCTCGTCTACGGCAGCCGGCACCCGCGCCTCGTCGCTCTGCAGTCGGAGCTTGCTTCCGTCGACCGCGCGATCTCCGAGGAAGCCGCCCGTCTTCTCCAGTCCGCCAAGACCGATGTCGACCAGGCAAACAGCGCCCTTCAGGAACTGCGCCGCAAGTCCGACGCTTCGCGATCGACCGTGTTTACCGAAAACGACGCGCAGGTGCGCCTGCGCGAACTGGAGCGGGATGCCCGATCCAAGGCCGCCGTTTACGAAACCTATCTGTCGCGGACGCACCAGATCAGCGAGCGTCAACAGATCGACACCAGCAATGTCCGGGTGATCTCGCCGCCGGTGCCGCCGCAGTCGAAGAGCTGGCCGCCGAGCTCGGTGCTGCTGCTGATCGGTGGGGCTTTCGCCGGCGCCATGTTCGGCGTGCTGATGGCACTCACACTCGGCCTGTTCGGCCATATGCGCGAAGCCGGCCGCGAGTTCGCCTGAACCTTCTACTTCTTCGGAACGAGCGCCTCGTACAATTCCGGCAGCCATGACTTGGAGGTTGGGTCCCAGGGGCCGAATTCGTGGGACGCGAAATCCCAATAGGCCCAGCTCATGCCGCGTCTCTCGATCTCTTCCCGCACGATCCGCGTGTAGGTCACCCGGTCGGGATAGTAGGCGAGCGAATTGGAGCCGAATTCCCCGACGAAGATCGGCCGTTCGTTCTTTTTCCCCCATTCGACCGCCATGTCGAGCGGCGTCCTGATCTCCTCGATCTGCACCTTCTCGCAGCAGGATGTTCCAAGCCAGGGCCTGGATCCTTCGATCCAGCTGGCGCCCTGCATCGTGAACTTGAACGGTGCATAATTGTGTATGGTAACGATCAGGCGGCGGTCGTCTGGAGGCAGCGCCAGCTTCTCGAGCCCCCAGGCCGTGCTCCATTCCGCCGGGTCGACAATCAGGAAGCGGTGAGGATTAGTCTTGCGGATCACCGCAAGCGCCTTGGCGAGCAGATCGTTCCAGACCTCCTCCGTCTTGCCATGCGGTTCGTTGTAGATCTCGAACAGCACCTTGTCGTTGGGCAGGCTCTGATATCGCCGTGCGAGCTGTTCCCAGATCGCCAGGAAACGCTCGCGGCTCTTCTCCACGCCGATCGCGACCTCCTCCGCCTCCAGGGGATCGCCATCCATCTCGTGATAATGGTGGAAGTCGATGATGATGTTGAGGCCCCGGGACAACGCGTTGTTGACCGCAAAGTCGACCCGCTTCATGAAAGCCTCGTCGAGCTTGTAGGGTTCCGAAAGGGCCGCATGGCTGCTGAAACGGACCGGCAGCCGGATGGTCTGGAACCCGCCTTGCCTGACGGCCTCGAACAGCTCGGTGGAAAGCCGGCCTCCCCAGGCACCTTCGCTCGGCGCCTCCAGCGTCCCCCCGAAATTGACCCCTCGCCCCAGCGCCTTGCTTTGCTCGGCCGCCGTCAACCCGGCAAGTTCAGGCGCGCGAGCTTCCGAAAACGGCTTCAGCACGAAATTCTGCGCCTGCGCACCGGCAATTCCGATCGCCATCAGCATGAGAGATCCGGCAAGCCGACAAAATATTCCCAGCATTCGAAATCTCCACTGGCGCCTGCAAGCCTGCCAAGGATTGCAGGATGAGCGCCAAGTTCTGGTTCGATACCGTCAAGGTCAAGCAACCCGCCTAAATTTATGCAGTTATGATGAATGGCCTAAATCTCGCAACGTCGCAGTCACGGGCTTCGAAGCCGGGCTTCGGCCACTCCGACGAACGTCGCAGCAGTGGCCGCCGGATATGGATGCTGGCGAGATTCGGCGGTTTCTGTTACGATTCGCGCGCGAAGAGAACGCGGCGGCGGGTGGATGACGAGAGACACGGACGAAGTTGCGTCTTCTGGAAATTTCGGCGCAAAGCTGCTGTTCTGCTGTGTCGGGTGCTTCTACTGGATCACCCTGACGCCTTTCGTCGACACCAGCCTCAATCCTGCCCTGGCGAAGCCTGCTCTCTGGAGCCAGCTGCTCGCCTATATGCTGTTCCTGATCGTGGTTATCTATGCGATGACCCCGAGGGTGCGGAGCGTCATCTTCCAGCCCCGCCTGCTGCTTGCGTTGGTGTTCGGGTGGCTGTTTCTGACGGCGGCACTTTCGGTCGATCCGCTCGGTGCCGTCAGGCGCGTCCTGATTGCCCTCACCGTCTGCATCAGCGCCAGCGCTTTTCTGATGCTGCCGAAGGGCGAGGGCCAGTTTGCGCGGCTTGCCGGCGGCGGTGTGATGCTGATTGTCGGCCTTTGTTATTTCGGCGTGTTGTTTCTCCCGAGGCTTGCCGTCCATCAGCTGACCGACTTTCTGGAGCCGCAGCATGCGGGGCTCTGGAAGGGAATTTACGTCCAGAAGAACGAGACCGGCGTCGTCATGGCGCTCTCCTGCTTTGTCGGCATCTACCTGATGTCGGCATGGTCCCGGATCATCGGACTGCTGGTCATTGCTGCGAGCAGCCTGTTCCTGCTGAAAACCGGCGCCAAGACCTCGACCGCAATGCTGCCCGGCATCTTCATCCTCAGCATTTTCTTCGAGCGCTGGCGCTGGATCCGCATTCCCGTCGTCTTCGGCGGGGTCGGCCTGCTCAACCTGGCGACCGTCGGCGTGTCCACGATCGCGCCGCTGAGGGAGATCGTCGCGGCAACCGGGATCGATACCACCTATACGGCACGCGCCGACATCTGGCGGCTGGCGCTCGACGCTATTGCACAGAGTCCGATCACCGGTTATGGCTTCGGCTCTTTCTGGGGGGCGGAGAGCCTCGTCAACAGCGACATGCGCACCCTGAACTGGGCTGTGCGCGCGGTGGATGCCCACAATGCCTATGTCGATGCCGCCATGAACGCCGGCATACCGGGATTGATATTGATGGTGATATGGGTCTTGGCTACTCCCCTTAAAAATCTGGCGGCAATCGACGCCGCAAAAAACTTCACGCCGCTCACGAGGCTTTTCTTGAGGATCTGGCTTTTCTCGATCTTCCTCGCCTGCCTTGAAAGCGTGTTCCTTGCCCGGTCGGGGCCTATCTGGTTCACGATGATGGTTGCCATGTTCGGCCTTGGTTACCAGGCCCGCTACCGCATCATAGCCTCGAGGAAGGCCGAGCCCGCCTATGGACCAGCGTACGCCTGAAATGTCCGAGCAAACACCGGTGAAACAGCGGCAGCGGACGTCCGCCTTCGGCATCGAGTTTTCCACCTGGGACGCAGGCAGGATCGTCGATACGATCGTCTCCGAACCGGTGCCGGCCGGCGAAGGCCTGCGGCTGCTGGTGACCGCCAATCTCGATCACATCGTGCAGCTGAACAGGAACCCCGCCTTCAGGGCCGCCTATGACAAGGCCTGGCTGACCACCGTCGACGGTGCCCCCGTCCTCCTCTATGCGCGGTTGCGCGGGCTGGCCGTTCCCGGCCGCATCACCGGCGCCGACCTGTTTCCCGAGATCATCGAGCGCCTCAAGCCGGGCACACACCGGCCCCTGCTCCTATGCTCGAGCGAAACTACGGCAGCGATTCTCGACGACAAGCTGAAGGCGCTCGGTTTTTCCGAGCACGTCATCGTCACCGCCCCTCCGGCTTTCGAGCAGAATGAGACCTTCGGACGCGAATTGGTGGCGATGCTTCGGGAAAGACGCGTCACGCATATCTTCTTCGGCATCGGCGCCCCGAAATCCGAGATCTGGATGGACAAGCACCGCGCCGACCTTCCCGATTGCTACGGCTTCGGTTTTGGCGCCGGGCTGGATTTCTATGCTGGCGTCAAATCGCGTGCTCCGGTCTTCCTGCGGAAAGCCGGGTTGGAATTCCTCTGGCGCGTTGCGACCGAGCCGCGCCGCCTGGCACGGCGCTATTTCGTTACGTCCTGGGCATTCTGCTGGGCCGTTTACAAGGATCTGACGGCCGACCGCCCCGACACGGACAAGACCCGTTAGGCGACCCCGATCCGCTTCAGCGTATCGATCACCGTCTCGACCTTGATGCCGCGCCGGCGCACCTTGTCGACCACTTGCGAGAAGAAAGCCGGCGAACAGCCGATATTCGTCGGGTCCTCGCGCACGTCGTGGGTATAGAAGATCAGCCAGCCGCAGCGCCGCTCGACATCGTCCAGCATCCTGTCGATCGAAGCGGAATCGTTGCTGCAGTCATAGAGTTCCTGCGCTTTCAGATGGGCAAGGTCGATGAGGCCGGAATTGGTGCCGACCTTGATGCCGCGCAGGCCCGGATAGTGATGCATCAGCGCCAGCTTGGATGGAACCGAAATCATCCCGAAGGGATATGCGAAGGAAACCGGCTTTGCGGAGCCGACGATCCGGGCGATTTCCTCGTCGTTTCGCCTGACATCGGCCATCAGGTCGCGACGGGGCGTTTTCTGGACATTGATATGGCCATGGGTGTGGCCGCCGATCTCGTGTCCCCTGTCCGAAAGCGTCGCGACCATCTCCTCATCGACGATCAGCTGGCCGTTTTCGACGCGCTGCATCAGTCCGCTTGCAAGATAGAACGTGCCGAGCATGCCGGCATCCTCGAGAGCGGGCGCCGCATTTTCGAAGACCGAGACAGGAAAGTCGTCGAACGTGAAAGCAACGACAGGCGCGTCCAGCTTCAACAGGTGTGGGCGAAAATATACGTGCCGCCCGATCTTGCGGGATACTCCCGCCAGTATCTCGGAACCGGACATCTCCCAGAGTTTCGGCTTTTTCATCTACCCCCATCCATTGCAGTCGGATCTCCCAGAGCGTCAGAACATAATGTCAAATACTTACGGTTGTCTCAATCTCCGGCGCCGCGGAAACGGCATTTCCCGCGATCCCCGCCGCCTGAAGAAGATGGATGAACCTTTCGGCCGATTTCTCGACGCTGAACTCCCCGGCGCGGGCCTGGAGAACTGCGCTTTCGGGCGGCTGTTCGAGTGTCATCGCCATGGCCTGCGCAAGCGCGGTCGCATCACCGACCGGCACCAGCCGTCCAAGCCTGCCGTCTTGCAGGATTTCGCGCGGGCCGTAAGGGGCATCCGTCGCGACGACGGGCACCCCGCAGGCCATGGCCTCGATCAGTGCGTTTCCCAACCCCTCATGCGAGGAGGACGATACGAAAAGCGAAGCTTGCGACACGATCGACAACGGGTCTGGATTGTGTCCCGGCAAGCTGACGTCCTGCGATAGATTTAGCGCTTCGACCAAGGCCTCCAGATTGCCGCGCTCATCGCCTTCCCCGACGATCGTCAGCCGAGCCTCGCGCATCCGCCGGAGCTGCGCGAAGGCCTCGATCAGCGTCGCATATCCCTTTTCCGGCGAGAGCCTTCCGACCGAGACGATGTGGCCCGGTTCCGGGGCGCGGCCCAGCTGCTCGATCCGCCGCCGCATCTGTGGCGTCAGCACGGCATTGGTACCGAGATTGACGACTTTCGCGGCCGGCACGCCAAAACGGTCGATGAGGTCGTTTCGCGCACCGGCCGTCAACGTCAGGACCAGATCGGCGCGCGGATAGGCAAACCGGATCAGCCTGTAGGCCAGCCGGTTCTGCCAGTAGGGATCGCCGGTTCGCGCCTGCAGGGGGCTTGCCACCTCGCGCAGGACGATCGACGGCCGCGTTTCCCTCGCAAGCCCTCGCGAGGCCAGGACCACCAGGACATTCGCCGCCGCCTCGGAAGACACCAGCGCCCTCGGACGCCCCGTGACCAGCAACCTTCGCAATGCGGCGGGCGCAAAGGCGAGGCGCAGTTTGCGGCCGTTGCCGAGATCGATAACGGGTACGTCGGCGCGGATCAGGTCCCGCAACGGACCCGAACTCTGAAGTGTAACGATTGCGCTCGGAAATCCCTGGCCCTGCAGTTCGTTTGCCAGCAGGATGGCGTCGCGTTGGGCACCGCCGCCATCGAAACCACGCACGAGAAAGCAGATTCGGGCTGCGACCGGATCAACAATCCGAGAGCTATTCATAATCATCACATGCCCTATGATTATTGCGTTTGTTCCTGCTAAGGAAGGATCTACGTCACTCCCGGCGATCGGGCCTACCCTAGAGGGTTAGCGGTTAATTCTGACCAAATGCATATTATTGGGCGACGAAATTGAGCGATAGACATGCCTCGGTGTATTTAGCCTCGCGGGCGACCTCGGCCATCATCAATCTCGTGTCGGTTTCCGTCTTCACGCGCATGACCAGCGCCGAAGTGTACGGCCAGTATATCGTCGGTTTTTCGATATGCATGATGGTCTACAGCCTGGGCGTCCAGTGGATCGTATTCGCCCATTTCGGACGATACGACCCCAAGGAAGCCGATCGGCTCGCAGGGGCGCTGCTGCTGGTTTCAGGGGTAGTGATGCTGCCGGCGATCGGCTTCATATACCTGTTCTACCTGTTTGGAACATTGCATGCCGATGTTGCGGTCAGCAGCAGCCTGCTGGTCGTGTGCTTCACCTTGTATTTCGTCGCCGTCGAAATCAGCCGCGCCCACCTTCTTGTCCGGCTCGTTGCAATCGCGACCATCGCCCGCGCCGTCTTCTCGCTGCTGTTCGGTTACATCGCCGTCCTCGAATTCGACACGCCCGGCGCATTGCTGGCAGGCGTGGGGCTCGGTTATGCGCTGGGCTCCGTGCCGGTTTTCCGGCATTTCAGCCGCACCATATGGGCGTCCGGCTTTGTCTGGCCTAGGGCCAGCGACGTGCGGCGGATGTGGCGCTATGGCTGGCCGCTTGCCATCGCCTTCGGCGCCTCGGCTGCCGCCATGAACGTCGATCGGCTGCTGCTGGCGGGCCTCTACAATACCAGCACCGTCGCCCCTTACGGGACCGTACTCGACCTCATGAAGCAGACGTTCCTGGTCTTGGCCGAGGCGATCAGCGCTGGATATATTTCGAGCGCCAAGAACTTCCATACGGAGGGGAAAGGGACCGAAGCGCGGCATACCCTCAAGCGCGCCTTCATTACGCATTGCTATATCGTCATTTTTGGCACCGCATCCTTCATCCTGCTCGGCGATGTCATCTTCGGGATCCTGCTCGCCCCGAGCTATCTGCCGGTCGTCACGCAGATCATGCCGATCCTGCTCGTCGCGAATGCCATTCTCGTCATGCGCGCCCACTATTTCGGCCAGATCATTTATTTCAGCGGGACAACAAACCTGGAACTGGTCGCTTCCGTCGCGATGCTCGCGGTCACCGGAACGCTGAGCTACCTGCTGATCCCTTCATACGCGGCAATGGGCGCCGCCATCGCCTTTACGCTCGGGCAGGCGGCGGCTCTGTTGATCTGCCTGGTCTACGCGTCGGGAAACCTGCGCATGCCTCTCGACCTGCCCCGAGGGGGCCTGCTGCTGGCTCTCGGCATAGCTGTCGTCGCTGTCGGCAAAGGTGTCCAGCTCCTGACGGAAGAGCCGGCTGCAAGCGCCATCAACTTCGTCCTGATCGGCATCACCAGCGCCTATATCGCGCTGCGCTGGAACCTGTTCGACACCCGCTCGCTGCTTCAGCGTTTTTATCCGCGACGCGGCTAGACGCCGCTCTCGGAATGCAGGAAATTCGTATAGCGTTCCAGCATGAGCTCCCGGCTGTGATGCTCTCGATGCAATCGCGCAAAATCATTCCGAAGCTGCGCGTCCGGATAATTCGCAGCGAGATCTTTGACCGCATCGGCAAGGCTGGCCGCATCGCAGGGCGGATGAAACCGCGTCATGGCTGCGTTCTCATGCCCGTCGCCGATGCACAGCACCTCCCGCAGGACCGGGAGATCGGACGCGACGACCGGCAGGCCGGCCATCGAAGCCTCCACCCCGGCAAGGCCGAAAGTTTCCCAGATCGACGGGAACACATAGATATTGCCGGCCGTCAGGATGTCGCCGAGCGCATCCCGCTCGATCGAGCCGACCAGATGGACGCGCTCCGCCACACCCAGCGTGCGAGCTTTGCCCTCCAGAGCCTCCCGGTTCGGGCCGTCGCCGGCGATGATCAGATGCATGCCCGGCAGCGTCCCGAGCGCATCCACCAGGACTGCGTGATCCTTCTGATCCACCAGCCTTCCCGTCGCGACCAGCACGAAAGCATCCGGCGCAATGGAAAGGCGCTGCCGCCAGTCGACCGCTGCGCGAGCCGGCGGAATGGGATCGACACCATGCGGGATCAGAATGAACCGCCGCCGGTAGGCAGCTGGCCATTTACCGAACGACGCGCTGGTGGAAACGGAATTCGATACGAAATGGGTGAATATCCCGGCCGAACCGAACAGCCAGTCAAGTGCCTTCCAATGCCGGCGAATACCCTCCGGCGCTGCGGTATGATGGGCGGCGCGCACCGGCACGCGGCCCAGAAAGCCTAAAAAGCCGCCGAAGACGGAGGCTGCAGCCTGGTAGGTGAAGATCGCGTCGTATTTTCCCGACAGGATGGTCCAGCCAAGGCGTGCGAGATTGCGAAGCGTGGCGATCGTTCCACGACCGGTGTCGAGAGGCAGCGTCTGCACCTCGAAACCGCGGGCATGCAAGCCGGTCTCCACCATCTGCACAAGGGTACGCACGCCCCCCATCTTGTCATGGGTTACGAGTTGGAGAATCCGCTTCCCCGAAGGAATTAGGGTATCGGCAGCTTTTGGAAAAGCTGAGCTGAATTCGTGCCTCATGCGCCGGACCCTAGGGCTGAAATCTTAAAATCTGTGCAGGGAGATCGTTCAGATTTCTCCTATCCGACTTTTAGCGGATCAAAAACCTGCCTGCGCGGTTCTACCCTTTGAGTGAAAACAAGAACCAGGAGACAGACATCATGGCCAAGGCGAGTTCGAAGCGGATGGGCGCGGGAGCGCAGGGGAAAAACAGCGGAAACGGGGCCATGACAGATGTCGACAAGGCGATCCTTCCCGAAAACAAAGTGCTGTCGAACCGGGACAAGGCGCAGCATTCGAGGGAACGCGGACTGGATGGCAAAACGGTGCAGACCGAACAGTTTCACGATCACGAGGCGAACCATCTTAACGACTGAAAAACCACTTACATTCACGACTGCTTGAGAAAGGATTTCGAGCAATCCGCTGCTGCGCCCACCCGGCTTTCCTCCTTGCAAAGTGGAAGAGAAGTAGTAGTCTTTGGCTATCGTCGGCTGAAGACAAGAGCGTACCGGCGACTGGAAGACAGGAAGCGCTTTCGCCACCATTTGGGGAGGCTGAAAAGATGAATGCAGCAGTCCTGACCAACACTTTCGAACCGACGGAACTGGCATTTCTCCAACGCTTGTTCGACGAGATCTGCGCAGAGCGTGGACTTGCCGGCGGCAGCCTCGCCGCAAACAATCTCGCAGCGCAGATCATTCAGCTTTATCAACAGGGCGTACGCGATCCACGAGATCTGCAGATCCATCTGGATCCGAATGCACCCTTGAGGACCTGACGTCCCGTGCCAGCCGCCATCGCAGCGGCTGGCCGCCCTCCTTAGCGCTCGCCACTTATCTCTTTGCCATCAGGTCACGTTCGTCACGCATCAGGAATATGCGGGTGATGGCGTCGAGATTGGCTTCCAGCCAGTTGGCCATGGCGATCTCCTCGCCAAGGATGCGTTCGAAAACCGTCTTCGCCTCCATTTCATCCAGCTCGTCGGCCGCCGCAATCAGGACCCGGTAACTGGCGATTTCCATGTGCTCGAAGGCATAGCTTGCCATCGCTCCCTTGACGACCTCGTCACTGGTCAACATGCCGCTGACGCCCTGCGCCTTGGCCGCCAGTTTGGCCGCCATGTCCTTGAGCGCCAAAGCGCTGCCGGTTGCCGAAAAATGATCGAGGAGCGTCTTCAGCGCTTGGGCGTGTTCCTCGGTCTCGTGCAGGTGCTGTACGATACGGGCCTTGAGGTCGGGATAACTTTCGATCCGCCGGGATTGCGCGGTAAGCGTCGTGATCGCCTGTTCCTCCATGGCGTGAGCGGCACGCAGCCACGCGAGGAAATTGTCTCGGGCATGGGTCATTCGCTTCTCCTCGCAAATTGGTCGCCCAGATCGATTGCTTTTGGGAACGCAGGACAGCCGGATTCAACCCCTGAAAGCATGCGAAGTTCCTTTTCACCTCGATGCCTGGAACATTGCCGCCCTTTGTGAATTGTCCAGTAGTAAATTCACGAGCCATAAAGGCGAAGATCATGTCACGCGAGATGAGGGCAAATTCCATCATCGGAGGGATTACCATAGTACTCCTCCTGATGGCCGTTGGTTACTATTTCACCGGCGGGTCGGATGATACGGCGCAGGCTCCGGCACCTCCTGCGACCAGCGATAGGGCGCAGACGCCAGCGCCGGCTCCGGGAACAGACCCGACCAGCACCGGCTCCACGAACCCTTAGGGTCAATTTGCGAGGAACAATCGCCATGCCGGGCGGTTGTGAGATGAGTAACAGGGAGTTTTCCATGATACCCGATCCTCGCGAACCAAGTGAACGCCCGCCCATGCCGGCGCCCATCTGGAAGCCGGACCCACCGATCGACGAACCGGAACCGGATCGGCTGCCGGATGAGACGCCGTTGCCCAATCCCGACGAAAATCCCAATCCGCCAGTCTATATGCCGCCCGGCAATCCGGCATCCATTTGAAGAGGTACCGGCGCGAAAGCGCCGGTAGATCGATCATGAACATCCATGGCCATCCACGTGCAGAGCACAGGCAAGCGCATGACGAAAGTCGACAGAAACCCACGACCGGCGGGCTGTGGAAGCTGATGGGTGCGGCAGCTCTCATCCTTCTCGGGCTCATTGTTGCAATGGAAGCCTTCAGAGATGGCAACAGCAATTTCATTGCGCCCAACCCGGCTCAGCAAACGGTTATCGAGTAACGCCCTCACCTTCCACTCTATCCAGCCAATCCATCCGGCTATGTGCGGGAATACAGCCTTGGAACAAAGGACAAAATCCGCGCGTTCATCTGCCATTCCATGATGAGGTGGCCAGGTGGATGTAGCGACGCAATCGATCCTGACGCGGGATACAGGATTCTCATTCGAACCCATCATCCGGCCCGGCCGGAACGTCTGGCGCAGAGCGAAGGCGGAAAAGCTCGCCTTCTTGATCGATGGCGACGACTATTTTCGCCGACTCGATCAGGTCTTGAGGCTGGCGGAACGTTCGATCTTCATCATCGGCTGGGATTTCGATCCGGACATCGTCCTTCGTCCGCGCGACCCCGACGGCGAAACACTCGGTGCTCTGCTGCGCAAGATGGTCGAGGAGAAGCCCTCGCTTGAAATCCGCATCCTGGTCTGGGGCATGGGGCCTGTTTATTCCGGCAAGAGCCTCAAGATGTTCGGCAAGATGGATTGGAAAGACCATCCGCGCATCTCCCTGCATTTCGATTTCGACCATCCGCTGCGCGCCAGCCATCATCAGAAGATCGTCGCGATCGACGACCGGACCGCCTTCCTCGGTGGCATCGACTTGACCGCCCGCCGCTGGGACGACCGGAGCCACGCGATCGACAACCCGCTGCGCCGGGCGCCCGACGGAACCACCTACGGCCCCGTCCACGACATACAGACGATCGTGACCGGCGATACGGCAAAGCTGATCGGCGACGTCGCACGCCGCCGGTGGAAAAAGGCGACACGCCAGGTCCTTTCACCGCTCGATGTGCCGGGCATAAATCCCTGGCCGGCAGATCTGGAACCGGCGCTGACCGACTGCAACACCGGCCTGGCGCTCACCGAGGCGTGGAAATGGAAGGGCCATCGCGGCCACCGCGAGGCGATCCGGCTGACCCACGACGCGCTGAAGGCGGCCAGACGCCATCTCTATATCGAGACGCAGTATCTCGCCTCCTTCGGCGTGGCGCGAACTCTCGCCAGGCGGTTGAGGAAAGCCGACGGCCCGGAAATCCTCGTGATTGTCACGCGCGAATCCCATGGCTTCCTGGAAAAGCTGATGATGGGCCACAACCGCAACCGGCTGATCCGTCGCCTCAAGCGCGCAGATCGTTATGGACGCCTGCGGGTTTTCTTTGCTGCGGTTTCCGACGGCAATGGTGGCGAGCAGGAGATCATCGTTCATTCCAAGCTGATCATCGTCGACGACCAGTTCGTGCGGGTCGGCTCTTCCAATCTCAACAACCGCTCCGAAGGGCTGGACACCGAGGCGGACCTTGCGATCGAAACCTCGGACCCAACCGGCAGGCAGGCGATCGCCGCGCTCCGCAACGAGCTGATCGCCGAACATCTCGACGCCCAACCGGCGGAAGTTGCGCGGATCATCGCGGAAACCGGCTCCGTTCTGGCGGCTGTCGACCGGCTGAACGTCAAGCCGCGCGGCCTGCGGAGCTATGACGTCGATACGGACAAAGGCGAGACGGAATCTCTGGTCGGCACGGGGATCATCGACCCGAAACAGCCTTTCTGGCCGATTCCGGAAATCAAGGCCGGTCTCAAGCGGCTTTTCGCCCGCCTGTCACATCACCGTCTGCTCTAGGAACTTGCCGCCCCGATGACGATAATAAGCCTCGGTGACGAGAAAGGTCGGCACGCCGATCGTGAGCGGCACGAAAAAATAGAGCACGCGAAAGGCGATCAGCGCGCCGATCGACGCGGATGTCGGCAGGATCCCGATCATGGTCGCCTCCAGCACGCCGAGCCCGCCCGGCACATGGCTGAGCAGCGCGGCTATGTTGGCGGTCACATAGGCGCTGGCCACAGCCAGGTACCCGGCATCGGTGAAGCTTGCGAGAAGCTGCTGGATGGAAGCCGTGACGCAGGCGAAGTTCAGCGTGCCGATGACGATCTGGCCGAGGGCAAGCTGTATCGCCGGCGGTTCGAAACGCCAGCTGCGCACAACAAGAGGACGGCGCACGAAGGCGCAGATCAGCAGATAGGCGGCAGGGCCGGCCAGACAGAGAAGCCCGGCCGCCAGCCGTGCCGGTCGGTCGAGGCCCAGCAGGTCCGCCGCGTCGCCGGGCTGGAGCAGCAGCGCCAGCCCGGCCAGCGTTCCAAGGCCGAGGCCGACGGTCACTCCGCAGAAGACGATGACCTTGGCGATATCCTCGCCGGTCAGACCCCAGCGCGTGTAGAACCTGTAGCGCACGGCGCCGCTGCTCAGCGCAGAAAGCCCGACATTGTGACCGATCGACAGCGCCGTGAAGGACGCGAGCGAAGTCTGCCGCAAAAGAAGCGGCTTGCCCACATACCGCACGGCAAGCGCATCGAAGCCGCCGAGGCAGAGATAGGAAAGGATGACGAAGAAAAATGCGGTCGCGAGCCGGAAAGCGGCGATCGACCGGACCGATTCCTCGATCTCGTCGACCGTGTAGCGACCGAGGCTGCGATAGACGAGGAAGGCCGCCAGGCAGATCGCAACGCCGATCAGAAACTTGAGCAGATGGCGTCTGGCGATCATGGTCCCTCTCGTAAACGGCTGTATAACAATGGGAACGAAACCGGGACCAAGGTGTTCCCCGCTCCATGACTGATCAGACATCGCCAGCCAAGGCCGGCCCCGCCCCGGCTCAGCCTTCGAAGACAAGGCATCGCCTGAAAATCCTGAGTTACAATGTGCATAGCTGCATCGGTACCGATCGCCGGCTCGACCCCGCCCGGGTAGCCGAGGTCATCGCGGCCCTGGAACCGGATATCATCGGATTGCAGGAATTGGACGTCGGCCGCAGCCGCACCGGCGGGATAGACCAGGCGCATGTGATCGCCTCTCTTCTGCAGATGGAATTCCATTTCCACGCAGCACTCAACGTTGCCGAAGAGCGTTACGGCGATGCGATCCTGACGGCCCTGCCGGCAAGAATGGTAAAGGGTGCCGGCCTGTCCTCGCATGGGGAGCAGCGCGGCGCCGTCTGGGTGGAAATAGAGGTCGGCGAGCACAAGCTGCAGGTCTTCAATACCCATCTCGGCCTGCTGGGCGGGGACCGGATGCGCCAGATCGCCGAAATCCTCGGGCCGTCTTGGATGGGGGCGCCGGATTGCCAGGGCAAGCCGAGGATCCTGATCGGCGATTTCAACGCAACTCCCGTGACCGCGACCTACAAGGCCGTCGCACGCCAGATGGCGGACGTACCGCTTCTGAGTGGGGGAAAGCCCAAAGCCACCTTCCCATCGCGTCTGCCGCTTTTGAGGATCGACCACGTGTTCGCCTCCAGCGAAATCACGCCGGTCGCGACGCAGGTCGTATCGACCCCGCTTTCCCGCCGGGCCTCCGATCATCTGCCGCTTCTGGTCACTGTCGAGCTCTGATCCTCAATGGCTCAGGGTGCGGCTGAGCCGGTGAGCCTCCTTCAGAAGGCGCACCACGTCCTGGTCGGTCGTCTCCCTGAAGTCGCCGTAGTGCAGGCTGACCGCTTCCAGGCGGTCCGGAGCCGACAGGCAGACGATGTCGTCCACCTCTTCCTGCAGGGATTCCAGCAGTTGACGCGGCGCGACCGGCACCGCGATCCGGATCGATGCGACACCCATGTCCTTCAGCGCATGGATGCCGGCGCGGATCGAAACGCCGTTCGCAATCCCGTCATCGACAAGAATGACGTCGCGTCCCGTGTGATCATGCTCGCTCGGCTCGTCCTCGCCGAAATACATTCGGTGGCGCCGTTCGATTTCGGCAAGCTGATGTTCGCGCTCGGCCGCGAGATAGCCTGGCGGCACATGGAAACGACGAGCGGCGTCCTCGTCGACGATCACGTGCGGCTCCCGCCCATCGACGACAGCGCCAATGCCGTATTCGGGATGACCGGGCGCGCCGATCTTGCGGACGATGAGGAGATCGAGCGGCAGGCCGAGCCGCTGGGCGACTTCGAAGGCCACGGGCACGCCGCCACGCGGCAGCGCCATCAGGATCGGATCGGGCGGCAGCGTCGCCTGCATGGCTTCCGCCAATTGCCTTCCGGCATCCTCTCGATCGACAAAGGTTGGGCTTAGACCGAACATGTCATCCTCCCAGGATGGTGCGGTGACATCTGCCACCGCACTTGGTTCTTCTGCCAGCCCGACCGTAACATATCACCGGGCAGGCGTCCGACAACCGCGAGGATGGGGTTTGGGTTCCGTGCTCTCCAAAAGAGTCAGGAGCGCTTGCCTTTGTGGTGCTCGCTTTCCTGGTTGCGGCCGCGAATGATCGATGGGTCGTCATGGAGCGAAACTTCCGCGGCCCGCATGTCCAGGTTATCGCCGCGACGGAATGCCTCCTTGGCCGCTTCGCTGCGTCGCAGGTCGGGGCCGGGATCGAAATCCTTGGGCGCATTGGCGGTATTTTCCCGTTTTTCGATGACGTTGCGCTGTTGCTGATGGGTTTTGTTGCCTTGCATGGTCTATCCTCCTTGAGAGGTCATTTGTTCGAGCGGCCGCGTTGGTTGGGATCGACGCCGCCGAAACGGGTCGTGTCGTTGCCGACATCACCTTCCTCGGTATTGTCGCCGGCGATCTCGTCGGCGCCGGTGAATCGGTTCAACCCTTTCGACTGGCCGATACCGGGATCCTCCTTGAGATCGGCATCGCTGGGCTTGCGGGTCTTGAAATGTTTGGATGTGGACATGACCGTCCTCCTTGGCTCAGGGACCGCGATCTGGCCGCGGCCTCAGTGTTTCGTGCTGGACACGAATTTGTTGAACCGGCTGGTTTTGCCGGCTTCCGTTTCTTCCTGGAAAAGGAAGACGAGCTTGTTTTCATCGAAGATCGAGAAGAAGTCGTCCCATTCGATTTCCTCCAGGGATTCTTCCGGCTTCCCGAAATCGACCCGCAGAATGCCGCCTTCCCTGGCGCCCTTCACCCGGGCCGGATGGCCGCCGCGTTCCTCGATCCATTGCCGGATTTCCTTGTGATCGGTGGTTTCTACGGCTTTGCTCATGGTGCGTTTCTCCTTTCCGTACCTGCTTGCCCAACCGGGACCGCCACCGAAGGTTCCGCGCCAAAACAAGCGAAGGGGGAACAAAACTGATGATCATGGGTTCAACGCGGGTCGGACGCATGACCTCCACGCGGCCGACATTGTCATAAGTACCCTCCCCAACTTGGCGCTTCCCCTCACCGGGAAGCGCTTTTTCGTTCACTGCGGCGGTTCAACGCAGGGCCGCGGCATCCGGGCGCGCGGCATTGATGCGCATTGATCTCTTGACGCCCTCCGCCGATTGTCATCCGATGAGATGGATGGGCTTCTGGCCCCGCCGGAAAGGGATGACGCCATGTTCGAGACCTTCGACGCGACGCTGCTGGCGCGCATGCAGTTCGCCTTCACGGTCTCGTTCCACATCATTTTTCCCGCGTTTTCGATCGGGCTGGCGAGTTATCTCGCCGTGCTGGAAGGTCTTTGGCTGTGGAAGAAACAGGTCGTCTACCTGGAGCTGTTCGACTTCTGGAAGACGATTTTTGCGCTCGCCTTCGGCATGGGCGTCGTCTCCGGTATCGTCATGTCCTATCAGTTCGGCACGAACTGGAGCGTGTTCTCCGACAAGGTCGGCCCGGTCATCGGCCCGCTGATGGGTTACGAAGTGCTCTCGGCATTTTTCCTGGAGGCGGGCTTCCTCGGCATCATGCTGTTCGGCCGCAATCGCGTCGGCCCCGGCCTGCATTTCTTCGCGACCCTGATGGTCGCGGTCGGCACCTTGATCTCGGCGACCTGGATCCTTTCCGCCAACTCCTGGATGCAGACGCCGCAGGGTTTTGCGATGAACGACAAGGGCCAGTTCATCCCGGCCGACTGGTGGGCGGTCATCTTCAACCCGTCCTTCCCCTATCGCCTCGTCCACATGGTGCTTGCCGCCTATCTGACGACCGCCCTGGTGGTCGGCGCCGTCGGCGGCCTGCATCTCCTGCGCCGCACCGCCCCCTTGCGCGCCGGCACGATGTTCTCGATGGCGATGTGGATGTTGACGATTGTCGCCCCGATCCAGATCTTTGCCGGCGACCAGCACGGCCTCAACACGCTGGAACACCAGCCGGTCAAGGTCATGGCGATGGAAGGCCACTACCAGAGCCATCCGGACGGCGCGCCACTGATCCTCTTCGGCCTGCCGAACCACGCCGAACAACGGATCGACTACGCAATCGAGATCCCGAAGCTTTCGAGCCTCATCCTGAAACACAGCCTCGATGCGCCGCTCAAGGGCCTCGACACCGTGCCGCGCGAATTGCAGCCGCCGGTGCCAATCGTGTTCTGGTCCTTCCGCATCATGGTCGGCCTCGGCTTTGCCATGCTGGGCCTCGGCCTCTGGAGCCTGTACTGTCGATGGAGAGGCCGCCTCTACACCTCCGAATGGCTGCACCGGGCCGCGATGGTCATGGGGCCTGCCGGCTTCGTCGCCGTCCTCGCCGGCTGGGTGACCACCGAGGTCGGCCGCCAGCCCTATACCGTCTACGGCCACCTGTTGACCGCAAATTCCGTCTCGCCGATCGCGGCAGCGGCCGTGGGCTCCTCGCTGGTCGCCTTCATCATCGTCTATTTCCTCGTCTTCGGCGCCGGCACCTTCTATATCCTGCGGCTGATGTCCCGCCTGCCGCGCGATCCGAGCGGCGATCTCGGCGAAGGCCCGATCCGAACCGCTGGCATCACGCCGGCCCCGCATACCGCAACGCTCCCTGCAGGAGGCCGACATGGTCATTGACCTCCCCTTCATCTGGGCGGCCATCATCGCCTTTGCGGTGCTTGCCTATGTCATCCTCGACGGGTTCGATCTCGGCGTCGGCATCCTCTTCCCGCTGTTTCCGGAAAAGCGCCATCGCGACGTGATGATGAACAGCGTCGCCCCCGTCTGGGACGGCAACGAGACCTGGCTGGTCCTTGGCGGCGGCGGGCTGATGGCGGTTTTTCCGCTCGCCTATGCGACGATCCTGCCGGCACTCTATGCCCCTATCATCGCCATGCTGCTCGGGCTGATCTTTCGAGGCGTCGCCTTCGAATACCGCTGGCGCACCGGCCGGGCGCAATATCTCTGGAACTGGGCCTTTGCCGGCGGCTCGTTCATGGCGGCACTGGCTCAAGGGATCGCGCTCGGCGCGCTGGTGCAGGGCATTCCGGTTGCAAACCGCGCCTATTCCGGCAGCTGGTGGGACTGGCTGACCCCGTTTTCGATCGCCACCGGCCTTGCAGTCGTGATCGGCTACGCACTGCTCGGCTCGACCTGGCTGGTGATGAAAACGACGGGGGACCTTCGCGACAAGGCCCGCAGCCTCTCCTATATCGCCGCCCTCGCGACGCTCGCCGCCATGGGCGTCTTCAGCCTCTGGACGCCGTTCCTCGAGCCGCTCTATCTGAACCGCTGGTTCTCCTGGCCGACCGCGATCTTCAGCGTCATCGTACCCCTGCTGGTTCTCGGCTGTTTCTGGCTTCTGCTCACGGGCCTGAAAAACAACCGCGACAGCCGCCCATTCCTTGCGGCGCTCGGCCTTTTCATACTGGGTTACGCAGGCATCGGCATCAGCTTCTACCCTTATATCGTGCCTACATCCGTGACGATCTGGGATGCGGCGGCGCCCGACGAAAGCCTCGGCTTCCTGCTGGTCGGCGCGCTGATCCTGGTGCCGCTGATCCTTGCCTATACGAGCTATGCCTATTGGGTCTTCCGCGGCAAGGTTGATCCGGAAGAGGGTTATCACTGATGGCCGGCGGCGAAACCTTCAGGCGGCTCGCCTGGTTCGTCGGCCTCTGGGTGGCCGGAGTGGTAACGGTCGGCACCATCGGCCTGATCATCAAATTCTGGCTCGGCGCCTAACGCCGGGTCAGCGCCACCACATAACGCGCTGGTTCCGTGCCCGGATTGAAGAAGACGCAATCGGCAGGCGGGCCGAGCAGAAGGCAATCGCCTTCGGTGAGATGATGCATCACCGTCCCCTCCTGAAAATCGAGCCTGCCCGAAAGCACCCAGATCTGCTGGTGCTGGAAGGCGAAGGCGGATGCCGGATAGGGCACGCGCACGCCTGATGGCAGCGAAACATCCAGAAGCTCCAACGGGGAATTCGCCGGAGAGACAGCGCGGCGGGTATAGCCCGTCTCCGGATCGGTCCAGACCGGCTGTTCCGCCTGCAGCGCGACGCGCTCCTGCGCCCGCTCGGCAAGCGCCAGCAGTACCGAAAGCGGCAGGCCGAAGGCGCCAGAGAGCCGGCCGAGCACGGTCGCCGTCGGGCTCGCCTCGCTACGCTCGATCTTGCTGATCATCGCCTTGGAGACGCCCGAGCGTTCGGCAAGCTCGGCGAGTGACCAGCCCCGCGCCTCCCGCTCGATCTTCAGCCGCGTGGAGATCGCCTGGACCGGGTCATTTTCAGCCTGTTGCAAGCGGCTTGCCTTTCAACAATCGTCTTCTATAGTGGACGATAGCACCCTATAAGAGACAGCCCTTATCGGCAATGGGGAATTCAGAGGGAAGATCGTGACTCGCGAAATCCGTTTCAACGCCTTCGACATGAACTGCGTCGGCCATATCCAGCAGGGGCTCTGGGCACATCCGCGCGACCAGTCGCACCGCTATGCACAGCTGCGATACTGGACGGACTACGCGAAAAGGCTGGAAGCGGGCCTGTTCGACGGCATATTCCTCGCCGATGTTCTCGGCGTCAACGACGTCTTCGGCGGCAGCAATGCGGCGGCGCTGAGGGGTGCGGTACAGGTGCCGGTCAACGATCCGCTGCTGCTGGTGCCGGCCATGGCAGCCGTCACCGAACATCTCTCATTTGGCGTTACCGCCAACCTGACCCATGAACCGCCTTTCGTCTTCGCCCGCCGCATGTCGACGCTCGATCACCTGACGGGCGGCCGGATCGGCTGGAACATCGTCACCGGTTACCTCGACAGCGCCGCGAAGGCGATCGGGCTGGAGGGCGTCGCCGCCCATGACGACCGCTACGACCTCGCCGACGAGTATATGGAGATCATGTACCGGCTCTGGGAAGGAAGCTGGGAGGAGGATGCCGTGGTCTTCGACCGGGCAAACCATGTCTATGCTGACCCGGCCAAGGTCCACAAGGTCCACCACCGCGGCAAGCAATACGGCATCGAGGCGATCCATCTCTGCGAACCCTCGCCGCAGCGTACCCCGGTTCTCTACCAGGCAGGCTCCTCGACCCGCGGCCGGCAGTTCGCCGCCACCCACGCCGAGTGCGTCTTCGTCAACGGCCAGAAGACCGAAGGCGTCAAGGGCATCGTCGACGACATCAGGGCTCGCGCCGTCGAATATGGCCGCAACGCGGAGGACGTCAAAGTCTTCGTCGGCGCCACGATCGTCACCGCGCGAACCGAAAAGGAAGCCCGCGAAAAGTTCGAGGACTATCGCGCCTATGCGAGCTCCGAAGGTGCTCTCGTGCATGCCGCCGGCTCGCTCGGCATCGACTTTGCAAAATACGATCTGGACGAGCCGATCGAGACCGGCAAGAGTTCTGCGATCGTCTCGAACGTCGAGGCGATGACCCGCACCGCCGGACCGCAATGGACCAAGCGCAAGCTGCTCGAACAGATGGTGCTCGGCAGCCGCCAGGCGCCGATGATCGGCTCCGCAGAACAGATCGCCGACAACCTCGTCGCCTGGATGGATCAGGCCGGCGTCGACGGCTTCAACCTGTCGCGCACCATCGTTCCGGAGTGTTTTGATGATATCATCGAACTGGTGATCCCGATCCTGCAGGAACGCGGCCTCTACAAGATCGGCTATCGCGAAGGGCCGTTCCGTGAAAAGCTGTTCGGGATGCCGCGCCTGCCCGACAGGCATATCGCCGCCAAATACCGCGTAACGGGATAGATTGATGAGCACCGCGACGACCTTGGAAACACCAGCCGCAGGCCGCTGGTCCATGCTGGCTTTGCTCTGCTTCGCGGTCGTGCTCTCCTTCTCCTGCTGGTTTTCCGCCAATGCGATCGCGCCGGAGCTGAAACGCGCCTGGTCGCTGTCGGAAAATGCCGCTGCCTGGCTTACCAACGGCGTTCAGATCGGCTTCGTGATCGGCGCTCTGGCCGCAAGCCTCTTCAACCTGCCGGACCTCATCCGCATGAACCGGCTGATGGCGGCCTCCGCCCTGCTTGCCGCGCTCTCCAACGCCGCTCTGGCTCTGGAGCCCGGCCCGGCCGGCGCCATCCTCTGCCGCATGGTCACCGGCTTCGCGCTCGCCGGCGTCTATCCGCCGGCGCTGAAACTCGTCTCCACCTGGTTCATTTCCGGCCGCGGCCTCGCGCTGGCCGGCGTCATCGGTGCGATCACCGCCGGCTCGTCGCTGCCACATCTTTTTCGGGGCATGTCGTCGGCGGTCGACTGGCACAATATCGTCCTCTCATCGAGCTGTGCGACGCTGGTCGGTGCCGTCGTTTTCCTCCTCTTCACCCGCGAAGGCCCCTATCCGTTCGGAAAGGCGCTGTTCGACCCGCGCCAGATCGGCCGGGTACTGAAGGATCGTAACCTGCTGCTCGTCAACGGCGGTTATCTCGGCCACATGTGGGAACTTTATGCCATGTGGGCCTGGCTGCTCGCCTATCTGACCGCCGCCCTCGACAAGGGTGGAACCGGCATCAGCAGCGAAGCCTCGCTGCTCACCTTCATCGCGGTCGCCTCAGGCGTGTTCGGCTGTTTCGCCGGCGGCGTGCTCTCGGACCGTTTTGGGCGCACCGCCACCACCGCCGGCCTGATGATCGTCTCCGGCGCCTGCGCCCTGTCCATCGGCTTCGTCTTCGACGGGCCATTCTCGCTGCTGGCGCTGGTGGTAGTCGTTTGGGGGATTTCGATCATCGGAGATTCGGCGCAGTTCTCCGCCGCCGTCACCGAGCTTGCCGACCGCAATTACATCGGCACGGCGCTGTCGCTGCAGATGGGCATGGGTTTCGCGCTGACCATCTTCATGATCTGGCTGATGCCGCATCTGGCCGCACTGCTTGGCGGCTGGCGCTGGACGTTCGTGCTGCTCGCGGTCGGGCCGATCTTCGGCGCCGCCTCGATGCTGATCCTGCGCCGTAGACCGGAAGCCGTCCGGCTGGCCGGCGGGAGGCGCTGATCAGGCGACGAGGCGCCGGCCGGGCATCTCTTCCCGCTTCTGGCGGTCGCGGGCGAGCCGTTCCGCGCTGCGGGTCTTGAAGCCGCGCAGCGCCGTGACCAATCGTTCAACAGCATCGCGCAGGTCCGACGTCTGCTTCGACGTCTCCAGCACCATGGCCGAATTTTCCTGGGTGAGCGAATCCATCCGGCTCAGAGCCCCGTTGACCTCATGCAGGCCGATCGACTGATGCGCCGCCTCGGTCGCGATCGTCCTGACGATCGTGTTGATGTCGTCGATGCGCGTGGTGATCTGGCTGAGCGCCGCACCGGCATTGTTGACGAGATCGACACCCGCCTGTACCTGCCGTGAACTGTCGGAGATCAGATCCTTGATTTCCTTGGCGGCATCGGCGCAGCGCTGCGCCAGCGCCCGCACTTCCTGCGCCACGACAGCGAAACCGCGACCGGCTTCGCCTGCACGCGCCGCCTCGACGCCCGCGTTGAGCGCCAGAAGATTGGTCTGGAAAGCGATCTCGTCGATGACGCCGATGATCTTTGAAATCTCGTCGGACGAGCGCTCGATCTCGCCCATGGCAGCGACGGCCTGTTTGACGACCGGTCCCGAGGCACGCGCCTCCGAAAGCGCCACGTCGACTGCGCCGGCCGCCTTGCTGGCGCCTTCGGCGGTGCCGGAAACGCTGTGGGTGAGCTGGTGCAGCGTCGCGGAACTCTCCTCCAGGCCCTGGGCCTGTTCCTCCGTCCGCCGGGCAAGAGCCTTCGAGGCCTGGGAGATACCGTTGGTGCTGACGAGGATTTCCTCGCCGGCATGGCGCACGGTCGCCAATGTGCCGCGCAGCCTCTCGGCACTGCCGTTGTAGCCTTCCGCCATCTTGACGAAGTTTTCAGGAAGAGCGGTGGAAAGCCGGCTCTCCAGATCGCCCGCGGCAAGCCCCTTCAGCACGTCATCCAGAGCCTCGAGCGCAACTTCCTGCTCCTCATCGGCGGCGAGCTTCGCCTCCTCGGCGTGGCGGCGCTGTTCTGCCTGTATCTCCAGATAGGCGGAGATCGAATAGTCAAGGTCAAGCATCGCCGCCTTGACCAGCGTCGCAACGTCCTTGGCAAGCTTTTCGGATTTGCCGCGACCGAAACGGGAGGGCCAGTTCTCGGCCATCACCTTGTGGATGAGGCTTTCCACGACCAGCGCCTGGCCGCCGATATGCCAGCGCGGGTCGAGACCGGCATGCGCCTCGGCGGCGCGAGCTGCTTCCAGGTAACGCTCGTCGTATTTGGCCTCGCCGACAACGTTCCAATGGCTCATCTGGCGCTTCTTGGCACCCTCGACGTGAGCCTGGTTGGTGAAGAACTTGGCGGTGTCGGGTGTCGACTGGATCTTCTTGTAAAGCGCGCCGAGAGCCGTCGAAAGGCCGGCATTGATGGTCGGCGCGAGACGACGAAGCGTCGAGCGTGCCTCCTGGTCCAGACCGATAAAATCCAGACGCTTTTGCAGTTCGCGTTTTTCTTCAGCCGACGACATTATGATCCCCCAATCCGCCGCGGTCACCGCCCTTTGGGAGGTGTATCGGTTCCATATTGTGAAGGTTAAGGTGTAGGATCCCTTAATACGCACCCCTCAAAACTGATAGGAAGTTACATTTTGCGATGAATTTTCGCCGCCCGAACGATGCTGATGCGGCGGAAGTTCGAGGAATTCTCTTGCGCGAATTATTCGAGCGTATAATAAGCCGTGACGCCGTGCCAAGAACGGCCTGCCCGTTCCTCAGGAGATGACCCGTGAACCGCCGCACCTACCATAGGGCAAGCGAGGCCGAGCGGCGCGAGGACCTGATTGCCGCGACGCTCGATTGCATCGCCGAGTTCGGCATCCAGGGCGCGACGGTCCGCCAGATCGCCATGCGCGCCGGCGTCACCGGCGGGCTGATCCGGCACTATTTCAGCAGCAAGGACCAGATGCTGCAGGCAGCCTACCGCAAGGTGATGGCCGGCATGACCGAGGCGGCGGTTGCTGCCGCGATCGAGGGCGAGACGGCGCGCTCGCGCCTGCGCCGCTTCATCGTCGCCAATGTGACGCCGCCGGTGACCGACCCACGCACGCTGTCGCTCTGGGCCGCCTTCATCAGCCATATCCAGATCGACCAGAGCTTCGCCGCCATCCACCGCGAAAACTACCTCTCATTCCTGGAGGCGCTGGAGACGCTGCTGTCCGCCTTCTTCGTCGAGGAGAAGCGAGCTCTCAGCCCCGCCCAATGCCGCACCTATGCGATCGGGGTCAACGCGCTCGTCGACGGCCTCTGGCTGGAGGGAACGCTTGCGGCCGATACCTTTGCGGAACACGAACTCGCAGAAAATGCCCTGATCTCCGTGGAAGCGCTGCTGCGCCTGCAGCCCGGCGAGCTTTCGGCCGAACAACGATAAGAAAAGGAACCACCGATGCGTTATGCCTCGATCACCGACCGCCTCGCCCATCTCGGCTCCGGCCGCTGGGCACTCCACCTGACCGCCCGCCGCATGCAGGCATCGGGCGAGGACATCATCGAACTCACCATCGGCGAGCCGGACGTCAAGCCGGACAAGGCCCTGCTCGATGAGGCGGCGCGCGCCATGTATGCCGGCCGCACCCGTTATTCCAACGGCCGCGGCGAACCGCCGGTGCTGAAGGCCCTGGTCGAGAAATATTCGAAACGCCGGCCAGGTGTCACGGAGCGCAATTTTCTCTGTTTCCCCGGCACCCAGACCGCTCTCTATGCCGTCATGACCGGTCTCGTCGAAGCCGGCGACGGCGTGCTCGTCGGCGATCCGCTCTATGCCACCTATGAAGGCGTCATCCAGTCCACCGGCGCGCACATGATCCCCGTGCCGCTGCGTCCGGAAAAGAAATTCCACCTGCAGGCCGAGGACCTCGAACGGGCGATCACGCCGGAGGCCCGCGTGCTTCTCCTCAACACGCCGCACAACCCGACCGGCGCGGTGCTGACCGCCGCCGAGATCGCCGCGATCGGGGAGGTCTGCCGCAAGCATGATCTTTGGATCGTGTCGGACGAGGTCTATGAGCAACTGATCTTCGAAGGCACGCCCTTCGCCTCCCCCTTCGATATTCCGGCACTGGCCGAACGTACCATCGCGGTCTCGTCGATCTCGAAATCCCACGCTGCCCCCGGCTTCCGCAGCGGCTGGGCCGCCGGCCCCGAAGAGTTCTGTGAAAGACTGCTGCCGGTGTCCGAAACCATGCTGTTCGGCGTGCAGCCCTTCATCTCCGACATGACCGCCATGGCGCTGTCGCAGCATTTCGACACCGCCGACGTGATGCGGGAAAATTATCGCCGCCGCGCCACGATCGTCGAGAAGGCCTTTGCCGGCAGCAATCTCGTCAAGCCGATGCCGCCGGAAGGGGGCATGTTTGTCCTGCTCGACGTGACCGCCACCGGCCTCAACGGCGAGGAATTCGCCTGGGAACTGCTGCGCGAGGAGAAGGTCGCCGTCATGCCCGGCACCTCCTTCGGAGACCAGGCCGCAGGCTTCCTGCGCATCTCGCTGACGGTCCCGGACGATGCAGTTGCAACCGCAATGGACCGTATCGCCGATCTCGCCGGCCGCATCGCATCCACTGGCAGAGGCCGCGCGACAACCCCGATGGCATGAGCGAAGTTCCCAATTGATCTCCCGGAGCAAGACGGGCTATGCTCGCTTCGGTTGATTTGAAAACTGCCCATCGGAGGAGCGCAATATGCCCCATGTTATCGTCAAAATGATCGAGGGCCGCTCCGAAGAGCAGAAGCAGGCGCTGACGGCTGAGGTGACGAAGGCGGTCATGACCGCTCTCGGCTCCGCCGAGAGTTCCGTGTCGGTCGCAATCCAGGACTTTCCGAGGGACGCCTGGACCGACAAGGTCTACGTGCCGGATATCCAGGGGCAGCCGGAGCTTGTCTACAAAAAGCCCGGTTACGATCCCTTCAAGTAATCGGCTGATCCTGGAAAATTGGCGGTCTCCTCCGTCGGCGGCTCCCAGCCGAAGACGCTGCGGCCGCCCCATTCGTGCGACTGGCGGAATTCGCCGGCGACGATCTCCTTGAGGTCCGGGCCTGTCACATACCGTTCCATCTGGCGGGCCTGGTCATCGAGCCGCCTCAGCGCCTGCAACTCTTCCTCGCGACCAAGCCGGGCCTTGCCGACCGCCGACTTCATCACCTTGATCGTCTCGTCATAAACCTTCAGCGGCACCGGAAACGGATGCCGGTCCTTGCCGCCATGAGCGAGCGAGAAACGCGCCGGATCGGAAAAACGGCAGGGCGCGCCATGCACCACCTCGGCGACCATGGCCAAAGCCTTGACCGTCCGCGCGCCGACGCCCGGCATCAACAGCAGGTTCTCGAAATCCTCCGGGCCTCGATCTGCAGCGGCCGCCAGCGTGCCATGCAGCCGCCTCATGTTGACGTCCTCCTCGCGGACATCGTGATGCGCCGGCATGATCAGATGCGGCAGCATCGGCTGCGCCAGTTCCTTCGTTTTTCGGGCCGGCTCGATGGCGATCACCTCGCGGACGATCCGGTCCGGCCCGAGCGTCGCGAGCAGATCGAGCTGACCTTTTCGGGAGGCTTCGGCACGGTGGTCGGCGAGATTGACGATCTCGCCCTGCCCGCGGCCTTCGATCGCCGCATGCGGAGAATCGACGAAGCTTTTCAAGCCCTCCGAAATCCAGTGGTAGCGCCGCGCCTGGCGCTTGTCGCCGTTCATGCCCTGTTGCACCACCACCCATTTGCCATCGTCGGTGACGATGAACCCGTGCAGGTAAAGATCGAACCCGTCCTGAACCGCCGCGCTGTCCACCTTGGCGACCAGCCGGCTGGTCGTCGCAAGGCCGCTGCCGTCGATGCCGACACGGTTGCCGACGGCGATCAACTCGTCCGGCGTCTTGCGGGAGCTCTGACCGCGGCCACCGCAGACATGGATGCCGAGTTCGCCGGCCATCGGGGTCAGCCCGCGCTTGAGTGCGCCGAGGACGCTGGTGGTAATGCCGGAAGAATGCCAGTCCATGCCCATGACGCAACCGAAGGACTGGAACCAGAAGGGATGCGCCAGCCGCCGCAGAAGTTCGTCGCGGCCGTATTCGATGACGATCGCCTCGGTGATCACGGTACCGAGCTTGGTCATGCGCTCGCCGAGCCACCGGGGAACCCGGCCGCCGTGAAGCGGGAGATCAGCGCTGCCTGCTCTTTGAACCATGCCCCGCTTATATACGGAGGCTCAGGCTCACGATAGCGAAAAGTTCTGCAAACGTTCTCGCAACAGTCCGATCGTCGGCACGTCCGCATTGGCGAAGGCGAAGCGCAGATAATTCTGCTGGCTCTCGCCGAAATAGGCGCCGGGAATGCAGATCACACCCGCCTGCCTGGCGAGTTTTTCCGCCACTTCCGCTGAACTCCTGCCCGGGAAGGGATGCCGCACGAAGGCGAAATAGGCGCCGATCGCATCGAGCTTCCAGTCGTTGACGGAGCGCATCACCGCCTTCAAGGCATCGGCACGGCGGCCGATCTCCTGGCGGTTCTCCTCCCGCCAGTCGGCGAGAAGCGGGAGCGCCTTGGCGACGGCGGCCTGGGCCGCCCGCGGCGCGCAGATCTGCAGGTTGTCCATGATCTTGGCGATCTGTTCGACCGCGACCGGACCGGCGGTGATCGCCCCGAGCCGGTGGCCGGGGATGCAGAAGGATTTCGAAAAGCTGTAGAGGCTGATCAGCGTATCTTCCCAGCCGTCGAGGCTGAACAGCGTATGCGGCGTCTGGTCGGCGACGGCTAAAAAGTCGCGATAGGTCTCGTCGAGGATCAGCCAGATGCCCTTGTTCCGGCAGAGCCTGAAGATCGTTTCGAGCAGCGACGGCGGATAGATCGCTCCGGTCGGATTGTTGGGTGAAACGAGCGCCAGCGCCCGCACCTCGCCGGTGATCGCAGCTTCGAGCCCGACGAGATCCGGCAGGAAACCGTTCGCCGCGTCGCAGGCGACGAAAGCGGTCTTGACGCCCATCATCGCCAGCGTCGTTTCGTGGTTGAAATAGAAGGGCTCGGTCATCAGCACCGTATTGCCGGGACCGGCCACCGTCATCGCCGCGCAGACGAAAGCCTGGTTGCAGCCGGACGTGATGTGAATGTTTCTGAGGCCGATGCCTGCGCCATAAACCTCCGAGACATGCGCCGCATAGGCGGTCCGAAGTTCCGCCTCGCCCTCGATCGGCCCGTAGCCGGTAAAGGCTTTTGAAGAGCCGGTCTCGCCGAGCAGCTTCAGCATGTCCGGATGGGCCGGATAGCCGGGCACGGCCTGAGAGAGGTCGATCAGCGGACCTTTGGACCCGTCATAGGCACGCCCCCAGGCGGCGACGGAGGGAACGGGTGGAGGGCTGAGCTTTTCGATAAGCGGATTGAAGGCAGGCATGATCTTCCGAGAACAGGATTTTCCGAACAGGCAATTGATTGCCTTTCTTGTTTATCAGATTATCGGGCGACGCAAGGAGAACCGGATATGGCCGACGAGATTGAGCCCGAGGATTCGAAGCTCACCATCACCAAGCGGAAATGGGCGGAACAAGGCAAGTTCCTGACAGGCCGGATCACCAGGCCGGAAACCGACCGCCTGCCGCCGGGCCAGCACCTGGTCAAGAACTGGCCGGTCCTCGATCTCGGCCAGCAGCCGCAGGTCTCGACCGAGCGCTGGAAACTCGACGTGCGCGGGTTCGTCAACAACCGCAGGACCTTGGACTGGGCGGCCTTCCAGGCTCTGCCGCAGACAGAGATGCGCTCCGACATCCATTGCGTGACCACCTGGTCGCGCTACGACAACAACTGGAAAGGCGTTTCGACACACGACTTTCTCGATCTCGTCGATCCGCAAGAGGAGGCGGTTGCCGTCATGCTGACCAGCTATGACGGCTATACCACCAACCTGCTGCTCTCGGATTTCGCCTCGCCGGACGCGATCATCGTCACCGAGTGGGAAGGCAAGCCGCTCACCGAGGAGCATGGCGGGCCGGTGCGGCTGGTGGTGCCGCACCTCTATTTCTGGAAGAGCGCCAAATGGCTCAACCGCATCGAGTTCCTCGACCGGGACCAGGCCGGCTTCTGGGAGAAGAACGGCTATCACATGCGCGGCGACCCCTGGTCCGAGGAGCGTTATTCGGACGACTGAGTCAGCCGAAATTGACGAGGTTCAGTCCCGGCAGCGGGCCTCCCGGGAACTGCGCCAGCTTGGCCCCGACAGCAAGCGGCCCGAGATCAATGCCGAAGAAACCGAGCTTCTCGGTCAAGGCGGCGACTTCCGTCTTTGCCGCCGCATCGTCGCCGGAATAGAACAGCACGCGCTTGCCGCCCTCGGAAGAAGGGTCGGCCTCGAGCAGCTTCGCGAACAGATGATTGAAGGCCTTCACCACCCAGGCGCCCGGCACGAGGTCGGCGACGATCTCGCTGGAAAGACGGCCGTTGAGTTCGGCCGGTTTGTAGAGCGGCGACTCGATCGGATTGTTCGCATCGATGACGATCCGGCCGTTCCAGTCCGGCAGACCGGCAAGGGCAGCCGGCAGCTTCGTCCATGGAACCGCGATCAGCACCATGTCCGCACTTGCGGCCTCTTCGATCGTGCCGGCGGAAATCCAGGGTGACAGCTCAGCCGTCAGTGTTTCGAGCGAGGCCGGGCCGCGGCTGTTGGCGATGGTGGCGCGCACGCCGTTTCTTGCAAGAGAACGGGCGAAGGCTGCGCCGATATTGCCGGCGCCGATGATACCGATGGTCATGATTGCGATACTCCAGTGGTGTCGATAACAGGAATATCGCCTCTGGATTGGCTTGATTAGCCGGTAATAATGCCAATCATCTTCAAGCAACCGTTGAGAATGACCCGCCGTGGAAAGTCTCGCCAATCTCGAATCCTTCATGCGCAGCGCGGAACTTGGCGGTTTCTCGGCTGCAGCCAGGCGGTTGGCACTGACGCCCGCGGCCGTCAGCCGCAATGTCGCGATGCTCGAGAGGAACCTCGGCATCCGCCTCTTCCAGCGCAGCACGCGTAGGCTAACGCTGACGGAAGCGGGCGAACGTTTTCTGTCGGAGATCCGCGACCACGTTGAGGCGCTGCAGACTGCGATAGCCGAGGTCTCTTCGGATGGAGCGGAGCCGGCCGGTGTGCTGAAAGTCAGCATGAGCCCGCATTTCGGAACGGACTATATCCTGCCGCTGCTGCCCGAGTTCATGGCGCGCTACCCGCTGATCCGTCCGGACTGGTCCTTCGAAAATCTGCAGGTCGATCTGATCGCCGAGGGATATGACGCAGCGATCGGCGGCGGGTTTGAGCTGACGCCCGGCGCGGTCACCCGGGTGCTGGCGCCGGCTCATATCGTTCTGGTCGCTTCACCGGCCTACATGAAGGACAGGCCCATGCCGGCCCATCCGGCGAACCTTTCGAACCTCGACGGCATCCATATGCGTTCTTCCAATACCGGCCGTATCCGCCAATGGGTGATGCGAAATGCCGGCGGCGACGAAGTGCCGGTGGCACTGAGGGAAAAGATGGTGCTCAACGACCCGGCCGCCATTGCCCACGCAGCAAGTCTCGGCCTCGGCGTTGCGATGATCGCGATGCCGGATGCCTTGTCGTATATGGAAAGTGGTACGCTCGTCCGCCTGCTGCCCGACTGGTATGCCGATATCGGGCCGATCTCGATCTACTATGCCAGCAAGACACTGCTGCCGGCAAAGACCCGCGTTTTTATCGACTTCGTGGTCGAGCATTTCCGGAAGGAAGGTCTGGCTGAACGTTTTGCCGGCAGCCTCGGGGCATCGAACATGCCGAAGCGAAGATAGGCGCACCCGACTGACGCCGGATGCGCGGGATCGATCAGATCAGCTTTTCGAGCGTGATCGGCAGGTCGCGGACGCGTTTGCCGGTCGCGTGGAAGACCGCGTTGGCGATTGCCGGCGCAACGCCGACGATGCCGACTTCGCCGACGCCCTTGCCACCCAGCGCCGAGGCGCCGTAGTCGGGAATGCCGACCGAGATCACCTCGATATGCGGCACGTCCGCATTGGTCGGCACGAGATAGTCGCCCATGTTGCTGTTGACGGTGCGGCCGTTGCGCTGGTCGACGAGACCTTCTTCCAGGAGCGCCTGACCGATGCCCATGATGATGCCGCCCCGCCACTGGCTTTCCACCAGCCGCGGATTGTAGAGCCGGCCGCAATCGAAGGCCGAGACGATGCGGGACACCCGCACCGTTCCAAAATCCTCATCCACCCGCACTTCGGCGAAATGGGCGCACCAGCTGTGCATGGAATATTCGCCCATGGTCGGCCCCTGGATCTTGGCCATGCTCGTCCAGGCCTGATGTTGCTCCTGGGCGGTAGCACCGTCCGGCAGCGTATTCCTCAGGATTTCGATCTCGTCGCGACCGAGCGCCGCCATCAGTTCCGAAAGCGTGAGCGACGGACCCTGGTCGCGGGGAGCGGCAATTCGGCCGCCGTTGAAAGTCAGCGTATTGGCCCCGGTATCGCGCAGCGGCGACTTCTCGTCGTTGAGCGCCAGTCCGATCAGTTCGTCGCGGGCCGCCGTCGCCGCCTTGTGCACGGCGCCGAGGATCGAGCCCGCCAGCATCGAGCCGCCGGCGATCGCCGAACCCGGCAACCGGGAATCGCCAAGATGCACCTCAACCTGGTCGACGGGAATGCCGAACACTTCGGCTGCCGTCTGGGCAAGGATCGTATAGGTCCCCTGCCCCATGTCGATCGCACCGCTGACGACCTCGACACGGCCATTGCGCAGGATGCGGATCATCGCCTCGCTCGGTGCCTGAAGGACCGGGAACGTGCCGCAGCCGATGCCCCAGCCGATCAGGGTTTTGCCGTCGCGCATGGAGCGCGGTTCATGGCTGCGCCTCGACCAGCCGAAGGCCTCGGCACCTTCGGTCAGCGCTTCGCGCAGCCGGCGGGTCGACCAGGGTTTTCCCGACTGGTAGTCGTGGTCGGCATAATTTTTCAGCCGCAGTTCGAGCGGGTCGATGCCGAGCTTGTAGGCGAGTTCCTCCATCGCACTTTCGATGCCGAACGCGCTGGGGTTCTTGCCCGGGCCGCGCAACGCACCCGGTGTAACCGTGTTGACCGGCACGACCCGATGCTGTGACGAAAAATTCTCTATCTTGTAGAGGATCGGCGTCGCGGCACCCGTCTGTTCGGGCCAGTCCGCATAGGTGGAGGTCTCGCTGGCGCCGCGATGGACGATCGCCTGCAGGATGCCGTCTTCCGTCGCGCCGATCTTGATCCGCTGGCGCGTCGCGGCGCGACCGCCATAGTTCGTGAAATTCTGCGGTCTCGTGAGTGCAAGCTTGACCGGCCGGCCGAGCTTTCTGGAAGCGAAAGCCGCCACCGCGCCATGGGCGAGCGCCGCCCCCTTTGAGCCGAACCCGCCGCCGATGAACGGCGAGACCAGACGGACGTTTTCGTAAGGAATGCCGAACCATTCGGAATAGCTGCGCGCCATGCCATGCGACCACTGGCTCGGCTCCCAGACGGTGATCCGGTCGCCATCCCAATTCACGGTCAGGCCATGCGGCTCCATGGCAACGTGATATTCACGCGGCGTCGAATATTCGCCTTCGATCTGAACCGGCGCGGCCGCAAGTGCGGCCTCGGCATCGCCCCATCCGGCGGTGAGATTGTCCATCACCTTGCCTTCGCCGGCCGCCGCATCGTCGAAGCTTGCGACATGCGGTGCCTTCTCATAGGTGATGCAGATCAGCTTTGCCGCCTCGACCGCCTGTTCGCGGCTTTCCGCGACGACGGCGGCGATCGACTGGCCATTGTACTGCACCTGCCGCGGCAGCGGATAATACGGCTGGTTTTCCGGGCGATTGCCACCCCAGTCGGAGGCGACCAGGAGACCCATATCGTCATCCGGCGTCAGCACCATCAGTACGCCTGGGGCCGCAAGCGCCTTTTCCGCATCGACCGAAATGACGCGACCGGCCGGAATCGTGCTCTGCACGAGAATGGCGTAGGCAAGGTCTTCGAGCGGATATTCCAGCGCATAGGTCGCGCCACCGGTGACCTTCAGATTGCCTTCGAAGCGTGTTTGACGGCCGCCGACGGTGCCGTCGGAGGCATCGCCGTGTTTGCGGGGTTCCATGATGGTCATGCGAGACCTCCAACTTTCAGGATGGCGCGGGCGACGACGCGCGGCGCAAGTTCGATCTTGTAGTGATTGGCGCCGTGCGAAACGGCACCTTCCACAGCGAGCCGGCTCGCCGCCTCGACGGTTTCGGGGCTGAGCACCTTGCCGACCAGCGCCTGTTCGACGTTGCGAGCCCGCCACGGCTTGGTGGCGACGCCGCCGAGAGCGACGCGGATATCGCGCACCGTCTTGCCGTCCGCTTCGAATTCCAGCCCGACTGCGGCACTCGCTGCGGCGAATTCATAGGACTGACGGTCGCGGACTTTGAGATAGGTCGAATTCTTTGCCGCCGCCGTGGCCGGAATGATGATCGCGGTGATCATCTCGCCGCGTTCCAGCACGGTTTCCCGCTCCGGCGTATTGCCCGGCATCAGGAAAAAGTCGTCGACCGACGCCGTCCGCCCCCCGAGATCGACCATGGCGTCGAAGGCAACCAGTGCCACGGCGAGATCACCAGGGTAACTGGCGATGCAGGCATCGCTGGTGCCGAGAACGGCATGGTTGCGGGTCACGCCGCCGAGCGCCGAACAGCCGGAGCCGGGATTGCGCTTGTGGCAGGCCGGAAACACGTCCGGCTCGCGGAAATACGAACAGCGTGTCCGCTGCATGAGGTTGCCGCCGATCGTCGCCATGTTGCGGAGCTGGGCGGAGGCCGCCAGCGACAGCGATTCCGAAACCGCCGGGAAAGCGGCGCGGATGCCGGGGTGATCGGCAACCTCCCCCATCTTGGCAAGTGCACCGATGGTGGCGCCGCCGGCATCGACGGTGATCCCGCCGAGCCCGGAAAGGTGGGTGATGTCGATGACTGTTTCCGGCTCCATCACGCCGCATTTTGCAAGATCGAGCAGCGTCGTGCCGCCGGCAAGCAGCACTGAACCGGCCTGGAGCGCCGCCTGCCGGGCTTCATCGGCAGACGAGGCGCGGAGATAGGAAAAGTCTCTCATCACGCCATCTCCGCCGCTTCGCGCACCGCCGCGACGATGCTGTTATAGGCTCCGCACCGACAGAGATTGCCGGACATGTATTCGCGGATTTCCTCGTCGGATCCCGCATGGCCCTCACGGATGCAGGCGACTGCCGACATGATCTGGCCCGGCGTGCAATAGCCGCATTGGAACGCATCATGCTCGACGAAAGCCGCCTGGACGGGGTGCAGCTCGCCGTTCTCAGTGGCGATCCCCTCGATCGTCGTGATCTGTCGGCCTTCGACCTGGGCTGCGAGCGTCAGACAGGAAAGCACACGGCTGCCGTCGACATGACAGGTGCAGGCGCCGCACTGGCCCTGGTCGCAACCCTTCTTGGTACCGGTCAGCGCCAGATGTTCGCGCAGGGCATCGAGCAGGGTGACGCGCGGTTCGACGTCGAGGTCGTACCGCCTCCCGTTGATATCGAGCGAAAGATGGATGGTTCGTGTCATGGATCAAGCTCCTGCCATTGTCACGATAATGAGAACTTTAAAGCCCGGGGCGGACTGGCCAACTGGCTGTGATGCCCTAGATGATGTTCGGCGAGACAAGCACCGGCACATTTCGGCATGACATCCGTCCCCCTCTGGAATAAGAAGTGGAAGGCACCCCGGATAATCGGAGGCGCCTCCGTTTAAACTAGTGGCTTACGGATTTTCGTCAAGCCCCCATTTGCCTGGAGCAGTATTTTGGCCTCGGCCGAGCCGAAGACGACATCGCCCGCATCGACCAGGCTTCGCGCCGATGCCCGCCGCAACCGCGAAAAGCTGGTCGAGGTGGCGGCCGCAGCCTTTGCGGAAAAGGGCGTCGAAACTTCGCTGGAAGATATAGCACGGCAGGCCGGCGTCGGCATCGGCACGCTTTACCGCCATTTTCCAAGCCGTGAGCATCTCGTCGAGGTGGTCTATCGCCGCGAGCTCGAAGGCCTGGCGAGCGCCGCCACCGAGCTTGCCAGGCTCCATTCGCCGGACATGGCGCTCGAGGAATGGATGCGGCGCTTCGTCGGCTATATCGCCACCAAGCGCGGCATGGCCAACAGCCTGCGCATCCTCATGACCTCCAACTCCTCCCTTTTTTCCGAGGGCTCCGGCCTCATTCGTGGCGCGCTGGAAAGCCTTTTGAAGACTGCAGGCGATGGAGGATATATCCGCCGCGACATCGAAACGACCGATCTCCTGCACGCGCTGTCGAGCATCTATTCCATGCCGGAATCGCCCGAATGGCGCGAGCGGTCGCATCGCCTGATCGGCCTGCTGATGGACGGCCTGCGGACCCGCAGATAACGCCTCGTATCCGGCCCCTATCGGCCGGCCGGATAGGCTAGATTTCGCATCTCGCTTGAACGGAAAATCAAGCAATCTTAGATTGACAGGCAACCTTCTACCAAGATGAGCAGATTTCAATATTATTGTTATAAAATAGACGGATAGCCTGGACGAAATTTCGAATTTTTCGCTCCGAAAATCGTCAAAAGACGTTGCACATTATCAAAATTCAATCTGTCGTTAAAGAGTTTGACCCTAAGCTCCGGCTACCGCGCGACCGCCATCAGGTGTAGCGCAAGAGCTGGTATGAGACCGGTTCTTTTCCCACACCGCCAGATATCAGATCTGCGCGTGAAAACGCGTTGCCTCTTTCGAGGCTTCACCAATCCGGAGCCGAACCTCATGTCCCGTCTCTCCATTCGCAGTTCGCTTATCGCCGTCTTTGGCGCGATTGCGGCGCTCGTCGCCGTTCTCGCCTGGGCGGCCATTTCCTCGCTCTCCAATGTCGCTGGAAATCTCACCACGATTTCGCAAAACTCGATGCCGAGCGTTCAGGCCTCGAAGAATATAGAGACGGCCATCCTCGGAATGACGGTCGCCTATATGGGGCATCTGACGACGACGTCGGACTTCGGCATGGAGACTGCGGAAAAGCTGATCGCCCAGCAGTCCGACGCGCTCAAGGCTGCTCTCCAGACCTACAGGCCGCTGATCTCCAGCGATCAGGAAAAGCAGATCATCGAGCAGATCCAGACCGGCATCGACAAATACGTCCTCAACGGGCAGAAGATGCTGGACTTCTCCCGCAAGGCCTCCGACGCCCGCGCCCGCGTCGAGATGGAAAAGATGCGGATCACCATCCAGCCGGTCATGGAAGCCGTGACCAAGCTGGTCAAGTCGAACACGGATGAGGCGGCCCTCGAAACCGCCAAGGCGCAGACGACCTATTCCACCGCGCTCACCACGATGGAAATCATCCTCGGCGTCGTCTTTCTGCTGATCGTCGGTGCCGCGGTCTACGTGCTGTCCGGCATCGCCCGACCCATCCAACGCATCACGGCGTCGATGAGCGGCCTTGCCGCAGGCGACACCGCTACCGAAATCCCCTTTGCAGGACGCAAGGATGAAGTCGGGGCGATGGCCGGTGCCGTGGAAGTCTTCCGTCAGGCCGCGATCTCCAACAGGCAGCTTCAGGAACAGGCCGAAGAAGCCCGCGCCCAAGCCGAAGCCGACCGTATCCGCGTGCAGGAAGAGGCGGAAGCCTCCGCTCAGGCCCGCCTCCAGCAAGCGACCTCCGGCCTCGCCGCCGGCCTGCGCCGCCTTGCCTCCGGCGATCTCGCTTTCCAGCTCAACGAACCCTTCGCTCCGGATTTCGAAGCTCTGCGCGAAGACCTGAACTCCGCCGTGTCCGGCCTCGGCGCGGCACTCTCGGAAGTCGCCGGCTCGGCCCATTCGATCGACAGCGGTTCGCGTGAAGTCAGCCAGAGCGCCGACGACCTTTCCAAGCGGACCGAACAGCAGGCCGCTTCACTCGAAGAGACCGCCGCGGCCCTCGACGAAATCACCACCAACGTCTCGAACTCTTCCAAGCGCGCGGACGAGGCAAAGACGATCGCCCTGCAGGCAAATTCCAGCGCCGCACAGTCGGGCGCCGTCGTCGCCAACGCCGTCGATGCCATGCAGCGCATCGAGCAGTCGTCCAGCCAGATCTCCAACATCATCGGCGTGATCGACGAGATCGCCTTCCAGACCAACCTTCTCGCACTGAATGCCGGCGTCGAAGCGGCCCGCGCCGGTGAGGCCGGCAAGGGTTTTGCGGTCGTCGCACAGGAAGTCCGCGAACTCGCCCAGCGTTCCGCGAATGCGGCCAAGGAGATCAAGGATCTCATCCGCAAGTCGGGTGCCGAGGTCCAGAACGGCGTGAAGCTCGTCCGCGAGACCGGCGATGCGCTGAAGACGATCGAAAGCCACGTCGTCACCATCAACGAGCATATCAATGCGATCGCTATCGCAGCCCGCGAACAGTCGCTCGGTCTCGCCGAAGTCAATACCGCCGTCAACCAGATGGACCAGGTGACCCAGCAGAACGCCGCGATGGTTGAGGAAACCAACGCCGCCGGCGCCAATCTCGCATCGGAAAGCACGAAGCTGCGTGATCTCCTCACCCGCTTCAAGCTCTCCGACGGCGGCCAGCGTTCCGGAATGCAGCAGCGGCCGGCCTACGGCTCCGGCCCGGCCCCGGCCGGCCGCAATGCGGCTCCGCAGGAATCGCCGGCCCGTCGCCTTGCGCAGCGCGTCAGCAAGTCCTTCGGCGGTGCCGCGGCTGCCGCAACGGCGGAATCGCAGTGGACCGAATTCTGATCCGCCCGCGATCCTAACTCTCTAACTGTCGCTCTTCGACGGCCCGGCCTCTGCCATCTGGCGCAGAAGCCGGGCCGTTTCGTCATTGGCGGGAAAGAAGGATTCGACCGCCAGTTCCGACAGCGTCACATCCACCGGGGTTCCGAAGACCGTCGTCGTCGAGATGAAGGACAAAAGCCCCGCCTCCGTCCGCAATTCCATCGGCACGGCGATGCCCGCATAATCATGTTTCGGCGCCGACTTCGACGCCCCTTCCGGCATCGGATAGCCCGAGAGTTCTTCCAGCAGTTTCTGAAGAATACGGTCGCCTGTCGCCGCGATCTGCTGGTGCAGCCGTTCGAGCAGGTGATTGCGCCATTCGACCAGATTGGCGATGTGAGGCGCAAGGCCCTGCGGATGCAGGCTGAGCCGCAGCACATTCACCGGCCCCTCGATCAGCGACCGGTCGCCGACATCCGCAAGCAGCGGCGCCACTGCGGCATTGGCGGCCACCAGGGTCCAGTGCCGGTCGACCGCGAGTGCCGGGAACGGCTCGTGGCCCTTCAGCACCATATCGATCGCGCGGCGCGCCGGCTGAAGTGCCGGATCGTCCAGTTTGCGCTCGGCAAACACCGGCGCGAAACCGGCGGCGAGCAGCATCGGATTGCGCTCGCGAAGCGGCACTTCAAGCCGCTCCGCGAGATGCAGCAGCATGTCCCGGCTAGGGGCCGCCCGTCCGCTTTCGATGAAGCTCAGATGACGCTGCGAGATATCGGCCTCCAACGCCAGGTCGAGCTGGCTCATGCGCCGGCGACGGCGCCATTCGCGCAGGAAATCACCGAGAGGGCGGGCGGGTGCGAGGGTCGTCATGCGGCGGCCGGGACCTGATCGAGGAAACCGCAGACCGACTTCAGCCGGCCGTTTTCCAGGACGGCGAAATCCGTGCCCTTGATCAGCGCCTCGCCATCCACCGGGCCGAGTCCCCAGGAAAAGCGCAGATTGTCGTCGTAGCCGTCGGGCGTGCCGATCAGCGTGAAGCGGAAACCCGGAAACCGCGCCTGGACGCCTTCAACCAGGCGATCGACGCCCTCATGGCCTTCGCCGCGCATCAGCGGATCGACGTAAAGCCCGTCTTCCGCCCAGGCCTCGGCGATCATCGCCTTGCGGCGAATGGCATCCGTTTCGTTCCAGATGGCGAGATAACGTTCGGCATTGGTGTTCGCGTCGGTCATGTCTTTTCTCCTTGAGATCGCCCTGCTCGTTGCAGGCAGGGCGAACATGCCGGAGCGGCTGCACCGTCTCAATTACGCGGCAGGTAATAACTATCGCGCCGAAAGCGCAAGTCTCGCGCCGAGCACCATGAAGGCGCCGGCGAAGATACGGCGCATCCAGGCAAGAATATTCGGCCGCGAGATCACGTGGTTCCGCACCGAGGCGGCAAACAGGCCGTAGACGACGAAGACGCCGAAGGTCATCAGCATGAAGACGAGGCTGAGCTCGGTCATGCGCAGAACCGGCGCAGCCTCGTCCTGGCGGACGAACTGCGGCAGGAAGGCGAAGAAGAAGATCGACAGTTTCGGATTGAGCAGATTGGCAAGGATAGCCGAGACGATGACTTGGCCAACGGATTTCGGTGTCTTGTCCGCCTCCACGGTCAGCGCGCCCTTTTCCCTCAGGACCTGCCAGGCCATGAACAGCAGATAGGCGACGCCGAGATATTTGATGATCTCGAAGGCCAAGGCGCTGGCATGCAGCAACGCTGCAAGGCCCGAGACCGCCGCGATCATGTGCGGCAGGATGCCGAGCGTGCAGCCGAGCGCGGCAACGAGGCTTGCTCGCGCGCCTCGCGACAGGCCGGCGGCGAGCGTGATCAGCACGCCGGTACCGGGCGAAGCGACGACGATGAAGGAGGTGACCAGGAATTCCGGGCTCATGGGGGATCCTTTCGAGGTGTTTTCCCACAGCTATCGCAGAGCGCCACATCGATCTTGAACGAAATTGCAGGCGGACGATTGCCTGGATGCGGCGGCGAACCTATCGTCCAGCCATCTCAGTGCGGACCCGACCTCATGACCTCCTCTTCCGACGACATCGGCTACGACGTGCCGGCCGCCATCGGCGATAATATCGCCGACATCCAGACGCCGGCACTGATTATCGATCTCGATGCCTTCGAGCGGAACGTCGCGCGGATGAAGGATCACGCCGAGGCGATGAGCGTCCGGCTTCGCCCGCATGCCAAGACCCACAAGTCCGCGGATGTCGCGCTCTACCAGATGGCGAACGGCGGCGCCGTCGGCATCTGCTGCCAGAAAGTATCCGAGGCGGAAGCGCTGGTGCGTGGCGGTGTCACCGACGTGCTCGTCGCCAACGAGGTGGCCGACCGCAAGAAGATCGACCGGCTGGCGCGGCTTGCAAAGAGCGCCCGTGTCTCCGTCTGCGTCGACGATCCCGCTGTCGTTGCCACACTTTCGGAAGCGGCCACCCGGCATGGCGTCACGCTCGACGTGCTGGTGGAAATCGATTGCGGCGCCCGCCGCTGCGGCGTGCTGCCCGGCGCACCGGCCGTCGAACTCGCAAAGACGGTCGTTGCCGCGCCGAACCTCGCCTTCGCCGGCATCCAAGCCTATCACGGCAACGCCCAGCATATCTATGATCCGGCAGAGCGCTGCGCCGCGATCGACAAGGCGATCGGCATGGCGCGGGAGACGGCGGAACTGCTGCGCGACGCAGGGCTGGATCCGAAAATCGTCACCGGCGCGGGCACCGGCACCCACAATCTCGAAGGCGCCTCCGGCGTCTACAACGAGATCCAGCCCGGTTCCTACATCTTCATGGATGCGGATTACGCCCGTGTCCGCTCGATCGAAGGCAACGGCACGGTCGGCGGTTTCGAACATGCGCTGTTCGTGCTGACCTCGATCATGAGCAAGCCTGCCTCCGGCCGCGCCATCTGCGATGCGGGCCTCAAGGCGCACTCGATCGACAGCGGCCTGCCGACGGCATTCGAACGCCCGGACCTCAAGTTCGTCAGCGCCTCGGACGAGCACGGCAAGATCGAGGACCCGCAGGATACGCTGAAACTCAACGACCGACTGCGCCTCGTGCCCGGCCATTGCGACCCGACCTGCAATCTCTACGACTGGTATGTCTGCGTCCGGAACGGCCGCGTCGAGGCGCTCTGGCCTGTCACTGCCCGAGGCAAGCTCTACTAGAACCGCCTAGAACCGGTGGATGCGCAGGCCCAGCACCTTTTCCGAGATGACCACCACCGCCATCGTCAGCACGATCGAGCAGGTCGAGACGGCCGCCGCTTCCGGCGTGAAATTGGTGCGCAGGTAGTCGAACAGCTGGATCGGCAGCGTCGACATGCCCACACCCTTCAGCATGAAGGAAATGGTGAAGACGTCGAACGAGATGATGAAAGCGAACAGGCAGCCGCCGATGACGCCCGGCTTGATTAGCGGCAGCATGATCCGCCGAAAGCGGGTGAACCGCCCTGCCCCGAGGCTCTGCGCCGCAAGGCTCCAGGCCGGATCGTAGCTTTCCATCGAGGCCGAGACGTTGATGAAAACGAAGGGCAGCGTGATCAGCACGTGGCCGACGATCATGCCGACCAGGTTCTGCGTGCCGAGCCCGACCGAATAGACAAAGAACAGCAGTGAGATCGCCGTCAGCACTTCCGGCAGCAAGAGCGGCGCCAGCATGGCGACCCGCACCGTTTCCTTCAGCTTGCCTGCATGGGTCACGTAGAACATCGCCGCCATCGTGCCGATGATGCCGGAGATCACCATGGTCAGCGTCGCGATCCACAGCGAGGTGCGGATCGCCCGCATGAACACCTCGTTGTTGAAGAACACGAGATACCAGCGGAAGGAGAGCCCCTGCGGCGGGAAGGTAAGGAAGGCCCCGGCATTGAAGGAAGCGATTACCACGACCGCGATCGGCGCCAGCAGGAAAGCGTAGATGATCAGGCAATAGACGGTGAAGAACGGTTTCGACATGTCTCTATGCCTTCCATTTCATGACGGTCAGCCGCCCGAAGATGACGACGAAGATCGCACCGGTGACCGACAGCATCAGCGCCAGCGCCGATCCGAACGGCCACTGGAACGTATCGATCAGCGCATCCACCACCGTCACCGCCATGGTTTTTACGCGCAAGCCACCGATCAGGGATGGCGTCACATAAGCGCTGAGCGACAGGACGAAGACGAGGATGCAGCCGGCCTGGATGCCCGGCAGCGACAGCGGCAGGGTGATGCGCCGGAAGGAGGTGACCTTCGACGCGCCCAGCGACCGAGCCGCCGCTTCGAGCGACGGATCGATGCCCTGGATGGCGCTCATGATCGGCAGGATCATGAAGGGCAGGAAGACATGCACCAGCGCGATGATGATGCCGAGCGCATTGTACATCAGCGGCAGCGGCCCATCGATCAGCCCCCAGCCGGTCAGGGTGCGGTTGATGATGCCGTTATTGCCGAGCAGGATCGTCCAGCCATAACTGCGGATGACGATGCCGACGAGCAGCGGCGAGAGCACCAGCGCATAACCCAGCGCGCGGAAGGTCGAGGCCCCGCGCGCGAGCTGCCAGGCGACGGGATACCCGAGAACCAGGCAGATGAAGGTCGTCAGGAAGCCGATCCACAGCGTGTTGATGACCTGTTGGACATAGAAGAAGTCCGAGAAGAACTTGCCGTAATTGCCAAGCGTGAAGCCCGGCCCATAAGGCGTGCCCTGTCCCGGCATACGAAAGCTCATGACGACGATATTGAGATAGGGCAGCACGAGGAACACGCCGAGCAGGATCGCGGCAGGCGCGATCAGCAGCAGCGGTCCGAACCTTTTTCTGGGCGGGACAATCATGCCACGGTCCCTAGCGGCCAGAAGCGATCGGACGGCGCATGCACCAGCACCTGGTCGCCATCGGCAAACCGCGTGCGTGGAAACGTCTGGACGTTGACGACGGCGCCGGTCGCAAGCTCCAGCCGGTAGTCAACGAGACTGCCGGAATAATAGCTCGACAGAACCTTGGCCGGCGCCCCTGCAGAACCTGAGCTGATCGGCAGCAGCTCGACCGCTTCCGGACGCAGAGCCAGCATCAGTTCGGCACCATCGGCGAAATCTCCGCTGACCGGCACGTCGCCGAAGGCAGTCGAAACGACCCTATTGCCGACCTTGCCGCGGATGATGTTCACCTGTCCGACGAACTCGGCGACTTCCAGATTGGCGGGACGCTCGTAAATGTCGGAGGGCGTGCCGATCTGGGCGATACGGCCGCCGAACATCACCACCACCCGGTCGGACATGGTCATCGCCTCGGCCTGGTCGTGGGTGACGTAGACCGTGGTAATGCCGACGCGGCGTTGCAGGTCGCGGATGAAGACACGCATCTCCTCGCGCAGCTTGGCATCGAGATTGGCGAGCGGTTCGTCGAGCAGCAGGATCTTCGGCTCGATGACCAGAGCGCGGGCAAGCGCCACGCGCTGCTGCTGGCCGCCCGAAAGCTGGCGCGGATAACGCTCCGAATAACCGGTGAGCTGCACCATATCCAGCACCTTGGCGATGCGGGTGCGGATCTCGTCCTTTGGGAGCTTCCGCATCTCGAGCCCGAAGGCGAGGTTCTTTTCGACCGTCATATGCGGAAACAGCGCATAGTTCTGGAAGACCATGCCGATATCGCGCTTTTCGACCGGCACATGCACCACGTCCCGGCCGTCGAAGCGGATCGCCCCTGCGGTCGCGTCCTCGAAACCGGCGATCATCTTTAGCGTCGTCGTCTTGCCGCAACCGGACGGCCCGAGCAGCGAGATGAACTCGCCCTCGGCGATCCTGATCGAAATGCTGTTGACCGCAGGACCCTGCCCGTAGTCCTTGGTCAGCTTTTCGATGCTAACCTCTGTCATGAAATTTCACTTTCCAATTGAAGAACCTGACCCGAAAAAAGCCGATCATGGCCTGCTTTCGAAGGCAGACCATGATCGCAGCGGGGGAAATCACTTGATGGTCTTCGCCCAGCGTTCGGCGAGCTCGCCCTGCTTCTCGTTGACGAAGCCCCAGTCCCAGGTGAGGATCTTGTCCATGTCGGCACCGGAAACCGGCACGTCGACCTTGAGCTCGGCCGGCACGATCACCTTGGAATTGGTCGGCGAGATGAAGAATTCCTTCATCATCATCCCCTGCACTTCCGGCGACAGCAGGAAGTTGGCGTACTGGTAGGCCAGCTCCTTTTCCGGCGCGTTGGTGAGGATGTTGATGGTCTGGTCGAACATGAACATCCCTTCCTCCGGGATGATACAGTCGACCGGCAGGCCCTGGCGACGCAGGCGAGCGATTTCGCCGAAGTCGAAGGGTGCGACGACGATTTCGCCGGAGGCAAGGCCGGTCGACATGTTGAAGTCCACCTGGATCACCGATCCCAGCTTCTGGAGTGCTGCAAAACCGGCATCGACGTCATACTGGTCCTTGCCGAAGATCTTCGAAAACAGCAGCAGTTCCATCTTGCCGGCGCTGTTGGCGAAGTTGTAGAGGCCGATCTTGCCCTTGAATTCCGGGTTGTTCCAGAGATCCTTCCAGGACTTCGGCTTGGTCTTCACGAGGTCGGTGCGGTAGCCGATGCCGATCGGCGAAACGGCGCCGATCGCGCCCCAGCCGTCTGTTTTCTTGGCGAGCGGATAAAGATCGTTGTAGTTCGAGAGCTTGGTGAGATCGAGCTTTTCGAAAAAACCCTCCTTGCGCAGGCCTGAGGCGAAAACCTCGTTGGTCATCACGATCGAATAGGGTGGCTTGGCGGCGCCCGCCGCACGCAGGTTGGCGCCCCAGACGCGGCCGTTGCCAACGTCGAGCGTCACGGCGGCGCCGGTCTGCTTGGTGAAGGCGGGACCGACGGTCGAACGCCAGTATTGTTCCCACACCCCGCCGAGCGTCGGCACGACCAGCGCCTTCCCTTGAGCCCGCGCCGGAAGACCGAAAAGGCTGGCCGCGGCGAGTGCACCCATTCCGGCAAGCGTTTGCCGCTTTGTCAAATCCATCATGTTCAGTTCCCCTTGTTGCGGTCTTTCGAGACCTTGCTGTGCCGGCGGTTCTCCGCTTCTGCGCACGAATGTGGTCGGTGATCAGCCTTTCGAAAAGGCCTGCTTCGTCTTCAGATCGATATAGTCGCCATAGGTGATCGGCTCATACTTGGCACCGCCCTTTACGAACGGGGCCAGGCATTCGATCACCGTATCCTTCGACGGGTTGAGGAAGAACGGGATCGATTGACGGCGCGCCGTACCCTTGAAACCGGTCGGTGGATTGGCAACGCGGTGCGGCGTCGAGACCCATTCGTCATTCGTCCAGCGCATGAAGGCATCGGCGATGTTGATCACATAGGCGCCCTCGATCGACGGCGCGTCCAGCCAGTCGCCGTTGCGGTTGCGCACCTGCAGCCCGCCGGCCGAAGCCTCCGAGCGCAGGATCGTCATGAAGCCATAGTCGGTATGCACGCCGGCACGCATCTGGCCCGGCAGCGGCGATTCGTCCTGTTCCGGATAGTTGATGACGCGCAACGCCGAGAGATGGTTTTCGAAGGAAGGTTCGAAATAGTCCTGATCGAGCCCGATCGCCTGGCAGAAGATGCGGCGCATGTGCTTGGCGAGGGTTTCCATTTCCTTGAAATAATCGCGGAACGCCTGTTCCAGGCCATCCGGCCTGTCCGGCCAGGTGTCGCCGGGCAGGTTCTCGCCGAAGTTCAGGCTTTCCTTGTAGTCGCCGGGCGTCTTGATGCCGAGCGTGGCGGCGAGCGCCTCCTCGGCGATCGGCGAAAAGGCGACGCCGCCCAAAACGCCGGCGCCGCGGCCCTGGGTTTTCTTCCAGTCCTGCGGATAATCGAAGAAGGCGCGGGCGAGATTGTAGAGCCTCGACGTCACTTCAGGCGAAACACCGTGGCCGGTCACGAGAAAGAAACCAGTGTCGCGGCAGGCGGTTTCGATCGTCTTCACGACGGCGGCAGCGCCTGCCTCGTTGCGGATGAAGGGGCCGACATCGACCACTGGAATACCGGAAACGGCATCATTGGATGACGCAGGATTGGCGCTCGTTAAGGACATGCCTTCCTCCAATTCACATCTGACAAACAGATGTTGACAAAAACATCTGTTGTTGTCCATATCAAAATGAACGAAGTTGCAATGCGGTTTTCGACCCAAGGACGATCGACGAAACATGGATGACCTTGCGCCACAGGAAGCGGCCGTCCTGGCAATCATCAAGGACAACCCGTTCGCGGGCCAGCAGGAGATCGCCACCGTGCTCGGGCTGGCCCGTTCGACGGTCGCCGCCCATATCGTGCAGCTGATGCAGAAGGGTTACATCCTCGGCCGCGGTTACGTGATGCCCGCGGAGACCCGCGCCGTCTGCATCGGCGGCGCCGTGCTCGACCGCAAATACCGCGCCAAGCAGGAGTTCGTCTTCGAGACTTCGAACCCGGTCGACGGCGTGCGCAGCCTCGGCGGCGTTGCCCGCAATGTCGCGGAAAACCTCGCCCTTCTCGGCACCACGACCAGTTTCGTGTCGATCGTCGGCGACGACGAAGGCGGACGGGCCGTCGTCAAGCACATGCGCGACCGCGGCATCGATGTCAGCCAGATCATCACCACGACCGAGCGCCCGACGGCGGAATATGCCGCTATCCTCGACACCAAGGGCGACCTCGTGCTCGGCATTGCCGACATGAGCATTTTCGACCTGCTGCTGCCGAGCCATATCGAGCGCATCTGGCCGCATCTCGCCGCCGCAAGCTGGGTGTTTTCCGACTGCAACCTGCCGGCCGAAACGCTTTCGGCTCTGATCGCCAAGCGTCAGGGTGCCCGTTTCCGGCTGGCGATCGACGCGGTCTCGACACCCAAGGCAGCCCGCCTGCCGAAAGATCTCACCGGCGTCGACCTGCTGTTCATGAACATCGATGAGGCGAACGCGGTCCTCGGGCGCAATGCGCACGAGACGATCGACGACGCCAAGGAGGCGGCGCTTGCATTGCAGGCCGCCGGCGCCCGTGAGGCGGTCGTCACCATGGGTCCGCGCGGCATTGCGGTCGCCGGCACCGAGGGCGCCCGCACCTTCCCGGCAGTCCATGCCCGGCCCGTCGATATCACTGGCGCAGGTGATGCGATGATCGCGGGCACGCTGCACCGGATCCTGCACGGCGAGGACACCTACAATGCGGCCCGCACCGGCGCGCTGCTCGGCACGCTGACCACCGAAAGCACCGCAAGCGTCCATACGGACCTGTCCGAACGCTTCCTGGAAGCCAATATGCACCGATTGGCCGGCTGACCCATCGGCTGGTCGAAAACGATTTAAGGAATACCGAAATGGCCCTCATCAAACCGAAGCTGAGCCGCGAAGTGGCCGAAACGATCGCAGCCGGCGGCCCGGTCGTGGCGCTGGAATCGACGATCATCACCCATGGCATGCCCTACCCGGCCAATCTCGAAACCGCACTCGGCGTCGAGGCGGTGATCCGCGACAACGGCGCGATCCCGGCGACCATAGCCGTCGTCAACGGCGAGCTGCGCGTCGGCCTCGAACACAGCGAACTGGAAGAACTGGCTCAGGCCAAGGGCGTCGTGAAGGCATCCGGCCGCGACCTCGCCGTCGCCATGGTCCGCGGCCAGTCGGCCGGCACCACGGTTTCCGCCACCATGCTGATGGCCGATCTCGCCGGCATCGACATCTTTGCGACTGGCGGCGTCGGCGGCGTGCATCGCGGCGCCGAGCAGACGTTCGACATTTCCGCCGACCTGACCGAACTCGGCCGCACCAGGACCGCCGTCGTCTGCGCCGGGGTGAAATCGATCCTCGATATCGCCAAGACGCTGGAATATCTCGAAACCCAGCGCGTTCCGGTCATCGCTTACGGCACCGACGATTTCCCGGCCTTCTTCACCCGCAAGAGCGGTTTCAAGGCCGACCACCGGCTCGATACGGCCGAAGAGATCGCCGAGGCCATGTATCTGCACCGCCAACTCGGCACCGGCACCGGCCTCTTGATCGCCAACCCGATCCCGGAAGCCGCAGCCCTGACGCCGGAATTCATCGACGACACGATCTCGGATGCCGTGCGCGAAGCGGAAGAGCGCGGCATCGGCCGCAAGGAACTGACGCCCTTCCTGCTCGCTCGTATCAACGAGCTTTCCAAGGGCGAGAGCCTCAAGGCCAATATCGAACTGGTGAAGAACAACGCGCGTCTCGCCGCGAAGATGGCCGTCGCCTACGCGGCGCTGAAGAAGGCCGGCAAATAGTTCAAGAACAAGGGGAACTGCCCATGAACCCGCAAATGAACAGCTACGAGACGATCCTTTACGAGAAGGATTTGACCGACAAGTTCGCGACGATCACCATCAATCGCCCCGACAAGATGAACGCGATGAACAAGACGGTGATCCGCGAGATCGACGCGGCGGTTGCCGCAGCCGTCGCCGATCCGGACGTCAATGCGCTCGTCATCACCGGCACCGGGCGTGCCTTCTCCTCCGGCTACGACCTGCAGGGCGACGATTTCGACGTCGATATCGATTTCTGGCGCGAAGACATGACGGAAAATGCCGAAGCTCTGCTCAACATCTGGCGCGCCCCGATCCCCGTCATCGCCTCGGTCAACGGTTACGCGCTTGCCGGCGCACTTGAGCTGATGATGTGCTGCGATCTGGCGATCGCCGCCGACAACGCCAAGTTCGGCGAACCGGAAGTGCGCCACAATTCCGGCCCGCCGGCGCTGATGATGCCCTGGCTGCTCGCCACCCGCGACGTGCGCTGGCTGATGTTCACCGGAGATATGGTGGATGCGCAAGAAGCGCTGCGCATGCACCTGATCAACAAGGTCGTGCCGGCCGACCAGCTCAAGGAAAAGACCGAGAACCTCGCCCGCAAGCTTGCCCGCATGCCGGTGCCGGCGCTGAGATATACGAAGGCCTCGATCAACAACCAGCAGATGGTTGCCGGGCTGATGCCGTCGTTCCAGTACAATATCGAGGCGATTGCCGCCCTCCACGTCACCCGCCAGGGCCGCGAGTGGATGGCAAACCTCGCCAAGATGTCGCTGAAGGAATATCTCGCCTTCCGCGACGACCCCTTTAAGGGCCTCGACTGAGGTTTTGGTCATGAGGGCCAATACCGCGGAAGTGATGCGAGCCCTGATGGCACCGCGCTCCGTCGCGGTCGTCGGCGCCACCGAGCGCGCCGACGCCTCCTCCAGCTATGTGATGAAGAACCTGATACGCTTCGGCTATCAGGGACAGATCATTCCGGTGCATCCGAAGGCCGGGACAATCTTCGGACTTCCCGCCTCGCCCTCCCTCTCGGCACTTGATACGCCTCCGGATGTCGCGGTGATCGGCATTGCCGCCGACAAGGTGATCGCGGCCCTCGAAGAGGCCGGAAGCACCGGCGTCAAGGCGGCGGTCGTGCTGGCCTCCGGGTTCGCCGAACTGGACGAGGCCGGCCGCGAGCGGCAGCAGCAACTGATCGAGATCGCCGAGCGTTACGGCATGGCGATCTGCGGCCCGAACTGCCTCGGCCTCTTCAACCTGAGCTCCGGTGCCGCACTCTATTCCTCCAGCCTCTCGACCAATCTCGAAAAGGGCCGTTTCGCGATTCTTTCCCATTCCGGCGCCAGCGCCATCGCGCTCGGCAATACCGGCCGATTTGGCTTCAGCCACATCGTCTCCTCCGGCAACAGCGCCGCGACCGATATTCCCGACTACCTCGAATTCCTCGCGGCGGATGATCAGACCAGCGCCGTCGGCATCGTCATCGAGGCTATTCGCGAGCCGGAAAGACTGGCGGCCGCGATGGAGAGGATGCATGCGGCCAACAAGCCGGTGATCGCCCTTCGCGCCGGCCGCTCGGAACGCGGTGCCCAGGCGACCGCCGCTCACACCGGCTCCCTCGCCGGCAGCAATGACGCCTACCGCGCCTTCTTCCGCCGGACCGGCATCATCGAAGTGCCGGACATGGACGGCTTCATGGAAACGGCGACCCTCTGCCTGGACCTGAAGGACCGGCCCGCCAAGCCGGGCGTCGCCATCGTCGGCGTCTCGGGTGGCGGCGTGGCCCATGTTTCCGATATCGCCGATGAGGTCGGCCTCTCGCTGCCCGATCTGCAGCCCGAAACGGTCGCACGGTTGGAGGCGTTGCTGCCGCCCTTTGCCACACCCCAGAACCCGCTCGATACGACCGGCGTCGTCTTCGCGGACGGCAAGATCTACCGCGATCTCCTGCACGCGCTCGCCGACGATACTTCGGTCGGCCTGATCGTCGCGACCCAGGACGCACCCGTTGGCCTCGACGATTTCTGCGCCTCCGAATATCTCGGCATCGCCGAGGCGGTTTCCGACTATGCCGAGACGGGCAAGGTGCCGGTCGTGTTCATGAGCAACCTCTCCTCCGGCCATCATCCGGATGTCGAGGCCAAGCTTTCGAATGTGCCGGTGCTGCGCGGCACGAAAAGCGCGCTGACAGCCGTCCGCAGCCTGATCACTCAAAGCCGCCTCGTCTCCTGGCCCGACAAAACAACCGCGACAAAGAAAAACCTCCCCGCCGGTGCTTTGACCGAACGCGAGGCCAAGCAACTGCTCGCCGCCGAGGGCCTGCCGGTCCCGAGCGAACAACTCGTGACCAGCGCCGATGCCGCCGCGGAAGCAGCTCGGAAACTTGGCTTCCCGGTCGTCATAAAGATCGAGTCGCCGGATATTCTGCACAAATCCGAAGCGGGCGGCGTGAAGCTCGGCATCGGCTCGGAAACGGAAGCTCGCGCCGCCTTCGACGCCATTATCGCCAGCGCCCGCGCCTACGTCCCGAATGGGGATCTGCGCGGCGTCTCGGTACAGGAAATGGTGACGGGCGGCGTCGAGGCATTGGTCGGCCTCGTGCGTCACGAACCCTTCGGTTTCGGCCTCGTCGTCGGCATCGGCGGGGTGCTGGTGGAACTGGTGAAGGACAGCGCCTTCGACCTCCTGCCGATCGACCTAACCCGCGCCGAGGCGATGATCGGCGAGACCAAACTGGCATCGCTGCTGGAAGGCTATCGTGGCGCGCCGAAGGCGGATCGCAGGGCACTCGCCGAACTTCTGGTCAAGATATCGGAGTTCGCCGCGCAATATGGCGACGATATCGAGGCTATCGATCTCAATCCGGTAGCGGTCTTGCCCGAGGGCAAAGGCGTGCGCATCCTCGACGCGCTGATCATCCCGCGGAAGAGGTCGTGACGGTGAACTGGCGCTCATTATTGGCAACGACGCTCTACACACCCTCATTCCTGTGCTTGTCACAGGAATCCAGCCAGCCCAAGTCCTTGGGCTGAAAAGGCTCTTCCGCGCCGCAGACGCAGCGCTGCTGGATCCCTGTGACAAGCACAGGGATGAGGGTTGAGAGTTACACCAGCCGCAGCTTCGGTGGAGCCGCATTCTCCGCGCGGCCGAACCATGACAACCGCTCGGTCAGCAGCGCATAAAAACCGTCGGCATCGACGTCGCGCATGAACATCGCGTTCTTCGGTCGGCCGGAAACGCCCCACCAGTCGGCGACTGTCATGCCCTTGGTGAGTTCCGACTCCGTCTCGATCTCCACGTTGCAGAGCCGGCCGGAATAAAGCTCCGGCTTTACGAGGTAGGCGATCACGTTCGGATCGTGCAGCGGCCCGCCGTCGCTGCCGTATTTCGCCACGTCGAAGCGCTCGAAGTAATCCAGCCAGCCGACCACGGCGTCGGAAAGCGGCGTGCCGATTGCCTGGATGGCGGCAACGCGAGCGCGGGTCGTCAGCGTCTGGTGGGTGACGTCGAGCGGCATCATCACGATCGGCACGCCCGAACCGAACACGACGGCCGCGGCCTGCGGATCGACATAGATGTTGAATTCCGCCGCCGGCGTGATGTTGCCGCCTTCGAACAGCCCACCGCCCATCAGCACGATCTGTTTGATACGGGCGGCGATTTCGGGCGCCCGGGTCAAAGCCTTGCCGAGATTGGTGAGCGGCCCGAGCGTGCAGACGGTGACGGTACCGGCCGGTTCGCTTGTGAGCGTCTCGACGATGAAATCGACCCCCTGCTGTTCCTGAAGCGGCATGGTCGGCTCGGGAAGATCGGCGCCGTCGAGACCCGTCGCGCCATGGACATGTTCGGCGGTGACGAGCGGCCCGGTCATCGGCTGGCTGCAGCCGGCAAACACCTTGATGTCCGAACGGCCGGCGAGTTCGCAGATCTTGCGGATATTCTTGGTCGTCAGCGACAACGGGACGTTGCCTGCGGCAGCAACGATCCCCAGCACGTCGATTTCCGGGCTGGCGAGCGCCAGCAGGATGGCCAGCGCGTCGTCCTGGCCGGGGTCGGTATCGATGATGATCTTCTCTGCCATGCGGGTCACTCTCGGATACGGGAACGGTTACGCGACACGGGTGAGCGGCTCCCTCGCCCGCCATTTCGCAAGGAGATCGGTTTTACGCTTTTCGAAACGCTCGACGGATGCGAGCTTCACATGGCCGAAGCCGCGAACCATGTCCGGCAGGCCGGCGAGCTCGGCGGCAAGCGCATGATTGCCGGCATCCAGCCCGGCCGAAAGCTCGGCCACGAGATCGAAATAGTCATCGATCAACTGCCGCTCCATCCGCCGCTCGGCCGTGCGGCCAAAGGGATCGAAGGCCGTGCCGCGCAGGAATTTCAGTTTTTCGAGCGCCGCAAAAGCGGGTCGGATCCATGCGCCAAAGGCGATCTTCGCTGGATGGCCGGTCCGCCGGTCGATCCTGGCGATCATCGGCGGTGCCAGGTGATGCCTGATCTTGAAGTCGCCTTCGAACTGCTCGGCGAGCTTCTTCTCAAAGCTCCGGTCCCGATGCAGGCGGGCGACCTCGTATTCGTCCTTGTAAGCCATCAGTTTGAAAGCGTTCTTCGCCACCGCCTCGGCAAAACCGCTTATGCCGCGCAGCTGCGCCTCGGCTGATTTCGCGACATCCACCAGACCCTCGTAGCGCTTGGCATAGGCGGCATTCTGGTAATCGATCAGGAAGGCGACGCGCTTGGCGACCATCTCCTCCAGCGTCTCGGCCTTCGGCTCCGGCTTCACGAGGCCCGCCGCACGCGCAACGGCTTCCACATCCACCGCAGCCCGGCGGCCCCAACCGAAGGCGGCGCGGTTCATGGCGATGCCGGTGCCGTTGAGCTCGATCGCCTTGTCGATAGCGGCGAGGCTGATGGGGATCAGCCCGCGCTGCCAGGCATGGCCGAGCAGGAACATGTTCGCAGCAATCGCGTCACCCAGCAGCGCGGTTGCCATGTCGGTCGCGGCAACCGTCTCGACGGCTTCATCTCCGGCGGCACGACGCAGCGATTTCAGCGTCGCCTCCTGCCGGAAATCGATCGTCGTGTCCTTCACGAAGGACGCGGTGGGGGCGAAATGGTCGTCGATGACGGCGCGCGTCTTGTTCTTCGCAAACGAAGCCAGCGAATTCTTCTGCGCGGCGACGACGATATCGAAGCCGAGCACGAGATCGCTTTCGCCGGGGCCGACCCGCACCGCATTGATCTGCGCCGGATCCTTCGCCAGCCGTATATGCGAAACGACGGAGCCGTTCTTCTGGGCAAGCCCGGTCTGGTCGAGCGTCACCAAGGCCAGCCCATCGAGAAGCGCCGCCTGGGCTAGTATGGCGCTGACCGTGATGACGCCGGTGCCGCCGATCCCGGCGAGCAGCATGCTGTAGGGCGTCTCGAAAGTCGCCGTGAACGCGGGCAGCGGCAGGTCATCTGTTTTCACCGATTTCGACTTCGCCGCCGGCTTGCGGATGCTGCCGCCCTCGACGGTGACGAAGCTCGGACAGAAACCCTTGATGCAGGAAAGATCGGTATTGCAGCTCGACTGGTTGATGCGGCGCTTGCGGCCGAACTCGGTTTCCTGCGGCTCGATGGAGATGCAGTTGGAGACGGCGGAGCAGTCACCGCAGCCTTCGCAGACCAGTTCGTTGATGAAGGCGCGCTTGTCCGAGACCGGATAGGCGCCCCGCTTGCGGCGGCGGCGCTTTTCCGCTGCGCAGACCTGATCGTAGACCAGCACCGTGACGCCTGGGATGTCGCGCAGCTCGCGCTGCACCGCGTCGAGTTCGTCGCGGTGATGGATGGAAACCTCACGCGGCAGCTTGCCTTGCCAGACCTCCGGCCGCTCGGCGACCACCACGACGCGCGCAGCACCTTCCGCCAGCATCTGCCCGACAATCCCCGGCACGGTAACGTCGCCGTCATGTTTCTGGCCGCCGGTCATCGCGACCGCGTCATTATAGAGGATCTTGTAGGTGGCGTTGACGCGTGCCGCGATCCCGGCACGGATGGCGAGCAGGCCGGAATGGAAGTAGGTGCCGTCGCCCATGTTGACGAAGATGTGCTTCTCGTCGGTGAAGGGCGACAGGCCGATCCACGAACCGCCCTCGCCGCCCATCTGGGTGAACGTCGAGGTGTTGCGGTCCTCGTTACCGATGATCATCATGTGGCAGCCGATGCCGGTCGAAGCCCGGCTTCCTTCCGGCAGGCGGGTCGAGACGCTGTGCGGACAGCCGGAGCAGAAATAGGCCTCGCGCTTGAGCGCGGTCGCCTCGACGCCCATGGCGATCGACATTTCTTCGATGAACCGCGCCTTGGCCTGCAGCGCCTCGTCGAGATAACCGAGTCGGGAAAGGATGGCCTTGGCGACCGACAGCGTACCGATCTCTCCGATCGCCTGCAGCAGCGTTGAACCATTTTCGCCGGCCTTGCCGAAGACGCGCGGACGCCGTTCCGTGGGAAGATTGAAAAGCTGCGCCTTGATCTGGTCCTCAAGGATCGACCGCTTTTCCTCGACCACGAGCAGTTCGTCGACACGGGAAGCGAACTCCGCGATCCCCTGCGGCTCCAGCGGCCAGACCAACCCGACCTTGTAGAGCGCGATGCCGAGTTCAGCGGCGCGCGCCTCGTCGATGCCGAGCAGCGCTAAGGCGCCTAAAAGGTCGAGCCAGGATTTGCCGGTCGAGACGATGCCGAGACGGGCACGGCCCGTGGCCCCCCAGATGGCACGGTCCAGCCTGTTGGCGCGGGCAAAAGCCTGAACGGCGAGCATCTTGCGCTCGAGCCGCAGCTCCATCGCATGCGGCCCGTCCGGCCAGCGCAGCGACAAGCCGTCCGGCGCAAAGGTCTCGTCGGGGAAAACAATCTCCGGCTTATCCGGATCGAGATCGACCGTCGCCGAGCATTCGACTATCTCGGTCTGGCACTTGAAACCGACCCAGGCGCCGGAATAGCGGCTCATCGCGATGCCGAGCAGGCCGTATTCGATATATTCGCCGACGCCGGCCGGCGACAGCAGCGGCACCATGGCCGAGATCAGGTTGTGCTCGCTCTGGTGCGGCAGGGTGGAGGAAACGGCGCCGTGATCGTCGCCGACCAGCAGCAGAACGCCGCCGTTCGGGTTGGTGCCGATCGCATTGGCGTGGCGGATGACATCCATGCTGCGGTCGACGCCCGGGCCCTTGCCGTACCACATGCCGAACACGCCGTCGTAACGCGAGCCCTGGAACATGCCGGTCTGCTGGGTGCCCCAGACGGCGGTCGCCGCCATGTCCTCGTTGAGGCCCGGATGAAATTTTACATGGCTCGCATCGAGAAACTTTTTCGCACGCGCCATCTCACGGTCGAAACCGGCGAGCGGCGAGCCCCGATAGCCGGACACGTAACCGGCTGTATTGAGCCCGTGAGCCAAATCCCGCTGGCGCTGGATCATCGGCAGGCGCACCAGAGCCTGCGTGCCCGACACCAGGATGCGGCCTTTTTCCAGCGTGTAGCGGTCGTCGAGGCTGACCTTGCTGTCCGAGGGGCTTTTTTCCGGCGCGGCATGGATCGACATCTAGACCCGCTCCGCCTGCTGCACGGACACCGGCGCCTCGAAGACCCGGCCGCGATTGAGAATGTAGTTCGGATCGAATGCGGCTTTCAGCCGGCGCATCGTGGCGATCTCGGCTTCGCTGCGGGCATATTTCAGGTATTTCACCTTGTCGGTGCCAATGCCGTGCTCGGCGGAAACACCGCCGCCGACCGCCTCGATGCCCGAGAAGATCGCCTCGGCGACCTTTTTCTCATGATGGCTGAACATGCAATAATGCAGGTTGCCGTCGCCCAGGTGGCCGAAAATATAGGTGCGCGCATCCGGATCGATCTCGTCGACGGCGAGCGCGGCCCTGTCGAGAAATTCCCGCATGCGGGACAGCGGCACGGAAATATCGAAGCCGATCGTCACCCCATTGCCGAACAGATAGTCGTTGATGCCGTCGCGAATGCCCCACAGCCCGTTGAACTCGCGCAGTGAGTTGGAGAGCACCACGTCGGTGGCAAGCCCGTCCTCCAGCGCGGCAGCAAGGGCCGCCTCGAAGCGCTCGTTATCCTGATCCGGCGCCTGGCCCTGGATCTCGACCATCGCATACATGCCGGCCCCTTTCTCGACCGGCGGGCGGATCCCCATATGGTCGACCGTGCCTTCGTAGACATTCGGAAAGATCGCCTCGAACGCGGAGATGAGGCCGGAGAGTTCCACCCGCAGCCGCGCCAGCAGATCCTGCGCCGCCTTCAGCGATGGCAGGGCGATGAAGGCGTTGCGCTCGATCTGCGGTTTCGGATGCAGTTTCAGGCAGGCGCGTGTCACGACCCCGATCGTGCCTTCGGTGCCGATGAACAGCGGATTGAGGTCGTAGCCGGAATTGTCCTTGGTCAGGCCCTTCAGCGAGGAGAGGATCGTCCCGTCCGGCAGCACCGCTTCCAGCCCCATGACCTGCGCCCGGTACATGCCGTAGCGCAGAACCCGGATGCCACCGGCATTGGTGCCGATATTGCCGCCGACCGTGGCGGTACCGCGCGCCCCGATATCGACGCCGAAGAACAGGCCCACGTCGCTCGCCGCCTGCTGAACGACCTGCAGCGGGGTGCCTGCCTTGACGATCATTGTCTGAGCCGCGACGTCGATCGACTCGATGCCGCTCATCCGTTCGAGCGAGATGGAAATTTCGCCCTCGACGGGCCTTGAAGAACCGGAAAGCCCGGTTCGGCCGCCCTGCACGACGATCGGCTGGCGGAGTTCGTTGGCGGCGGAAAGAATGGCGGAAACGTCTTCGGTGTTGCGCGGACGCAGGACGGCAGCTGGTCGGCTGCCTCGAGCGGTCGCATCCGCAGCATAGCCATCCGAAATCGCATCGCCGGTGAGGATCGCAGCGGCATCCAGCCTGCTTTCGAGGCTGGAGACAAGACGGTTCACGCGGTCAGAGGACAAAGCCCGCCTCCCCCGCAAAACCCTGCGTCGCAGCCCTGCGCTCCGGCTCGGCCGAATGCGATTGCGCCCATTCTCTCGTTCCCCTTGTTTCTTGGGGGCGAGGTTATTCCCATTCCCCTATTTGTCAAACCTATATTTAAAAAGCAGTAGCGTTTTTAGCCCGACCATGGCATCACTATGGCAGGAACCATGGGAAGGGTGACATGATCCTCAAATACGACGAGGTCGTCCGCACGGGCATTGCGAGACAGGTATCGGACAATATCCGTTCCGCGATCATGGACGGCCGGCTGAAGATCGATGAGCGCCTGCCGACCGAGGAAGAACTTGCCCGAAGCTTCGGAATTTCCCGCCCGACGGTGCGCGAGGCCCTGAAGCGCCTCGCCGCCCAGAACCTCATCCATTCCAAACGCGGCCCGACCGGCGGTAATTTCGTCAAGCGGCCGGATCCGGAAGGTCTTTCGAAGGCAATCACGGGCGCCGCCACCCTACTGGTCGGCATCGGTGCCTTCGACATCGAAGAGATCATCACCGCCAGGCTGGAGACGGAAGCCGTCTGCTGCCGGCTGGCCGCCGCAAATCGCAGCGAGACCGATCTCGCTGCGATGGAAGCGGAGATCGCGGTGCAGCTCGACGAGGCTGTTAGCGACGAGGATTTCTGCGCTTCGGACGTGCGTTTCCACAGAGCGCTGGTGGAATCGACCGGCAACGGCCCGTTGAAGCTGATGATGTACACCGTCATCGAGGCTTTCATTCCGATCACCAACATGATCGTCTTCCGGGTTCGCGAACGCCACCACGTCGCTTCGCTGCACCAGGAAATCGTCGATGCTGTGCGCAGCCGCGAGGATGCCAAGGCCGCCGATGCGCTGGCCCGGCTGCTCGCCTATGTGCGCGAAAGTTATTCTGCCGTGCTCGACGCGCGCGCCAGGCGCGATGCCGCCACACAGGCCTCCGCTTAAAAACCAACATCGCCACCATATCGGGAGAGAGACATGACCGAGACCTTCACCGCCATGGTCATCGACGCCATCGACGGCAAGCCGAAAGGCGCCTTCAGGGAGATCTCGATCGCCGATCTGCCCGACAATGACGTGCTGGTCGAGATCGCCTATTCGACGCTCAACTACAAGGACGGCTTGGCGATATCAGGCAAGGGCCGGATCGCCAGGCGCATGCCGATGATCGGCGGCATCGACCTCTCCGGCACCGTCGTCGAATCTCGCTCGCCGGAATGGAAGGCCGGCGACAAGGTCGTGCTGAACGGCTGGGGCCTTTCCGAAACCGAATGGGGCGCCTTCGGCCGCTACCAGCGCGTCAAGCCGGAATGGCTGATCCGCCTGCCCGATGCCTTTTCGATGGAACAGGCGATGGCAATCGGCACCGCAGGTTATACCGCGGCACTCTGTGTCGATGCGCTGGAGAAATGGGGTTCGATCAAGCCCGGTGAGGGCGAAGTGCTGGTCACCGGCGCAGCCGGCGGCGTCGGCTCGGTGGCAATCGCGCTCCTGGCAGCCCGCGGCTACAATGTCACCGCGTCCACCGGCCGTCCGGAAACCCATGACTATCTCGCCTCGCTCGGCGCCACCAATTTCATCGACCGCGCCGTGCTTGCCGAAAAAGGCGGTCCGCTGCAGAAGGAACGCTGGACCGGAGGCGTCGACAGCGTCGGTTCGACGACGCTCGTCAACGCGCTCTCCCAGACAATGCGGGGCTGTGCCATCGCCGCCTGTGGCCTTGCCGGCGGCGCCGACCTTCCGGGCACCGTGCTGCCGCATATCCTGCGCGCCGTGACGCTGATCGGGGTCGACAGCGTCATCGCCACCCGCGAACAGCGGCTGTCGGCATGGGCGCGGCTCGCCCGCGATCTCGATCCCGCCAAGCTTTCGGAAATCACCACGACGGAGCCGATGTCCAACCTGCCGCAACTCGCCGAGGATATTATTGCGGGGAAAATCCGCGGGCGTGTGGTGATCGATGTGACGAAGTAGAAAAAGGTATGCCAGAGGCGGCTTTCCATTCGCTGCTCAGAGGCGGTAGAGATATCTCCGGCAGAAAATTGCATGGCGTGGGAGAGTGGTTTTGAGCAGTGATCACGAGGTCTTCACCGGTCGCCGGGAAGACATAAGACTTGTTACCGGCCAAGGCGCCTATACCGCAGACAAGGTGCTGGATAACCAGCTCCACGCCGCATTCTTGAGAGCCGACCAGCCGCATGCGCGCATCGTTTCGATCGATGTCGAGGCCGCGCTCGCCGCACCGGGCGTCCATATCGTGCTGACGGGCAGGGATGCGCTCGAAGCAAACCTGATCGCCCCCGGCCCGCTGGTCTCCTTCCCCGGCGTCGATGGCATGAAGATCAAGGCACCACACCGCTATGCGCTGTCGACCGACCGCGTCCGTTTCGTCGGCGAACCGGTTGCCATGGTCGTGGCCGACAGTGCCGAGGCGGCTGCCTATGCGGTCGAGCTGATCGCGGTCGATTACGAGGACCTGCCGGCTATCATCGATCCGGAGGCAGCGCTGGAAGACGGCGCGCCGCAGCTTTTCGACGAGGTGCCGGGCAACCTGGTTTTCCTGCACAGTTTCGGCGACAGGGCGACGGCCGATGAAGCCTTCGCCAAGGCCGCGCATATCTCGACGCTGACGGTCGAGTCGCAACGCGTCGCCGCCAACCCGCTCGAACTCAAATCCTTCATGGCGGCATACGACGCCGAGACGGAGGTCTTCGACGTCTATTCCGCCAGCCAGGGCACGGGCCTCGCCGATGGCCTTGCCCGTTTCACCGGCCACCCGCCGGAAAAGGTGCGGCACCACATGGGCGATGTCGGCGGCAGCTTCGGCATCCGTGGCGCGGCCTATCCGGAATATGCGGCGATCATGCTCGCAGCCAGGAAACTCTGTCGGCCGGTGCGCTGGACGGCCAGCCGCACCGAAAGCTTCCTTGCCGATTATCACGGCCGCGCTGTCAGGTTCGCCGGCGAGCTTGCTCTCAGCGAAACCGGCGACTTCCTCGCCATCCGGATGAATATCGTTTGCGATCTCGGCGCTTATCATTCGCCGCCCGGCGCGCTGATCAATGTGCTCAACCCGATGCTGACCGGCACCGGCTGTTACCGCATCCCAGCGGTATTCGGCCTCAACCGCCTCGCCTTCACCAATACCTCGCCGATCGCCGCCTATCGCGGCGCGGGCCGTCCGGACATCAATTATTTCGTCGAGCGGCTGGTGGATCAGGCCGCAACCGATCTCGGCATGGACCGGATCGAAATCCGCCGGAAGAACCTGATCCCAGACGACGCCTATCCCTACACGACACCGACCACGGTCTACGACAGCGGCGGCTATGTCGCGATGCTGGAAGAGGTGGTATCGATCTCCGATTGGAGAGGTTTCGAAGCCCGCCGGAAAGCCTCCGAGGAACGCGGCCATCTGCGCGGCATCGGCATGGGCGTCTTCATCGAGCCGTCCGGCGGCGGCCATATGCCGGAAGAAACCGAGATCCGCTTCGAGGCGGACGGCACGCTGACGCTCTACACGCTGTCCGGATCCGCCGGTCAGGGCCACGAGACGGTGCTGCCGCGGCTGGTTGCAAAGGAACTCGGCATCGACGAGAACCTGATCAACCTGCGCGCCAACAGCGTTCATGCGCCTCACAAGCTCAAGGGTGCCGGCACGATGGGGTCGCGGACCATGGCTTCGCACGGCGCCTCCCTGACCATCACCTCCCGCGAGGTGGTGAAAAAGGGCCTGAAGCTCGCCGCCGAGGCGCTGGAAGCCTCGGAAACCGACATCGAATTCGATGACGGCCACTACAAGGTGGCCGGAACCAACATGTCGGTCTCGCTTCTGGAACTGGCTGCCCGCAACGCCACGCCGGATGGCAACGCGCTGGATGCGCTCGCCTCGATCCAGCCGGAGCGAAATTTCCCCGGCGGCGTGCATGTGGCCGAAGTGGAGATCGACCCGAATACCGGCGAGACCAAAGTCACCTCCTACATCGGCGTCGATGATGCCGGGCACGTCATCAATCACACGCTTCTCGAAGGCCAGATGCATGGCGGCCTTGCCCAGGGCGCCGGCCAGGTGTTCGGCGAGCATATCGTTTATGACCGCGACAGCGGCCAGATGCTGACTGCCAGCTTCATGGATTATTTCATGCCGCGGGCCGACTTCATGCCGACGCCGCGTTTCTTCGACCTGCCGACGCCCTCGCCCACCAATGTGCTCGGCGTCAAGGGCGGCGGTGAGGCCGGCACGACCGGGGCGCTGCCGACGCTGATGAACGCCGTCCTGGATGCGCTTCGCTCGGCTGGCGTCGAAGATTTCGATATGCCCGCGACGCCTTACAGGGTTTGGGACGCCCTGAAGGCGGCCAGGGAGAGTGCTCGATAAGACCTCATCCGCGCGCGCCGCATCCATGCCTTCGTGGATTGCCTGAACGTATTGCGGGACGCTAGAAGTTCATTTCGATAAAATGAAACGCAAGGCGTCGGCGCAATGACACTGGACGACATCACCAACACCGTCATCGAGCGGGCGAGCGACAGGCGACGTTTCATCGTTGCGGTCGCCGGCCCGCCGGGCGGCGGAAAATCCACTCTCGCCGACGCCCTGCACGAAGCCCTGCTGGCGCGAGGGGAATTGGCCGAAGTTCTACCGATGGACGGCTTCCATATGGACAACGGTATCCTGGAGGCCCGCGGCCTGTTGTCCCGCAAGGGCGCGCCGCAGACTTTCGACGTGCGCGGTTTTGCTGATATCCTGAGAGCGGTGCGGCAGGGAGACGAGGAAGTGCTGGTGCCGGTCTTCGATCGATCGCGCGAGATCGCCATCGCCTCGGCCCGCCCCATCTCCCCCGACACCCATATCGTTCTGGTGGAAGGCAACTACCTGCTGATCGACGAAGCGCCGTGGTCGCGGCTCGCCGAGATGTTCGACTTCACGATCTTCGTCGGCCCTTCGGAAGAGGTGCTGCGCGAGCGGCTCAAGGCGCGCTGGGTGCATTACGGGCTCGACGAGGCGCAGATCGCGCGGAAACTCGACGGCAACGACCTGCCGAACGGCCGCTACATCCTCACCCACTCGCGGCCGGCCGACATCAGGCTCGAAAGCTTCTGATGCCTGTTGCGGCAATGCCGAGCTAGAGGGCCACACCGGTTTCGCGGTCGAAGACATGTACCTGTTCGGCCGGGATGTTGGCTTCGAACCGCGCGCCGTAGCGGGCCGGATATTCGCCGTCGACGATCGCGACCACCGGATGGCCGGCGAGATCGAAGACGATGTGGGTCTGCGCGCCGGTCGGCTCGACCAGCAGTGTCTGGCCGGCAAGCGCCGTTCCGCCCGCACCGGGGCTTAGGTGTTCCGGACGCAGGCCCACCTTGATCGCCTGACCGCGCTTCACCTTGCGCTCCGGCGCGATGCGGATCGAGGTGCCGTCGCCGAGACGCGCGGCAGCCTCGCCGCCATCGCCATCGACAGTACCGTCGAGAAGGTTCATTGCCGGCGAACCGATGAAGGCGGCGACGAAGAGGTTGGCCGGCTTGCGATAAAGCTCCATCGGCGTGCCCTCCTGTTCCACCCTACCCTGGTTGAGGACGACGATCCGGTCGGCGAGCGTCATCGCCTCGATCTGGTCATGGGTGACGTAGATCGAGGTCGTCCCGACCTTCTGATGCAGCTGCTTGATCTCCGAGCGCATCTGCACGCGAAGTTTCGCGTCGAGGTTGGAAAGCGGCTCGTCGAACAGGAAGACGGCCGGGTTGCGGACGATCGCCCGGCCCATGGCGACGCGCTGGCGCTGGCCGCCGGAAAGCTGCGCCGGCTTGCGGTCGAGAAGCGGCATCAGGTCCAGCATGCGCGCCGCTTCGGCGACGCGTTCGGCAATCACCGGCTTCGGGGTTCCGGAAAGGCGCAGGTTGAAGCCCATGTTCTCGGCGACCGTCATGTGCGGATAAAGCGCATAGGACTGGAACACCATGGCGATGTTGCGCTCGCGCGGCGTAAGTTCGTTGACCACCGCGTTGTCGATGATGACCTCGCCGGCGGTGATTTCCTCAAGCCCGGCAATCATCCGCAGCAGCGTCGATTTTCCGCAGCCGGACGGACCAACCAGCGCGACGAACTCGCCGTCTTCGATCGCCAGTGACACTCCATGGATGACCGGGAGCGCCCCATAGGCCTTGCGGACTTGTCTGAGTTCGACGGATGCCATGCGAATTACTCCGGGTCGGGGCTCAGGACTTCACCGCACCGGCGGTCAGGCCGGCGATGATGTGCTTCTGGGCCAGGAAGAAGGCGATGATGGTTGGCAGGATGGTGAGTGTGATGAAGGCGAGCACCAACTGCCATTCGGTGCTGAATTCGCCCCGATAGATCATGATGCCGAGCGGCCAGGGATAACGGCTCTCGGAATTCAGCATGATCAGCGGCACGATATAACTGTTCCAGCTGCCGACGAAGGAGATGATGCCGACGGTGGCGATGATCGGCCGCGACAGCGGCAGCGTGATGTGCCAGAAGAAGCGCATGTAGCCGCAGCCGTCCACGAAGGCCGCGTCGAAGAGTTCGGACGGCAAATTGCGGAAGTAGTTGCGGAACAGCATAATGCTCATGCCCATGCCGAACGCCACCTGCGGCAGCACCACGCCCCAGTATGTATCGATCAATCCCAGATCGCGGATGCGGATGTAGAGCGGCAGGATGGCCGTCGCGGCCGGGAACATCAGCCCGATCAGGAAATAGTTGACCAGGTAGTCGGCGCCGAAAAAGCGGATATGCGCGAAGCAGAAGGCGGCCATGGCGCCGAAGGTCAACGTCAGGAACACCGTCAGCAGGGCGATGATCAGCGAATTGCTCATCTGCAGCCAGTAGCGCTTGCTGACGATGATATCCGTGTAGTTCGACCACTGCCATTCCATCGGCAGGCCGAAGGGATTGCCGCGCAGTTCGCCAAGGGTCTTGAAGCCGCCGAGCGCGGTGCTGATCAGCGGCACCACCACGATTGCCGCCACGATGATCAGCGACACGTACATATAGACCTGCGTGCCGGCGCGGATCCGCTGGCCGGACGTCGGCGCGCTGGCGGCATCGATGGGCTGTGCTGTCGAAATATCAGTCATTGCGCATGAACACCCGCTTGTAGCTGAAGGCGAGCGTCACGCAGATCACGAACAGCACCACGCCGACGGCGCTGCCGAACCCGACCTGCATGCGGGTCACCCCGAAATTGTACAGGAACGTCACCATCGTCTGCGTCGAGTTCGACGGTCCCCCGCCGGTCAGCGGCATGATCATGTCGAAAAGCTGCAGCGAGCCCACGACTGCAAAGAAGACGGAGAGACGCACGGTGGAGCCGAGCAGCGGCAGCGTCACAAGCCGGAATTTCTGGAAACCGGTCGCACCGTCGATGTCAGCCGCTTCCAGCACGCTCTTGTCGATTGCCTGCAGGCCGGCGATGAAGAGCATCATGTGAAAGCCGAAATACTTCCAGACCACGACGCCCAATATCGCGTAGATCGCCAGGTCCCGATCGGCCAGCCAGAACGGCGGCTCGACGCCGAGCATCTGCGAGATACCGGCAACGAGACCGAAATCCCCATCGTAGACGAAACGCCAGATCATGCCGGCCGCGACATCCGCGAGCACGTAGGGCAGGAAGAAGATCAGCCGGAAGAACAGCGCGCCCTTGATCCGGCTGGAGATCATCGTCGCCAGCCAGAGCGCCAGCGGAACCTGCACGCAAAGCGAGGCAAGCACGATCAGACCGTTGTTGATCAAAGCCTGGGTGAAGGCGCTGTTGCGGAAAATGAGTTGGTAGTTGCGCCAGCCGACCCATTGCGTCGGACTGCCATAGCCGTTCCAGTTGTAGAAGGAATACCATGCGGCCTCGCCCATGGGCAGAATGACCAGCACCGTGAACAGAAGAAGCGCCGGCGGCAGGAACAGGATCAGTACCGGCCACTTGCTGTTGGCAAGGGACCGCTTGCGGCGCCGTGATACCGCAAGTGTATTCCCGGACGGGACGGCATTGGCAGACATCAGCATATCGCTCATCGATTTTCGAGCCTTTCGGGCTGCGAGACGCCGTCAGGCGAGGACGGGAACCGGCGCTCCCAGGGTTGCTGGAACCTTAGGGGAGCGGGAGCGCCGGCGCTGCGCTTACTTTCGCTCGAGGGAATAGGCGTCCTCGATCTGCTGCGCCGCGGCAGCCGGTTTCATGCTGCCGGAGACCACTTCTACGCTGATGTCGTTGACGATCGCACCGACATTGGGACCGAGGTCCTGGTCGAGGAAGTTCTGGTGCCAGGTTTCCTTGGCAAGAGCTTCGGCAACTTCCTTCAGCAGCGGCTTGGAGATCGCTTCGCTCGCACCCTTGGCGACGGGCATGATCTGCGTATCTCTGGCGAGAAGCTTCTGCACGTCGGCGCTTGCCATGTAGCGGAGGAATTCCTCCGTTTCAGGCGGTGCGTTCTTGGTGACCGCCCATCCGTTGAGACCGCCGAAACTGTCGGTGGTCACACCGGCCCCTCCGCTGACGACGGGGAACGGGAAGCGGCCGATATTGTCGTCCGCAAGGCCCTTGCGGCTGGTCGAATTCGACGCCTGGGTCGAGGGCGTATTCTCGAAACTCAGGATGATCGCGGCACGGCCATCGCCGAACGTGGCAAGCGCATCGTTCCAGGTCGCACCCAGATAGCCATTCTGGAACGGCTCAAGCTTGCCGAGCTCGGCCATGCGCTCGCCGGCCTTGACGAAAGGCTTGCCGGCGAAGCCGTCGTTCTTGCCGGCCTTGGCGTCGGCAAAGCCCTTTTGCCCCGCCTCGCGCATCGAGAGATAGCTCCAGTAGAAATGCAGGGGCCACTTGTCCCGCCCGCCGCCGGCAATCGGCGTGACGCCGGCCTGTTTCAGCGTTTTGACGGCACCGAGGAAATCATCCCAGGTCGCGATCTTCGAGGCATCGACCCCAGCCTTCTTGAACATTTCCTTGTTGTAATAGAAGGAAACGAGGCCGGTCCTGACGGCCGACGCCCAGACCTTGCCATCGAAGGTCAGGCCATCGACGGCGGAGGCGTTGATCGACTTGCGCCATTCCCCTCCGTTCGCGTCGATCGCAGCATTGATCGGCCGCAACGTGCCGGTCTCGGACTGCGCCTTGAGGACGCCGCCGCCCCAGGTATAAAAGATGCTTGGCGCGTCTTTCGATTGCAGAAGCGTCGGCAGCTTCGCCTTGAAGGCCTGGTTTTCCAGAAACTGCATCTCGACCTTGACGCCCGGGCGCTTGGCCTCGAAATCCCTGGCGATCTGGTTCCAGACCGCGACGTTCCCCGGCACCTGCTCAACATGCATCCAGCGAATGACGCTGTCCGCTGCAGCAGCGCCGGCCGTGAACATGCCACCCGCTAGGGCAACAGCGGTCGCTGAAATCAAACGCATCCTGTAGTATCTGTTGGACATTGAAGGTGCTCCTCCCAAAGCTTTATTCCTGTATCCGAATTAAATAATCGGCAAGGCCAACGCATCTGTCAATAGCCATGCGCGACATTGCCGGATTTTGGCAAAAATTGCGGCATTTGCTGCTTTTATCTATTGCATGCCGCATAAATTCAGATCTAGAACAAACCGAATTTAATTTGCACCTCGTATTAAATAGCGGTTTGGTGCAGAAGCCGACGAGTGCGCAGAAGAGATGAAAACCGCCGATCCAGAACTCATGCGTGCGATGAATCGTCTGAGCGTGCTGGACACGATCCGGCGGCGGGGCCCTATCTCCCGCGTGGAGATTTCCGAGCGCACCGAACTTTCGACGACCACCGTTTCGGCAATCACCGCCTCGCTGCTCGACGACGGGCTGATCCTGACCCGCCACGAAGGCGACATCCGCAACGAGGCCGTGCGCGGCCGGCCGCGCGTCATGCTCGAGGTCAATCCGGATGCCGCCCGCGTCGTCGGCGCCAAGATCGCCGCAAGCCGCATGGTCTTCGTCGTCACCAATTTCCGCGGCGACGTGCTCTCCCAGCTCACCCTGCCGATCCGTATCGACCGCCAGCCGATCGCGGTCATCGCCGATCTCGTCGAAGATGGCGTGCGCCGCTGCGTCGTCGATGCCGGCCTGTCGCTGGAGGATGTCGACAGCGTCTGCCTCGGACTTCCGGGCGTCATCGAACACCGCACCGGACACATCCGCTCGAGCCCGATCTTTCGCGAGATCAACATTGATTTTGCTTCGGAAATGTCGGCGCGGCTGTCGACTCCGACGATCATCGAGAGCGACGCTCATGCCATCACGCTCGGCCATCACTGGTTCGGCAAGGCTCGCGATCTGCAGGATATGGTCCTGATCTCGCTCGAACAGACGCTCGGCCTCGGCGTGCTGCATGGCAACCGGCTTTTCCGCGGTGCCGGCGGGCTCAGCCACAATCTCGGCGATCTCGTGCTCGGCACCGGTCCGCAGGGCATCGTGCGGCTTTCGAGCCAGGCGGGTGAGAGCGCCATCCTCGGCGAACAGCAGGCGGACGGGCGTTTTGCCGAAGCAGTAAGGCTCGGCCGCGGCATGACCCATGTCCAGGCACTCATCCAGGCCGACGACGACCGGCTGATCGGCGCGGCCGTTCGCGCCGGCGAGGCCGTCGGGCTGACCATCGCCAACATCGTCACGCTGTTCGCGCCGCCGCGCGTCATCCTCGTCGGCTCCTCGCTGGCGCTCGGCGAGCCGTTCCTGAACAGCCTGCGCGATGCCTATGCGCTCGCCATTCCACCGTCTCTGAAGGGTGTCAGCGAGCTCGTCTTCGACGATTCGACCGACGATTTCTGGGCGCAGGGAGCGGCGGCCGTCGCACTTTACGAACTTTACGAATCGCCCTGGAGCACCACGGGGCCGGCGCTCTGACGCGCCAAACATCAGCATTTATCGGGAGGAAAGTATGGATAAAGTCGGTATCGGCATCATCGGATGCGGCAATATTTCGGGCGCCTATCTGAAGGCGATGACATCCGCTTTTCCGATTCTCGATATCCGCGGGCTGGGCGATCTCAACCGCGATCTGGCCGAGGCGAAGGCTTCCGAATTCAATCTCCAGGCCCGTACCGTCGATGAACTGCTCGCCGATCCGAAGATCGAGATCATCGTCAACCTGACGATCCCCAAGGCGCATGTCGCGGTCGGGTTGCAGGCGCTCGATGCGGGCAAGCACACCTATTCGGAAAAACCTCTCGGGATTAATTTCGCGGAAGGGAAAAAATTGGCGGAGGCTGCAAAGGCCAAGGGCCTGCGCATCGGTGCCGCCCCCGACACCTTCCTCGGCGGCGGCCACCAGACTGCCCGCGAACTGATCGACCGGGGCGTCATCGGGATTCCGGTCGGCGGCACCGCCACCTTCATGTGCCCCGGCCACGAGCGCTGGCACCCGAACCCCGCCTTCTATTACGAGGTCGGCGGCGGCCCGATGCTCGATATGGGTCCCTATTACATCACCGATCTCGTCAACCTGCTCGGCCCGGTGTCGCAGGTGGCGGGATTTGCGATCACCCCCCGCAAGGAGCGCATCATCACCAGCGAGCCGCGCAACGGCGAGCGCATTCCGGTGCATGTTCCGACCCATGTGGCGGGTGTCATGGCCTTTGCCAACGGCGCTGTCGTGCAGATCGGCATGAGCTTCGACGTCGCCGGCCACAAGCATGTGCCGCTCGAAGTCTACGGCACCGAGGGCACTCTGATCGTGCCGGACCCGAACCGTTTTGAGGGGCCTGTCGGTTATCTGAAGAAGGGCGGCCAATTCGAGGACCAGCCCACGACGTTGCCCTATGCGGACGGCAACTACCGCTCGATCGGCGTCGCGGACCTGGCTCACGCGATCCGTTCCAACCGCCCGCACCGGGCGAACGGCGATCTGGCGCTGCATGTGCTGGAGGTCATGGAAGCCTTTCACACGGCCTCCGCCGAAGGGCGCACGGTCAAGATCACCACGGCGACGGAGCGGCCCGCTCCGCTGTCGGAATCGCTTGTTGACGGCCAGCTGGCGAAATAATTCTGGAGGAAGACTGAAATGCGTGAAGCACTCATCGTATGGGGCGGCTGGAGCGGCCACGAACCGCAGGAATGCGCCGAGATCATCAAGGACATGCTGGAGGAAGACGGTTTCAAGGTCTATCTCGAGCATTCGACCGAGGCCTTCGCCGACCCTTCGATCCATGATCTGAGCCTCATCGTGCCGATCATGACCATGTCGAAAATCGAGAAGGAAGAGGTGAAGAACCTCGCAGCAGCCGTTCAGAGCGGTGTCGGCATTGCCGGTTATCACGGCGGTGCGGGCGATGCCTTTCGTGAGTCGGTCGACTACCAGTTCATCATCGGCGGCCAGTGGGTCGCCCATCCCGGCAATATCATCGACTACACGGTCAACATCACGAAGCCGGATGATCCGCTGATGGAGGGGATCGCCGATTTCCCCTACACGTCCGAGCAATATTACATGCATGTCGACCCCTCTAACGAGGTGCTGGCGACGACGACGTTTACCGGCGACCACGCCTACTGGATCGACGGCGTCGTCATGCCGGTTGTCTGGAAGCGGAAATACGGAGAGGGCCGCGTCTTCTATTCCTCGCTCGGCCACCAGGCCAAGGAATTCGACGTGCCGCAAATGAAGACGATCTTCCGCCGCGGTGCCAACTGGGCGGCACGGTGAGGCGGGATTGACGACGGTGCGGCACACCAATCTCCCCCCTTGTGGGGGAGATGTCCGGCAGGACAGAGGGGGGTGCTGCGGCATACTCTTCGCCAGTCGAGTTCGCGGCGCCGCCGCGGGTTACCTCTCCCTTAGCGGGAGAGGTTACAAAATCATGATCTTAGCTTCAGCTAAGTCATAGATTTTGTTGGTGAGGGGGTCTGTCTTGCCAGAAACATCCCCTCACTTGCGATTTCCAACACTTAGCTGAAGCTAAGATGTTGAAATCGCTTTCTCTCCCGCAAGGGGAGAGATAGAGATGCCGCACCCTCAAATACCCTTCAACGCCGCAAACATTTCAGCAAAAGCCGCATCCGCCCGATAAAACACCGGCGGGCTACCGATCGGCGAGGCCACCGTCACCTCTTCCCCGCCTGCATATTCGACGCCGCTCCACACATGCACCCACCTCGCCCCTTCCGGCAGGTAGACGGTGCGCACATCCTGCGCCGCATGCCAGACCGGTGCCACCAGTAATTCCGGGCCGTAAAGATAGGCATCCTGAATGGCATAGGTCTTCGGATCATGCTCGTGATGCAGGAAGAGCGGCCGCTGCACCGGCAAGCCGCGGGCCGCCGCTTCCGCCGACAGCGTCTTCAAATACGGCGCCAGATGCACGTAGATCCGCGTCATCCGGGCGAAATGCTCCAGCACTTCCGGGTCCTGGTCGATCTGGATATTGTCACGCGGACGGTTGCCCTCGTGGCTGCGCATGACCGGTGTGAAGGCCGCCATCTCGGCCCAGCGCATCAGCAGTTCCGGCGTGCGGACATTGCCGAACAGGCTTGTATAACCGCCGATATCGGAATGGTGATAGGCGTTCCCGAGCAGGCCAGACGAGAGGGCGGCGCACATCACGGTGACCAGCCCGTCATGGCGCGAGAAGTCCACCGACTGGTCGCCGCCCCACAGCAGCGGGCAATGTTTCTGCACGCCGGTAAAGCCGGCTCGCATGAAGAACAGCGCCTCGCCCGTCTTGCCGCGGCTGGCGATCGCCTTGGCGTTGACTTCGGCCCAGAGGGTCGGCCAGGCATTGTGCATCAGCTTGGCATCGATGCCGTTCGCAAGTTCCACATCGATCGGCAGGTATTCACCGAAATCGGCCATCCAGCCGGTCAGTCCGAAATCGAGCATGCGGCGGCCGATGACTTCCTCGGCAAACCAATCGGCCGCTTGCCGGTTGGTGAAATCGACGACGCCGCAATCGAATTCGCCGAAATCGACGATCGCCGTGCGGCCAAGCTGGTCCTTGGCGAAATAGCCCGCCGCTTCCGCTTCCGGAAACAGCGAACCGTCGACGCAGAGATAGGGATTGACGTAGCCGAGGAAGCGGATGCCCTCGCCGTTCAGCTCGGCGATGCGCTGGCGCAGGTCCGGATAACGCTCGTCATTCGCCTGCCAGTCCCAGAAGAGGCGCGATCCGAACGAGGTCTGGCGAAGGCCGACCCAATCCTCGCACCAGAGGCCGGAGACCTGCACGCCGGCATTGCGCATCTTTTCCAGCCGCGCGAAGGAATTGACGCCGTCCTTGAGACCGATGATCGCGCCCTTGTAGACCCAGTCCGGCAGTTCCGGCTGCCGCCCGAACCGCAGCGACAGGGCCTCGACCAGTTCGACGAAATTCGGTGCGGCAAACAGCTCGATCCGCTCCGGCACGGCCCAGGCTTCGATCTCGTGAAACGTCTTGCGGCGGAAATCGAAGACGGAATAGGCGGTTGTCTCCACATGCAGGGCATAACGCGCCGAGGAAATGTAGGTCGGCTGCGGGTAGTTTGTGTTGTAATAGTCGCCGCCTGCCTTGTCCTTCAGGTCGGACTTGAAGGTGATCTCGCTCGTCTTGTCGCGGCCGACGCCGGGCTCCGAGGTCCAGAGCGGAAAGCGGCGGCCCCGCATGTCGAAATAGGACATCTGCTCGCCGCCGCCCCAGACATGCTCGTCATTGTCCGCATGGACGCGTATCCAGAAGCGGTTGATCGTCTCGTCCAATGAGCGGAAATGCACGGCGGTTTCGGAGATCGTCAGCTCCAGCCGCGGCGCCCGGCCCTCCGCCTCCGACAGGCTGACCACATTGCCGGCAACCTCCGCATGGCGCAGAGCGCTGCGCTCGACGATGTAATCCTCGACCTCGAAATTGCCGCGGTACATGTCCATCCGCTCCTGCCCCTGGCCGACAAATATGCAGGGCGAGGCAGCGCTGTGCCGCAGGATGCTGCGGCCGTTCAGCGAGATGGAAAAACCGTCTTGTGTCGTCTCGAATTTCATCTTGTCGGTACTCGATTGTTTCTACCGCAGCCGCGATACGTATCGCGCCACGGAATGGTCGAACCATGTGCGGGAAACCTCGGCCAGGGCGCCGTCCTGCGCCTGGCTCATGCGCAGCACATGGGGGATTGGCGCGCCCGGCTTCTGGCCGAAGGCCGGCGGCGCCCAGTCGGGCACGGTGTCGAGGTCGATCTTGTCTTCCGCCCGGACGATCCAGAGACCGAGCCGCGTGCGGTAGTAGAGATAAAGCGATTCCGACAGGTCTTCCGGCGTGATCGCGGCCACATAGGAGCCGTCGAGCCAGATCTCCTCGATCGCCGCGACCTTGCCCGACAGCCGACGGATGCGGCGGATGCGATGCCCTTCCGGCGAAAAACCGAACCTCGGCAGGTCCTTGGGTTTGTCGAGCCGCATCACGTCGAGCAATTCCGCGGTCGGCAGGCCGCCGCCCTGGATCAGCTCCAGCCGGAACATCGCATAAACGCTCTTCGGATCGCTGATCGCCCGGACGTAATTGCCAGACCCCTGCACCCGTTCCAGCAGCCCGCGGTTCTGCAGTTCCGCCAGCGCCTTGCGCAGCGTGCCGACCGCAATGCCGAGCTGCACCGCCATGTCGCGCTCCGGCGCCAGCTTCTCGCCGTCGACCAGACGGCCGGCCGCGATGTCGCGAACCAGCAGTTCGGCGATTTGCAGATAGATCGGCAGACTGCCGGGATAACTGTCCATAAGCCGTTTCCCCCTCCCCAGGGAATGACCCACTCAAATTGATACACTATTGATTTACACGAACGCGGATGATATTCAAGTCCCAGGAGTCGAGGAGAATTTTGATGACCGTCGTGCCCATAACATCCCCGGATCTCGATGCCGCCGAGGTATCCTGGTTCGCCGCCCTGTGCTCGGACGACTACGCCTATCTCGGCGTCCCGGATGACGCGTTGAAGTCTAGCTGGGAGCATTGCTCCGACATCGTCAGGCGCGCCGAGACGCTCGGCTTCCGCAACATTCTCTGCCCCTCGTCCTATCAGGTCGGCCAGGACACGCTGAGCTTCGCCGCAGCCGCCTCGCAAATTACGAACAGGATCAATCTCCTGGCCGCGATCCGCTGTGGCGAAATGCAGCCGATCATGCTCGCCCGCACGGTCGCCACGCTCGACCACATGCTGAAGGGCCGGCTGACACTCAACGTCATCAGCTCCGATTTCCCCGGCGAAGTCGCCGACAGCGCCTTCCGTTATCGCCGCAGCCACGAGGTCGTGCAGATTCTCCGCCAGGCCTGGACCCGCGACACGATCGACCACGAGGGCGAGGTCTACAATTTCAAGGGCGTCACCACCGAACCGGCGAGGCCCTACCAGCAGAACGGCGGCCCGCTTCTCTATTTCGGCGGTTATTCGCCGGATGCGCTGGAGCTCTGCGGCGCCCAATGCGACGTCTACCTGATGTGGCCGGAAACCCGGGACCAGCTGGCCGAGCGCATGAAGGCGGTCCATGCCCGCGCCGCCGCCCATGGCCGGACGCTCGATTACGGCCTGCGTGTCCACATGATCGTCCGCGACACAGAGAAAGAGGCCCGTGAATATGCGGAGCATCTGGTCTCGAAACTGGACGACGAATATGGCCGGCTGATCCGCAGCCGCGCCCATGACAGCACCTCGCTCGGCGTCTCGCACCAGGCGAAGGCCCGCGAACTCGCCGACAAGTTCGGCTATGTCGAACCTCACCTCTGGACCGGCATCGGCCGGGCTCGCTCCGGCTGCGGCGCGGCACTTGTCGGCTCCGCCGACCAAGTGCTTTCGGAAATCGAAGCCTACAAGAAGATGGGGATCCGGGCCTTCATCTTTTCGGGCTACCCGCATCTCGACGAAGCGGAACATTTCGGCCAGAAGGTGCTGCCCGAGCTCAAGACCTGTTCGCTGCCGCATGCCTATGGCCGCGTGCCGGCCGAGACACCCGCAACGCCGCTCGGCAACGGGAGACGACACTGATGGCCCCTCATCACCTAGATCGCATTCAACTTTCGCCCGATCTCCAGCTCAGCCGCCTCGTTTACGGCATGTGGCGGATCGGCGACGATGCCGATACCTCGCCGAAACATGTCCAGGCGAAGATCGAAGCCTGCCTGGCGCAGGGCATCACCACCATGGACCAGGCCGACATCTATGGCGGCTATACGGCGGAAGCGATTTTCGGGGGGGCGCTGAAGGCCTCGCCTTCGCTACGTGACAAAATCGAGATCGTCACCAAATGCGGCATCGTCGCGCCGGCCGGCCGCCATTCCGCTGTCCGCGGCAAGCACTACGATACCAGTGCGGCCCACATCACTGCGTCGGTCGAGGCCTCGCTGCGCGACATGGCGACGGACCGTATCGATCTGCTGCTGATCCACAGGCCCGATCCGTTGATGGATCCGGACGAAACCGGCCCGGCGCTCGATGCCCTGGTCGCATCCGGCAAGGTTGGCGCCGTCGGCGTCTCGAACTTCCGCCCCTGGGATTTCTCGCTGCTGCAATCCTCCATGGAGGCCGAACTCGTCACCAACCAGATCGAGATCAGCCTCCTCGCCTCCGAGGCATTCACCAATGGCGATCTCGCCTATCTGCAGGAGCGCAACATCGCGCCGATGGCCTGGTCACCGCTCGCCCGCGGCGGCATCTTCCAACCAGAACACCAGCCTCTGATGGCCGTGCTTGAACGGGTAGCGGAAGAACAAGGCGTCAACGCGTCGGCTGTGGCGCTGGCCTGGCTGCTGCACCACCCGGCAAACATTCTTCCGATCATCGGCACCAACAATATCGCCCGTATCGCCACGAGCGCGGACGCCGCCAAGGTGACGATCGATCGCCAGACCTGGTTCGAACTCTACACGGCCGCAATCGGAAAGCAGGTGCCATGATGATCACTGCCGACACCGCAAGCATAACCAGCGAACAGATCTTCGTTCCGGATGCATCGACCGCGCGGCATTATCGCAATGCGCTCGGCGCGTTCACGACCGGTGTGACTGTGGTGACGGCAACAACTCCGGATGGCCCGATCGGCATGACGGTCAACAGCTTCACCTCGGTGTCGCTCGATCCGCCGCTGGTCCTCTGGTCGCCGGCCAAGAGCTCGTCACGCCATGCCGCCTTCACGGCAGCAGGCCACTTCGCCATCCATGTGCTGAGCGCCGACCAGGACCTGTTGAGTGCCCGGTTCACGCGCGGCGGCCTGGGGTTCGAAGAGCTGTTCTGGAACCACAACAACGAAGGCGTGCCGGTCATACCCGGCACGCTCGCTCGCTTCGAATGCGAGCTCTCCTCGATGCACGACGCCGGCGATCACACGCTGATCCTCGGTCGTGTGCTGCGCGCAGCCCACCGCGAGGGCGATCCGCTGTGTTTCTCCCGCGGCACTTTCGGCCGTTTCGCGAGCACCACCAGCCAGTAAAGACCAAAATCCGCCGCGGAAAATATTGACCCGCGGGCGCGGTTGGGCCAAGTCAGTTTTGCGACAAACCAGCCAGGACCGACAGGGCAATCCATGACAATCATCAGACCGGAGATCAGCGCCCGCGCCGCGGCAGCGCCCCGCAGCGGCATTGGCGAGATCGTCACCTATGCCCGAGGCCGCGAAAACCTGATGCCGCTCTGGATCGGCGAAGGCGACCTGCCGACACCCGATTTCATCACCCGCGTCGCCAGCGAGGCGCTGCTTGCCGGCGAGACCTTCTACACCTGGACCCAAGGCATCCCGGCGCTCCGAGAGTCGATCGTCCGTTATTACCAGCGGCACTACGGGCGGGATCTGTCGGTCGACAATATCTACGTCACCGGCTCCGGCATGCAGTCGATCGTGCTCGCCATCCAGACCGTCGCCTCCGCCGGTGACGAGATCGTTTATCTCTCTCCCGCCTGGCCGAACGTCGTCAATGCCATCGGCGTTTCGGAAGCCAAGCCGGTTACCGTCGAGCTCGGCTTTACCGACGGCCGCTGGGTGCTCGACATCGACCGGCTGAAGGCGGCGATCACCCCGAAGACCAGCGCGCTCTTCATCAACTCGCCCTCCAACCCGACCGGCTGGACCGCGACCCATGACGATCTCAAGGCCGTCCTCGAACTCGCCCGCAAGCACGGCCTGTGGATCGTCGCCGACGAGATCTACGGTCTCTATTATTTCGAAGGCGCCCGCGCGCCGTCTTTCATGGACGTCATGGAGCCGGAAGACCGGATCATCTTCGCCAATTCCTTCTCGAAGAACTGGTGCATGACCGGCTGGCGCGTCGGCTGGATGGTCGCACCGGCGGAAATCGGCCAGACGCTGACCAACCTCATCCAGTATTCGACCTCGGGCGTCGCTCAGTTCATGCAGAAGGGCGCGATTGCCGCCCTCGAACAGGGCGACGACTTCGTCCGCACCAATATCGAACGGGCGCGAAAGTCACGCGACATCCTCTGCGACGCGCTGATCGCTACCAACCGTGTGGAAACCCTAAAACCCGCCGGCGCCCTCTATGCCTTCTTGAAGATCGACGGCGTCACCGACAGCCGCGAGGAAGCCTTCAGGATCGTCGACAAGACCGGTGTCGGCCTTGCTCCGGGAACCGCCTTCGGCCCAGGCGGACAAGGCTTCATGCGCGCCTGTTTCCTGCGCGATCCGCTGCAGGTCGAGGATGCCGCCAACCGGCTCAGCGACTATATCCGCAGCCGGTGATCCGCCGGAGCCCTCGATCCGGGTGCCGCATGACCAGAATTCTGTTGATCCTTGTCCTCACTCTGGCGAGCTTCGGTCCCGCCCGTGCCGAGGACGCCAGAGTCGAAGCCTGGGCCAAGGAGGCGTCGATGAAAGTCGGTACCGCAAGCAGTTTCCTGCCCTTCATCTGCCGGAAGCGGTAAGAACGTGACGATTTGGGCGGAACTTTCCACCCATCAACCCTCATTCCTGTGCTTGTCACAGGAATCCAGCAACCGCGCGTCGGCGCGGTGGAAGACTCCTCTCAGCCCAAAGACTTGGGCTGGCTGGATCCCTGTGACAAGCACAGGGATGAGGAGCCGGAGGGGCACGCCTTAGTCCCCAAAATCCTCGCCTGCGGCGGAACGTCCGCCGGCAATGATCTCGCGTTTGCCGACATGGTTGGCGGGGCCGACCAGGCCTTCCTGCTCCATACGTTCGACCAGAGAGGCGGCGCGGTTGTAACCGACCGAGAGGCGGCGCTGGATATAGGAGGTCGAGCACTTGCGGTCCTTCATGACCACCTTGACGGCCTTGTCGTAAAGTTCGTCGCTGTCGTCTCCGCCCATCGCGCTCTTGTCGAACACGGCTTCCTGGCCCGACACGTCCTCGTCTTCCTCGTCGTCTTCGTCCTCGGTGACCGTGCCGAGATAATCCGGCCGGCCTTGCGTCTTCAGGTGGCGGACCACCAGTTCGACTTCGGCGTCCGAAACGAACGGGCCGTGGACGCGGGAAATCCGCCCGCCGCCGGCCATATGCAGCATGTCGCCCTGGCCGAGCAGGTGCTCCGCACCCTGCTCGCCGAGAATGGTACGGCTGTCGATCTTCGATGTCACCTGGAAGGAGATGCGGGTCGGGAAGTTGGCCTTGATCGTGCCGGTGATGACGTCGACCGACGGGCGCTGGGTCGCCATGATCACATGGATGCCGGCGGCACGCGCCATCTGCGCCAGGCGCTGCACGGCGCCTTCGATATCCTTGCCGGCGACCATCATCAGGTCGGCCATCTCGTCGATGATGACGACGATATAAGGCATCGGCGAGAGATCCATCTCCTGCTCTTCGTAGAGGATTTCGCCCGTCTGCCGGTCGAAGCCCGCCTGGACGCTGACGGTGATGACCTCGCCCTTTTCGCGGGCACCCGCGGCGCGCTGATTGTAGCCGTCGATATTGCGCACGCCGAGGCGCGACATCTTCTTGTAGCGATCCTCCATCTCGCGGACCGCCCATTTCAGCGCCAGGACGGCCTTCTTGGGATCGGTCACGACCGGCGTCAGCAGGTGCGGAATACCGTCATAGACGGAAAGCTCCAGCATCTTCGGATCGATCATGATCAGCCGGCATTCCTCCGGCCGAAGCCGGTAGAGAAGCGACAGGATCATCGTATTGATGGCGACCGATTTGCCCGAGCCGGTGGTGCCGGCGACGAGTAGATGCGGCATTTTTGCGAGTTCGGCGATGACCGGTTCGCCGCCGATCGTCTTGCCGAGGCAGAGAGCCAGCCGGTGCTTGGTCTCCCAATAGTCCTCGCACTCGATCAGTTCGCGGAAATACACGGTCTCGCGCGTCGCGTTCGGCAGTTCGATGCCGATCACGTTGCGGCCGGGCACCACGGCGACGCGGGCCGAGAGCGCCGACATCGAACGGGCGATATCGTCCGCAAGGCCGATGACCCGCGAGGATTTGACGCCCGGCGCCGGCTCGAATTCATAAAGCGTCACGACCGGGCCCGGCCGCACATCGATAATCTCGCCGCGGATGCCGAAATCCTCGAGAATGCTTTCGAGCAGGCCGGCGCTCTGTTGTAGCGCATCCGGCTGCATCGCCTGGCCGCGCTCACCCTGCGGTTCCTGCAGCAGCGAGATCGGCGGGAATTCGTATTCCGCCTCTGCCGGCCGGACGGTCCGCGGGCGGAGGATTTCGGGTTGAGCGACGATCGGGGCCGCCGTGACCAAGGCGGGTGCGGGTGCCGGTGCCGGCACCTGTGCGACAGGGGCAGGCGCCGGTTCGACCACCGGTGCCCTAGCCTTCACCACGCGCTGCGGAGCGACCCGGACAGGTGCAACGGGCTCCGGCGCCTTCACTGGCTCCGGTCTCGGAGACGGCGCAACGACCACGGTTCTGGCCACGCTTCTGCGCGGTACTTCACGATAAAGCGCCGTCACCGGTTCGCCCGGCTGCACCACGGCAACCGCGATTGGCGGTTCGGCCGGCTGAACGCCGGTTTCCACAACCACCGGACCCTCGAGTTCGAAGGGCATGGCGTCCCAGAAGGCGAAATCGGAGATCGCGATATCTTGGCGCGGCACCGCGATTGGCGCTGCCTCCTCAAGCCGCTCGGGCTGTACGACGGTAGGCGTTTCCGGCACATGATAACGCATCGTCGCCGCAAGCTGCTGCAGGCCCGCGATCTGTTCGATCGGGGCGGCGAGCGCCTCGCCGGCGACCTGCGAATCATCCGCGGCCGGGGTCAGGAACGCTTCGGACGGGATGATTTCGATCTGCTCGGCAACCGGCGCTTCGGCCTGCTCCGCAGGAGCCTGTCCGACATTCGCCTTGCGGGCCAGAGCGCTTTCGGGCGTGCGGGTGAACCGCACGTTCGGGGCCAGCCGGAACGCCGCCTGCCATGGCGCCTGCTCGATCGCCGACTGGTTGAGATCAGCCAGATTCTGGCGGCGAAGACCCGGCTGCGCCGGGTCGACAGCGTCGTCTTCGGCGTTGGAAAGGTCAGAACTCTGAGGATGATTATTGCGTGAGAACTGCATGACAACCAGACGAGATACGGGAAGGGCACATTCTCATAGGAAGTAGAAAATAAAGGTTAACTGGTTCTTTCCAAGCGGCGAATGATGTCATGAAATCGGTCGGAGTGCCGGTAACCCTTGCCAAGATTGTTGCACTGCGTCATCACTATAAGAATGCCGGCACCCGATCTCACCATTCTGGTCATCGATGAAAATGCCATCCGCGCTTCCATCATCGAGGAAGGGCTGCGGGAGGCTGGGCATAGCAAAGTCACCGTCATCCACGAGGTCCAGGGCGTCGCGCGCATCATCGAAACGTTGAAGCCGGACGTTATCGTCATCGATATCGAGAACCCCAACCGCGACATGATGGAGCATCTGTTCCAGCTGACCCGCACCGTCAGCCGCCCGATCGCCATGTTCGTCGACCGTTCCGATACGGCCCTGATCGAGGCCGCGATGGATGCGGGCGTCTCGGCCTATGTGGTCGACGGGCTGAAGAAGGAGCGCGTCAAGGCGATCCTCGACATGGCGGTCAGCCGCTTCAACGCCTTCAGCCGGCTTCAGCGGGAGCTCGCCGAGGCGAAATCGGCGCTCGAGGAGCGCAAGGTGATCGAGCGGGCCAAGGGCATTCTGATGAAGATGCGCGGCCTGTCGGAAGAAGACGCGTTTGCGCTGCTACGCCAGACGGCGATGAACGAAAAGAAAAAGATGTCGGAGATCGCGCAAAGCGTGGTCACGGCAGCGGGCCTGTTGATGTGATGGTTCCGAGCACCGAAATGTCCGGGAGAAAGCCGGAGTGAACATGATGATGAATACCGACCGATCCGGAAGCAACCTCTCCGCCCCTACCCGTTCGAACGGCGAGGGGCCGAAGGTCCTGCGCGCCGGGTTCATCCCGCTGGTCGACGCTTCCGTGCTGATCGCCGCCGCCGAATTCGGCTTTGCCGCAAAGGAGGGGCTGACCCTCGATCTGGTCAAGGACGTGTCCTGGGCCAATGTCCGCGACCGCCTCGCCTTCCGCCAGTTCGACATTGCCCACATGCTGTCGCCGATGCCGGTCGCCTCCATGCTGGGGCTCGGCTCCAACCCCTCACCCACCATCACGCCGTTTTCGCTTGGCCGCGGCGGCAATGCGATCACGCTTTCGACGCGGCTTTTCGAGCGCATGCGCGAGGTCGGCGGGATATCGGAAACCGCAGGCGCCCTGGAGAACGCAAAGGCGCTCGCCAGCGTGCTCGAAACGATGAGGGAACGCGGCGAAGCACTGCCGATGTTCGGCGTGACCTATCCCTTCTCCTCCCATAATTACGAATTCCGCTACTGGCTCGCCGCTGGCGGAATAGACCCGGACAGGGATGTGAAACTCGTCGTCGTGCCCCCGCCGATGACCTCCGATGCACTGGCAGCCGGCGCCATCGACGGCTTCTGTGTCGGCGCGCCATGGAACATGGTCGCATCCGAACGCGGGGTCGGCCGGATTGTCGCCGCCAAGCACGATATCTGGCCCTCGGCACCGGAAAAAGTGATCGCCATGCGGCCGGAATGGGCGGAAAGCCATCCCGAAACCGTCTCCCGTCTCATCGTCGCGCTCGATGCCGCGGCCCGCTGGTGCGACAAGGCCGAAAACCACGACGCGCTCGCCGAAGTGCTTGCGGCCCCCCGTTTCATCGCCGCGCCGGTCGATATCATCCGTCACGTATTGTCCGGCGAATTCAGCCTTGATGCCAAGGGCAACCGCCGCGTCATTGCCGACTATTTCACCTTCCACCGCGGATTTGCCAACTATCCGCGGCCGAGCCATGCACTGTGGCTCTACAGCCAGATGATCCGCTGGGGTCAGATCGAATTCAGCGAACAAGGCCTGCGGGCAGCGGCGGCTGCCTATCGCCCCGATCTCTACCGCGCCGCCCTTGGCATCGGCCCAGCGGAACCGGACGTCGGCATCGAAGGAGACCGAAGCGGTGACCGCTTCATGGACGGCCATGTGTTCGACCCCTCGAACATGATGGATTACGTCCGGGATTTCGCCGTCCGAAGCTCTCTCCCTGCCCATTCTGACCGTCAGGACGTCTGAAATTCCGGCAAGTGCTGCACAGCATTTGGCGCCCTTAGTTTGGCAAACGCACAAAAATATTGCAGCGCGATAAGCTGCCGACAATTTAAGCCAAATCTTTCAGAACCGAAATTTTGTTGTTTTTCAGCGACCTAGCAGGCCGCTCGAAAACTGGCACGGCCTTTGCTTATTAGAAATTGCTCCGGTCAATGGCGACTGGAGCAGTTAGGCGCGTGATAAGCGCTTTCAAAGACATCGACGTCGCAAGGTTTTTGCTGCCCGGAACTCCTCCCAGTTCCCAGGCGCGATCTCCAAGCGGCGTTTTTTTGTGCCTAATTCCTAAGAACCAGCAGAGGGAACCTGCGCATGACCAAGATTTTGATGAGCGGCATCACCCGTCGCAGCCTGATCAAGACGACAGCTACCGCCGCCCTCATCGGCGCCGTCAAGACCGCATTCCCATCCGGCGCCTTCGCAGCCGGGGCCGGCCCCGAGGTGAAGGGCATCAAGCTCGGCTACATCGCGCTCACCGACGCCGCCCCTTTGATTATCGCCAAGGAAAAGGGTCTTTTCGAAAAGTACGGCCTGCCGGACGTCGATGTCGCCAAGCAGGCTTCCTGGGGTGCGACCCGCGACAACCTCGTGCTCGGCGGCGCTTCGAACGGCATCGACGGAGCCCATATTCTGACCCCGATGCCCTACCTCATGCACACCGGCAAGGTGACCCAGAACAACAAGCCCGTGCCGATGGCGATCCTTGCCCGCCTCAACCTCGACAGCCAGGGCATCTCGGCCGCCAAGGAATATGCCGACACCGGCGTGCAGCTCGACGCCTCCAAGCTGAAGGCGGCGTTTGAGAAAAAGAAGGCCGAAGGCAAGGAGATCAAGGCCGCCATGACCTTCCCGGGCGGCACCCATGACCTCTGGCTCCGCTACTGGCTCGCCGCCGGTGGCATCGACCCCAACAAGGACGTCTCGACCATCGTCGTGCCGCCGCCGCAGATGGTGGCGAACATGAAGGTCGGCAACATGGACGTCTTCTGTGTCGGCGAACCCTGGAACGAACAGCTCGTCAACCAGGGCATCGGCTTCACGGCGGCCACCACCGGCGAACTCTGGAAGGGCCATCCGGAAAAGGCGCTCGGCGTACGCGCCGACTGGATCGAGAAGAACCCGAACGCCGCCAAGGCCCTGCTGATGGCTGTGATGGAAGCCCAGCAATGGTGCGAAAGCATGGACAACAAGGTGGAGATGGCCGAAATCCTCGGGCGCCGTCAGTGGTTCAACGTGCCGCCGAAGGACGTCCTCGGTCGCCTGAAGGGCGACATCAACTACGGCAACGGCCGTGTCGCCAATGGCACCGATCTCTACATGAAGTTCTGGAAGGACGGCGCGTCCTACCCGTTCAAGAGCCACGATAGCTGGTTCATGGCCGAGAACATCCGCTGGGGTTACCTGCCTGCCAATACCGACATCAAGGCGCTGGTCAACCAGGTGAACCGCGAGGACATCTGGCGCGCCGCCGCCAAGGATCTCGGGGTCGCGGCAGCCGACATCCCGGCCTCCTCTTCGCGCGGCAAGGAGACCTTCTTCGACGGCAAGGTCTTCGATCCGGAAAACCCCTCGGCCTATCTCGACAGCCTTTCGATCAAGGCGGCGTCCTGATTTCCCCACCTCCGGCGCGTGGACGCACGCGCCGGCCTTTTCCCTTTCTAAGGAGCGCGCAGATGTCCGCCCTGGCAAAAAAAGAAAATGTTTCCGCAGTCGCTACCGCAAAGCCGGCAGCAACTATCGTCCCCTTTTCCGGCAAGCCCGTATCGAGGATCGATTTCAAGCAGATCGGCATGACGACGCTGCGCAACGTCGTGCCGCCGGTTATCGTGCTGGCGCTGATCCTGCTCGTCTGGCAAGTCCTCTGTTCGGCGCCGAATGCCTCGCTCCCCTCGCCGCATGTGGTCTGGACGGAAGCCTATGACCTGATCGCCTATCCGTTCTTCGTCCACGGTTCGCAGGATATCGGGCTCGGCTGGCGGGTACTGGTCTCGCTGCAGCGCGTCGCCTACGGGTTTGGCCTCGCCGCCGTGACCGGCGTCATCGTCGGTGCGATCATCGGACAATCGATCTGGGCGATGCGCGGCCTCGACCCGATCTTCCAGGTGCTGCGCACCGTGCCGCCGCTCGCCTGGCTGCCGCTGTCGCTCGCCGCCTTCCAGGATTCGAGCCCCTCCGCGATCTTCGTGATCTTCATCACCTCGATCTGGCCGGTGATCATCAACACCGCCGTCGGGGTGCGCAACATCCCGCAGGACTATCGCAATGTCGCGCAGGTGCTGCGGCTGAACCAGATCGAATTCTTCTTCAAGATCATGCTGCCGTCGGCCGCCCCGTACATCTTCACGGGCCTCAGGATCGGCGTCGGCCTCTCCTGGCTCGCCATCGTCGCAGCCGAGATGCTCACCGGCGGCGTCGGCATCGGCTTCTTCATCTGGGATGCGTGGAACTCGTCGCGCCTGCCCGACATCATCGTCGCGCTCGCTTATATCGGCATTGTCGGCTTCGCCCTCGACAAGTTGGTTTCCGCGCTCGGCAAGATCATCACCCGCGGCGCTTCGGCAAACTGAGGAGCGGACCATGAACGCCTACCTGAAGCTCGATCATATCGACAAGCATTTCGACCGCGGCGGCAATCGCGCCGAGGTTCTGAAGGACATCAACCTGACGATCTCCAAGGGGGAATTCGTCTCGATCATCGGCCATTCCGGCTGCGGCAAGTCCACGCTGCTCAACCTCATTGCCGGGCTGACGCCCGTCTCGGCGGGCGCTGTGCTGCTCGAAAATCGTGAGGTCAACGCACCGGGTCCGGAACGCGCCGTCGTTTTCCAGAACCACTCGCTGCTGCCCTGGCTGACGGTCTACGAAAACGTCAACCTGGCCGTCTCGAAAGTCTTCGGCCGCACCAAGACCAAGGCGCAGCGGCATGACTGGGTCATGGAAAACTTGGACCTCGTGCAGATGGCTCACGCCAAGGACAAGCGCCCGGCGGAAATATCCGGCGGCATGAAGCAGCGCGTCGGCATTGCCCGGGCCCTGTCCATGGAACCGAAGATCCTGCTGCTCGACGAACCCTTCGGCGCCCTCGACGCCCTGACGCGTGCCCATCTGCAGGACGCGGTCATGGAGATCCACAGCCGTCTCGGCAACACCATGGTGATGATCACCCACGATGTCGATGAAGCGGTACTGCTTTCCGACCGCATCGTGATGATGACCAACGGTCCCGCCGCCCATATCGGCGAAGTGCTCGACGTGCCGATCGCACGCCCGCGCAACCGCATCGAGCTTGCTTCCGACCGCACATATCTCAAGTGCCGCGAGGCAGTCCTGAAATTCCTCTACGAACGCCACCGCTTCGTCGAAGCCGCGGAGTAAGAACCATGACAGAAAAACTCATCATCATCGGCAATGGCATGGCGCCGGGACGCATGCTGGAGCATCTCTTCGAACAGGCGCCCGGCCGCTACGAAGTCACGATCTTCAACGCTGAGCCGCGCGTCAACTACGACCGCATCATGCTTTCGCCGGTGCTTTCCGGCGAAAAGAGCTTCGAGCAGATCGTCATCCATGGCGACGGCTGGTACATCGACCACGGCATCACGCTCTACAAGGGCCACAAGATCGTCGCGATCGACCGGGCGGCGAAGACCGTTACCTCCGATCACGGCGTCACCGAAAGCTACGACAAGCTGGTGATCGCCACCGGCTCTGTGCCGTTCATCATCCCCGTACCGGGCAAGGACCTGCCGGGCGTCATCACCTATCGCGACCTCGACGATGTCCAGGCCATGCTTCTCGCCGCCCAGTCTCGCGAAAAGGCGATCGTCATCGGCGGTGGCCTGCTCGGCCTCGAAGCAGCCGCCGGCCTCGCCCAGCGCGGGATGGACGTGACCGTGCTGCACGTGATGCCGACGCTGATGGAGCGCCAGCTCGATCCGGCCGCCGGTTACCTGCTGCAGAAGGCCGTCGAAGAACGCGGCATCAAGGTGATCTGCAAGGCCAATACCAAACAGATCATCGGCAATGGCAAGGTCGAGGGCGTCGAACTCGATAACGGCACGATCATTCCGGCGACGCTGGTGGTCATGGCCGTCGGCATCCGTCCGAGCGCCGGCCTCGCCAAGGAAGCAGGCCTCGCGGTCAATCGCGGCATCGTCGTTGATGCGGGAATGCAGACGTCTGACGGCGACATCTATTCCATCGGCGAATGCGCCGAAGTGGGCGGCATGGTCTACGGCCTCGTCGCACCGCTCTACGAAATGGCCCGCATCGCGGCGTCGCATCTGGCAGGCGACACCAAGCCGGCCTTCGTGCATTCCGACACGCCGACAAAGCTCAAGGTCACCGGCATCGACCTCTATTCGCTCGGCGACTTCGCCGATGGCGACGACCGCCAGGAAATCGTGCTGCGCGATGCCACCGCCGGCATCTACAAGCGCCTCGTTCTGAAGGACAACCGCATTATCGGCACGGTCCTTTACGGCGAGACCTCCGATGGCGCCTGGTTCAACGACCTGAAGAAGAAGGCGACCGATATTACGGAGATGCGCGACACGCTGATCTTCGGCCAGGCCTACCAGGGAGGGTCCCCGCTGGACCCTATGGCGGCCGTTGCAGCCTTGCCGGATGATGCAGAAATCTGCGGCTGCAACGGCGTCTGCAAGGGCAAGATCACCTCGACGATCACCGCGAAGGGCCTGACATCGCTCGACGACGTGCGTGCCCACACCAAGGCCTCCGCCTCCTGCGGCACCTGCACCGGCCTCGTCGAACAGCTGATGGCGATCACGCTTGGCGATGCCTACAATCCGAAGGCCGTGCAGCCGATGTGCACCTGCACCGAACTCGGCCATGACGACGTGCGCCGCCTGATCAAGGCGAAGGGCCTGAAGACCATCCCGGCGGTCATGCAGGAACTGGAATGGAAGACATCCTGCGGCTGCGCCAAATGCCGCCCGGCGCTCAACTACTACCTCGTCTGCGACTGGCCGGATGAATATGCCGACGATTACCAGTCGCGCTACATCAACGAACGCGTCCACGCCAACATTCAGAAGGACGGTACCTATTCCGTCGTGCCGCGGATGTGGGGCGGCGTCACCAATTCGCAGGAATTGAGGGCGATCGCCGACGTCGTCGACAAGTTCGAGATCCCGATGGTGAAGGTCACCGGCGGCCAGCGCATCGACCTTCTCGGCATCGAGAAGGAAGACCTACCTGCCGTCTGGGCCGATCTCGGCAAGGCCGGCTTCATCTCCGGCCAGGCCTATGCCAAGGGCCTACGCACGGTAAAGACCTGCGTCGGCTCCGATTGGTGCCGCTTCGGAACGCAGGATTCCACCGGCCTCGGCATCCGCATCGAGAAATTCATGTGGGGCTCCTGGACACCGGCCAAGTTGAAGATGGCCGTCTCGGGGTGTCCGCGCAACTGTGCGGAAGCAACCTGCAAGGACATCGGCGTCATCTGCGTGGACTCGGGCTTCGAGATCCATTTCGCCGGCGCCGCGGGCCTCGACATCAAGGGTACCGAAGTGCTCGGCCTGGTGAAGACCGAGGACGAAGCGCTCGAATACATCGTCGCACTCACGCAGATGTACCGCGAACAGGGTCGTTATCTCGAGCGCATCTACAAATGGGCGAAGCGCATCGGCCTCGACGAAATCCGCCGGCAGATCATGACCGATACGGAGAAGCGCGAGGCCTATTACGAGCGTTTCGTCTTCTCCCAGAAGTTCGCCCAGGTCGACCCGTGGTCGGAGCGTGTCTCCGGCAAGGACAAACACGAGTTCCGGCCGATGGCGACGGTCGGCTACCCGCATGCAGCCGAGTGAGGAGATGAGCATGAACTGGATCGCGATCGGCAAGCTGACCGACATTCCGCTCCGCGGCGCGCGCTGCGTGAAAACGCCCCAAGGCAAGATCGGCGTGTTCCGCACCGCCGAAAACCAGGTCTTCGCCATCGAAGATCACTGCCCTCACAAGGGTGGACCGCTCAGCCAGGGCATCGTGCACGGCACCTCGGTGACGTGTCCGCTGCACAACTGGGTGATTTCGCTCGAAACCGGCAAGGCGCTCGGCGCCGACGAAGGCTCGGTCCGGACCATCCGGCTCGAACTGCGCGGCGAAGACATCTTCATGGCACTCGAAGAACAGTTGGCCGCGGCCGAATAATCGGCGCGGCCCTTACCAACGATCTACTCTAGGGAGACAAGAAAAAAATGTCCTATGTGCATCCCACTGAATTCGTGACGAAGATGATCGATGCTGGCGAGGCAAAGATCTTGATGTCCACGCGCGACACCCTGATCCGGGCTTTCATGGCGGGCGCCATTCTTGCGCTTTCCGCAGCCTTCGCCGTCACCATCACGGTGCAGACCGGCAACGCTCTCGCCGGCGGCATCCTCTTCCCGGTCGGCTTCTGCCTTCTCTACCTCATGGGCTTCGATCTCCTGACGGGCGTCTTCACGCTTACACCGCTCGCCCTGATCGACAAGCGGCCGGGTGTGACCGCCGGCGGCGTGATGCGCAACTGGACGCTCGTCTTCGTCGGCAATTTCGCCGGCGCCTTCCTTGTTGCGGTGATGATGGCGATCATCTTCACCTTCGGCTTCAGCGAGGCACCAAACGAAGTCGGCCAGAGGATCGGTCATATCGGCGAAGGCCGCACGCTCGGTTATGCGGCACACGGCGCGGCGGGCATGCTGACGCTCTTCGTCCGCGGCGTTCTCTGCAACTGGATGGTTTCGACCGGCGTCGTCGCCGCGATGATGTCGACCTCCGTGTCCGGCAAGGTCATCGGCATGTGGATGCCGATCATGCTGTTCTTCTACATGGGCTTCGAACATTCCATCGTGAACATGTTCCTGTTCCCCTCCGGCCTGCTGCTGGGCGGCAAGTTCTCGATCATGGATTACCTGATCTGGAACGAAATCCCGACCGTCATCGGCAATCTTGTCGGCGGCCTCACCTTCGTCGGCCTCACCCTCTATTCGACCCATGGCCGCAAGAAGGGCAAACAGAGCGTTCCGGCCAGCCATATCGGCAATCCTGCCGGCGTTCCGGCGGAGTGAACCGATGGGGGCGGGTCTTCTGGAAACGGAAATGCAGGCGGGTGGAAACACCACCAGGACGACCTGCCCCTATTGCGGCGTCGGCTGCGGCGTCATCGCCACAGTGGCGGACTCCGGCGCTGTGACGGTCAAAGGCGATCCCGAGCATCCGGCCAATTTCGGCCGGCTCTGTTCCAAGGGATCGGCACTGGCTGAAACCATCGATCTCGATGGGCGTGTCCTCGTCCCCGAAATCCTTGGCCGGCAGGCGGATTGGAACGAGGCGCTCGATCTCGTCGCCGAAAAATTCTCGAAAACCATCGCCGAACACGGACCGGATTCGGTTGCCTTCTACGTTTCCGGCCAATTGCTGACCGAAGACTATTATGTCGCCAACAAGCTGATGAAGGGCTTTATCGGCTCGGCAAATATCGACACCAATTCCAGGCTTTGCATGTCTTCGTCCGTCGCCGGCCACCGCCGCGCTTTCGGATCCGATACCGTTCCCGGCACCTACGAGGATATCGAACTCGCCGATCTGGTCATCCTCACCGGCTCCAACCTCGCCTGGTGTCACCCGGTGATCTATCAGCGGCTCGCAGCAGCCAAGACCGCGCGGCCGGGCATGAAGATCGTCGTCATCGATCCGCGCCGGACGATGACCTGCGATATCGCCGACCTGCATCTGGGCATTCGGCCGGATGGCGACGTGGCGCTGTTCATGGGCCTGCTCGCCCACCTCGCGCAAAGCCCGGCAATCGACCAGAACTATATCGCCGCGCATACGCAAGGGTTTGGCGAAGCCTTTGCCGCCGCTTCCGCGCTTTCCTTTACAGAACTGATGGAGCGGACGGGCCTGCCGGCGATGCAGCTTCGCGAGTTCTTTCACCTGTTCGAGACGACGGAGAAGGTCGTCACCTGCTACAGCCAGGGCGTCAACCAATCGGCGTCGGGTACGGACAAGGTCAATGCCATCATCAACTGCCATCTGGCGACCGGCCGCATCGGCCAGCCGGGCACCGGTCCCTTTTCGCTGACCGGCCAGCCGAACGCCATGGGCGGCCGCGAGGTCGGCGGTCTCGCCAACATGCTCGCCGCCCATATGGCGATCGAAAGCGCGGACGATCGCGACCGCGTGCAGCGTTTCTGGGCCTCGCCGCGGATCGCCGAAAAGCCGGGCCTGAAGGCCGTCGATATGTTCCGCGCGGTTGCCGATGGGCGGATCAAGGCGCTGTGGATCATGGCCACCAATCCGGTGGTGTCGATGCCGGATGCCGATGCGGTCGAGGCTGCCATCAAGGCCTGTCCTTTCGTGGTGGTCTCCGACATTCTCCGGGACACCGATACGGCCCGCCACGCGCATGTCCTGCTGCCCTCGGTCGGCTGGGGCGAGAAGGACGGTACCGTCACCAATTCGGAACGTCGCATCTCCCGCCAGCGCTGGTTTCTGTCCGCACCCGGTGAAGCCAAAGCCGATTGGTGGCAGATGGCGGAGGTCGGCCGGCGCATGGGTTTTGACGGCTTCGATTATCGGTCTGCGGCTGAGATTTTCGCCGAGCATGCAGCACTTTCGGCCTTCGAGAACGAGGGCAGCCGGGATTTCGATATCGGAGCGTGTGTCGAAATCGGCAAAGAGGGATACGATGCACTGACGCCGTTCCAATGGCCTGCTCCGCTGGAAGATACCCCCCTCTGGCCTGCCGGCCATCTCCCCCTCAAGGGGGGAGATCACAAGCGGCAGGATCGTCGCTTCCAAAGAAACGAGACGGCCTGCTCGACGGATGGTTTTGGACAAAGAGTTGGCGCCCAGCCGATCTCCCCCCTTGAGGGGGAGATGTCCGGCAGGACAGAGGGGGGTAGCGACAAGCGCTTCTTCGCCGATGGCGGCTTCTACCACCCCGATCGCAAGGCACGTTTCGTCGCCGTCCAAGCTCCAGCGACCGACCGCACGAACGAAGAATACCCGCTGACGCTGAACACTGGCCGCATCCGCGACCATTGGCACACAATGACGCGGACGGCGAAAAGTGCCCGGCTTTCCGGCCATATCGCCGAGCCCTTTGCGGAACTCCATCCGCGCGATGCGATGGAACTCGGCATTCGCGGCGCCGGCCTGGTCGAACTCGAAAGCCCCCACGGCAAGGCAATCGTCCGGGCGCTGGTCACCGAACGCCAGGCCCGTGGAAACGTCTTCGTGCCGATGCACTGGAACGACCAGTTCGCCGCAAAGGCGCGCATCGATGCACTGGTCGCACCCGTCACCGACCCGTTTTCCGGCCAACCGGCGTCGAAGAACATAGCGATCGCCGCCCGACCGTTCGCCGCTTGCCTCTACGGCTTTGCCGTTTCCGCCTCGAAACCCCTGAACCCACAGGCGGATTACTGGGCGCTCGCCAAGGCCGATGGCGGCTGGCGGATCGAACTCGCGTTCGCGGACCCGGTCGAGGACTGGGTGGCGTGGTGCCGGGGAGCATTCGGCATTCCGGCCGAGATCGAGCCGCTCGGTTATGCCGACCATCAGTCCGGCGATCTGCGCCTCGCCTTTTTCGACGGCGGAAAGCTGCTCGCAGCTCTTTTCCTGGCGAACGAGCCGGTCGCCGTCGCGCGCAACTGGGCAATCGGCCAACTTGCCGCCGAACATACCGACCTGCGCAAGCGCTTTGCGATCGTTGCCGGACGCCCCGGAGCCGACCAGCCGGATCCCGGCGCCACCGTCTGCTCCTGCTTTTCGGTCGGCGTCAATCGGATCATCGGCGCGGTCAGGACCGGCTGCCACAGCGTCGAGACGGTCGGCAAGGAAACCAATGCCGGCACCAATTGCGGCTCCTGCCGCGCTGAAATCAGGGGGATCATCGATGGATGTCTTGCAGCTGCTGCGGAATGAAGCATCTCCTGATCGTGGCGCCCGCATGGCGCCGCTTGCGAAGCTCCCGGTCTTCTGGGCGCTCGAAGGCAGGCTCGTCATCGTTGCCGGCGGGTCGGATGCGGCCGCGTGGAAAGCCGAGCTGCTCGCTGCCTGCGGCGCCAATGTGCATGTCTATGCGGACAGGTTGTCCGAGACATTCGAAAAGCTGATCGAACGCGGGGCGGAACATCCGCAGGGTCGCTTTATTCATCATCTAAACGTGTGGGACGCTTCGATTTTCGCGGGCGCAGCGATCGCGATTGCGGATTGCGACGATGAGGACGAGGCGCAGGCGTTTTTCGACGCTGCCCGCGCGGCCGGCGTACCGGTCAATGTCATCGACAAACCCGCCTTCTGCCAGTTCCAGTTCGGTTCGATCGTCAACCGCTCGCCGGTCGTCGTATCCATTTCAACCGATGGTGCGGCGCCGATCCTGGCGCAGGCGATCCGCCGTCGTATCGAGACCCTGTTGCCGGCCTCGTTGAAAACTTGGGCGGAACTAGCGCAGTCGCTCAGGGAAAAGATCAACGACCGCCTGGCGCCCGGCCCGCAGCGAAGAGCCTTCTGGGAACGTTTCGTGGACCGCGCCTTCGGCAGCGAACCGGGCTCGGGCAGCGAAGCTGCGATCCTCGCCGATGCCGGCCGCGTCGCATCCTCGGCCCAGAAGGGCCGTGTCACCCTTGTCGGCGCAGGCCCCGGCGATGCCGAACTTCTGACGCTGAAGGCGGTGCGTGCCCTGCAGGCGGCCGACGTCATCCTGTTCGACGATCTCGTCTCCGACGAGGTGCTGGAGCTCGCACGCCGCGAGGCGAAACGAATGCTGGTGGGAAAACGCGGTGGCCGGGTAAGCTGCCGCCAGGAAGACATCAACGACATGCTGGTAAAGTTCGCCAAGGCGGGCAAGCGCGTCGTCCGCCTGAAATCCGGCGACCCGATGGTCTTTGGCCGTGCCGGCGAAGAGATCGCCTGCCTGGAACGAGAAGGCATCCCCGTCGACGTCGTGCCGGGCATCACTTCGGCAAGCGCCATGGCCTCGCGGCTCGGCGTGTCGCTGACCCACCGCGACCATGCGCAGGGCGTTCGTTTCGTCACCGGCCATTCGCGCAAGGGCGTGCTGCCGGACAATCTGGACTGGAAAAGCCTCGCCGACCCGCGAACCACGACCATCTATTACATGGCGGGACGCACGGCGGGCGAGATCGTCAGCAAACTGACGGACGCCGGCATGACGCACGACATGCCGGTGGCGATCGTCAGCGCGGTGACCCGGCCGAACGAGCGGCGCTGGGCCGGGCGACTGAGCGACATGGCTGCGGCCATGGCAGAGATCGGTATCGATGAACCCGTGCTGATCGGCATCGGCCACGTATTTCGCAAGGTCGATTTCGCCGATTGCACGCAGTGGAGCGACCAGGCCGCGGCAAGCGCCTGACAAAAAAGGGGCGGTAAAAACCGCCCCTTTAATCACATGTCAGCTGAATCACAGGTTCAGCGAGGCGCCGAGGCCGAACCTTCCTTGTAATATGAGACATAGCTGCTGTGCAGCCGCTCCGGCGAGCCCGGATCGGCATAGCGGTGCAATTCCGACATCTCCGTCTTGTTGAGGATCACGCCCACCGTTTTCGAGGCGATCTGCGGTTCGGACCGGATGATGGACTGCACCGCCTTCGCAGGGGTGACGCCCCATTCGGTGACGAAGACGAAACCGTCGACATAGGGCTCGAAGGCCTTGGCATCGATGACCGGCAGGAGCGGCGCCAGATCGACGACGATGACGTCGAACGTATCCTTGATGCTTTCGAGGAAATGGCTCATGCCGGAAGAAGCGAGAAGCTCGCTCGTATGGGCGAGCTGCTTGCTGCGCGTCGTCATCGGCAGGATCGTCAGGCGCGACCGGCGGTCGACACGTGCCGCATTGGTCCATGGCGTCTGCTGGAGCACCACTTCGACCAGTCCGACTTCCGGCTCCGAGGCCAGCATGCGGCTGAGACCCGGATTGCGCAGGTCGGCGTCGATCACCAGCGTGCGAACGCCCGTCGAGGCGATCAGCCCGGCGAAATTGGCGGCGACCATGGATTTCCCTTCGCCCGGCAGGCAGGAGACCACACCGATCACCCGGCACTTCCGCTCCTGCAGCATGATATCACATGCGAGCTTGGCATTGCGCAGCGTCTCGGCGAACTGAGACCGCGGCGCCTCGACCGCGACCCGCATCAACCGACGGAACGAGATCGGGTTTCCGGGAGGTGCTCCCGCCGCTTCGGCGTCGGTCGGTGCCGGCGGTGGCGTTTCCTCCGCACTGGCGCCGCTCACTTTCGGCAGGTAGCCGAGGAAGCGAAGGCCCAGTTTCTCCTGCACGTCGTCGCCGGTTCGGAAGAACCGCTCGCGGAATTCCAGGAGCGTTGCCGCGGCTCCGCCGATCAGCAGGCCGAGCACGATCGAGAGCGCCATGGTCAGCGTCTTGCGCGGGCTGGACGGGGCCGTCGGCAGACCGGCATCGGAGATCACGCGCGCCTTCGCGATCGGGAAGGATTGCCGTTGCGTCGCTTCTTCGAAGCGTCCGAGATAGGATTCATAGAGCGTCTTCAGCGCCGCCGCCCTCTGCTCCAGTTCACGCAGCTGGACCATCGAGACATTCGCTTCCGAATTGCGGCCCGCGACCCGGTCGATACTTTCACGTAGCGATTTTTCGCGCGAACTCGCCACTTCGAATACGTTGCGGAAGCTGCCGGTCAATTGCTGCAACTCGCGGTAAATCTGCTGCGCGAGTTCGCTCTTTTCCGTCTTGAGCGCGACCGCCTGCGGATGGTTGGCGCCGAACTGCTGGATGATGCCCTGCTCGCGGTCGGAAATGTTGATGTAACGCTTGCGGAGGTCCTGAATGACCGTGTTGTCGGTATCGCGAGCCGAAATGACGGCATTCTGAACGGCTGCGTCAGGCCCCTTGTCGATGATCGCCTGATATTGATTATAGCGCGCCGAAGCGGTCGCTGCATCGGCCTGCGCCACGATCAACTGGCTGTTGAGATCCGAAAGCTGCTGTGTCGACAGGAGTTCGCCGCGCGGCGAAACCAGGCCGTGCTGGGTCTTGAATTGCTCGACGGCGAGCGAGGCCTGCTGCGAACGGCTGTTGAGATCATTCAGGCGCTCCTGCAGCCAGAGCGAAGCCCGCTCCGTCGCATCGAAATTGGCGTTGAGCTGTTCGGTGAGGTAGGACTCCGCGTAGGTCCGCGTGATCATCGCGGCAAGCTGCGGATCCGGCGAACGAACGGACAGCGCGATTACCGAGCTGCGGCCGACACGCTCCACGGTCAGCGATTGCTGCAGGACAGCCGCCGCCTTTTCGCGCCGGCCCATCCGGATATCCTCCTCGGAAGCCGGCGGACTGCCGGGGGTCAGAAGCGCGACGACGCTGCGGATGGCGCCCTTGGCAAGATCGACCGGCGACTGCGGCGGATTGACCACCGTCTCGTTCTGATCGAGCTTGGCCTTGTCTACCACCCTCACCGCCAATGCCTTGGATTTGAGGATCTCGACTGCGCTCGACATGCGGTTGTCGATCTGTTGGGCCGACTGGCTGTCCTGCGCGTCGTCAGCATAACGGGAAAGGTTCTCGTCGATGAGGATCTGCGTCAGGGCGGTGTAGATCGGCTGCGCCATCACCAGGTAGAGCCCGGCAAGGGCAACGGTGGCGATGAGGCAGACGACGACGATCCCCGAACGACGGATCGCAGCCGCCCAGAGCTTATCGAGATCGATGAACGTATCGTTATCCCGCGTTTCGCTCGGGAATATCGTTCTCGGTCGGAAGTTTACCTGATCCATAGGGCCCGCTTTCTGGAGCTTTGGGGGACAGATGGCGGATTGCCGCCATCCGTCTCGTATGACTTGAATGCGCGTCAGGCGGCTTTGACCCGCGTTTCGTGCGACATCATCAGTTCCTTGATGGAGGCGTAAATCTCGGCCCCCATATCCTGGCGAAGCATGGCGAAGGCGACATTCGCTTCGATAAAGCCGCGCTTGCTGCCGCAGTCGAATGTGCGTCCCTGATAGGGATGCGCATGGAACGGCTGGACCTGCGCAAGCTTGTGCATGCTGTCCGTCAGCTGAATTTCGTTGCCGGCGCCGCGTTCCTGCCGGGCAAGCAATTCGAAGATTTCCGGCTGCAGGATATAACGCCCATTCAGGTAATAATTGGATGGTGCCTCGGCAGGCTTTGGTTTTTCGACCATCTCCGTCACCTCGAAACCATGCGATACGCTATGGCCGACACCCACAATACCATAGCTCGACGTCTCTTCCGGTGCACATTCCTCGACCGCAAAGACATTGCCGCCGACTTCTTCATAGAGATCCATCAGCCCGGCCATGCAGCCCTGCGGACCGTAGGAAACCATGTCGGGCAGGAGCAGCGCGAAGGGCTCGTTGCCGACCAGTTCGCGGGCGCACCAGACCGCATGGCCAAGCCCGAGCGGCACCTGCTGGCGCGTATAGCTGACGGTGCCTGCGACCGGCAGCATCTTTTCGAGCTGGGTAACCTGGACCGTCTTGCCCGCGCGGGTCAGCGTCGCGACGAGCTCCGGCGCGCTGTCGAAATAGTCTTCGATCGCGGTTTTGTTGCGGCTGGTCACGAAAATGATGTGCTCGATTCCCGCCTGCATGGCTTCGTCGACCGCATATTGCACGACGGGCCGATCGACGATCGTCAACATTTCCTTCGGCATGGCCTTGGTGGCCGGCAGGAACCGAGTGCCGTTGCCTGCGACGGGTATCACCGCCTTTCGAACTGGTCTTTTCATGTCCATTCCTTCGTCCTTTCTGAGGGCGCCCCCGCCCTATTGATCGGATTTTCAGTTGACGTCGGCCGTTTCACCAGCCGACGCATGCGAACGGCAATCGGCATGCGCAGAAGTCGGAGCGCACGTGGGTTTTCGATTGCCGTTTTCAGGAAGCCGCCGACGGAACCCTTCTTGATTTCGTCGACGAGCGTGAGAAATGAACCCGCTTCGAGGATGCTGCGGGTGCGCCTGCGTTGGGCAGCCGAGGCCTTTGCATCCAACTTGTAGCGGGCGAGAAAAGCGCGATCGGAGGCCAGCATCGCATCCAGATGACTCTGCTCCAGGACGCGCGAAATCGAGTCCTGGCGCAGGTGGTAGACATATCCGATCTCCGGCGCGATCGCGCATCGCGCACCGCTCGCCAGGGCAGAAGCAAGCAGCAGATAGTCCTCGCCGATCCGCAGCGCCTCGTCGAAGCGCAGCCCGTGCTCGAGGAGAAATGCGCGTTCGAAGATCGGCTTCATGTAGCCGAAGTTGAAGGTCGACTGGAAAATTACGTTCGAGCCGATAAAATCGGCAAGCGTCAGCATCGACCGCTGCCTCAGCGCCTCCTTGGAAAACATCGCATGGGGCTCGCCATGGTCGAACGGGATGACGTCGAGATTGTCGACGACGATCTGCGCTCGCGCATCCTCGGCCCGCTCCAGCATGGTCAACAGCCTGACGGGATAGACCGTATCGTCGGAATCGAGAATGGCGACCCAACGGCCCTTGGCCGCCGCGAGTCCGGCGTTTCGAGCCGCAGCCGGCCCGCCGTTCACCGCCTGGGCAATCAGCCTGACCCGCTGATCGGAATAACCTTCCGCGATTGCCCGCGTCCCGTCCGTCGAGCAATCGTCGACGACGATCACTTCGAGCGTCACGCCGATCTGGGCGAGCGCACTGTCGATCGCGCGCGCGAGCGTGTCCTCGGCATTGTAAGCCGCAACCACAAAGCTCACGTCGGGCTGGAAATCCGGGGCCTGCGTATCCTGCATCGTCATGTGGCTTCGGCGGCTCCGTATTGGCGGATCTCGCGGATGCCGAGCGTGCCCGTGACCGCGCCGGCATGGAGTGCCGCACGAAGAGCGTAGCGAGTACGAATGACCGGCGAGGCAATGGTTGCCGCCGTCACCGCCAGGCAATAACCGAGTTTCAGCGCAGCAAGTGCGGTCTGCTTGATCCGGCCGAAGCCGGAATTCTTTGTCGCAAGGATGCGCCCATGCGTCTGCCCGGAACGGAACCTGCGCTTGGCGAGCCAGGAGAAGCTTGCCCGCTTTTCGGGCACCAGTTCCTCGACCACCGCATCCGGCGCAAACGCGATCCGGCCGCCGGCATCGGTCAGTGCGGTGAAGAAATGCGTATCCTCGCCGCCGCTTTGGCCGAGCGAAAGCGCGAACCTGCGGCCCGCGACGACCGGTGAGCGCATATGGAGGAGAACGTTCGAAGTATAACCGGTCCTGATCTGTCCATCGACCCAGACCGGCATCGTCGAATGGAAGTCGCCCTTGCGCATCCAGTCGGCGCTTTGCGTTCCGTAGACAGCCCGGACCGGCCCGAGAACGGCATCCGCCCCCGTGCTCCTCGCCATCGCCATCAGTCCAGCCAGCCATTCCGGCTCCGCCGTCTCGTCGTCGTCGATAAAGGCAAGGTAGTCCGCATCGCTTTCGGCGAGGCAGGCATTGCGGGCGATCGAGATATTCGACTTCGGGCAATGCACATAGCGGATCGGGAACGGCGAACGCGCCCGCAAACCGTCCACCAGCCCGCTTGCGCTCGGGCTCGCATCGTTATCGGCAACGATCAGGCGCAGTTCCGCGCCCGCCGGCACGGCAATCTCGAAGAGCGAGATCAGCGTTTCGGCAAGTTCGGGACGCCGGTAGGTGCAGATACCGATATCGATGCGGAATGGCCTTTCCTCTGCCGCCATCAAGCGATCCTCCGTGGGCGGATGCCGATCAGTTCCAGCCAGAAGCCGGCCGACCAGGCGAAATGCATGATCATCGCGGAGAGCGAGGCGAGCGGCCCGTAAGGGTTCTTCTGCCCGACCGCGAGCCAGAAGCCGTAACCGATGCAGGCCGCGGCCCAGATGACCACCGGCACGGCCGCCCACCAATAGAGAAGCGCAAGCACCGCGCCGAGGACGACCGGCGCGACTGCCAGCGGGATTGCCTGCCGGAGCTTCGGAATGGACCGATGCTTGACGAGGTTTTTCGCCCGTCCCCGGCCGTAGGCCAGATATTGCCGGAACAGCGCCGAGGCGGTCGAGCGCGGATAATAGGTCATGTAGGTCTTGCCGGTCATCCAGATCCGGAAAGCGTTTGCGCGCAGCCGGAAGTCCAGTTCGGCATCCTCATTGTGGCTGAAACTCTCGTCATAGCCGCCGACGGCCCGGAACGCCGAAATCCGCATCAGCGCGTGGTGGCCATGATCGACCCACTCGCCGCCGCCGACGGCGCGATGTTTCGAACCACCGTTTCCGAGCTTGGAATTCTGCGCCACCGCGGTCGCCTTCTGGAAAGTCCCGAAACCGATCGTCTCCATGCCGACCACGACAGAATCGGCATCCATCTCGACTGCCTCCTGCAGCAGGGTCTGACAGTAATCGTCCGGATAGTCCCCATGCGCGTCAATGCGGATGAGAAAGTCGCGATCCTCGCCGAAACGGTCGACGGCGAGATTGATGGCAGCGCTCTGGATGCGCTTGCGGTTACCGATAAGCACCAGGTCACGGATTTCCGGAACAAGTCCCTGGACGATGTCCGGCGTGCCGTCCTGGCTGCCGCCGTCGGCGACGACGATCAGCATGTCCATGTCGCCGCGCTGGCCATTCAGCTTGTGCAACAGCGGCGCAATCGTCGCCGCTTCGTTGAGGCACGGGATCACCAGAAGCGTCCGGATCTCGGACATCTGGGCATTGGAGTGAGAACGCAAAACCATACTCCACCTCACGATTGCAGGGTTGAAACAGCCGGCATTTCGGCCGGCGACGGGACGTTGGGATGTAGGGCGGCGAGCCGCGAAACAAGAGCGCGACATTCCGCCGGTCCGGTCACCCACTGGCAGCGCTCGACGGCCGCAAGCCGGGAAAAGAGGTCGACGTAGCGCGCTTCCGTCATCTCGTTGAACAGCGTTTCAAGCGTCTGCGGCGTCACGTGATTGCGCACCAGGCCGATACCTCGCTTGCCGATGAAGCGGCCGGTCTCTGTGCCTGCAAGCGCGATCGGAACCGCGCCGTACAACCCGCCTTCATAGAGCCGGTTCGGCAGCAGCCAGCTGGAGTTCAGCCCTTCCTCGAAGAAATCGATCGCCCAGGTGAACTGCACGTCGCCGTAGATCGCGGAAAGGTCCTCGGGATTGCGGTAGGCGCCGTGGAACTCGACATGCGGGGCGGCGGCGACCTTCGCATCGAAATCGTCGAACTCGCTGTAGGCCGGACGGCCGCGCAACACGATCTCGACCTTCCCGTCCATGCGGGCCGCGAAGTCGATCAGCATATCGAGCGACTTGCGGCAGCGGATCGCCCCGAACCAGCCGATCCGCCAGGGCTTTCCCGGCTCCGGTGGACGGGGCTGGAGCGGCCCGGAAACCGGTTCCGGCTCGAGGGCAAGCACCTTGTTTTCCAGAAGCAGAACCGGCAGGTCGAGGCCGGAACGCGGCTTGAAGAAATTTTCCACGAAAGCCGGGGAGCTGGTGATCAGCAGGCTGGCCCGGCGGCCGAAAAACAGCTGCGCCTGGCGCATCAGGCGGCCCTTCATTCCCTCGTCGAGAAGCAGGCGGTGAATATCGAGGCATTCGTAGACGACAGGAACCCGGCGGCTGAACATGGACGCGGCACGTCCGGCAAGCGCCAGCGTCTCCAGATTGCGGGCGATGATGACGTCGGGCGCGGCGATATCGGCCAGCGTCCGTTTCAGCCTCATGCGAGCGGCAAGAACCGCTCCGATGCGCTGCGCAAAACGCCCGTCCGCCGTCTGCCCGAGTGAAACGGTCGTCACATCCCGCTCGTCGGCAAGCACGTTCGAGCCGCGCTCGAAGCCCGCGACGGTGACGCTCGCACCGCCGGCCTTCAAGGTCAGCACGCGCCGCCGGATGGCCGCGTCGGCCATGTCATGCGCGAGATAGAGAACGTTCAAAGTCAAATCGTCCAACTCCATTGTCGAGCCGCCAAGGCGGCTCAGCCGAGCGTGCAGAGCACGGATTCAGGAAAGCGGCATTTCTCGCCGATCGCGGTAAAGGAGATCCGGTCGACGGTCATCGAGGTCGGCTGGGTGTAGGAGAATGCGCCCATCCACTGTTTGAGCGTGTCGGTTCCCCAGAGGCTGACAAAGATCTTCTGGGGGTTTTGCGGAATCTTCGTCTTGTCCGTTACTTCATGAACGAGCTTGCCGTTCACGAAGTAACGGAGACGGTTCTCCTCCCAGATAAAGGCATAGTCGTTGAAACCCTTGTCCGCACCGCCGGCGACCGGCACGAGCTTTTCGTTGTTGCCCTTGGCGGAAACATACTGATTGAGCTGGACCTGGCCGGTATTCTTGCCGAGCACTTCGAAATCGATCTCGTCATGCGGCTTCTTGTCGGTCGGGCCGATATAGGTGAAGAACGCCGAATTGAGCCCCGAGCCCGTCGCGGATTTCATGCGCACCTCGTAGGTGCCGTAGCCGAAGCGCGCCTTGGTCTGGATCTCGCCGCAGGCGAAGTCGCGGTCGCCGGTCTTGTCTCCGGTAAAGCCGAGCTGCAGGGCCCCGCCTTCGACCTTCACCTGCTTCTTCGACCAGGTGCAGTTCTGGTGCTTGCCGTTGTTCCAGCCGTCCGAGACGTACCAGACGGAACGATCGAGGCTGTCGAAGTTCTCCACGAAGGACTGACCCGCAGCACCCTGTTGGGCGTGTGCTGCGGGGGAGAGAAGTCCAGACACCGCGGCAGCGATGATAACCTGGCAGGTTAGTTGAATCTGTCTGGCCTTGGCCGTCATGTTTCACCTATGCTGTTGCGTCATTACGGGTTCGCCGGGATGGTTGGCCCCGGCGGGTGAGTGGGAGCTGGCGGCGGCCGAAAGCTTGGCCTTGCGGCCGCGGCTGCCCGTCAACACCTCGTAGAGACCGCGCATTCTGCGCGAGACGAGACGGTTGCTGACAAAAAGAATGAGGAAGCTTCCGACGGCTGCGGCCGCGTAGAAGACGGGATAAAGGGCATCGCCTGCCACCCGGTTCCACACCATCCACATCAGGACGAGCAGCGGGTAATGGGCGCAGAACATCCAGAAGCTCAGGCTTCCGGTGGCCGCAAGCCGCTGGCCGGCCCAGGAACGGATGACGATCGCTGACATCAGCCAGAATCCGCCGGCGCCGACAATCGAAAGCGCGCTGCGCGCCATGTCGAGAGGCCAGGGGAAATCCGGGCCGGTCCAGTAGAGGCCGATGGACAGCAGCACTGCGGCGGCGAGCATCGCTGCCGTACCCAACCCCGCATATCGGTCCGCAACCTTGAGATCCACCCGATGGAGCGCCAGGAAGATGCCGAGGGTGAAGCTGAACAGGATCGATTTCTTCAGGACGATGCCGAGCATCAATGCGGGAGTGATCGCCAGCAGGAACAGCACGCCAAGCGTGGCTGCCGGAAAGCGCCGCACCGACATGGCAAGGATCGGCGACAGGATGATGCAGACGATCAGGTCGCGCAGAAAGTAGAGAGGAACATTGATCGGCAGCCCTTCCGTGGCCAATGCGTTGTTCAGGAATTCCCGCGTCGAGAGGTTCCAGAGATCAGGGAAATACCCAACCCCGATGTCCATGGGCTGGACGACGAGCACGGCCCCAAGCAGACCGAGGTTCCACAACAGGAAAGGCACCAGGACCGTCCTCGCCTTGGAGCGAAGCGTCTTGGCATAGTCGAACGTCTCCCAGCCACGCTGGAACAGCAGGTAACCAGAAATCGCGCTGAGGCACGGCACGCCGATACGGAACAGGCTATCCCCGAGGAAAACCCTGAGCCAATCGAACAAACCATTCAGCCCTAGGAAGGGGCTGGTCCCGGGATCGTGCGGCACATGGACGAAGAGTATGCCGGAGATCAGCAGGATACGCATCAGATTGATACGGGAGGATATGTTTGGATCGACAGTCAAACGAGTCACCCTTTTTGGGCAGTGCCTCCCGTCACCACCGTTTCAATCAGAGCAGACTTGAGCCCGCAGTCACGCAAAAAGGATCGGGCCGAGTTTGGCGCAAAATGTGGCGGCGCAGCAAAAAAGCAACCCGCGCGGAAATACTGGGGCTCGAAGAGGCTCCCGTCCCGGCGTCCGATACGGCTTCGGGGACTTATGATTTTCAAGGGTTCAGGGCCCACTTCGGGGCTCGGAATGCTGCACCGCAACAGCACAAAAAAATCTTTTTGCAATAGGCCGAAACGGCTAGCACTTTCGTATCCATGTACCTCCTCGCCCTGAAACGGGCGCGGAATGTGGCGTAATCTGGGCAAATCTGGGACACAATCGGGCAAAGCTGACCCCGGCTGCGCCACCGGGATCCGCGGCGGCGGACGACGTCCTGAATTTTCTGCAAAACCAGGCCGCAGCCACCAAAAGGGTGCCAATTGATGGGGTCTCCTCCGGCTGCACCGCCGCTTGCCGCCTCCAGATAAGACTTCGTTAACTGCGCTGCGAGGATGCGCAGGACGACCGGCAGATCATCGCCGAAAACAGCACCGGGTGGGTGCCTCGGGGGACCGATCCGAGATCTTCCAAGGCCCGCGGTCTTGCCAGATTGGAGCCCGTGACAAATTTCAGCCCGAATGTAACGGTCTTTGATAACGCGCTCGGCCGAGGCCAGTGTGATCGTCTTGGCGGGAGCCATAGGGTCAGATCCTGTTACGGGAGGTCATTCGATACGGCAGCGCACTGCCGTCAACCCGGAGCCCGACAAACGTCAGAGGCTTGTAATTCTTTGAAAAGGCAGGGGCAAAAACATGGCGACGTTCACGGTTGTGATCCCATTTTTCCAAAAGGAAGCCGGCATTCTCCGCCGCGCACTGAAATCGATTTTCGATCAGAGCTATCAGGACTTCGATATCGTCATCGTCGACGACGAGTCGCCCCTTTCCGCAGATATGGAGCTTCAAGGCATTGAAGATGCTTGGAGATCCCGCATCCGCGTAATCCGCCAGCAGAACGGCGGGCCGGGTGCGGCACGCAATACCGGCCTCGACAACATACCCGCTGCCACCCGTTACGCGGCACTTCTCGATTCGGACGACGTCTGGCTGCCGGATCATCTGAAGAATGCGTTTGAGAGCATGACCCGCTTCGATGCCGAGTGCTACTGGGCCTCGATGCAGGCGAGCGACGAGTTCTACTACCACTTCGGCATGGCCGAACTCGAACAGACGGAAGGCGGTACGCGGCTTTCTGAAAGCCCGCTCCTGATCGAAATGCCGGATCTCGCGAGCGTCATGCTGAAGAACTGGAGCTTCCTGCATCTCTCCTGCATGGTCATCGCTCGGCCGGTCTTCGAGACGGTCCGTTTCGAGCCCTCGCTGCGGCTGGCGGCCGAAGACGTGCTGTTCTTCGTCGACTGCATCCTGAAATCGAAGCGAACCCTGCTCTGCGACGAAGAGGGCGCGGCCCGTGGCATGGGTCTCAACATCTTCCACAGCATCGACAATCGCTCGCCGCAGTTCCTGCGACAGCAGTTCAACACCTGGGTGGCGCTCGATACGCTGGAGGAGCGTTTCCGCTCCCGCCCCAGCGACGTCGCCTCGATCGCATCCTACAAGAACACTGCTCGGCGGCAGGCCCTCTGGAGCCAGGCCGGACGGGTGAAACGCCGCCAGGCGCCGGACCTCGGCCTGCTCGCCCGCTGGGTGATGCGCGATCCCGCGCTGATCCGGGCGGCATTCGAACTCGGGGCCGGGAAACTCGGCCGCAACGCACGCTAAATGCCTGTGTTTCCTTTTAATTTCATTATCCCACGGAGGCCCGCATGAAAGCGTACTACTGGGAATCGCATCACGGCAATTTCGGCGACGACCTCAATCTCTGGCTCTGGGATGCGCTGCTTCCCGGTTTTCGGGACGTCCACCCCGAGCTCCTGCTGGTCGGCGTCGGCACTGTCCTCAATCCGGTCCTGCTGCCTGCAGGCCAGAAGAAACTGGTGATCGGCAGCGGCTACGGTTATGGCACGCCGCCTGATGTCGCCGACGCGGCGGAATGGGACGTGCGGGCGGTCCGCGGCCCGATGACGGCCGCCAAGCTCGGCATTTCGACCGACAAGGCAATCACAGACCCGGCGGCGATGATCGCCGACATGCCGGAATTCCAGAATCTGCCGAAAATCCACAAGAAGACCTTCATTCCCCATTGGGAATCGGCGGAATTCGGCATGTGGAACGCGGTCTGCGAGCCCGTCGGCCTCACCTATCTCGATCCGCGCGGCGAGGCGAAATCGGTCATCCGCCATATCGCCCAGTCGGAGCTGATCATCGCCGAATCCATGCACGGCGCGATCCTGGCGGATGCCTTCCGGGTGCCGTGGGTGGCCGTCAGCAGCTCCCGTTCCATCAACAATTTCAAGTGGAACGACTGGGCCGCATCGGTGGGGACGGTTTATGAGCCTCGCTACGTGCCAGTCTCCACCCGCGCAGAAGCGGTGGCCAAGCGCTCGCGCTTCTGGGGCTTCAGCTTCGACGGCCAGCAACCCGCGCATGAGGCAGCAGCGGAGCCGCACAGCGGCGAGGTCATTACCCGGACGCCCTCGCGGACCGGCCTTCGCGGCATGGCGAAGCAGTTGCTTGCCGCTCCGTCGGTGCTGGCGCTCTGGCAGGCAAGCCGCGCGGAGCCGCGGCTCAGCCCCGTCGAGGTTCTGGACGAGCGCAAGGAGAGGTTCCGGACGATGCTGGAAGGGATACGCCGCGACTATTTCTGAACGGCGGGTATGCCGGGCAGAAGATAGCGCATGCCGGCCGGCTGCGCCTGCGGCTTGGACGACCTGGCCCGCAGGAGATCGAGCTTGTCGAGGAAGATGCCTGTCGCGACCGCCGGCAGGACTTGTGGGCGGGAGAGCAGGTGCCGGATGGCCGCGCCGTTCCCCGCCTGCGACTTGATGTCGAGGAAGGCGCGCAGCTCGTAGCGGTCGCGCGTATGGTCGCGATGCCGGACGATCACTGCCCTTTCCTCTTCGCCAAGCGCCGGATCTGCAAGCAGCGCGTCGTCCGCCTGGTAGAATTTGCGCAGGTCGTCGGTGTGATGCCGGCTGCTCAGCGAATCCTGGCGCACGATGGCACCGTAGCCGCAATGCTCGATCACCTTGTAGCGCGCGCCCTTGGCGAGCGCCCGGGCGTAGAAGTCGTAGTCCTCGCCGAAACGCATGTTCTCGTCGTAGCGGAGGCCATGCGCGTCGAGGAAAGCCCGGCTCATCACCGGCTTCAGGAACCCGGTCTCGCCGCGTTTGACACCGCGCTTGGAGATGTTTCCTTCCACGAATTCGACGAGCGACATGGTCCGCGCCCGGGTCTCGAACCGTTCCGGACGGACGGGGCCGCTCGGTTCGTAGATGAAGGCGATATTGTCGGCGATGAGGTCCCAGCCCTCCTCCTCCAGCATCGGCGCGAACCGGCCGGGGAAGAAGAAGTCGTCGGCGTCGAGGATGCCGATCAGCGGCGCGCTCGATATGGCAATCGCATGATTGCGGGCGGCTGAGGGGCCGCGATTCTTTTCGAACGAAACAACGGTCAGCCGTCCGGACTTGTCGTCGGCTTTGCGGGCGACATCGGCAGTGCCGTCGGTCGAGCCGTCATCGACCACCACGACCTCGCTGACACGAGCCTCGTTCAAGGCGGATTGGATTGCTACTCCAATCGTTTCCGCGGCATTCTTGACCGCGATGATGACGCAGATCGTCTGAGAAGCGTTTTCCGCCATAGCCCACTCCATGTTGCATCGCAACGCAACTATGGGCCCAGGAAAATGGCCCTCGTGTGGAACTGGCGGAAAAAAGCGCGATTTCGTTCAGGTATCGCCGGCCGGAAGGTGCGGAGCGGGATCGGCACGCAGCCCGTCACGCCGGCTGCCGTCCTTTGAGCTCTTGGCCGCCGCAGCGGCGTCCGAAGTTACTCCTGCATCCCGCAACTGCTTTTCACGACGGACCAGATAGAGGATGGCGACGAAATATCCTGCCTGGATCAGGACTGCACAGATCAGGGTCTGTATAAATGCCGTATAGACTGACCCGGTGATAAGGTACGCAGCCACCGCGAACACGATCAGAGTCCCTGTCATGCTGATAAAGACGCGCGGCGCGTACATGGTCCTTCCTCCCGAACATAAATGTTCCGCTCTAGGCTTTTCAGGCTCCTCTCCCGATAAAACAACCATATGAGTCTGGCGGAGAGGATTCAAGTTTTCCGATCCCGATAGTGCCAGCTATTGGTGAAACTTTCGTAAGGTCCTCGAGGTTCCCGATAAATACTGCACGCAATGGATCGATCTTTATCTCAGTACCACAAGCCCTCAGGCCTCGGTTTTGCCACATTTTCGCCCGGATTCGACCCGGTTGGAACGAAATCCGCGGCCAGTTCTCTCAACTCCCGTCAAACCCAATCAACTTTTGTTACAAAGCTCACGCGAACCCGCCAACCATTGTTGCGTTGCAGCATTGTATTGCGACGCAACAGGGATGGGCCTTTGGTCCCAGACGAAAGCTACTTTGGTCCCCATCGCCAAGAAGCTGCGCGTTTTATGACTAGACGACCGACAGGAGAGAACGCGGGGATAAGTTTGGCCCAAGCTGCTAATATTGGCTACATGGCCAATTTTACACGCCTTCTACAGTATTGACTGTACTTTTGGCGTATATCTCCCAAGTTGTTCCCGCCCAATCGCGGGTTGGGGATCACCCCCCACCCCCTGCCCGAGGCGGTTGACGGAAAAGTTTGATCTTCATCAAATTGCGAACACAGACTTATTATCACATTAACGCTCAATGACGCGCCGTAATGGCACCGACTATCGCAAAACCTAAGTGGAGTTCACTCTATGAAGTCAGCGACACGTTCGGCAGGTTCGCCGTTCTCAACGTCAGACCAAGCCCGCATGACTCTCCCAACCGGGGGCTTGGCAAAACGAAGTTTCGATATCACTGCCGCCGCCCTAGCCCTCATCCTGTTCAGTCCCATCTTCCTGATGATCGCGGCGTTGGTGAAGTTTACCGACCATGGCCCTATTCTCTATGGCCATCCTCGGATCGGTCATAACGGCCGCATCTTCAAATGCCTCAAGTTCCGCACGATGGCCGTAAATGGCGACGAAGTCCTGCGAAACCACCTGAAAGCCAACCCGCAAGCCGCGGAGGAATGGCGAGCGACGCGCAAACTCAAGGTCGATCCCCGCGTGACGGTTGTCGGCACCGTGCTGCGCAAGCTCAGCCTCGACGAGCTTCCGCAGCTTCTCAACATTCTGCGGGGTGAGATGAGCGTCGTCGGCCCTCGCCCTGTGGTCGACGAGGAACTGAACCTCTACGACAGCTTTGCAGCCTACTACCTGAGCACGCGCCCGGGCCTCACCGGGCTTTGGCAGATCAGCGGCCGCAATGACGTTTCCTATGACACCCGTATCGCGTTCGACACCCAATACGTCCAGAACTGGTCGCTCATCGGTGATGTCGCCATCATCGTGAAAACGATCCCCGCCGTCTGCATGGCGCGCGGCAGTTACTGATCATCCATTCCCTCTGCTGAGGCGTCGGCCCCTTGACGGGATCGGCGATTTTGGCGGGCTTCGAGCGCGGACCTGAATCCGCGCCTTTTGAAGGAAAAATCCATGCAGACACAAACCGCCTCCGCGTGGGGCCTGCGTGCTTTATGTTTTCTGGCCGGTGCGATCACAGTCGCTCTGGCCGGTAGCGCGACTGCGGACGAGGCCGGCTATCGCCTCGGCGTGATGGACAAGCTTCGCGTCCGCGTCGCCGAGTGGCAGCCGGCCGACGGCACGATCCGCAACTGGGATGCGGTGAGCGGCGACTATACCATCGGGCCGACCGGGTCGCTCTCGCTTCCCTTCATCGGCGACCTCCCGGCGGCCGGCAAGACGGCGGGCGAGGTGGCGAAAACCATCGGCGAGGAGTTGCGCGGCAAATTCGCATTGCGCAACCTGCCGTCGGCCTCCGTGGAAATCGCCCAGTTCCGGCCGGTTTTCCTGGCCGGCGACGTGCATACGCCGGGCGAATATCCCTTTACACCCAACCTCACCGTGCTGAAGGCCATCAGTCTCGCCGGCGGCCTTCTCCGGTCCGATTCGGGCCAGCGTTTCGCCCGGGATTTCATCAATGCCCGCGGCGACGCCTCCGTCTACGATTCCGAGCGCGCCCGGCTTCTCGCCCGCCGGGCCCGGCTCCTGGCGGAAGTCGCCGGCGCCACCGACCTGAAAGTCCCTCCGGAACTCAAGGACATCGGCAATGCCGAAAAACTGATCGCCAGCGAAGCGTCGCTGATGAAATCGCGCCGCGACCGTTACGAACTTCAGCTGAAGGCGCTGACCGACCTGCGCTCGCTGCTCGAAAACGAGGTCCAGTCGCTCAGCCAGAAGACCGAGACCCAGAAGCGGCAGCTGCAGCTCGTCAGCGAGGATCGCGAAAAGATGGCGAAGCTGACCGAACAGGGGCTGGCGACATCCAGCCGCCGCATCACCGCCGAGGAAAGAGCAGCGACCATCGAGGGCAACCTCCTCGATATCGACACCTCCACCCTTCGCGCCAAGCAGGATATCAACAAGGCGAACCAGGACGAGATCAACCTGCGCAACGACTGGGAGGCCCAGCGCGCCCAGGAGCTGCAGAACACCGATGCAGAACTCGAAAAACTCGGCCTGCAGCTCGGCACCAGCCGCGAACTGATGTCGGAAGCCGTGGCTCAGTCGGCCGAGGCGCTGAAATTCGACCCTTCGGGCAAGTCTGCCACCATCAAATACACCGTGGTGCGGGACGAAGGTCAGGGGCCGAAAGAGGTTGTCGTCGGCGAAAACGACAAGCTTATGCCCGGCGACGTCGTCAAGGTCACCGCCGAGCTCCTGATGCAATGAGGATCGCATGAGGATTGCCAAATCTGCGCTGATCGATCCGGCCCGCAATGAAGTCTACGGCGTGGCTGCGGTCGCGCTGTCCTTCTTCGTGTTCGCCTATTCGAGCCGGTTCGGGCAGATTTCGATCCTCGCTTATTACGGCGTCTGGTTCCTGCTGCTGCTCGCCGATTATCGGCGGGCTCTCGGCAACTACCTCAAATATCTCTGGATATTCGGGTTTGCGCTGTTCTGTTTCATTTCCGCCTTCTGGTCGCCGGCCTTCGGCATCTCGCTGCGTACCGCGATACAATACCTGACCCATGTGGTCTGCGCGCTGATCGCCATGCGCACGATCAGCGTGCTGACATTGACCCGCGGCGCGATCGTCGGCACGGCGATCGTGCTTGTGTTTTCCATGCTGTTCGGAACCTACCTTTACGACGCGATCGACGGCAGCTACAGTTTCGTCGGCGCCTTCTCCTCGAAGAACCAACTCGGCTTCTATGCCTCGCTCGGCCTTTTCTTCGCGGCATCCTATCTGCTCATCTGGCGGCAGAAAGGTCTCTGGTTGATCGCCTCGGGCGGCGTCGGCCTGCTGAGCGCCTATTGCCTTCTCGCCTCTCAATCGGCGACCTCTGCCATCACCACCGCCGGCGTTCTGGCGCTTTGCGTCGGTTATATGCCGGTCGCCCATCTTTCCCCCAATCACCGCAAGCTGCTGGTCGCCGCACTGGTGGTGATTGGAGTGGTCGCGATAGTCGGGGCGCTCCAGATCGGTGCCATCGACGCGGTCCTCGGCATATTCGGCAAGGATTCGACGCTGACGGGACGGACCTATCTCTGGCAGCAGGGAATCGAGGCTATACGCGAAAACCCGATTCTGGGCACCGGTTATCAGGGTTACTGGGTTCCTGGCTTCGCCGACGCCGAGAGACTGTGGGACGACTTCTTCATCACCGCCCGCAGCGGGTTCCATTTCCACAACACGTTCATCGAAGTCGCCGTCGAGACCGGCCTCGTGGGGCTCGCCCTGCTCTGCATGATCATGCTGACAAACGTCTTCGGCCATCTGAGCGCGATGCTGAGCCGCAACCGCGATTCCGGATCGACGCTGTTATGTGCGCTGAGCGTTCTGTTGTTGATCCGGGCCTTCGTGGAGGTCGACGTGCTTTTCCCCTACCAGATCGGCTCGTTCCTGATGTTCTACGCCGCCGGCAGGCTGACCCTTCGCCAGAAGTCCGCCGCATTGACCTACCCCTCCAGGCCCCGGCGGACCATCATCGCCTGAGCTTTTCGAAAAGGTGTTCGGCGAGCCGGAGCGCCAGCGCCACGGCCGGCAATGTCGGGTTGGCATGACCTCCCGTCGGGAACAGGCCGCTGCCGGCGAGATAAAGATTGCCGATGCCATGGACGCGGCAATCGGCATCCGTCACGCCATCGTCAGGGTTGCCGGACATGCGGCTGAGGCCGATCTGGTGATAGCCGTCGAATGCCTGGCTCAACACCGCCTGCCGCCGCTGGTGAGCGTCATGCAGATATTCCAATCGGCCAAGCCCCGTTCGGCGTAACCACATATCGAGAATCTCGTGCGATTTCAGGACCGAACTCAAGTCCTGTTCGGTCACTTGATAGTCGACGACGAGACCAGCCTGGGTGCCCACTCCGCCCTGAGGCTGCAGGTAGACCCGGCTTTCCGGATTGGGCACCTGTTCGGCATGGTAGCGAAGCAGATAGCGGCCTTTCGGATTGATGAGCGTGCGCCACGGTTCGATGCGTCGCTCCAGCATGTTGAGAACCGATCCGAATAGATCGAATGCCGCCCGGCGATCGGTGCGGATATTCCGCCAATGCTGTTGGCGGTCGATATTCTCAGGTCCCCTGGCCGTCGGCGCCAAGCCGTTCGAGAGGCGGCGGTAGAGACCGAACATCTTCAGGAACAGATAGATGAGCGATAGCGCACCCGAGCCATGCGCGGGATCGGCAACCGAAATCGCGTCGATCCAGAAGACGCAGTTGAGAAGCTTTTCCTCCGCCTGGACCGCCGGCGTGATCTGCAGCCTGCGACGGAAGATATAGTTTTCGTCGTCGATATTGAAGGCGAAGTGGCTCGCGAGCCTGGGCTTGTCGAATTGCAGCACGGCAACGTAGCCGGTGAGGTGCCCCTGGTAGAAGCGGCCAAGCGGACCGTCGGGACCACCCAGTGCCTCCGGCCGCCTCTCCCGCAGGGCGAGCAGCAGGCGAGCATTTTCCAGCCCTCCTCCCGCGAGGACGAAAGTTCTTGCCGTGATCTGGCTTTCCTGCCCGGCGCTGTAGGCCGTGAGACTTTCGACATGCGCGCCGGCAGCATCGAGCGTGATGCCGGCGACGGTCGCGTTCACGAGACGGATACGCCTGGAAGCCTTGAGCCTCTCTCCATAAATCGGCCCGAGATCCGGAGACCGGCTCCACCGCTCCAGCGCGTTTGTATCGATCCTATTGTCCGAGACGCCGACCGCCTCTAAGGGAGACTCATCGGCATTGCAGTTGAGGAATGTCAGCGCCTCCGCATAGTGGCGGCGAAGCTCCTCGTGGGAAATCGGCCAACCGGAAAACCGCACATGTTCCCTCACCTCGAAATCCAGTTCGTCGAAAGCGACGCACCGGCCGCCCCAGAGCGCCGACGCACCACCGATGCCCGGACGGGACATCGCCATCGAAGGAGCATGATGGCCGTTGGTGAATTCGATTTCGCCGGCACCGGCGTCTTCCGCCGCTCCGCCCGCGCCCATTTCGAGCAGAGTTACGGTGAGCCCGAGTTTCTCCAGCTTCAGAGCGAGCGCCAACCCGACGGGGCCTGCGCCGACGATGCAGACATCCGTCGTTTCCGTCTCAAAATCTGCTGAAGTCATGTATGCCTTTGAGAGAGAACCCCGGATCACCAGCAGATAGAGCAGGCCTGCAGAAATGGAACTGCCCATTCGGATGAGGCCGGGGAATTCTCGGCTTCCGATATCGAGCGCTGATGCTTGAGTTATGGAGCGCTAAACCCAGGTTCCTGATCGCCCGTATCGGCTAGGCGACGCTTTGCGAGCGCGTCAGCGGAGCAATCGACGCCGATCTACCTGCCGAACGGGCAACGCGGCCCTCGACCGGGTGAGCCGGATCGGTGAAGCCGGGCGTCGACGGATGGCCGGTTGCGACCAGACGATCGACCAGCGCCTCGTCCTCTGCGTCCAGCTTGACCTCGAGCGCGCGGACATAACCGTCCCAATGCTCCTCGGTGCGCGGACCGGCGATCGCCGATGTGACGAGCTGGTTGTTGAGCACCCAGGCGAGCGCGAAATCCGCAGCCGCAATTCCCTTCGCCTGCGCATGCGCGGCAATCTGCCTGGCGATCGCGATTGATTCCTCGCGGAACTCCACGTCGTGCATGCGCTTGTCGCCGCGCCCGGCGCGCGTATCGGCGGCCGGCGCCTCCCCGACATTGTACTTGCCGGTTAGGATGCCGCGCGCGAGCGGGCTGTAGGAAACTACGCCGAGACCATAAGCGGCGGCGGCCGGCAACTGCTCGGCTTCCGCCGTGCGGTTGACGATGTTGTAGAGCGGTTGGCTGGCGATCGGCCTGTCGATTCCCAGTTGGTCGGCGAGGTGGGATACCTCGGCGATACGCCAGCCGCGGAAATTCGAAACGCCGAAGTAACGCAGCTTGCCGGCCTTGATCAGATCGGCGATGGCCCGCATCGGCTCATCCAGAGGCGCATCGAAAACGGAACGGTGGAAATAGAGGATGTCGATATAATCGGTGCCCAGGTTGCGCAACGAGTTCTCGACCGTCTGGAAGACCCATTTGCGCGAATGGCCGCCCTGGTTGGGTTTGTTATTGTGGAAATTGACGAACTTCGTCGCCACAACCCAGTCGTCGCGATGAGCCTTGATGCCCCGCCCGACGACCTCCTCCGACTTGCCATCGTGGTAGACGTCGGCGGTATCGATAAAATTGATCCCCTGGTCTCGCGCCTTGTCGATGATGCGCAAGGCCACGTCGTCCGGCGTCTGGTTGCCGAACATCATGGCACCCAGTGTCAGCGGCGAAACCTTAAGGGCGCTGCGGCCCAGATAGCGATACTCAACCATGTAAAATCTCCCGGTCTTTCCGTTGGATAATATTCGGCCCGCAGTGTCCGGGAAATAGCCCACGCCCGAAAGGTCGCCGCTCACCAAAAGACAGGAGAAGCCGAACTCCTTTTTCGTCTCGACCGGCAGATTGAGGATTTGCTCCCGGATGGGCGAGAGCCGGCGTCGATACCGGTGCATCAAAACCGGTCAGAAGCTGACCGCCTTCGGCTCGATGGCCACCAGCCGGCCGCCGTCGATCTTGTAAAGGCCGATCTTGCGCTCCGCCATTCCGCTCGGCGTGAAACGGAACAGGCCCGTAACGCCTCGAAACCCCGTCTTCGTCGTCAGCGCTTCCGGCGTCAGCGCCGTCGCACCTTTGCCTCTGACAATGCCGGCAGCGACCGCGATACTGTCGTAACCCTCCGCGGCATAGACCGAGAGCGAACGCTTGTTAAAGCGGCGATATCGCTCTCCGATCAACATCGAGGCGTCCGGATCAGCCGCTGCGATGATGACATTGGCGGCAGCCGGATCGGCATAAAGCTCTATTGGCCAGTGGCTGGTTCCGACCACGGCCAGTTTGCCGAAAGACGCCCTGACACCCTTGAGGATGGTTCCGACCGCCGGCGAGTCCCCCATCAGCACCACGGCACCCGCATCATCGAGCAGGGCCTTGTTGCGGGTAAGCAGGTCGCCAAGCGGCGCGGCTGGATCATAACGGACCACGCCGATCAGCGCGCCGCCGGCCTGGCCGACCGCGGATCTCAGACGTTCCTCGTCGACCCCGGCTATGCTGCCGGGCGTCAGAACGACAACTCTCTTGTGGCCGGCGGCGATGACCGGGCGCACGCCCCGTGCAACACTCGCCACCTCGTCGAACCCGAAATTGAAGACGTTCGCGCCGGCCACGGGGCTTGAAAGATTGATCAGCGGCGGACGCTGATCGGCCGGAATGGCGGCAATCGCCGCTGTCGTCGCCTGCGGCGCGTAGCTGATCAGCAGACCGGAATTGCGCGCCCTGGCAGCGGCGAGCGCCGGAGCCACGGCAGCCGGCCCCTCCGCCACGTCGATCACCTTGATCTTCATGACGCCGGCATCGTCAAGTTCGCCGATGGCAAGTGCCGCACCGTCACGTATGTCACGCGCAGCACCCTCATAGGTGCCGTTCGGCGCCTTGGTGAGAAGCACGGTGACTTCCGTCGAGCCGCGCCCGAATGTTTCCTCGACCACGGATGGCGGCGGCTTCAGCGCCTTGTCGTCGAGAACCTTGTCGGCAACCGACGAGGACTCGCATCCGGACAGGATGGCGACGGCCAACAGACCCAGCAGCGACATGCGTATCGGACGCAGGCGCGTCGTCATTCGGAAGGCCTTATGAGCAATGTCGGCGATATCTGAAGGGTAAAAAAACGAACGTCCTTGGGGCATTTCCTGGACCACTCTGCGGCCTTCTTGGTTGTGGCAACGCCATGCTATCCCAGACAAAAATCATTAACAAGCACCCTCGCGTAAATATAAAATTTTATACGTTTTATCTCAAATAACTTATTTATAGATTATCTATCTTCAAAAACCAGAAATTCAGCAGCGTTTGTTAGCATCTCTCTATCAAGGGAGATAAAAAATGGCGAATAAGAAGAATACCCTGAAAGTCGTAATCGCTACAGCTCTCGCATTACCATTCATTGCTTCCACTGCCATCTCTGCTCCAATCGCAAACCAACAGTTTTCGGCCAATACTGGAGCCGGTGTAGCGGTTGTCGGAACTCATATCCTGGAATATCTTCCGACGCCGTTCTCCATCATGGCTTCGCTTGCGTTCCGGAACGTACAGGTTGCCGCAGCATTTCAGACATTCAGCCAGCTCGGCTCGACGATCGCTCTGCCCGCGGCGAGACCTGCGAATGTAATCGAGGTCGCAATCAAGCCGACCGACCTGTCTCCATCCAAGCGCGTAGAGCCGACAGCGCCCAACGGCGCGGTGTTCGATACGGTCGCCATCCCCTTCAAGCGCCTTGCCGCCTTGAAGAAGCTCGCGCCCGCCCTCGAAGAAATGGAAAGCGGCACCGCGGTGAAATGCAACGGCAAGGGCTGCAGCCCGGCCTTCGCCGCCATCCAGCTCGTCGGTCTCAACACGTCGCAATCGTCGATCCGCGACAAGCTCAACGCCGTCAATGCCGCGGTGAACCAGTCCATTCGCTACCGCACCGACCAGGACGCCTACAAGGTTACCGACCGTTGGAGCACGCCCCGGGAAACGCTGAGCCAGCAGCAGGGCGACTGCGAAGATTTCGCGATCCTCAAAATGGCGGCACTTCGCGCGGAAGGCATCGACCCCGACCAGATGTCGATCGTCGTCCTGTTCGACCAGAAGCGGCACTTCTACCACGCCGTTCTTTCGGTCGAAGCCGGCGGCAAGTTCTTCATCCTCGACAACATGCGCAACCAGGTTCTCCTGGATACGCAGCTTCCCGACTACATGCCGCTCTATTCGATCAAGGGCGGCAAGGGCTTCCTGCACGGTTCTCGCCGCAAGGACCAGAAGGTCGCGATGGCAACGCCGCTGGAAAAAATTGCGCCAGGCGAAGGTGTAAATTTCTAAGCTTTTCTGGGCCGGGATGCGATGCGCTCCGGCCCTGGACGTCAATAACGGGAAATATATCCGATCAGCATCGGCTTCTCGTGTGCCGGGGCAAGGGCCAGATTGATCTGCCCCTTGATGACCTGTCTGGCGCAGGAAATGGTGAAACCGGTATTCAGGGTCTTGCCGCGATTCATCTGCAGCGTATCCATTGCGTCTTCGATCTGCGTGTCGATCGAGAACTTCAGGGTCTTCATCAGCTGCGACGTATCCTCCCCCACCAACCGCTGCCGAAGCATGACAAGAAACGGTTCGTTGAAGAACTGCAGCCGCTTCTCACGCGTCAACACGACGGTCGGGGACGGCGATGCCTGAACCAGCGCACCGAGATTTTCGAGCGACGAGACTTCCTCGACCGTCGCCAGCCGTCCAAGCGCCCATTTGAGGCTGAGGACACGCAGCAGCGAGGTGAGATTGCCTCCCTCCGGCATCTGCGCCGCGGTATACTGAACCAGATCGCCGGTGGTTATCTTGCCTGCCGCCGACATGCGGCTGAGGCCTTCCCAATAGATTTTCTCGAGCCTGATACCACGGCGCTCGCCATTGCGCGCCACGACCGCGCGAAAACGCGGCTCGACTTCTTCCTTGTCGATGATCGGCAGCGGATCGCCCGCAGGTTCGATGCCGGACATTGAAAGCGCACCTGATTTCATTGGAGGGCTCTACCGTTCGGTAAGCGCATCGGAACGCGCCCGATTGATAGGCTTCATGAGATAGCTGAGGACTGTCTTGCGACCCGTCATGATTTCGGCGGACGCAATCATGCCAGGAATGATCGGATAGAGCTTGCCGTTGCGTTCCAGCTCGGACTTGTTGGTCTTGACCTGGACGAGGTAGTAGGTCTCGCCCTTTTCCTTCTCAACGATACTGTCGGCTGAAACGTTGGTCACTTCGCCGTCGAGCCCGCCGAAGATCGCGAAATCATAGGCCGTGATCTTAACGATGGCCGGCTGTCCGCGGCGGACGAACGCCACATCGCGCGGTGATATGCGGGCTTCGATCAGCAGCGTGTCGGCCGTCGGAACGATGCCGGCAACCACACGGCCCGGATCCACATAGGCGCCGATCGTATTGACTTCCAAGGTGTTGACGATGCCGTCGACCGGCGAGCGAATATCAGTGCGCTTGACGCGGTCCGAAGCGCCGCGGATCGTTTCATCGATGACGGAGAGCTCCGCGAGGGCCTGCGCCTTGTCGGTCAGGGCCTGCTGGCGGATAGCCAGCGAAATTTCCCCCACCTGGAGCTTTGCTTCTTCGACCGCACCACGAAGGCGTATCAGGCTTTCCTGATAGACCTTGAGCTGGCCTTGCTGGTCCGTAAGCTGGCTTTCGATCGTCAGAAGCTGTGTCTGCGAGACCAGTCCTTTTTTGGCCAGGGGGCCGTAAAGATCGCGCTGCCGCGTCGAGGCGGCGATATTCTGTTCAAGCCGATCGATGTTGGCATTGGCTTCGCTGAGTTCGTTCTGCCGCTGCTTCATGCGCTCCTGAAGCACATCGAACTTGTTCTTGTAACTGGCCTTGTTGGCCTGGAACAGCCGATCTTCGTTGTCGCAGACGGTCTTGGCGACCGCCAGGACATCGGCCGGACATACGAATGGCTGGTCGTATTCGCCTTTTTCTTCCATCTGCAGGCGCGCGATCTTGGCGCCGAGCGCCCTCGCCTTGGCAACGGATTCGCCGAGCGTGGATTCGGTTGTCGTATTGTTCAGCTGGACGATCAAATCCCCCTTGCGGACAACCTGGCCGACCTGAACAGCTATGTCCTGGACGACACCGGCTTCGGAAGACTGGATGATCTGCGTCTTGGAAACAGGAATGACCTTGCCTTCGCCGCGGGCGATCTCGTCGATCTCCGCAAGCGCTGCCCAGGCGAGGAACGTCGCCATGCAGGCCGCCACCAGGCCGACCAGCATGCGGGCGAAGAACGGGGGATTGTCGTGAACGCCTCTGCTCACGCCTTTGCTCCCTTGCGCTGCATCGCCTCGAGCACGGCCGCCTTCGGCCCGTCGGCAACGATGCGGCCCTTGTCGATCACCACCAGCCGGTCGCACAGTTCCAGCATGCTGAAACGATGGGTGGCGATCAGCAGCGTCGTCTCGCGGCTGAATGCGGTCGAGAGCTTGGCGAGGAGATGGCGCTCGCTTGCAAGGTCCATGGCGCCTGACGGTTCGTCGAGGAAAACGATCTTGGGCTTGGTCAGGAGCAGGCGAGCAATCGCCAGAGCCTGTTTCTGGCCGCTGGAAAGGTTGCTGCCGCGTTCGCCGACCGGCATGTCGAAACCACGCGGATGGTTGGAAACGAACTCGTCGACGCCGGTCATGCGCGACACATGCAGCAATTCCTCGTCCGTCGCATCGGCGCGGCCGATCAGCAGGTTTTCCTTTACCGTCCCCGAGAACAGATCGGACGATTGTCCGGCGACCGCGACCGCCGAGCGGACTTCCGACATGTGATACTGGCGGATATCGACGCCGTCGATCAGCAGGCGACCATCGGACGGCAGGAAAAGGCCGTCGAGCAGGCGGCCGAGCGTCGTCTTGCCCGAGCCGATGCGGCCGATGATCCCGACCCGCTCGCCAGGAGCGACGGTCAGCGAAAGCTGGTTGATGACCTTGTAGTCAGATCCAGGATACTGAAAGGAGACGTTCTGGAAGCTGAAGCCGCCCCGCTTGATCTCGCGGTTCACGAAACCCACCGTGGAGGGACGGTCCTCCGGCTGTTCCATGATCTTGTCGAGGATCTTGAGCGACGTCATCGCCTGCCGGAAACGGGCAAGCGCCATGGCGATCTGGCCAAGCGGCGCCCCCGCGCGGCCTGCCAGCATGACGGTCGCGATGATCGCGCCCATTGCCAGATGGCCTTCGGAAAACTCGTAAGTGCCGGCAATCACGATCAGGACGCTGACCATCTGCTGGACAAGATTGGTGAGGTTTACGGCATTCGAGGAAACATGCTTGATTTCCTCGCTGGTGCGGCTCGAGAGCTTCATCAGTTCCTGCCAGCGACGCAGCATGCCTGCTTCGGCGCGGAGGCTCTTCACCGTCTCGATGGTCGAGATCGTCTCGACCAGCAGCGCCTGACGACGCGATGCTTCGTTGGTGGCGGCCGCCATGCGGTGGCCGATCTTGGCCTGGGCATGCAGGCCGATCAGCACGGACAGCACCAGCGCCACGGCCGGGATCACCACAAGCCAGCCTGAAAGCATGTAGATCACGATCAGGAAGATGAACACGAACGCGGTGTCGATCAGCAGGCCGACCGTGTTGGACGTGAAGAACTCACGGACGAATTCGTATTGCGTGACGCGGTTGGCATATTCGCCCGTCGACAGCGGGCGAGACGCCAGCGTCGAATTCAGCACTTTGTCGAAGATCATCTGGGAAAGACGCAGATCCGCGTTACGCCCGGCATGATCGATGAGCGCGGCGCGGGCGGTCTTCAAGAGGAAATCGAACGTGTAGGCAAGCGTGATGCCGATCGCGAGCACCCAGAGCGTCGGAAACGCCTTGTTGGGAAGCACGCGGTCATAGACGTTCATCGTAAACAGCGGCGAGCCGAGCGCGATCAGGTTGATGAACAGCGCGGCCATGATGACGCGCATATAGGTGCGCCAATAGGGAACCAGCGCCCGCAACAACCAGTGCCGGCGCTCGATTTCTCCGGCCGCGCCGACCGAGGCAGTGTCGGACGCGTTCTGATAATAGAGCGTGAAGGCAAAACCGAAGCTCGGCTTCAGCGCCACGAGCTCCTGACGCGTCAGCTTGACCGGATTTCCCGACGCCGGGACCAGATCCGTGATGTAGTTTCCATCGGCATCGGTCTCCAGCAGCGGCAGGACGCCGCCGTTCTCGAAGACGACGATGGCGGGGCAATCGAAATTGCCCTCGCGACACTCGCGCTCGCCGTGACGGATGACTTCCAGCCCGATGCGCTGCGCCAGATGTTCGACATCGTCCAGTTCAAGAGATTCGGAAATCTCATCCGGCAATCCGGAAAACAGGACGATGTCTGACGTCGGGCGCCCGTAAAAGCTCGCAACAGACCTGAATGCAGTTTTAAATGTCCGAAACGGCGTCGTGTCTGCGTGGTCGAGCTTTACGTTGAGCATTTGGTCCTTGCCAATCCGTTACTGTCGGATCGGCGCCAGGAGATCCATGGGCATGCCAGCCTTTTGACGGGAGTCAACTTCGACATAGCCAGGATTCGTGACGCCACCCGGGACAGCAAACTCATTCCGGGCATACGCCTCAGCCTGACCGACGGGCTTCAGCTTCATCGACTGAAGCAGGCTGCCCGATGCGGCCAGGATCTTGTATTCGGCGAAAAGCGAAGCAAATCGTGCGGTTTCCGCAAGAATGCTGGTGTTGAAACGGGTGTTCTGGGCATCCAGCACGTCGAGAAGCGAACGCTGATTGACCTTGAACTGCTCGCGATACGAGGAAACGAGGCTGCCGTTCGTCGAGGACTGGCGCGCCAGGATCGTCGACAACTCGCCGCGGCCGCTGCGCTCGTTCCATGCGGAGCGGATGGATTCTTCAACTTCGCGATGGGCCTGCGCCAGACCGTAACGCTGCTCGCTGGCGCGACGGATCTGCTCCTGCTCGCGCGCCTGGTCGATACCGCCGCGATAGAGGTTCCAGCGGGCGGTGACGCCGACCTGGACATCGTTGGTATTGCCCTGGTTGCCATCGATGTCGTTGCCGACACGTGCGCTACCCTGAAGATCGACCTTCGGGAGATAATTGGCGCGCGAACCGCGCACACCGGCATCAGCCGCATCGACATCGGCATCGGCCGCGTGAATCTGCGGGCTGTTCTTCTTGGCGATGAAGATCGTATCGTTGAGCGTCTTCGGGATGAACTTTGCGAGCGATACCGGGACCTTGACCGGACCGATCGGCTCCCCGACCGTCTTCAGGAAGCGGATCTTCGTCAGTTCCAGCTCTTCCTGGGCTTCGCGCAACCGGGCCCGCGCCGCCTCGAGGCGCTCACGGCCCTGCAGACGGTCGGCGTCGGTCAAGGCACCGCCCTGGATGCTGGCGCCGATATCGCCGAGAATCTGGTTGTGGGCCGCGACGTTCTGCTGGGCGATGCCGACGATCTTGGACTGCAGGATATACTCAAGATAATCTTGAGTGACCTGAAGAGCCAGCGACTCGGACCGCTCAACAACACGGAAGGAAGCGCCATCAACGCGCGATGCCTGCTGCTCCACCTGGGAGCGGCGGCTGCCGCCGTCAAACAACGTTTGAGTAATAGTCAGGCTCGTATCTGAACCTTTGAAGTTTTCGTAGTCGCGGGTCAGCGTTCCGGTACTGCTGTTGGACAGTCTACGGCGGCTTACACCTGCCTGCAAATCTATGGAGGGAAGATAAAGACCCCGCGCCTGCCGCAGCTCGAACTCGACCGCCTCACGGTTTTCTACCGCCTGCATGATTTGCGGATTGGTTTTGAGAGTCTTTGCTACCGCCTCATCGAGCGTCATCGCGTTGGCAGGTGCGTTAAACACAACTCCCAAGGCTACAGTCGCCAACAGCGTTGCTAAAATTCTTGTGCTCTTAAACAATCGGAAGCCCCTCGCCGATTAAAATCCCATCTCGGCATTCATATACTGCGGCGATTTCGTTGGGAAGTATTATCATTTCTAATTCAGCGGCCCAAGCCTGCTTCCGATATTCATCGTTCTAGGGTTAATTACCAAATGGAAACCATCCATCCATTTGTTTTTTAACAAAAAATTCACAAAGCCAACTGATTGGACGCAAAAGTAGATAATTTCGCCTGTCTCCCCAGGCGTATACATTTACCTCTTGTGTAGCCGCCGAGACACATGGAGAACCGCTCTTCCCGGTGTGGGGATACACGCGTTCCACGCCTGCCAATTGTATAAATTCAGAACAGTCCTTGATTGTTCAAATTCTTTTTCAAGACTTTACTTAAACAAGAAAAGGCGCTTGCGCGCCTTTTCTCTGGTTTCTGACCTGCAACACGCTTCACTTTATACGTGCGAGATGTTGGCCGAGTGCTTGTCGTCGTCGAAGAGGATCTTGACGGCTTCCGTGTGGTTCTGAAGCACGGCGACATCCTTCCAGCTGTCGGTCGCCACCTGGACGCTGACGGTCGTGTCGTTGCCGGCAATCGTGGTGCGAACATTCGCGGCAGCCTCTTCACCCGTTGCCTGATGACCAAGCAGGGTGTCGAGAAGCTTCGAAACATCGACCGCATCGCCTTCGTTCGACTTGTAGTCGGTGATGATGTCGGCCATGTCGAGTTCGTGCAGGGCCGAAGGATCGAGCACGAACGTATCCGCGCCGGCACCGCCGGTCATCTGCGTCAGGCCCGGCATGGCGGCGAGGATGTTGTCGCCATCCGTTCCGACCAGCACGTGGTCGGGCGCATCGCTGAACAGAGTGTCGAACCCGACCTCGACGAAGGAGCCGGTCGAACCGTCTGCGTAGGTGAACGAACCTTCTGCGAACAGAGCCTGGCCGTCGAGATAACCTTCCGCGCTCTCGGCATCGAGCGAGATGCCGGTGATGCCGTAGTCGTTCAGGCCCTTCAGCTCGCCCTCGTCGCTGACACCATTACCGTTGGCATCCTGCCAGACCAGCAGCTTGTCGAAGCCTGTGTCGGAGGCATCGATCTTGCCGTCATGGTTGACGTCAAGCGTCGAAAGCGCCGCCATACCGCCGGCATGCGCGCCACCGGCAAAGTTCGGGGTGAAGATTTCCGAACCGTTGTCGATCTTGCCATTGCCGTCGACATCATAGGCAAGGATGCCGTCGGTCTTGGTCCAGGCCACCTGATCGAGTTTGCCGTCGGCATTGATATCGAACTTCACGCCGTCTTCGAGGTATGTGAAGGCGAAGCCGTTATGGTCGAGGTCGAGGATGATGGGGTCGGTCACGCTTGAGAAATTGGTGCCGCTTAGTTTGCCATAGCCAACCCCGCTTAGGGTCATCACGTGTTCAATACTGAATTTGTTATCAGTAAGGTTAGAGTTTCCGCCCGAATTTCCGCTCTGCGTTGTCGAAACCAACATCGTATATATGCCAGCATCTGCGGTTGTTGTGTTCGTCGAGGAATAGACAATCACCGTGTACGTTCCTGCCGGAATATCATCGATTGCATTGGCGATCACATCCTCGATAGCATCGCCATCACTATCTTTGGTCAAGTCGAGCACAGAGCCATGATCAACGACGATTTCGATTACCTCTTTGTTAGAGTTAAACAGAACGTCGTTCGTCGATACATTGATTTCCTGAAACCCACCATTGGAAATCTGCACCGGGCTGCTGCCGGAACCGAGCGTTATGGCGATCTTGTCATTGCCAGTTTCAAAATTCGAGACGGTAGCGACAGTATTGTTATTAATACCCAATGCATCGTGATTGAAAATTATCTCATCCTTCGCCGAGTTGCTCGCCAGCGTAACATTCCACGATTGGTTCGCGGTATTTCCAGCATCCATTGAGACACTGAAGCCCTCGGTTTGGTTAGAGAGATTCAATGACACTGGGGCAGCAAGTTCGATCTTCTCGATACCCACAATCTGACCGTCGCTCGCGCTGATGAAGGTCGCACCAATCCGCAGGGTGTCTGTACCATCTCCCCCATTGAGAAGCTTATCATTGTCGGCGCCGACGATTGTATCGTCACCCGCTCCCGCGATGATAATTTCCGCCGCTGTCGTGCCTGTTATCGTCGACCCGGCGACCCCCTTTACCGTCACGTGCCCCGAATCGGATGCCTGACCGTCCGTGGCTGTGTAATCGAACGCTCCGGACGTGAACGATGGAGCTACAGCAGAGGTCAGAGAAACCTGCACGTTATCGACGAGAATAGGGCCATCGACGTTGAAGACAGCATCGTTCGTGTCCTCATTGAACAGAACCAGCGAGATGTGACCGCCGTTGACATAGTTTGCGAGATTTGCCGTCAGCGTGGCTGAAATCGTGCCAATCGTATTATTGTCGGCATCAGTCGAACCAATTGCCACCCATTTGTTGTTCACGTAATCCCATGCGCCCAGGATGAGATCATCGCCGCTGGCACTTTCGTCCGGCCTGCCCGTATGCACACTGATAGCAATCTGCGTCAGGGTGCTTGGATCCTCAGTGACATTGAACTGGAACCACGTCGCCTGGTTTCTGTTAAAGTTGGGTTGATCTGTATTCCAATAACTCGAGTCGTCGGCGGCAATAGCGTTATAATCTGTATTTGACGCTTCCTGAGACGAAGATCCGACGTAGTCCGAATTAGAGGACGGATTGAGAGCATCGAGATCGTTGAAGTTCGCCGTGCGGAGCTGGAACTCATAGGCGAGCGCATTGTTGTTGGCCTGCGTCACCCCACTGAAGCTGTAGATATTCGTAGCGACGATCGGCACGAGAGTCGGCGTGAATGTTACGCTGCCCGTATTATGGGTTACGATACCGCCCAAAGCACCGTCGGCACTAGATATATTCAACGGATTGTTGTCAGCATCCGTGTCGTTCGCCAACAATACGTTATCGCGGATAACGATTGCAGATCCATCGATAATGTTGGTTAGAACTATGTCATCGACGGCAACCGGCGCATGGTTGTTGGTGATTACGGCTGCGGTTGCACCGCTGGTGACCGTCTCGCTGAAGTTCTGACCGTCAACATAGGTGGTCTGAACCGATATCTGGTGCCCGACATCGTCGGCCGTAAGGGTGTAATCCGCCGTGGTTACGCCAGTGTCGTTGCCGTCACGCAGCCAGGTGTGGACGACGTTGGTCGCCGTGCCGTCAGGGTCGGAACCCAGCGTGGCTCGCAGAACATCGCCGACGGTCGGATCTGTTGCCGTCTGGGTGAGATCGGTGACCGAAATCGTTGCTTGGCCATCGTTGACCGGCGTGATGCTGACGCCAATCGAACCCGTCGACACCTTGGTATCCGTGTGGACCGCAAGGTCGGACAGCGTGGCGCTGTCGAGAACGGTTGCCGAAACGCTGAGATTGAAGTTTCCGGCATAATTGGCCGGAGGCGTCATCGTCAGGCCGGTGGTGTTGACTCCGGCGGTATTGGTGATGACCCAGACATCGCCTTCCAGCGCGCCCTGGTTGAAAGTCGCGCCCAGCGGGAAGCCCGACAGTTCGACCCGCGTCACCTTTTCCGAGCCGTCGGTGTCACCAAGGGCAATGGTGAGGCTCAGAGCGGCCGTGGCGTCCTCATTGCCCAGGCCGGAACCGGAAATCGTCGCGGTGTCGGCAATCGGACGGACGTCGATGGTAACGGTGCCCGTGCTGGTCAGGTTTCCATCGGAAACGCTGTATTGCAGGACCGCATATCCGCTCTCGTTGGGCCGCGGCTTGTAGTACAAGGTACCATTCGGCTCAAGCGAGATGGATCCGCCCAGCTGGCCTCCAACGGTAATGCCGTTAGCGGTAAGAGGATTGCCCTCGATGTCGCTATCATTGGCGAAGAGTGGCATTCCCGAGCGTGCGGTATCTTCGTTTGTAAAGAAGTAGTCATTGACGGCAATCGGCGCGTCGTTGACCGGCGTCACCGTGAGGGTGAACGTGTCAGACGCCGACAGCGAACCGTCCGACGCGGTTACCTTCACGCCGATCGCGCCATTCCAATTCAGATCTGGCGTGCCGCTGAACGTCCCCGTCCCGGCATCGAAGTGCAACCAGGTCGGCAGTGCCGAACCATCGCCGAGGGTGGCCGAATAGGTCAGGACCGAGTCGACGTCCGAGAACGTGCCCCCCGGAACCTGGAAGGAAATCGTGCCCTCCTCTGCAATGCTCTGGTCGGCAATCGGCTGGGCCAGAACGGGCGCTTCGTTGACATTGGTCAGCTGCACATTGACGTTTTCGGAATAGCTGCCGTTCTTGCTGTCTGTCACGCGCACCGAGAGATCGATTGACGGGGTCGTTTCATAGTCAAGAACCGCACCCGCTGCGACGCTGATCTCACCGGTCGAGGCGTTGATCACGAACCTGCCGTCCGCCGACGTCAGTGACGTCGAGCTATCGGCGAGGACGAAGGCATAGCTCAGCGGGTCGATCGAACCGTTGACATCGACGCCCTGAACACTTCCGATAATCGTGCCTGCAGCCGAGTTCTCCGCAACGGTAAGACCCGAAGTCGTCAGATCCGTCGGCGCCTGCTCGATCAACTGGGCAGCAGAGACCGTGCCGTCGAAAAACTGGAAACTCTCGACGCCGGTCGCCTTGAGGACAGGCCCGCCGTTAGGCAGCTCGATCGTGAACTCGCCACTGTCGGGATCCCGCGTGACGATCACGTCCTTCCAGATGCTTTCGCCGGCCTCGTCACCGATGACAAGCACGTCGGTTCCACCGGCACCCTTGACGACCACGCTGTGGCCGGAGGTCAGCTCCGAGACGTCGAAGGTTTCATCGCCCTCGCCGCCTTCGTAAGTGATGGTGGAGGTTAGCAGCGAAGTACCTGCGAAACTGCCGATGACGGCAATAGTATCAGTACCGCCGCCGCCCTGGATGACGATATCTTCAATCTCCTTGACCTCGGCGGCCAGCGCTCCGTTCACGGTCAGCAGAATTTCCGCCGAGCCACCATATGGAGCCCCGGCGTGAGCGGCGTTATAGGCCGCCACGCTCCAGATGGCATACTGCTCGCTTGCCGATGAACCGACTACGCGCAGTAGGTCACGACCGCCTGCGAGTTCGGTACCGCCATCGACGACATCCAGACCGTCGCCGACGGACCACTGGATCGTATCGTCGCCACCATTACCGTTGAGAATGTCGTTGCCGTCACCACCTTCGAGGATGTTGGCGCCGTCGTTGCCGTTGATCGTGTTGCTGAGGCCGTCGCCGATAACCTTGATCGGAGCTTCGCCCTGCAGCGTGATGTTCTGAACCCCGTCCAGCGTCAGCACGATGCCGATATCCTCGGCGCCGCCGACGACCGTCAGGTTCTGCTTGGTGATCGTCGCGGACTGGTTGGTAACCGTGCCGACCAGTTCGATGCGGAAGCCGGCAGACGCTGCGGTGTTCGCGTCACTAATCGTCGTGAACGTGCCCACGAGGTTGTTGCCGTTGAACAGCTGCACCGGAGCAGTCAGATCCAGCTCGATCGCACCACCGTTGAAATTGATGCTTTCGACGCCGTACAGCTTGTCGATCTCACCATTGGCGGTATTCAGCACCTGCCAGCCGCCATCGAGCATCCTGGTGATCGCGAAGTTCGACTGATTGCCGTAATAGACGACCATATCGTTCTCGCCGGCAGTGGCCGCGATATCCGCCTCGCCGTTGCCGTGGATCGTGTCCGTGCCGCCGGTCGCGAAGAACTGATCGTTGCCTGTGCCGCCGACCATCTTGTTGATGCCGGTGCCGCCGCTGAAGCGGTCATTGCCCGCGCCGCCAAACAGGCTGTCGTCGCCGCCATTGCCGTTGAGAACGTCGTTGCCGTCACCGCCTTCGAGGATGTTGGCGCCGTCGTTGCCGTTGATCGTGTTGCTGAGGCCGTCGCCGATAACCTTGATCGGAGCTTCGCCCTGCAGCGTGATGTTCTGAACCCCGTCCAGCGTCAGCACGATGCCGATATCCTCGGCGCCGCCGACGACCGTCAGGTTCTGCTTGGTGATCGTCGCGGACTGGTTGGTAACCGTGCCGACCAGTTCGATGCGGAAGCCGGCAGACGCTGCGGTGTTCGCGTCACTAATCGTCGTGAACGTGCCCACGAGGTTGTTGCCGTTGAACAGCTGCACCGGAGCAGTCAGATCCAGCTCGATCGCACCACCGTTGAAATTGATGCTTTCGACGCCGTACAGCTTGTCGATCTCACCATTGGCGGTATTCAGCACCTGCCAGCCGCCATCGAGCATCCTGGTGATCGCGAAGTTCGACTGATTGCCGTAATAGACGACCATATCGTTCTCGCCGGCAGTGGCCGCGATATCCGCCTCGCCGTTGCCGTGGATCGTGTCCGTGCCGCCGGTCGCGAAGAACTGATCGTTGCCTGTGCCGCCGACCATCTTGTTGATGCCGGTGCCGCCGCTGAAGCGGTCATTGCCCGCGCCGCCAAACAGGCTGTCGTCGCCGCCATTGCCGTTGAGATTGTTGGCTTCGTCGCCACCGATCAACACATCGTTGCCGGAACCACCCAGGGCATCGACGATGCCAGAGACGCTGTCGATACCGATGACCTTGTCGATCACGGCGACACCATCGGTGTCGGTGGCAGTGTCGGCAGCCACCGTCTGGCCGCCGATCATATGGGCGGCATCGTCAAGGTTGACGAAGACGCTGGTGGAGAGGTTGGAATAGTTGATCGAGCCGATCGTTCCGGCGGCATCGACGCGAACAGTGACCGTCGAAGTGGCGGCGTCGCCGTCCGCGTCGGTTGCGGTGAAGCTGAGCGCCAGGTCGAGATACTGGCTCGTCGCATTCGGCGCCGTATGGTCGAGCGGCTGAAGCAGCGAGAAGCTGTAGGCGCCGGTGGCCACATTGAGCGATGCCGTAAAGACAATATCGCCTGGCGCCGGCGGGTTGGCAGAGCCGACGAACCCGGTCAGCACGCCATTGATGACGTCGATCGTCACCGGTCGGCCGCTCGAGCTGAGCCCCGCAACCGAAGCACCGTTTTGATCCGTTGTCGCGACATTTCCTGTGAAGGAAAGCGTGCGCGCGCTGCCGGCATCCGCACCCCAGGCAAGGCCCGTCAGGGCGGCGGTGATGGTTTCCGTGCCGCCTTCCTCAACCGTTCCGGAGGCATTGGGGCCGGCCGTCGGCACGCCATCGGTGACCGTCACGATCAGCTGACCGTTGAGCGCCACGCTGTCACCGTCGCCGTCAGTCACCGTGACTGCGGAGGAAAGGTCGAGCGCCAGCGAACCGTCGCCGTCGGTGAAGGTAATCGGGTGGCCATTGTTGACGGTTGTAGAGCCATTCGGCGAACCTACGCCGTCAAGATCGAATTTCGTCTGATTGCCGACATTGCCGACATTCACATACCAGGTGGTGTGGGCCGGGATTTGCAGAACAGAATCCGCTCCGCCTGCGTCATTATGGAGCGTCCAGCTAACCGCGCTGTCGCCATCATTGCTGACGCGGATGATCACGTCGCCGTCCGGCATGCGTCCCACGAAAGCGAGGTCGTTGTGGCCGACATCGGGCACCTCTGCATGGCTGCCGGCAGTGTCGAGAGCAGCAGCCGGGATCGATACATCATCGATAACCACGTTGTCGCTGTGGTCGAGCGGGCCGGTCTGCGTAAAGGTGTAATGGCCGGTGGCCGGATCGACGGCGAAGGTGAAGATTGACACGTCACCGGCTTTCGCCACCAGGGCGTTGCCAACCACGGAATAGGTAAGCGCGACACCGCCGGACGTCAGCGAAGTCAGGCTGGAGGACAGACCAGCGGTTTCAACCGAGTAGCGGCCAAGACCGTCAGCGCCCGGCGATACCAAGCCGGAAAGCTCGCCTGCAATCGAACCGCCTGCGGCGCTTTCGGTGATCCCGATACCGATTGCACCGGTGGAGATCGGCGTGTCGTCATTGACATTGATGTTGAGAGTACCGGTCGCGGTGTCGCCGTCACCATCGGTGACGGTGACGCCGATCGACAGGGTCGTGTTCTCTTCCGCAGTGCCGGCGGTCGAATGGACGACCGGAGCTTCGGCGGTGAAGCTGTAGGAACCGTCGGCGTTGACGACCAGAACCGCGGCGGTCTGGCCGGAGACATGGCCGGTCGCCGTGAACGTCGTCGAGCCGTTCGCGCCCTTGACGCCAGCGCTCCAGTCGACGGATTCCGTCTTGGCAAGGCCGCCTTCTTCATAGATCACGCTGAAGGCCGGATTGTTGATGGCCACTGACTTGACGCCATCGGCGCCCGCCGTGAACAGCGAACCGGCAAGCCCGGTCGCGACATGCTCGTTGGCGATGCCATCCGCAGGCGTGTTGTTACCCGAGCCTTGTGCCTCGTCGTCCAAAACTGTCGTCGACGTCACCACATTGGCCGTCGGCGTGTCGTCGTCGACGCTGACGGACAGAACGCCGCCGGCCTGGTCGCCGTCGCCGTCGGTCACCCCGTAGGTGAAGTTCAGCGTCTTGTTGTCTTCCGTGGTACTGGAGCTCGAATGGGCAACCGGTGCTTCCAGGGTGAAGCTGTAGGAGCCGTCCGCCCGGATCACCAGGACCGCAGCCGTGTCGTGGCTCGCCACGCCGGTCGCTGTATAGGTGGTCGTGCCGTTGGCGCTGCGAACGCCCTCGCTCCAGGAGACGGATTCCGTCTTGGCAAAGCCGCCGTCTTCGTAGACCACGCTGAAGCCCGGGAGGCCGACCGAAAGGCTGCCGAGGCCATCGGCGCCGATCTTGAACAGCGAACCCGGTCCGCCGGAAACCGTATCGGTGTCCACGGTCACGTCGCCGGCGCCGCCGGTGTTGACCGGCGTGAACAAGCTCTGCGCCTCGTCGTCCATCGCCTGCGAAGCCAGCACGACCGAGGCCACCGGCGTCGGCGTATCGTCGTTGACCCGTACGTTCAGCTTACCGCCGGCCTGGTCGCCGTCGCCGTCGGTGACCGTGAAGTCGAACGACAGCGTCCTGTTCTCCTCGACCGCCGGCAGCGCCACGTCATGGGCGACCGGGGCTTCGAGCGTCAGCGTGTAGGAACCGTCGGCATTGATCGTCAGCACCGCGGCAGTCTGATCGGACACGCTGCCCGTTGCCGTGAACGTCGTCGAGCCGTCCGGACCGACCACGCCGGTCGGGCCCCAGGCAATCGCTTCCTTATGGGCAAAGCCGTCGCCGTCCGTGTAGATCACGTTGAAGGCTGGGCCCTGCACCGCAATCGACTTGACGCCGTCGGCACCTGCCGTGAACAGCGCACCGGCCGGCCCGGAAACCGACGCGACGTTCGGGTTCACATCGCCAAGCCAGCTCGTGCCCGAATTGCCGTTGCCTTGCGCCTCGTCATCCAAAACCGCAGACGCCGCAACCACACCCTTCGAAACCGGCGTGTCGTCATTGACATTGATGTTGAGAGTACCGGTCGCGGTGTCGCCGTCACCATCGGTGACGGTGACGCCGATCGACAGGGTCGTGTTCTCTTCCGCAGTGCCGGCGGTCGAATGGACGACCGGAGCTTCGGCGGTGAAGCTGTAGGAACCGTCGGCGTTGACGACCAGAACCGCGGCGGTCTGGCCGGAGACATGGCCGGTCGCCGTGAACGTCGTCGAGCCGTTCGCGCCCTTGACGCCAGCGCTCCAGTCGACGGATTCCGTCTTGGCAAGGCCGCCTTCTTCATAGATCACGCTGAAGGCCGGATTGTTGATGGCCACTGACTTGACGCCATCGGCGCCCGCCGTGAACAGCGAACCGGCAAGCCCGGTCGCGACATGCTCGTTGGCGATGCCATCCGCAGGCGTGTTGTTACCCGAGCCTTGTGCCTCGTCGTCCAAAACTGTCGTCGACGTCACCACATTGGCCGTCGGCGTGTCGTCGTCGACGCTGACGGACAGAACGCCGCCGGCCTGGTCGCCGTCGCCGTCGGTCACCCCGTAGGTGAAGTTCAGCGTCTTGTTGTCTTCCGTGGTACTGGAGCTCGAATGGGCAACCGGTGCTTCCAGGGTGAAGCTGTAGGAGCCGTCCGCCCGGATCACCAGGACCGCAGCCGTGTCGTGGCTCGCCACGCCGGTCGCTGTATAGGTGGTCGTGCCGTTGGCGCTGCGAACGCCCTCGCTCCAGGAGACGGATTCCGTCTTGGCAAAGCCGCCGTCTTCGTAGACCACGCTGAAGCCCGGGAGGCCGACCGAAAGGCTGCCGAGGCCATCGGCGCCGATCTTGAACAGCGAACCCGGTCCGCCGGAAACCGTATCGGTGTCCACGGTCACGTCGCCGGCGCCGCCGGTGTTGACCGGCGTGAACAAGCTCTGCGCCTCGTCGTCCATCGCCTGCGAAGCCAGCACGACCGAGGCCACCGGCGTCGGCGTATCGTCGTTGACCCGTACGTTCAGCTTACCGCCGGCCTGGTCGCCGTCGCCGTCGGTGACCGTGAAGTCGAACGACAGCGTCCTGTTCTCCTCGACCGCCGGCAGCGCCACGTCATGGGCGACCGGGGCTTCGAGCGTCAGCGTGTAGGAACCGTCGGCATTGATCGTCAGCACCGCGGCAGTCTGATCGGACACGCTGCCCGTTGCCGTGAACGTCGTCGAGCCGTCCGGACCGACCACGCCGGTCGGGCCCCAGGCAATCGCTTCCTTATGGGCAAAGCCGTCGCCGTCCGTGTAGATCACGTTGAAGGCTGGGCCCTGCACCGCAATCGACTTGACGCCGTCGGCACCTGCCGTGAACAGCGCACCGGCCGGCCCGGAAACCGACGCGACGTTCGGGTTCACATCGCCAAGCCAGCTCGTGCCCGAATTGCCGTTGCCTTGCGCCTCGTCATCCAAAACCGCAGACGCCGCAACCACATTAGCCTTCGGCCCGTCATCACCGATCTCGATCGAGAACGAACCGGTATCGGAATCGCCATCCTTGTCTGTGACCGTGAACGTAAAGTTCAGTCGCAGGGCGTCGTCGGCACCGATCTCACCGAGATCCGGATGATCGAGAGGCTGCGACTGCGTGTAGGTGAAGGCGCCGGTGGTCGGGTTGGTGACCGTCAGCGTGAAAACGGTGACCGTGGTCTCGCCGACGGTGATCGTGCCGGTGACCGTCAGGCCGTCAGCCGAGGTCGACACCGTGACGGCCTGACCGCCGGACGTGAGCGGCGCGGCAACACCGCTGCCGGTCCCTTCCGCCATGTCGAAAGTGCTCTGGTAATTCACCGAGGAGACAATGCCGAAATCGTCACCGCCGTCGAAACCGAGCGTGCCCGTGATCGTCTCGTTGCCGATAACGTCATCGGCCAGAACCGATTCGGCGAAGATGAACGGCGAACCCATGTCGAAGGCGTCCGGCTGGTCGTCCGCCGCCGTCCGGTCGTCAAGCCCTCCGCCATCGCCAAATTCCGTATCGCCGAGCAGCGAAGCGAGCTGAATGGGGTCGTTCTGGCTCGCCTGGATCGAGTCGTCGAATTCCGCACCGGAACTGTCCGGGCGTCCGCTGGCGCTAAAGGATCCGTCCGGGCCGGCTGCGACGTTAATGCCGCTGTCTTCCAGGGCGGCGAAGAGCACCTGCTGGGGCACCTCCACCTCGCCGATCAGCATCGTCGGGATCTTGGCCGCGCCGTTGACGATGACGATCTCGGTTCCGTCCGCCTGCACCAGGATCAGGTTTGCGCCGTCGACCCGGATATCGTCGATCGACACACTCGTCGCCAGGTGAACGATGTTGTTGACGTCCGGGGTCACTTCCGCAGCCGGGGCTGCTGGAGCAGCGGCCGGCACGTTCGGATCCGTCGGGACGCGGCCCGTCGTCGGGGTGCGGCCATCACCGGCCTGCGCCACCTGGATCTCGTGCTCGATCGGAGAAGGCGTAGAAGAGGCTGCGATCTCTTCCTGGATTTCCGACGAGAAATTCTCAGTCAGATTTTCTTCCGAGATGTTCGACAGGCGCGGATCTTCAACGGACATGACTCTAACCCCCAATAAAAACTGTGCCGCAATCAACTCCGCCCCCAAATATAAAGCAAGACTTCCTTAACCTTCGCGATATAGCCGGTTATGTGTCGGGAACGGATTTATTGACAGAAGGTTAACTGGGGCGGCGGAAGACGTACTAAAGCCACACATCTTGCCCCAATCGGCCGCAAAACATGGTTTCCAAAGAGTTATCCGGGGCGGTTGTTACGACAAGAGACGCGCCTTGGCCGAATGACCTTGCGCCTTGGGCGATCGATTCGTCTGTGACGGGGAACCTGATTCGGTTCTCAAGCCTGCCCTCGGCCATGACGGCGGCACACTCGGCATGGACGTCAAATAGGCCGGTCAAGCTATAGCCGGAGTTTCAACGGAGCCAGAAAGCTTTGAGTTGCTTTTCAAAAGGCCTGCAAAGCGGCCGAAGGAATTGCGAATAGCTTTCGGCACAAGGAATTATTGCAGCAACAGAGAAGCGCCACCCAAATATACTGTACAAATTTAATAAATTTTTCGCGACTTGCCACAGAACACGGTGATGGCGAGCTGGTCGGGCAGGTGCCGCCCCAGGTCTCCACATGAGAATATTCAGTCAGACAGCCCGGCATCGCAGATACGGGAAGGCCTACGCCTTTTGTGCATGATGCTGGACAGGATCCCCGGCGTTTATGCTCCCAGGCCGTATTTCCGTCCGCCAAAGTTGTTCTCGCGCTCATTCAAGGTGGAACTCTTATGACAGCGATGCGCACCGTCATCTTGTCCTTGGCATGGTTATTGTCCGGCGTGGCGTCTTCGCAGGAAATCACACCGGGCGATGCCCCACAGAACTCCGCGCAGGTTCTTTTCACCGGACATAGCTTGATCGATAATCCCCTGGCCAACTGGGTCGAGATGATTGCCAAAAGCCGCGGCAAAAATATTGCCTGGGAGCAGCAGATCGTCATTGGATCCCCGCTGAGGTATCGGACACGAGGTGAGTACGACCAGGATTTCAGCTGGGCCGGATATAGGTACGGGAAGAACCGCAACGGCGACCAGATGGATGTCATCGAGGAACTGCTTCGCCCGCGGCGCATCACCACGGGGCGCCCTTACGACACTGTTGTCGCAGCGGAAAACCACAATTTGCTAAACATGATCGTATGGGAAAACGCGATTGCCTATCTGCGCCATTTTCACGACCGCCTTCTCGACGGCAACCCGAAAGGCCGAACCCTTTATGTCCACACCTGGCTTGGCGTCGACAAGGACAATCCGCAGCCCTGGTTGGAACACGAGACAAACGCTTCCGTCGTATGGCAATGCGTAGCGGAGAAAGTGAAGCTGACACTGCGAGCTGAAAAGCGCCCGGCCAATCTTTCCGTCGTGCCTGCCGGAACGGCTCTCGTGGAATTGGTGAAAAGGACACTTGACGGGAAGATTATCGGTTTTACCGGAAGCACCAGGGAAAAACTCGATCGGATATTCCGCGACGAGGTCCATCTGACCGATATAGGCGTCTATTTTGTAGCTGCGGTCCACTACGCCTCAATCTATCGCCAGTCGCCCGAGGGCGCCGCGGCGCCGCCGACCGTGCCCCGGGACCTTGCGAAGGAGTTGCAGAAGATTGCATGGGCGGTCACCCGAGATTTTCTGCAGCAGGAAAGCTTGGACCCGCCGAGCATGGCAGAATGCCGGCGCGTCGTCGTCGAAAAAGTCTGCCGAAGCTTCTGGGTGCATGTCGGCGAACCGAACGAAGCGGCTGGCTGCCAGAGCTATTTTGCCGAAACCCAGCCGGCCCCCGGGGGCAACCCCTTCGTCTGGCCGGATCCGAATTGGAACGCCCTGCCAAAGCCAGCGCGTTAGCTCCTTCGTCCATCCCACGTGGGATATCTGTCCGAGCCTGGATGACCGAACCTGATTTGCCGGGACACGAGGGGGGCGATCTCACAGTCGCGGCACACCGGACCCCTTTCCGGTATCACCCGACTGTCAGATGGAAGATGAACAGATAAACTGTCGATGTTCGGAACCTGCGCGCTGCGCCGTTCTCATGTCTTTCGCCAAGTGCATGACATATGCACGATCGCCAGCCGACAAACATCCATGTCGAGAGTTCGTCGCTCCGGGAGGCATTGCCGCGGCAACGCCCCTGTCAGCGCTGACGTGGTTTTCTATGGTGTCCCTTCACGCAGCTGCGAAGGCTCGACTTCGCAGCCGTGATATCTCGGGTCGGTCCCGCCAACCGACCGGCGAACGGCTAGTTGGCCGCTCCGTATGGGAAGAGGTCATTGAGTTTGTAGGCGACCTCGGTACGGTTCGTCGCTTTCAGCTTCTTCATGATGTTGCGGATATGGACCTTGACCGTGCTTTCCCGCAGGTTGAGCTCGTAGGCGATGATCTTGTTGGCCTTGCCCTTGCGAAGGGCTTCGACCACCGCTTCCTGGCGCAGCGTGAACATTCCCGAAAGTGGCCGGTGTTCCGCCGCCGACGTCGCAGCGGTGACCAAGTGCCGCATGGAGAGGACGCTGCTTGCCGGAACGAAGATCCCGCCGGCAACGGCCAGGCCGATCGCTTCCACGCAGACGCCGATGCCGACGCAAGAGGGAATGAAACCTCGAGCCCCATATTCCAACATTTTCACCACCTGGGCGAGGTCGTCGGAGTCGGAGAGCACGATGATCGGCGGCGACTTGAACTCGGCCGTCAATTTCGAGATGTCAGTCGCAAGTGCGGCATCGTCGGCCTTTCGGCCGCCGATATTGAACAGAACGGCCTGGACAGGCGGATAGAGATCTTTTTCTAGTTTCCATTCGTCGATGGAGCCGACAGCGCAGACATCCATCTCAAGGCCACGCCCGATGAGGGCTTTGGCAAGGCATTCGCGATCAAGCGCTCTCGCGTCGATGATCACAAGGCATCCGTCGTGATTTACTCCCTCACTGCCTCGATCATCTCTTTCGGCGAGCTTTGGGATGTCATTCATAATGCGAAAGGATTCTGCCACAGCAGGAGAACGGCTGTAGCCGCTTGGTGTGGAACTCATCTTACCCCCTTACCTGAAGTCTAGGATGATTGTCCCCTTCAGGACCGCAACTATAAGTACGCCAGCAGACTGTCTTTACACCTCTCAACCTTTTATTAAGGTCAATATACAGCAGATACGTAATTTAGTCTATGCGCAAGTAAGCAGCTAGATAAAAATATTTACCGGGGGGGCAAGCTAAGTTCCGATAGGGAATTGGATATCTGCTTATAGTTAACGTCCACGTCAAAATGACCCCCTTAAAGCTCGATCCCGGCCCCGCCCATGAACTTTCGGAGGCGTGACCTGTTCCGACGCAAAACGCTGCATTTCGGGACAACGAGCACTGCGGCGGGCATGCAAGCGACATCCGGGCATCTCGGCGCCAAATAATCGGCCAGCCGACATATAAAAATAGCAAAACTGGAAGTTTTTGACAGCTTTTCTTAAAACAGCGGGCCAGCGTGGTGGAGAATACCCGTTGCAAGAATTCCAGCCAGATACCCGACAGGCCAAGCTAACAATACACCCGCTTCATATAGGAAATTGTTGAGGCCATGACGGTGATTGAAGTAAAGAATCGCCGGCAATACGGGCAGTCCGTAAAGTGCAGCCGCCCATACTGCGCCCTCGAAACCGAACAAGTAATAACCGAGGGGCAGGCATGTAAAGCTGGAGACCGCGCGAATGAAATTCATGACAGTCTGGTTACGCGGTTCATTGACGGCGAGATAGACCGCGGACAGGGGACCGAAACGCATGATGAGAAGGCTGAACGATAATATCTGGATAATTGGAGCAGCATCTCGATAGCGATCATCATAGAGCACTTCGATGATTGCCGTGCCGCTCGAATAGATCGCGCCCGCACTTCCGATGAAAACAAGATCCAGCGGCAATCGCATTTTCCAGAACATGGAGCCGAGCTGCTCCGGACGTTCCCTTGCGATCCTGCCTAAGGCCGGCATTGCCACGTTTAAAAACAGCCGGCCACCGGCACCTTCCAGCATCGAGATAAGATTGAAGGCCAGGCTGTAGAAGCCAAGCACGAGGGGGCTTGTCCATCCGGCGAGAAAGATACGGTCTCCGTTGGCTGCTATCATCGTAAGGATGGAGGACAGCATGATCCAGCGGCCAAACCGAACAAGATCCCTTATCGCCGGAGCTTCCCAGTAAAGGCTGTTATGCTGACCCGGTAACCATATGTGAGTGAGAATAGTGGTCGTCAACGCAGATAAAAGCGTCGCGGCCACGAACGACCAGATCGAGCCGGTGTACCACGCAAGCGAGATCCCGACCGCCAGACTGACGACCTGAGCCACTATCTCGATCAAAGTGACGCGCCCGAGATTGAGGTGCCGGAACGCAGTGATCAGCTTTGTGGATTGCAGCCCCATGATCACGGTGCAAAAAGACATCCCCATGATGATGGCTGGCAACGACGTGACCGTGTAGACCGATCCGGCCGGGAACAGGCCATACTCGGCCGCACGCCCGATCCCGATGGCGATCAGGACGCATGCAAACCAGATCAGGCAGCCGTGGATGATCTGCAGCGTCCACGCGGTGTCGAGATAGGATTGGTCGTCGCCATATTGGCTCTGTATGGCCGCGGGCCTGAGCCCGAGATCGGACAACATGGCGACCGACACCTGAATCATGGTGGCGACGGCCATGATGCCGAACATTTCCGGTATCAGCAGCCTTGTCAGCACCAGGTTGCTTGCGATGCGTACTACCTGGGAGAGGAGATACCCCATCATCGACCAACCTGCGGCCTGGATAAGGGTCGTGCGAAGACGCCGTTTCGGTGGCTGAACCGTCACGGGCAAAGCGTCGAGAAGCAACCGCTCCCTGGCGTGAGGGGAAGGCACCTGCTTCCAATCCGAGGGAACGATTGCGTCAGTCACAGAATACTCCTCGTTCTTTAAGAAGACTTTCCAGCTTGATGTCGAAGGCACGCAAGCAGCATGCCCCGGGCAGGTCTTGGCAATTGCGGGAACGGTATCTTCGAGATCCGGCCATCGTTCATCGGCTAAGCAATCTCGGCGACCCGGGCCGGCGCTCTGCTTTGAACCTTGGCATCCACATCGGCGGCCCCATGGAGCGCCGCCGAGACACCGGAGGCTTCAAGAACAGCACGCATGTGCTCGGAGAGCACCCGAACATACGGATCGAGCACCATGCTGTCGTGGTCTCCCGGCACTTCCGAGACCCGCAATTGCGGTACATGCCCCGCCCACCCGTTGTCAGGCAGCAGTACATCGCGGTTCTGCTTCAGGTAACGGCCGCCACCAAGGCTATAGAAGATATCGGGCTTGGGACGAAACAACGTGACCTTGCCGGAATAAGCCCTGACATCATACCTGAGCAACGCTCTCCTGAACGCCATCTCAATCCTGACATTGTTGAAATACTCAGGCGATTCACCTTGATGCTCCAGCTCGGACTTGACGCGCTGTTGCTCCTGATAGGCACGACGGTCCCTCAGATAGGCGCCAACGAACCTCATCTTGTGTCGACGCATATCCTGCAATTTCATGCTGATACGGTCGCGCAGGCCCAGCCCCGGCTGCCGCGGCATGGGGGTGTCCAGCATGATCACCTGGGAAACCTCTTCTCCTGCATCCTGGAGCTGCTGGGCCATTTCAAAGGCGGTTATGCCACCACCCGAGTACCCGGCGAGAAGATAGGGTCCGTTGGGCTGCACCGTGCGGATTTCGGCGATGTAGTCGGCCGCCATCTCTTCGAACGTCGCGTGCGGTTCGTGGTCGCCGTAGAGTCCGCGGGCCTGCAATCCGTAGACCGGCCTGTCAGCACCCATGGTCATCGCCAGATGGCGAAGGTTCAGGACATTGCCGAACATGCCGGCGCAGATGAACAGCGGAGTTGCTTTCGCATTCTTACCGGGGTTCATCAGTACCAGATGAACGGGTTTTGCCGTCGTCGTCGGCAAACTCGCCGCGAGCTCCGATCCTGCGGCTTCGCCACCATCCGGCAATTCCGCAACGATGCGCTCCGCACATTGGGCAATGGTCGGCGCCTCGAACAGCGTCGATATCGGCAGGTCGAGCGCATATTGTTTCTTGATCATCCGGAACAGGCGAACCGCGATCAGCGAATGCCCGCCCATGTCGAAGAAACTGTCGTGGATGCCGACCTTGGCGATGCCGAGAAGCTCCCGCCAATAGCCGGCCAGCGCTTCCTCGATCGGATTGCGCGGCTCGACGAACTCGCTTTCGAGGTCCGGCCTCTCAAAATTGTCGCCGGACGGCGTCGCGGTTTCGGCAGAGGCGGCAATCCATTCGCGCAGAGTTTCGAGATCGATCGAACTGATGATCGGCTGAGGTTCGGATGTGGCGAGCGCACGTTGCAGCGCCGAGAAACCTTCCGCTGGCAGGATACCGTTGCGCACCTGGGTGCCGAGCTTCAACATCCCCGGAGAAAGCGCGGCCGGCCTCGCTTTGGCAGCAGCCGGGGCGTCCGCCTGGGCTGCGTGACCGAGCGCAAGATCGTTCTCCAACCTGCGCATGACGAATTTTTCGGCTTCGAAGATGATATTGCCGTGGGGATCGGCGATCGTCACGTCGAAGGCCGCATAACCCTCGCCGAAATCGCTGCTGTCGGCGAGTTCGACGATACTCACGACCTCGGCCGGCAGGGGCCGGTGAAGGACCACCCGGCCATAGGTTGCCGGCGCCCAAAGCGAGGTCTCGGCGTCGTAGTCCTTGGCAAGCTCCATGGCAAAGCCGGTCGCGATGTCGAGCAGGCCGGGATGCAGCAGGATGCCTTTCGCAAGATCGTCGGCAAAGATCGAGTCCAGTTTCAATTCCGCAATAGCCTTGCCGCGCGCCATCGCCATCGAGCGCAGGACGGCCCAGCGGGGGCCAAAGCGGATATGCTTCTCCTGAACCGCGCGAAGCGTGCTCCCGCCTCCGGCGACCCGTGACCCGTCGCATTGAGAGGCGACAGCGGCGATGTCGACCGCGCTGCGCCTCTGTTGCGCCTGCGGCTTGAGGACGGCTTCGGCGTGTTTGACGAACAGCGCATCCTCGCTATCCGCCGGGCCTGCCAGAACCACGACGCGAAAATGCGCAGCCGCCGGCTCCAACCGCACTCGAACGGCTTTTATCTCGCCGTCATTGAAGGCAAGCGGCCTCAAGAATACGAGGTCCGCCACTTCCGCTTCGAACGGAAGTCCGTATTCCCGGGACGCCTGTGCAATCAGCTCCAGATAACCTGTACCCGGCATGACCGCCTGGCCAGAAAGCAGCCGATGTTCGTCGAGCATCCATTCCGTTTGGGGGCTGACCAGCGCCTCGAGCCAGGGTAATCCCGTCTCGTCCTCTTTCCAGTGCTGGAAGAACGGACCGGCAGCTGGCCCGGCAACCGGCTTGATCCACCCGTCGCCTTCGGAGGCGCCAAGCGCCCGTGCCGCAAGACCGACTTCATTCCAGACGCCCCAATGCAGCGCGACGGTGGCGCGGTCGGTGCGATGAGAACGGCTCTGTGCGAAGGCGTTGAGATAGGCGTTCGCCGCGACGTAATCGACCTGCCCTGCCCGCACCACATCGGTGCTGGTGGAGGAAAACATCAGGAAGAAATCGAGTGCCACGTTTACGAATGCCGTATCCAGCACAGTGGTGCCGAGCACTTTCGGCGTCAGGACCTTGTCGATGCTGTCGCGTGTCTTGGTCTGCATCAGGCCGTCATCGACCGTTCCGGCCGCATGGAAGACACCGTTGATTTCCCCGAACCGGGAGAGCGAGGTCTCGACCGCCCGGCTCATCTGCTCCGGATTGCCGACATCGCCGACCAGATAAAGAACGTCCGACCCCTTGTCCTCAAGCCTTCGGATCGCCGACATCGCCCGTCGAACGACGCCGTGGCCGTGGGTGCGATCGTAGAATTCCCAGCTTTCCCGCGGCGGCAGAATCGTGCGGCCGACAAGCACGATCCGCGCCCGGAACCGCCCGGCGAGTTCGTCGGCAAGCGCCAAAGCGACGTCGCTCAAGCCGCCGGAGAAGAAGTAGACGCCGCCGTCGCGCAGTGTCGCCTGCTCGGACGATACGTCATTCAATGGCAGCCGCTGATGGACCTGCGACCAGCGCCGCCCTTTGCGGAACGCGACGATTTCGGATCCTGGCTTGGCATGCAGATCTTCCCAGAGCTGCTCGATCAGCGCCGCCGGCTCCGCGGCCTCCTTTTTCTCGACCCGCCCGGTCATGCGCGCAAAGGAGAACCGCTTGTCGCTCCGCTCGGTCTTGGGCGGCAGATCGATATCGATCACCCTGACCGTGGCACCGGCCATCTCCTTCGGCAGGACTAGGCTGGGCCCCAGAACGGTGGCCTTTTCGGGATAGGGCAGCGGCTCGCCCGAGACCTGCTGCATGCCGTTGGTGATGACGGTGAAATGCATGTCCGCAATGCTGGCCGCCTCCCCCAGAGCCTGGGCGAGATGCAGCATGCTGTCGAAACCGCATTCCTGGTTCCGATGGAAGAAATTCGAGCCGGGCCGGAAGGTCTCGGCCTGGGTCAGAAGCCACATATGCACGATACGCGAGGGCAGGCTGCCATCACCGGAAAGCCCGGCAATCAGGGCGTCATATCCGGCACGGCCCAGTTCCGGGCAGAGCATGTAATCCTCGACGCTGCGGCGAATGAAAGCGTCGCCCAGGGACACCGTGACGACACGGTGGCCGGCCGTCCTCAGCGCCTCGACCAGCTTCTGGCCGACCCCGGTCTCGTCGAGGAAGAAGAGCCAGGACTGCGCCTCTTTCTCAGCGCCCAGCTCGTAGTCAGCCAGCGTCTGCTTCCAGGAGGGGCGATAGCCCCAGCGGGCGATATCGGGTTCCTTCGAAAGGACGGGCTCGGCGCTCTTGCCTCTCTCATTCGCTCCGGCGCGGTCTATGAAGAAGCGCTTGTGCTGGAACGGATAGGCGGGCAGCCGGACCCGGCGCGGCGAACGGCCCTGCCACAGGCGGTCGATATCGACCTCAAGGCCAGTCGCCCACGCACGCCCCACGGCGGAGAGGAAATGGAGCCGATCGTCGCCGGCCTCGTCGGCATGCGGCAGACTGTTGATCACCTGGTTTGCGGGGATCGACCCCTGCGCCTTCGTCAATGACGACAGAACGCGCCCGGGACCCACTTCGATATAGATACGTCCCGGCTCCGCCGAAAGCGCTGCCATGCCATTCGCGAAATAGACGGTCGAACGAAGGTGTTCGACCCAATACATCGGATCGGTCGCCTCTTCGGCGCTCAGCGGCAGGCCCGTACGGTTCGACAGGATCGGAATGGCCGGTGCGCGAAGAGTAATACCGCGCAGAAAGGCCTCGAAGGCTTTGAGAATGGGCGTGACCAGCCGCGAATGCGCCGCGATGTTGATCGGCACGCGCGTCGCGTCGATGCCCTGCCCGGCCAGAAACTCCCGGAAGAGGTCGAGATCCTCGTTGAGGCCTGACACGACACAAAGCGATGGCGCATTGACCGAAGCGATGTCGAGCGATGGCGGCAGGAGCTCGGAAAGCCGGTCGTGATCGAGCGGCACGCTCATCATGCCGCTGGGCCGGATAGTCTCGAACAGCTTGCCCCGCAGATGCACCAGGTTGACGGCGTCCTTGAAGGACATCACGCCGGCAACACAGGCCGCGGCGTTCTCGCCCATGGAGTGGCCGATCAGCGCCTTCGGCTTGACGCCCCAATCCATCCATAGACGGGCCAAGCCGATCTCGGTGATCAGAATGGCCGGAAGCTGGAGCGAGGGGCGTAGGAAGGTTTTCGCAGCTGTTGCGGAGTTCTCGCCGAGCCACACCGTGCGGATCTCATTTGCCGCGTCGATGGGCAGATGGGAAAGCCCCTCTTCGACGCTCCGCCGGAATGTCTGATCCTCCTCGTAGAGCCGCTTGGCCATGCCGACATATTGAGCGCCGCCGCCCGGAAACAGGAATATGGCGCCGGAATTGTTCGGCACGGACTGATGAACGAAACCGCGGCTGCCGGGGTTCGCAAGGACCGCAATGGCGTCCTCCCGACCACGGATCGCGACCACCATGCGGTGGTCGAAATGTTTGCGGCCATGGTGCAGCGTATAGCTGACGTCATCGAGCGAAAGACCGGGTTGGCCGGAGATCGCCGAGCCGAGCCGCTCGGCCGCCTGGTCGATCGTCTTGCGCTGGCGGGCCGAAAGGAACAGCAACATCGGATCGGAATCGGCGCCGATCTCCGCATCGGCCACGTAACGGGTCGGTGCCTGCTCGATGATGGCGTGCGCATTGGTGCCGCCGACACCGAGCGAGTTGACGGCCGCCCGGCGAGGACCCGGCGCATGTGGCCACTTCACCAGCTTGTTGTTGACCCGGAACGGGCTCTTCTCGAAATCGATCGAGGGATTGGGGCGCTCGAAGCCGAGCGTCGGCGGGATCTCACCCTCGTTGACGGCAAGCGCCGCCTTGATCAGAGCGACGACGCCGGCTGCCGTATCGAGATGGCCGATATTCGATTTGACCGATCCGACATGGCAGAAGCCGGTCCGGTCGGTGCTCTGCCTGAAGGCCGCCGTCAGCGCCTCGATCTCGATCGGATCGCCGAGGAACGTGCCGGTACCGTGGCACTCGACATATTGAATGGTGTCGGCATCGACACCTGCGAGCCCTTGAGCTTCCAGAACCGCCTCGGCCTGCCCGCTGACGCTCGGCGCCAGATAGCCCGCCTTGCTGTTGCCGTCGTTGTTGACGGCCGTGCCCTTGATCACGGCATGGATCACATCGCCGTCGCGAAGAGCATCCGAAAGCCGGCGAAGCACGACCACCCCTACGCCGCTTCCGAAAACGGTCCCCGCCGCGCGATGATCGAAAGGCCGGCAGTGCCCGTCGGGCGAAAGGATCTCGCCTTCCTGGAACGTGTAGCCGCGCCGATGCGGGAATTCGATCGTCACCCCGCCGGCAAGCGCCATGTCGCATTCGCCGGAGATCAGGCTCTGGCAGGCATAATGTACCGCGACAAGCGACGTGGAGCAGGCGGTCTGCACATTGACGCTCGGGCCGCGCAGGTCGAACGTGAAGGAGGCTCGCGTCGCCAGAAAATCCTTGTCGTTGCCCGTGTGGCGCAACAGGAACATTCCCACCTGGTCGATCAGGTTGCGATTGCTGCAGACGTTGAAATAGAAATAGCTGCCCATGCCGCAGCCGGCGAAAATACCGACCGGTCCGGGTTGATTGTTCGGCGTCCGGCCGGCATCCTCCATGGCTTCCCAGGCGCATTCCAGGAAATGGCGGTGCTGGGGATCCATGATCGCCGCTTCCTTCGGGTTCAGGCCGAAGAACTCCGCGTCGAACATTTCCATATCGGGAAGATCGGCGCCGCGAGGAATATAGTTGGGGTGATGGAGCCGCTCGGGGTCCTCGCCTTCAGCGATCAGGTCCTCCGGCGAAAACGTCCGGACCGACTCTACGCCGTCTCGCAGGTTCTGCCAGAATTCCGAAACATTACGCGCACCCGGCACTCTCAAAGCCATGCCGACGATTGCAATATCGCTGGCACAGACCTGGTTTGACCCCTCAAGCATCGACACCGCCCTAACCCACGGAGGCCAACCTGATGACATCACCCCAATGATGCCACGAGCCTCGTTCCGCTTCCCAGTGAAATCCGCGAGCGCAAACCCGCAGCCTCAATGTGCTGCCAGCCAAGACGCAATCGCAATTACTCCTTTGGAAGCCATGATCATCCGTATGGGGGAAAGCCGGGTATCGCCGGCAATTCAGGCTTAGGCGCGATCATCCGCATGGGTGCTCCGGCGCATGTTGAGTTTTATACCGCTCCCCGTTTCTATCGGAGTGCCTGGAACAGCAACGAGTGGGGACAAGCTTTATGGGCGAATTGAAGTGTGTTTTGATCGGTGGCGGTTTATTACTGGTTCAATGCGCTGAAATTCTGCGGGGGCGCGGACATAGGATCGAGGCCGTAGCGACGTCGAACGGATCGGTCAGAAACTGGGCGCAGGCCCAGGATATCCCCGTCGTGACGCAAGAAGGCGAATACGCCGCCCAGCTGACCCATTACGACTACGACTGGCTCTTCAGCATCGCCAACCTGAAAATGGTTCCCGACGCGGCCTGGCGACACGCGAACATCGGCGCGGCCAATTTTCATGACGGCCTGCTGCCGGACATGGCCGGCCTCAACACACCCGCCTGGGCTATCCTCGAAGGCCATGACCGGCACGGCATCACCTGGCACGCGATCACCGAAGGGATCGACGAAGGCGATATATACGTGCAGCAGCATTTCGAGATCAGCGCGGACGAGACGGCGCTGACGCTGAATACGAAGTGTTTCGAAGCCGGGATCGCGACTTTCTCCGACATGCTCGGCGATATCGAGCGCGGCACCTTGAAGCCGCGCCGGCAGGATTTCGCAACCCGCACCTATTACGGACAGCTCAAGCGTCCTTCGGCCGCCGGTACGCTCGATTTCACGGCCTCGGCAAGCGAGCTTTTCCGCCTGGTGCGTGGCCTGGATTTCGGCCCCACCTATCTCAATCCCCTGGCAACGCCCAAGGTTCGTTTCGGCGACGACGTCTTCACCGTCAGGAACCTTCGCGTCCTCGACGGCGAACTGAACGGGGAACCGGGTCTCGTCCTCTCGGTCGGCGCCCATGGTGTGACGATCGGCACCGCAGACATGCCGGTCCTGCTCGAGGCCGCCCGCAAGGATGGCACCCGGCAGATCACGCTTTCTTCGGTACTGCGTCCGGGCGATCGCCTGCCGCTTATGAGCGAGGCGGACAAGACCGCCCTGTCGGAAGCGGTTTCCGCTCTTGGGCGGCATGAAACCTTCTTCCGTCGTGCGCTCGAAGCCGGTGCTGATATCGCGCTTCCCTATATAAAAGCATCGGAAGCCGGCCAGGCACCGGATATCCGCATCATTCCTCTGCTGTTTTCCGGGCAGCTTTCGCGCCAGGAGCGGGTCGCGTTGACAGCAGCCTTCCTCGTGCGTCTTTCCGGCCAGACAGCGTTCGACCTCGCCTATACCAACGACCGGCTGGCAGATCTCGACGCCCGCCATCCCGGTTATTTCGCGAAGTCCATTCCGCTGCGGATCAACGCCGCGGGGCAGGCCTCGGTGGACGACCTGCTCGGGCAGGTCGATCAGGCGTTGAAGGTGCTGGACCAGCGCCAAGGCTATTGCCGCGATCTTGTCGACCGTTATCCCGGCCTTGCAGCGCCGGAATTGACAATCGGTGTCGCAGACATCTCCAATCCGGCGATCGCCGACGAGATCGAGGGCTGCGCCCTGACATTCCGGCTCAGCGAAACCAAAGCCGACCTGCTCTACGATCGGGCGCGGATCGACGAACGGCAGGCGCAGGATTTGGCGACGGCATTTGCGATCCTGGCCTCGGCGTTCGAGGACCGCGCAGCGTTGCTCCAGGACCTGCCCTTGATGTCGAATGCCGACAGGAACATGGTCCTCTTCGACTGGAACCGGACGGAGCGCGAATACGACACTGCCGCCTGCGTCCATCAGCTTATCGAACGGCAGGTCGACCGGACGCCGGATGCCGAAGCTCTGGCATTCCACGGCCGTTCCCTTTCCTACCGCGAGATGGACGAACGGGCGAACCGCATCGCCCAAGCGCTGGTGGCCCAGGGCGTCGGCCCGGACGTCACCGTCGGCCTATACCTGCCGCGCTCGCTCGATCTGGTCGTCGGCGCGCTCGCGATCATGAAGGCGGGCGGGGCCTATATTCCGCTCGACCCGCATTTTCCGGCCGATCGCCTGGCATTCATGATCAAGGATAGCGGCGCCAAGCTGGTCCTGACCGAGCGACGGCTGTCGAAATCCGAGACGCTGGATGGCAGCAACTTCCTGTGCGTCGAGGATATCCTCAGAAACCAGGCAGGAGCGGATCGCCCGGCAACCGATGTCACTTCCAGCAATCTCGCCTATGTCATCTACACGTCCGGCTCCACCGGCCTTCCGAAGGGCGTGATGCTGGAGCATCGCAACGTCGTGAATTTCTTCGCCGGCATGGACGAGCGGGTGCCGCGCACCGCCGATCGTCGCAATGTCTGGCTGGCTGTCACCAGCCTCTCCTTCGATATCTCGGTTCTGGAACTCTTCTGGACGCTCGCCCGCGGCTTCAAGGTCGTCGTCCACTCCTCCGAAATTATCGAAGCCAAGGCGAAGGGTGCGTCTTCCGCCGGGAGAGGTACCAATCTCGATTTCGGCCTCTTCTACTGGGGCAATGACGGCGGATCGGGTCCGGACAAATACCGGCTGCTGATCGAAGGCGCGAAATTTGCCGATGCCAATGGTTTCGATTCCGTCTGGACGCCGGAGCGCCATTTCCACGCGTTCGGCGGCCCCTATCCGAACCCGGCGGTCACCGGCGCGGCCGTCGCGGCTGTCACCAGGAACCTTTCGATCCGGGCCGGCAGCTGCGTTCTGCCGCTTCATCATCCCGCGCGCGTCGCCGAGGAATGGGCAGTCATCGACAACCTCAGCAACGGGCGCGTCGCACTTGCCTTCGCCTCCGGCTGGATGCCGGAGGATTTCGTGCTGCGGCCGGAAAATGCACCGCCGAAGAACAAGGCGAGCCTGACCCGCGATATCGAGGTCGTCCGCAAATTGTGGCGCGGCGAGAGCGTCGATTTCGATTTCGGCGCCGGCACGGTTGCGGTCGTGACCCAGCCGCGTCCGGTCCAGAAGGAGCTCCCCGTCTGGCTTACCACCGCCGGCAATCCGGAAAGCTACCGGGAAGCGGCCCGGCTTGGCGCCAATGTGCTGACCCACTTGCTCGGCCAGTCTGTCGACGAGCTTGCGGAAAAGATACGGATCTACCGGCAGACGCTTGCCGAGACTGGCCGCAATCCGGCCGATTTTAAAGTCACATTGATGCTCCACACCCTGATCGGCAAAGATCGCGACGAGGTGCGGGATCTGGCGCGCGGCCCGATGAAGGAATACCTGCGCAGCGCAGCCGCGCTGATCAAGCAATATGCCTGGGCGTTTCCGGCCTTCAAGAAGCCGCAGGGCATCGCCCAGCCGATGGATATCGACCTCCAGTCGCTGGCGCCCGAGGAGATGGACGCTATCCTGGAATTCGCCTTCCTGCGTTATTTCGAGGACAGCGGCCTGTTCGGTACCGTCGAGGATGCGCTGGAAAGGCTGGACCAGGTCAAGGCGGCCGGCGTCGACGACATTGCATGCCTCATCGATTTCGGCCTGGCCGACAATATCGTCCTGGAAAGGCTTCCGTTGCTGGCCGAAGTCGTCAAGACCAGCAAGAACCCTGTCAGTGATGAGGCCGGAGACGGTTTTGCGGAAGAAATCCGCAAACATCGCGTCACGCATCTGCAATGCACGCCTTCGATGGCCCGCATGTTCATGATGATCGACGAGGACCGCGCTGCTTTAAGCGATGTCCGCCATCTCTTCCTCGGCGGCGAGGCGCTGCAGGGCTCGCTTCTCGCAGCCTTGCGAACCGTCACCGACGCGACAATCGAAAACATGTACGGTCCGACGGAGACGACGATCTGGTCTTCGACATTCACGGCCGGCCCATCGACGGGCGTCGTTCCGATCGGCCATCCGATCGCCAACACCCAGCTCTATGTGCTCGACAACGCCTATAATCCGGTGCCGCCCGGCGATGTCGGCGAGCTTTATATCGGCGGCGACGGCGTCGCCCGCGGTTATCACAATCGCGAACAGCTCACGCAAGAACGCTTCCTGTCCAACCCGTTCATGGAGGGCCGGATCTATCGGACGGGCGACCTCGCCCGCTTCGACCGGAACGGCGTGCTGCATTTCCTTGGCCGCACCGATCATCAGGTGAAGATACGCGGCCATCGCATCGAACTCGGCGAGATCGAGGCGCGCATCGGAACATTCGCCGGCATCCGCGAGGCTGTCGTGGTTGCCCGCAAGGACAGTCCTGGCGACGTGCGCCTGATAGCCTATATCCGCACCGACGGGACGTCCGTCTCCGAACAGGAACTTCGTACCTATATCGCCGAGGCCCTGCCCGATGCGATGATACCGTCGCATTTCGTGACGATGGAGGCCTTCCCCCTGACGCCGAACGCCAAGGTGGATCGCAACAAGCTGCCGGCCCCGACGGAAAGGGTCCAGGCCCCGCCGGCCACCTTCATCGAACCGTCCAACACTCTGCAGCGGGATATCAGCGAGGTATTCGGTCGCGCACTTGGGCTCGAGAAGGTCGGCATATTCGACAACTTCTTCGCTCTCGGCGGGCATTCGTTATTGGCGGTCCAGGTCCATCGGGAAATGAAGGCGAAGCTGGCGCCGGATCTGACGATCACCGACCTCTTCCGTTTCCCGACGGTTGCCCTCCTCGCCGACCATATCTCCGGCAAGGGCAAGGCGGACCTGCAGCTCGGCCGGGCAGCCGAGCGAGCCGCATTGCGGCGCAATGCCATGGAACGACGACCCACGCTGGTTCGCGTGGAGACCAAGGTCTAGCCATGCTGCTGGAGGGCATGTTCGATCCTTCCGTGTCGGTCGCCGAAGCCGACCTGCTCGGCGACGTCTCGAAACTCTATCCTGAAGAGAGAACGGCGATCGCCAATGCGGTGAAGAGCCGGCAGCAGGAGTTCACCGCCGGCCGCATCTGCGCCAGGCAGGCCATGGACCATCTGGGACTGCCTGGAATGGCCATACCCGTGGGATCGGACCGGGCGCCGATCTGGCCGGCCGGGATCGCCGGAAGCATCAGCCACTCCACCACCCGCTGCGTCGCCGCCATCGGCCGCCATTCGGACGGCATCAAGGCTCTCGGCCTCGACCTTGAGGAAGCGACGCCGCTTGACGACACCTATGCGCAGGAGATCTGCACCCCGCGAGAGCGACAGTGGCTCAACCGGCAGCAATGGGGCATTCGCGGGCGGTTGGTGAAAGCGATCTTCAGCGCCAAGGAATGCACCTACAAGTGCCAGTACGGCCTGACGCGCACGATGTTCGGCTTCGAGGCCATCCGCATCGAGCTGAACCTCGGTGACGGGCATTTCGCCGCCTATTTCGAGATCGATGTCCCGCCCTTCAAGACGGGGGACCGGCTGCTGGGCCAGATCAGGCTGCGCGACGGATATGTCGTCGCCGGCATGATTATCCGCTGAAACCGCCGGCCGTATCCAGGTCAGTAATCCCAGCCATCTTTCCCGTAACCGACTGCATTCGTTCTGCGAATTGCAGCGGATAACCCGTGTTGGGCGCAAGGATCAGACTTCAATTGATCCACCAGCCATCAAATGGGCGTAGACATGTTCGCGGTGGCTCCACCTGCCCCGAAATAGGATGAGCCTGTGCACACTCGAACGGTGTAGCGTGGTCAGCTTAGAACCCTCGGCCCTCGGGCTATGATTGACCCCTTGAGACGCGTCGTCGGAGGGGGCAGCCATGCAGCAGGACATACTGATCGCCACGGCATTGTTATTGTCCGTCGTCGTCCTGGTTCCGACTGTCTTCTTCGCGATCGAATGTCTCGCCGGAAGTCTCGGCGGGCGGAGCGGGCCGCCACGTCAGAACGGGCGCCGGCCGCAAGTCGCGGTTCTTGTCCCGGCGCATAACGAAGAGCTCCAGATCACCGATACCCTGCACAGCATCCAGAGCCAGATGCGCCACGGCGATCGGCTGGTCGTCGTGGCTGACAATTGCAACGACCTCACCGCATCTCTGGCACGTGAAGCGGGCGCGGATGTCATCGTACGGTTCGATCCGGTTCGCCGCGGCAAGGGATACGCCCTGGACGCCGGCGTCAGGTACCTCGGCCTGCTGCCGCCGGACGTGGTCGTCATTGTCGACGCCGACTGCTGGCTGGAGCCGGGCGCACTCGATAACCTCGCTCTCATGGCCGCGGCAACGAACGGACCCGTGCAATCCCGCTACCTGATGTTCGCGCCGCCGGACGCAAGCATCAACCTTGCGGTTTCCGAATTCGCATTTCTTCTGAAGAACCGGATCCGGCTTCTTGGACTGGCGAAACTCGGGCTCCCTGCGCAATTGACCGGCTCGGGCATGGCATTTCCCTGGGCCATCCTGCGGGACGCCGCGCTTGCGAACGGCGATCTGGTCGAAGACATGAAGCTTGGGCTGGACCTCGCGCGGATCGGCCACGCTCCGCTTTTCTGCGATGCCGCGGCCGTCAGCAGCAGGTTTCCGTATTCGAAGAAAGGCCTCGAAACGCAGGCTTCCCGATGGAACGCCGGCCGCTTCGCGCTGGCGGCACACCTCTTCTCAGCCTTGCTGGACGTCAACACGTTGCGGAACAGGGCCTATCTGGCGCTCGTCGTCGATGCGCTCATACCGCCGCTGACATTGCTGGCAGCGCTTCTCTTGCTCTCGCTGCTTGCCGCAGTCCCCCTCGCAACTTCGGGAATTGCGATCGCGCCACTTGCGATCTCGACCATCGGCATTCTTGCTTTCGATATCGCGCTATCGGTTGCCTGGTGGCGTCACGGCAGGCGCGCGCTTCCCATGCATGCCATGGCAGACATTCCGGGTTACATGTTCAGGAAACTGAGGCTTTATCCGCGTCATATCCTCCAAGCCGGCGGGGCGGCCTGGATCAGAACCGATCGAAACAGGAACCACTGATGGGCGAGACGGGGGCGTTGCCCCTTTCGGAGGCTCGTGGTCAGGACGCGGAATCCGAAACGACGCAAGGCTCCGTCCGTTTCGCCTTTGTCGTAGACAATTTCCGAGCAATATGCTCACCGACACGCAAGGCGTTGGCGGCAATCGTCAGGCTTGGATTGGCCCCTCCACTGGTCGGGAAGAACGAAGCGTCAACGACATAGAGATTGTTCAGGTCGTGCGCACGGTTATTGACATCCAATACCGCGGTGGAGGGATCCGGACCAAACCGGCAGGTTCCACAGGCATGGCCGTAGTTGAGGTTGACTTCGGACCCGAGCATCATCATCCGGTGCCGCTTGAATGCCTGCCGATATAACTTGCGGAAGGCCTGCATTCTTTGCCGCAGTTCGTTATGAATCGTATATTCGAAATAGATGCTGGCGGCATCTTCCGGATCAGGCTTCACGCGATTTTCGGGATAGGGCAGATCCTCGAGGATAGAGGTGAATATCGTTGCGTTGCCGGAGATAAGAGCGCCGATCATCGCCGGAATGCGCATGAAGGGCTTGAGCGGCTTCAGCCAGACCCAGCCGTTCCGGTCGATCAGTGACTTCAGGAAATGAAGCACGTTATTGGCGGTCGCAGTCAGGCCCGTGGACTGGATGGCGCCTAGCTTGAGACCTTGATGCTCATAGAAATCGCGAAAGCCGATCGACTTTCCCGGCTCTGAAACACGGGTTCTGCCCCGGGGCCAGACGGCGAAGAAGTCGGACGCGTGGAACATCAGGTTGCGCCCCACAAGATCCGACGTGTTTGCAAGGCCGTTCGGCCAGAATTCGTTGGTGGAGTTGAGAAGCAGCAAAGGTGTCGAAAGCGCGCCGGCCGCGAGTACATAGAGCTTGGCAATGATTGCCAGCTCGTCTCCGTTCCTCCGGCACGACAATTGGGTGACCGCCTCGTCGTCGGCCGAGACCTTTTCCACGTTGCATTGATCGATGACCATGGCGTTTCCGGTCGCGAGTGCCGGCTCGATGAACGCCCGCCGCGCATCCTGCTTGCAGGATTTATGGCAGATGAAGCCGCCGCATTGGCCGCACCCGTCGATATATCGGCAGGCCGTGTGGACTCGATAAGGATGCATCCCGTTCGCTTCCGCAGAATCGAAAAAATGCTGATCGCATCGCGTCATGGCAGGAGGCTCGATGACCTCCGATCGTGGCTGCAGCGGGTCCTGGCTGCCGCGCACATGCAGAAGGCGCTCCGCCTTGCGATAAAAAGGCTCGAGGTTTTCATAGTCTATCGGCCAGGCCTGCCTGCCGGACTTGTCGACGATCTTGAAATCGCTTGGGGAAAACCGCTCGAGCGCCGCCGCATAGATAAGCGTCGAACCGCCGACACCGCAGCCGAGCGCGGGAAAGAACCTGACGGGACGAGCATCCACCGAGCCGGAAATCTGCTGTGGCCACCGGCCATTTCTCAGGCGCTTCGCTTCGTCCAGGCTATCGGGATCGTCACGTTCGTCCTGCGAAAAGTGGGCCAGACCCTTTTCAATGAAAACTACGCGGTGCCCGGCGGTTGCCAGTGCGTATCCCATTGCCGCCCCGCCCATTCCGGCGCCGACGATGGCAACGTCCCATTCAAACTCCATCCACACCCCCAACTCAAAACCAGGACTGTGGCCATCAAGCCTTCAGCCGACGAGGCCCCTTCGGACGCGGAGCCCAGCATTCAATCGCTGCCAATGTCCATTTTCTCAGCGGAAACGGTAGCTCCGCCTTACCAACTGAAATATAAAATAAATTCACATGCCCAATTTTAAGTCAGATCGAAAGGTTTACTAAAAACCTGAGCATAAATTGGACGTTATACACAAAGGATTGTACTCAATCACCCGAGCAACAAAAGTAGGTAATAGGGAGATCATTCTTAGGAGGTAGGCAGGATACATTGTGCCCACCCTCTCCTCGGCTATACTCGTACCGCTGGTAGGGGTTTTTTAACGATGATCACACCATTTGAGCCGAACATCGGAAATGACTACATATCGTATGAGCACAAGCCTCCGCACGGAGGGCTGGAATATCATAGTATCGCCTATGTGGCCGCCGCAGTGGACTTCGTCTATCTTCTTGGAGCGACCGGTGTCGGCTTCACGGGCTATCAGTATGCCGTTTTCGGATCTGCGCCCGATCCTTCGCTTTTCATCGGCATCGGCCTCGTTCTATCGACGATCTTCGTGCTCGCCATGCACAGCGCCCAGGCCTACAGCCCGGAGAGCATTCAGCTCCTGAGGCCGCAGATCCGGCTGATCTGCATCCTTATCCCAAGCGCTCTTGCCTTCCTGCTGACCGTCATCTTCTTTCTGAAGATCGGCACGACGTTCTCGCGCGGGGCAATATTGATGACTGCCGTCATCTCGCTGTCCGGGCTGATCTGCACCCGCCTGTTCTGGCACTGGTATCTGCCATCGGCGGCAGCTGCGGCCTCCTTCAAGATGAAGCGGGTGCTGCTGATCTGCCACGAGGAGTTTTCGGCCGAACATTGGCAGCATCAGGCGGCTGCAAGCGGCATGACTCTCGCGCAGATCATACGCCTCTCGGATGAAAATCTGCTGCCCGCGAACGCCCTGCAGAGACTGAGGCAAAGCGAGGCCGACAGCATAGACGAAGTATTCATCGTCTGGCGGGACCCGAACGTCTCCAATCTCGAACTCTATCTTGGCGAACTCAGGCGCTCGGCTTTTCCGGTCAATGTCATCTTCGATGGCGTCGTTGGCCGGCTGACCAGCGCTCCTGCCCGCAAGATCGGCAGCATGACCGCCTTTCAGACGCAGCGGCCACCGTTGAACCTCTATGAACGCGGCACCAAGCGGGCATTCGACATCGTCTTCTCGCTGACGGCCATGCTCTCGCTGTTTCCGTTGCTGCTGGTCGTGGCGATCGCCATCAAATGTGATTCCAAAGGTCCGGTGCTGTTCAAGCAGGTCCGCAAGGGACACGGCGGCCGCTCGTTCAGAATCCTGAAGTTCCGCAGCATGACCGTCATGGAAGATTCAGGCGATATTCGTCAGGCGACCAGGAAAGATCCCCGCGTCACGAAAGTCGGGGCGATCATCCGCGCTTCGAGCATCGATGAGCTGCCGCAATTCTGGAACGTCCTTCGCGGCGAGATGTCGATCGTCGGCCCCCGCCCGCATGCGCTCGCCCATGACGAACTCTATGACGCCCAGATCGCCAAATACGCCTTCAGGCGGCACGTCAAACCCGGCCTGACCGGCTGGGCCCAGGTCAACAATTGCCGCGGCGAGACGCCGAACATCGAGAAGATGGAAGAGCGGATATTCCACGACCTCTGGTACATCAACAACTGGTCGTTCTGGCTGGATATGAAGATCGTCGTCCGCACCGCGATCGAGATCTGCGATTTCGGCAAAGCCTACTGATTTTTATCGCGGGATTTTAGGCAGGCGTTATGCCGAGGGGAGCGCCGGAATGTGTGTCACATCGCGCATGCCGGCGGCCTCGATGAGAACCTCGCAGGGTGGTGCGTGGCTGATGAAATGGATCGGGCTTGCCGTCAGCCCGTAAGCGCCGCTGTTGTGGACGGCAACAAGATCACCCTCTTCGATCCGCGGGAGCATCACCCCGACAGCGAGCCGGTCGATCGACGTGCACAGAGGCCCGACGAGGTTGATTTTCTCCGGTTCGCCCTGCCCGCCGACCTTGTGCATCGTATAGTTCCGATGCATCACCATCCCGAAATGGCCGGAAGCCGGCAGGTGGTTGTTCATGCCGCCATCGCAGATGCCGATCCGCACGCCGCGCGATTCCTTGACCGAGACGACGCGCGTCAGAAAATACCCGGCCTCCCCGACGAGATACCGCCCGAGCTCGAGCACCAGCCGGGTCTCGGCAAATTGCGGCAGCGCCTTGAGGCTGTCGAGATCCGTTGCGATGCCGGCAACGACCGCGGAGAGGTCGAGCGGCAGGTCGCCGTCGTGATAGGGAATTCCAAGCCCTGATCCGAACACCAGCTTCTCCGGTCGCGGAATGTAGGTTTCGCAAACTTCCCGGAAAATGCCGATGAAGTTGCGGTAGTTCTCGCAGATAGCCTCCGGCTTCAGGCATTGCGTGCCGGAATAGATATGCAGTCCGACGATCTTGAGATTGGGCAGAGCCGCAATCTCGGGGATGTCCCTTGCGATATCTTCCCAGTCTATGCCGAAGGCGGACGGACGGCCGGCCATCTGGTCGCCGAACCCTTTCGGAACCGTGGTCGGCGCGATGCGCACCAGGACATGCTGCACACGTCCGAGCTCGCCGGCGACCGCGTTCGCAAGCCCCGCCTCACGCACCGATTCCAGGATCAGTTCGCCAATGCCGCCTTCTATCGCCTCCCGGATTTCGAACTGCCGTTTTCCGGGACCTGTGAAGCTGATGCGCTCTGCCTCCCATCCAGCCGCTATCGCCGTCCGGAACTCCCCGATCGAGGAGACGTCGAGATATTCCGCCTGGCCCTTCATGAGGGAAAGCAGAGCCGGGTTAGGGTTGCTTTTGGCGGCAAAGCTCAATGCGAAGCGTTGCTCGAAAGCTTGCCTCAGGAGCGCTGCCCGGCTCTCGATCGCCGATGCGAGATAGACATAGGAGGGGGTTCCGAATGATGCCGCCGCACTCTGCAGCCAGACATCGAGCGCCGAGAAATGGTTCATCAGGCGCTGGCTTCCGCAAAACGGATGATCCGCTCCGGCGTATCGAAATTTTCGAGCGTCACGTCTTCGGCGCGAATGGAAAGGCCCGTCGTTTGTTCGACGAATGCCAGCAGGTTTACCATCGAAACGGAATCGAGAAGACCTGAGGAGAACAGTTCGCTCTCGCTGTCGGCATGGGCGATATTCAGGGATTCCCGCAGATAACCAATCAACTTTCCATGGGTAAGGCTCATTGCAGGTTCTCCCTTGTTTCGGTCACTTTGATTTGAGCTGCCGGCGGAGGCGCGCTTAAGACAATTTCCCCGCCTTGCATCCATTCGCGACAGAGGCGCACGACATCCGGCCGCGCCAGCTTGCCGCTCGATGTGCGCGGCATGCTTTCCGGCCAGACATGGAACTGCCGCGGCACCATGTAGGACGGCATCGCGCGCCGGCAGTAGCGCAGCAGGGCCTCCTCGTCGAACTCGCCGATCGGGGTTATCGCCACATGCACCGTTTGCCCCAGTTCCTCGTCGTCGACGCCGAAGGCGACCGCCTCCGCCACCGCGCCGCTGCGGCAGACGAGATCCTCGATCTCATCCGGACTGACGCGGAAGCCGCTGGTCTTGATCATCGCGTCGTTGCGGCCGATGAACCAGAGGTCGCCATCGGCATCGATCCGGACGATATCGCCGCTATAGACGACCGGTTCGTCACCGATCAGGTGCCAGAGTTCCGGACACGGCCGGATCTTCTGCTCCGTCACCTCCGGCTTGCCCCAATATCCGAGGCTGACAAGCGGGCCGCGATGAACGAGTTCGCCCTGTTCGCCGGGATGGGCGATGCCTTCGCCATGCTTGATGACATAGACTTCGGCGCCGGGGATCGCCTGACCGATAGCTCCCATCTTGCGGGTAAACTTCTGCGGCGAGAGATAGGTCGAGCGGAAAGCCTCGGTCAGCCCGTACATCAGATAGACATCCGCATCCGGGAAGACCCGCGGTATCTGCTCGAGGATGTTGAGCGAAATCTTGCCGCCGGAATTGGTGATCCGCCTGAGCGCCGGAAATTCCACGGGATTGTCCTTCAGCAGCCTCACGATCTGGCTCCAGAGCGGCGGCACGGCGGCCACGCCGGTCACCCGATGCCGCTGCATGGCCAAAACGATTTCGGTGGCCATCGGCACCGCCTGGTGCACGACGGTACCGCCCATCAGCATCATTGTCGTCAGCTGGTTCAGGCCATAGTCGAAGCTGTAGGGCAGGACGCTGAGCAGCCGGTCGTCTTCCCTCAAGCCCAGATAGCGCGACACCGAGCGGGCGCCGGCAACGATGTTGCGATGGGTCAGCATCACACCCTTCGGCATGCCAGTCGAACCGGACGTGTAGATGATCATCGCAAGTTCTGTGTCGAGCCGTGCAATCTCGTCGCCTGAAAGGTCTTCCGGAAGATTGTCCCAGACGTCGAATATGGCATCGGCCGGCAGTTTGCCTTTGACCAGAACATTGTCGACAGTGTCGGGTAGCTTGCGCGCGCCGAGAGCCTCGGCGACCCTTGCCTCGACGATCAGCAGGCGGGCACCGCAGTCGTTGGCCACGTATTCGAGCTGCTCGACCGTCCACTGCGTGTTGACGTTGACGACCACCCCACCCACCTTGGCGATGGCGAACATGGCGGTGACCTCGGCGATGCTCTTGCGCAGGTGCACGATCACCCGGTCGCCGGGCCGGATATTGCGGCTCTGCAGATAACCCGCCAGCCGGTCCACTTCGGCCGCAACCGCGGCATAGCTCGCCGCGCGATGACCGTCGATGAGCGCTGGCTTGCCCGGCCTTGAGACGAGGTTGTCAGCCAGAAGCTGATAGAAGTTGGTGGTCAACGCGTTCATGGCAAACTCCTCCAGCGGATGAGTGGATCAGGGAGTGGCATCGGTCTTGGTCTGCCCGCTCGAAAACGGGCCGAGGCGGGGATAAATCTTGGCCGGGGAACCGACGACGATCGAATCCGACGGCACGTCGGTGGAGACCGCTGTATTGGCTCCTATCCGTACCCGGTCGCCGACGCGGATATCTCCGAGAATGGTGGAGTTCACCCCGATAAAGACGTCGTCGCCGATCCTGGGTGCACCGGCGCTCATGTTCGTGCCGATCGTGACATTATGCATGATGCCGCATCGTTTTCCGATCACGGCGTCAGGATGGATCGAAATCGATCCCTCGACGTGGATGATGTGAAAACCCTCGCCGAGCGTCACCTCTGCCGGTATCCACACCCGTGTAAGCGTCGAAACGACCATGTTGATCGCGCCGTAGATCTTCTGGAAAAACCGTTTGGCCAGGTGGCTCCGAAGGCTCCCCGCCCACCGGCCGAAGCGATAGACCAGCAGCGAGATAAAGCCGGCATTGAGGATCCTACTGCCGTGGCGCTCGTAGTCCTTCCGCACCAGGTCGCGAAACGAGGCGGGAGGCGCGTGCTGGGATGCGGCACCCTTATGGTCGCTCATCGCCGCGGATTGAGGATAGAGAAAACGAAGCCGTGAGGTCATGCGAGCACCATCTCCAATGTGCGGTCGATATCACTCCACTCGACCCGAAAGTTCTCGCAGGTTCCCTCGCCGACGACGAAGGCATAACCTTGTCCCTGACGATCGGTCATGACCTTGAGAACCGAGACCACCCGATCTGCCGGCTGGATGACGAACAGGGCCGATTCCGGCGGCATGATCATCAGCCCGTGAACCAGGTGGCTGCCTTCCACACCTGCGACGATGCGGGCTCCGGCACAGGCGTGAATGATGTCGTCGACCGACGAGGCCAACGGATCGATGATCCGGAATCCATATTTCTTCGCGAACTGTTCGGCGATATCGGACTCGTTCGACAGCAGGCGGCTTTCGCCCTTGCTCCCCCGCAGGATGAAGACGCCGGGATGAACGGGAAAAGGTGGCGCCGATGCCAGAAGCTTTTCGCGAACCTGATCGGCCCGTTTCTTCTTGCTCTCGTTCTGCCCCTTGTCCCTGAAGAGGATGACCTCGTCGAAATGGACGTCGCTGACATAGATCGGCTTGAGATCGAGTTTAGCGGCATATTGCGGCTCGTGCCCCCGCGTGATCGGCCGCGTCGTTATCGGAGTTTCGTATTCGTCCGCCAGCGGATAGGTCAGGCAATCATCCGAAAGCCAGTTGCCGAACCAGCGATTGCCGACCCAGCTCTCGAACAGGGCACCGCTGGTCGAGTGCTTGGGAGGCACATAGACAGGCAGCCGGCGGCTGCGGGGCCTGAGGCTCCTCGAGGACTTCGGCGCATAGAGAACGCCATCGATGAGGTCGACATTCTTGATCCGGTAACCGACCGTAGCCTCCTGAGTGGTCTCGTAGTTTCCACGAAAGCCCTTCACAACCTCTGTGACCGGCCCGAATTGAGTGCCCTTTATACGGTCGAGATGATGCGGCAGAAACTTTGCGGGGCGAATGAAGCGCCGGGTCTGCGGGGCAATCGTCCAGCGATCGACGGCAACCGCTTCGATATCCGGGAAAGGCATCCCGGCAATCTTTCTCAGAGAATGCACAATCGGCAAAAAAGATATCAACCAACTATCCTCGCAAGGCACAATCAGCATTAGACAAGGGAGTTTTCCTTGTGCGAAACTCCGCATCCCAGCGAAGATATTCGCATAGCTGCCAATGGTTTCGCCGCTAGTCTTTGGGCTATCGGGTTACTCATTTCGGCGTATCGGGCAACGTTGGCTCCCTAGCCCTCCCGAAGCGCCGCTGTCGGCTCTGCGCTGAGGGCAATCCACCTTAGCCGTTTCACTCCAGGCCTTTCCTGAAGCGCCAGGTAAAACGGACAATATTCCGGATGCGCAGCAACTCTGTAATGAGATAGCTGCCTTCGCGAGGGTAGGCGCGCGCCACATAGTTCGCGTAGTGGGACGCGAACGCGAGCGAGACCGGCGCCTCGCAATCGCCCGCTTCATTCATCTTGGTTGCCCGATAACGTTGCATGAAGTCGGCAGCAAACAGCCTCAGCGCGTCGGCTTGCCGGGCATCCAGCAAGGCGGGCGGCCGTTGCTGACGGATATCCACTCCGTAGATCGCCGCGAAGCTTACGGCGGCCACGTAGTAGGAGCCAAGTTCGGTCAGATGAACCTCATCGGAGAAGATTGCCTTCAAGCGGTCCGCCGCATTCCAATCCTCGAACCCGCTAAAGGCTGGATCGGACGCCAGACGCGCGACGAGCTCGGCAAGCGCAAGCGATGTTGGAATGAAGCGAATATGGTTTTTTCGGCCAGCCGCCCCGATCTTATCGTTTACCCGGTTCACGACGCATCGCCAGACGGGCAGAGCCAGCCTCTCATATTCGATCCACGGATGGGGATCCGCCAAAGACGAAAGGCTTATCCAGGGGGTGTAGAAATATGTAATCCCAGCTGGATTTGCCGTGGTGAACGCATGGTGGTAGCCATGGAGGTAACGAACAGTTTCGCTCCACATCAACGCATCCAGAACACGATGTTGTTCGGTGATGATGAGAACGTCGTAAGGCCCGTCGGTCAATCGAACGAACCCGCCGGCGGTTCGCTGCTGGATTGAAGAACCGGTCACGTTCTCCAACCGCCAGGACACTGCAATCCCTTCCTGCCGGGCGATCCCTTCGAAATGATCCGGATAGGGTTGATCTGTCAGGCTGTGCCCGGACAGCAGGATATGATCTCGGTTGCCGGCCGAAAAGGCCTGAGGTGGAGCGTCGAGACCACGCTCGGCGCTGACTGGATCAGGCTTGAACATGGCCGCGCCAAGTGCGAGCGCACCGACCGTGGACGTCGCGAAAGCGGCCGTCAAAATCCTCGACAAACACATTCGAAATGGTCTCCGACGTTTGTTAAGCACCACGGCCGCTGACCGCGCAGGCGTGGCCGCACCGCCCGGCTGAACCACCTTTGCCACCAGAAGATATTGGTTAAGGTCGGCCGGTCGTTTCGCAAGCGGCTCCGTGCGCGATGCGCTCATCTTAAAGTCGATTAGTACTTTCAGGCTCATCCGTTAGATGGAGGATTTGGGACCGGAAGCTTACCTCTTTGTGCTCTGTTTGCAGGTGTCGTAGGCCGCCCTAGTATAAACCGTCTTGTCCCAGTTGGACGGGAAGGGGTTACCGATCATTGGGGGTCTGTATGCGTGGGATAACGAGTCTCGCAGGGCTTTTGCTCTGCCTGACATTTGGGGACGTTTCAGCTCAGACGACCTATCGCCTGCAGCCGGGAGATACGCTGCAGGTATGGATTGCTCAGGAGCCTGAGCTTACCCGCGAGGTCGTCATTGCTCCGGACGGGTGGTTGTCGTTCCCGCTCGCGGGCCATATTCAGAGCGCGGGCCTTTCCCTTTCGGAACTGGAAGCGCAACTTCTCGGTCGGCTGAAGACCTATTTCAAGGACAGCCCCAATCTCACGATCATGCTGCGTCCCAATTCCCAGAACCCGCAGCTGATCTATGTCCTAGGCGAAGTCGACAACCCCGGCGAATATGCGTATCGGGCCAACATGACCGTCCTTCACGGTATCAGCGTCGCCGGCGGCGTGTATCGCACGCCCCTGCTGGCCGCCGACCAGGACCGGTCGGTGGTTGTAAAACGCGAAGTCGAGCACTCCCAAAAACGCCTGCAGGAACTGCGGGCACGCATCACCCGCCTGGAGGCGGAAATGCGCGGAGAAAAATCCATCGGCACGGCCGAAGCCCTCGCCGCCGATCCGGCCCTTGCCCAGGAACAATCGCTCCTGAATGCCCGGATGGAAACGCTCGCCATGGAGGAAAAAGCCCAGGCCCAGGCCAACCAGCTCTCGGAGCGAAACAGCCTCGCGATGCAGGAGCAGGCCGATACCCTGACGAAACGGATAGACCTGGCAAGGCGTCGCCTCCAGAGCATCAACGGGCTCGTCGCCAAGGGCGTGACCGAAGGCTCCCAGCAGATGGTCCAGGAAGGCACGGTCGCCGAACTCGAGGGACAGGTCAGCCGATTGACCTCTGAAATCGCCGTCGCCGAGCGGGCGAAAATGGCGGAGCTCGCCCGTTATGACAGCGCACGCCAGGCGCAACGGACCCAATTGCTGGTCGAACTCAATGCAGCCCAGCGCGAACAGGAGGAGGCCGCGGCGCGGCTTGCCGACAGCACGCGGATCATGACGATCTATGGCGAGAACGCCGCCTCGAACCAGCAAAGAGAGCGCCGGATGCTCGGTTATCAGATCGTGCGGACCGTCAACGGTGAAACAAGGGAGTTCGCCGCAACCGAGATGACCCCGATCCTGCCCGGCGACCTGCTGCGCGTGGCCTACAGCGATCCCGCGAACAACCGGGATGCGGGGGCGGTACAGCCAGTGGCCCAGGTCGGAAGCCGTACGTCCGGGTTAACGCCGAGAGCGGCTCGATAAGGGAGACTTCGTGATGACCAATGTATTTCGTACGCGAAGCAATGAGGCGACAGCATGATCAATGAGTTAGGACGCAATATTCTCTATTTTATCGAGATCGCACTCGCCAGACCTTTCTATGCCATCGTGCCCGCTCTGGTTACCCTTATGGTCGGGGCCTACTTCATTTACGCCATGCCTCGGAGCTATTACTCCGACGCGCTGCTGCTGATGGAATTCCAGCAGATACCGACAACGCTCGTATCACCGACCGTATCGAACGACCGCCTGCTATTCATCGAGCAACGGGTAATGTCACGCAACAGCCTGCTGGCGCTGGCCGATAAGCATGGTCTTTATCCAAATCTGCGGGAGGGCCTGGCCAAGAACAATTTCGCGGGCGTGATACGCAACAACATCACTCTCCTGACATCGGTGACAGACGGAGCCGACCGCACCGCAAGCAATGCCTCCGTCAGGATCGGTTTTAAATATGACGATCCTGAGGTTTCCGCGAATATGGTGGCGGACCTTGTGTCGCAGGTCATCGAAGAAAACCGGCGCATTCGCACGGCGCGTGCCTCGGAAGCGACCAAGTTCCTGACGCAGGAAGTCAATAACGTCACGCAACGTCTCCGCGAGAGGGAAGGCGCCTGGACCAGATATCTCGAAGAAAACAAAGAGTCCCATCCCACCAGGATCCCCACCCTGCTGATCGAGCTTCAGGCCAAGGAAGTTGAACTCGCGACGCTCGATCGCGCGGCCATTGCGCTGAATGAGGAGATCGGAATCTACGAGGCGCAGCTGCGCATGGGCGTCGGGCGGACGACGGAGACCACGCGTTTTCATATACAGCTCCTCGATCTTGAGCGTGATTTCGCAGTGAAGTCCGTCATTTATTCGGACACCCATCCACAAATCCGTGCCATGAAGCAGCGTCTCGAGGAGATGCGGGCTCAGGTTGCACCCGCCGCACCGCGCGATGGATCGGCGACCATGCCGACGCCGGAACAAATCAAGACGCTTTCGCCCGAACTCATGCTGATTGCTGAACGCATCGCGATGGCAAAGCCACGCCAGCAACAGAACCTCGCACAAAGGGCCTCTCTCGTGGACCGCATCGCCCGGCTGCGGGAGATCATCTCTCACGCTCCCGAAGTTGGAGCGCAGATCGAAGCGAACGAAGCCGAGAAAGTCTCGCTGCAGCGAAACATGGACGACATGCAGGCCAAACTCGATGCCGCGCGTCTCGGCGAGCGCCTGGAGGAAGGCGATGCCGCCCAGCAGATCGAGGTGATCGAGCAGCCGGAAGTTGCCAAAATTGCTTCAGGACCGCGGCGGCTTTATTTGGCCGGCGCGGTTTGCGCCGCAGCGGCGATGGCGGCGGCTGCAGGAATTTACGCCGGGCATCTGTTTGACCGAACCGTTCGAGGCACGTTTGATCTCAACGACGCTCTGGCGGGAGAAACGCTGGTGGTCGTTCCACATTGGAAGCCGAAGCGACGCATAGCCAAGGCGTTCCGGAATTCCGCATTCACCAACCCAAGTCCGATCGCGGGAGGATGACATCACACCAATCCGGCCGGACCGCCTTTAGTTGAAAAATCGCACAGATGGGACAGGGCAGGGAATTTTATGGAAATCATCAAGAATATCTCAGCTCGAGGAAGAATGGCGGAAAGACTGGACAGCACCGGTCTCGCCGAGCTGAATGCCGGCTATCTCAACGGCTCGGTCAATGGAATCCATTCCTATGAAGAATGTCCGCCGCCTGACCTCTCGCCGGTCTCTCCCACCTTCTTGTATGCAAATCGCATCATCGCCTTCGACAGCGACAGTTCGATGGCACACGCCTACGACGTCCTGCGAAACCAGCTGCTGAACGAACACAAGGACCAGGACACACGGGTGATCTCGGTCACCGCCCCGACGACCGGCTGCGGCACCACCGTAACCGCCATCAATCTGGCCCTCAGCTTTGCCCGCGTACCCGGATCCAATGTTCTGCTGGTCGACGCAAACCTCCGGGATCCCGCAGTCGGCAACGTACTCGGACTGCCGCCTCGTCCGCCATTGGAGGATCCGATCCGCGGATGGCTGACGACGCTGGATATACGGGGCCTTCATTGCCATCTGCTGCGCACCGCCTGGGGGCCCGGCAGAATTCCCCTGCCGGCGGACCTGGCCCGCATGACGGCGCAGGTGGAATTTGCGCGACAGATGCTGAAGCCGACGATCGTTCTCTTCGATCTGCCGCCGATGCTGAGTTCGGACGAGGTGATCCCGTTCGTCGATATGTCGGACACGGCCGTGATCGTACTCGCGGTCGGTAAGTCAAGGCTTCCGGAACTGGAAATCTGCCGGAGCTATCTCGGCTCCGAAAAAAGCATGCAGGTGGTCCTGAACAAGACGAAGAGGCACGGCCTTTGATGGATGTCGAACATAGCCGGCAAGACGACGCCCGGCTGAAACTGGTCGTCGTCATCGTCAACTACCGGACCGCCGATCTGACCATCGACTGCCTTGCCTCCTTGAGCGTGCCGGGCACGGTTCCGGATGGGACACGGATCGTTGCCGTCGAGGGTGGCTCCGGCGATCGTTCGGCCGAACTCATTGCGGCCGCCATAGAGGAGAACGGCTGGACGAATGCCGTATGTCTCCCGCTCGAGACGAATGGCGGCTTTGCCTACGGCAACAACCGAGGCATCGAGTATGCCACCGCGAACTTCGGCCGGCCGGACTATGTCCTGCTCCTCAATCCCGATACCATCGCACGCCCCGGCAGCATTACCCGCCTGGTGGAATTCATGGATAGCAAGCCTGATGCCGGCATTGCCGGCAGCCGTCTGGAACATCCGGACGGGCGGGGCCAGGCCTGCGCTTTCCGCTTTCCGTCGATTGCCAATGAATTCGAAAGCGAGGCCAGGCTCGGCCCGGTCACCCGCCTGCTCGGGCGCTGGCGTATCGTCCCCGACATGCCGAAGGAGCCAAGCCGGATCGACTGGGTTTCCGGGGCCAGCCTGATGATCAGGACAGAGGTCCTCGACGAGATCGGCGTGCTCGACGAAGGGTATTTCCTCTATTACGAGGAAGTCGACTTCTGTATCCGCGCAGCGCGCGCCGGATGGTCCTGCTGGCACGTGCCGCAAAGCCGCGTCATCCACCTGGTCGGCCAGTCGACGGGCGTGACGCGACACGTCAAGCCGTCCAGGCGACCGGCCTACTGGTTCGAGTCCCGGCGGCGCTACCATCTCAAGCATCATGGAGCCGTATTCTCGGTCCTTTCGGACCTTGCGTGGCTCTGCGGACACATCGCCTGGCGCATCCGCCTTCTCGCAGAAGGCAAGCCTTCAAGCGGGCCGCCACATCTGCTGCAGGATTTCATTCGTCATTCAGGGCCATTTCGCAGGGTCTGACCGCCTTCGCAAATACCGACCGGTTTAAACAACTGCCGGTCGGGCCATCAGTATTTCCAGCGCCGCCGCCGATCTGTTGATGTCATGCCGTTCGAGCGTCCGGCGCCGCCCCGCCTCGCCTTTGCGAAACAACTCGACATCGCTTGCGAACAGCGCCTGCCGCATTGCGCCGGTCAGCGCCTCCAGATCACCGGCGGGAACCAGCCAGCCATTGTCCGGTTGAACGAGCTCGGGAATGCCGGCGATATAGGTCGAGATCACCGGGCGCTTCAGAGCCATGCTTTCCATCAGCACGACCGGGAGGCCTTCCGCGAAACTCGGCAGAACCAGAGCCTTCGCCCGAAGAATTTCGCTGCGCACATCATCCTGCGAGATCGTGCCGGTCAGCACGACCGTATCGCCGAGGCCGAGCCGTTCGATTTCGTGTCCGATTTCGGCCCGCAGCGGACCGTCGCCGACAAGGACGAGTTGGAAGCACATCCCCTCGGCCCGCAGGTTTGCCGCCGCCTGCAGCAGAAGGAGATGGCCTTTCTGTTCAGACAGCCGGGCAATGCAGACAAGACGTTGGCTGGTGCCATGCACGTCCACGTCGTCGCTCAGATAGCGCTGGTCGATGCCGCAATGAACGACTTCGATCTTCCGCCAATCTCCAAGGTCGGCCCAGCGCAGCAGCTGGCTGCGTCCATAGGAGCTGACGGCGACGACAAATGACGAAGCCCTGATCTTGTCGCCGAGTCCCAGCGTTTCGGGCCGATCGAATTCTTCCGGCCCGTGCACTGTAAAACTGAACTTCATGCCGCCGATCTGATGCGCCAGTGTCGCAACCGTCGCGGGATTGGTGCCGAAATGCACATGCAGGTGATCGATTTCGTCCCTGCGGCACCAATCGGCCAGGATCATCGCTTCGAGAAAATATACGAGGTGGTGCGGGTAATGTCCGCCGGACGTCCTCGCAAACCGGAACGCAGTTCCCAGTGCTTTCAACGAATTCCCGGGGCGGGAAAGCAGTTGGCGGGCGACGCTCGCCATGGCCCGTATCATTGGGCTGCGCAGGATATGGCTGGTACGTCGAGCTTCTGCGATGTCGTCGGAATCCTTCAGCACGCCACGAAAGGGACGCACCGCATATCGTTGGACCCGGTGCCCCCTCGCCTCCAGCGCTACGATTTCGCGCCGTATGAACGTATGGCTCGGCGCCGGATACTGGTTGGTGAAATACGCAATCCGCATTCCACGAACATCCCTTCATCTTTGCCGATCGTCGGCAATTCCCCTTGGAACCGGTATAGCAAAAAGGGCTTCGGAGGCTCAGTGGGACAAAGAGCTTAGGGCCGCCGCATCGGCTTCCACCAAAGAGGTAAATTTACAGCCGCGATCTCGAATTCTACAAATGGAATATAGGCTTACCAGGTTGGCAGGCCGAGATCGCGACTGGCGACGACCGCCAAACCAACGGCCGGGAACAAGCACACATGGACGCAGATATCCTAAGGCACCGCGGCTATACCGGGATCGGCGCCGATGTCGGCATCGTGGTGATCGGACGCAACGAAGGACAGCGTCTCATCGACTGCCTCAGTTCGCTCAAAACCCATCGCGACCGTACGGTCTACGTGGATTCGGCCTCGTCCGACGGAAGCGTCGAAGCGGCAGCCGGCCTCTGCGCGGAGGTAGTGCTGCTGGATATGACAATTCCCTTCACCGCGGCGCGCGCGCGCAATGCCGGTTTCGACGCCGTCATGCGGCGCTGGCCCGAAACCGCTTTTGTGCAGTTCCTGGATGGGGACTGCGAACTCGACACCGGATGGATAGCGACGGCCACGACCTTTCTGGTCATGCGCAAGGATGTCGCGCTGGTCTTCGGACGACGGCGCGAACGATATCCGGAACGCACCATCTTCAATGCCATGTGCGACCGCGAATGGGACGGGGCGCCGGGCGAAGTTCAGGCATGCGGCGGCGATATCCTCATCAGAGCCTCCGCCCTCAGAGATCTCGGAGGTTACGCTGCGGGGCTGATCGCGGGAGAGGAGCCGGAACTTTGCGTCCGCCTGCGTGAGAGAGGCTGGAAGATCTGGCGCCTCCCTTCCGAAATGACACGCCACGATGCGGATATAAGCCGCCTGAGCCAATGGTGGCGGAGAAGCGTGCGCTGCGGGCATGCCTATGCTCAGGTGTCTCATCTCCATCGGACATCGCCATTCCGGATATGGACGAGAAATCTCCGCCGCGCAGTTTTCTGGGGCGGCTTGCTGCCGCTGGTCGCAATCGCGGGCGCGGCTTTTCATCCCGCCGCCCTGGCGCTTCTGCTGCTCTATCCGCTTCAACTGTGGCGCCTGGCTCGGCGTACGCGATCGGCGCTTGGAAATACTCTGCTTTTCGCAACTTTCGACGTCCTGGGCAAATTCCCGGAAATGCAGGGCGTCGCGCAGTTCTACCTGAACCGGCTGATCAATCGTCGACAGCGGATCATCGAGTATAAATAGTTCAAATCAATATGTGTCGAAGGTTTGCAGCTTGCGTCCCTTCAGTGCATGCCCAACACTCGCATCTTCTCTCTGCCATCGTCCGGAGAGCCTTGGCGGGCCAACGGGTTCAAGCCAAGGACCTTCAGACGTCTCGTGACCTGCAGCGGAAGATTTTCCCGGTGACCGGCGAAGTTCGGAGCGAGAACGGCGGCGCACATGGCCGAAAAAGTCCAATATATATAGGGTATGACAGAGACGCTGCTGGTTGTGATAATCACCAGGAGCATCGCGACCAGGATACCCAGAACTACTTTGTAGCTCAACGAATCCGAGTTGTCCCCGAACGATTTTCGAGCCAGCGCCGACGAAATAAAGCCGAAATACAATACAAATAGAAACAGACCGATTAAGCCGTAATATAGTGCGACCTGCAGATAAGTATTCACTATATCGATGATACCCTGCCCTTGTATCATGGTCTGCATCTCAGGCTCCTTCAGGAACGAATCCGAACCAAACAGCGGATAACGCTGGATGACTATCAAGGAATTTTCGAAAAGGCTGGATCTGTAGGTTTCGCTGCCCTTGTCTGCCGACCCGACAAACGGAAGCAAATTTATGAAACGGTCAAGAAATGGCGGATGCAGGAACAGCAAGGCAACCACCCCGGGCAAACCCGCAAGAGCAAGCCTGAAAGACCTCTTCGGGCTGGTGATGGTCAAGAACAAGATACAGAATGCGAAACCCAGCCAGGGGCCTCGTGACACGCTCGAAAGCAGCCCGAGCACCAGTATGCCTAACGCCGCATAACGCCAGGCACCCAGCGGGACTGGGCTTCGGAGAGCCAAGAGACAACCAGCCCCGGTCATGCAGACGAAGCCGAATGCAATCGCTTCGATAGACGTGGTCGAAGCGCGCAAGAGCCCGTCTCGGAATAAATAGGCGGTGATAAGAAACACGTCCCATTCCTGCACGACGACATAATAGACCCGCCAGCTTTTCGATATCTCCAGGACCCCGATGGCGCTCAGGGGCAGCACGCCGACTACGAAGGCGAGGAGCGCCTTGTTCATATCAAGACTGGAGCGGATCACGCGGCTGAAGACAAAGTAAGGAAGGCAGATATCGAGAAAATTGCCGGCAAGGACCCGAAGAATGGCATTGAAATCTCCCAGCCTTACGGAAAGCAGCGATGTATACGCCAGGAAGGCAATCACAAGAACATCCAAGCCCCGAAATTCCCGAGTGCCCCGGTCCCTCAATAACCTGACCGCAACCGGCAGGAGAATTGTAATCGCCAGCCAACGAGGCGGGTCGAGCTCAATGATCTTGTTGAAGATGCCGGGTATGCCGGCGGGGATAGGCACGCAGGGTGCAACGAACATCAGGACTATATAGAAAAACGCCGGCTGCTTGGAGTATCGGTGAACATAAAAGCTCACGAAAGCCAGCGCGACAGCAAAGTCGAAAAAACCTCGGGATAAAAAGGTGATGACGGTCGCCAGCAGCCAGCAATTCCGCCAAATGCGGAACTCAGCCAGGCCGATTATCGGCACCGCTATCTTCCCGCCGACATAAAGGGCAGGGGCAGTAACTATCAATACATAGACAAGAGAGCGCAGGAATTCTGGCATCTAACGTCTCTTGCCTCGCCGCAATGATCTGAGGAGCGCTTGCATATTGTTGTATTTTCCCCGCCACCCGCTGCTACTGAGCAAGGTATCCCGCACGCTGAAATGCTACTCATTCGGTTGCAGGCCGCCACACGGTAAAAGGGATTTCCACCTACTAACTTTGGAGGCGGCATACGACTAATGCGTACCTTGCTCGCGGGCGCCTTGTATTATCTCGTCATTGGCAGTGGACGGCTACGTTCCGCGACAAGCACTGCAATAGATATCCGAGCGAATACGGAGGACATCTGCCGTGAACCGCCGAACGCTTCTTCAAATGCTGGCAGGTCTTGCAGCCAGCGAACCTTTCAACGGCTTTTCGTCTGGGCAAGCCTCAGCCAGAGAGGATTATCCAAGCCGTTTGGGCGTGAATCTAAGCCCGATGAATTATTGGGCGACCGAGCAGGTTTTCTCCGACCTGGCCTACAACGCCTCGCGCTGGCGTGTGCAGATCAAAGGCGCGCCCTTCACATGGGACACGCCGTTGCCGCCGATGACACCGGATGGTTACCCGTTGAACGTCCCGGCGAACTCTACGCTGGAGACTTTCCTGATTTTCTCGCGTGAACGGAGAAATCTACCTGTAAATCTCTCGGTTTATTATGATGGCAAGGGAAAACTCGGATATCGGGACGGCGCCGAACTGGAGTTGCGTTTGCCCGGACGCGATGATGTGCGCAATCTTCGCAAGGACGCGGCCTTCACCACAATCATGATGGAAACCGATCCTTCCGATCCGGTTCGCAACATCCGTGTCTACGAACGAGGCAAAAGGCCGACACAACGGTTTCGCGAGCCCTTCCTCAAGCGGTTGAAGCGCATGTCTACGCTACGCTTCATGGACTGGATGGCTACCAATAACTCGACGGTCCGCAGCTGGGATGATCGGCCGCGCGTCGGCCACTTCGGTAAATCCGATGCCGGAACGCCGCTCGAGCACATGATCGAACTGAGTAACGAGCTACAAATCGACCCCTGGTTCAACATGCCTCACCAGGCCGATGACGATTACATCCGCCGGTTCGCACAGCAGGTGAAAGACGCCCTGGACGGAAACCTGGCGGTGAATGTGGAGTATTCCAACGAAGTCTGGAATTCCGGCTTCGGCCAAGCGGAGTATGCGAAGGAAAAGGGGCTAGCGCTGGGGCTTTCGAGCAACGAGTTCGAAGCCCAACTCCGCTATTACGCCCAGCGGACAACGGAAATTCTTATCATCTGGAAAGACGTGTTTCGCGAACAGGCGCAAAGGATCGTCGGGATTTATTCCGCTCAATCCGTAAATGATTGGACCAGTGAAACGATACTATCGTGGAAGGGCGTGCGGGCGCATGCGGACGTCCTTGCCATCGCGCCCTATTTCGGCGGCGGTCTCGGGTCGCCTGAGCGAACCGAACAGGTTTCCAGATGGCCTTTGGCCCAGTTGTTCACGGAACTTGAACGGGATGTATTGAACGACAATCGGAAGATGATCGAGACGCAGGCTTCCGTTGCCAGGAAATATGGCGTCAAGCTTTACGCCTATGAAGGCGGACAACATCTTGTCGGACATAGTGGTGCGGAAAACAACGAGAGGCTGACGAACCTCTTCATAGCGGCGAATCGTGACAGACGGATGGGTGAACTCTACCTCCTCCATCTGAATATCTGGCAGCGATCCGGTGGAGATGCCTACGCCCTATATTCTTCGATGACGGATGCGAGCAAATGGGGCAGTTGGGGGCTGTTGGAAAATGAGAGCGACAGCAATCCCAAATGGCTGGCAATAGAGAAAATCCTCATGCGGAGGGAGCTCCAATCAGAATCGGGCTCCGTAAGGATTGCGCGATAGCAATCTCCCGCCGGCCGTATCGTCATGCGGCGCGTATGAGCGATCCACGCCCGGCTGAGGCAACGGATTTCTCGACGCCCTCCGCCAGCCTTCATCATCGCCGAGCCGGCCAGGACGCTTCCGACGTGGAAGCAAGGCGCGACATCATTGCGGCAGCTGCCGAACGGCGAGAGGAGCGACGTTCTGCGGAGGCAAATCTGGGGCCTTGCGCTGGCCGAGCCGCTTCGACAACTCCATGCTGGGCCGCTCTATCAGCAACCAGAACGTAGCGGCAAAGGCAACGCAGCAGAGCAGCGACACGACCCACCAAATCAGGACCTCCAGCGGCGAGACCGCTCCGACCATCGCGGCTACCCGAAACACCGCGCCGATGACCAGGTTATGGGTCAGGTAGAGCGAATAGGAGATCAGCCCCAGGAACTGCAGCCATCGCCAGTTCAGCCCGGAACTGATCCGCCCGGACACAGCCGCACCGAAAAGAACGAATGCGGCGGCCGAGCAGACCACGCCGAAGGCATTTCCCGAGGAGACGCAGGCTAGAAAGATTATCCCGGCATAGGCTCCGAAAAGCGGCATCAGTTTCGACACCCGCCATGCCCAATAGGCCATCACACCGAGAAGAAAGCCATACCAAAGCGGCAGGAAGAGCCCCGGCCACACGTCCGGGCCGAAGCCAAGCGGCCAGAAAAGGCTGATGACGCACGCTGCAACGACCAAAGCCGTCCTGGAACCGCGAATGCTCATCAGCAGCGCGTAGACGAGGTAGAACTGGATTTCGAGACAGAGCGTCCAGTACACAGCACTGATTGCGGGAAACTCCAGCAGGTCCTGTAGGTAGAAGAGGTGAGAAACGATCTGGGCAGCGGTGAAGTCGGGCATCTGCTTTCCGGAGACCAGATATGACGACAGCGCAGCAAAGGCGATGGTCACCGCGATGGAAGCCCAGTAGGCCGGATCCAGTCGAAGCGATCGCCTCAGGGTGAAACGCCCGAATTCCGGAAGGGACATCGGTTTATCGTAGAGTGAATGGGCGATGACGAAACCGCTGAGTACGAAGAAGACCGCAACGCCCAGCCCGGCGTTCAACAACGCCGTCTCAACCCAGACAGGGAGAATTTCCAGGAGGCGTTTTACGTGGCCGGCCGAAGCGGCATGATAAAGGACAACTCCCATCGCTGCCACGCCGCGCAATGCGTCGACCACCGTAAAACGCACGCCCCGCCTGTCCATCTCGCGCCCTCTTGCTGCGGACAGAACCTAACAGCAACTTCCGGGGGCTGGTAGATAAGCACCCACTCCCAATTAGGTGGCTAGGACAGCGCCTCTTGGCGGCTGCGGCCGCGTCAATTCGGCCATAAGGCTAAGCATCTGTCCGGCCGAGGATGGTGTGGTTCACAGAGCCACCAGGAATGGTGGTGTCCGAAACTACGATCTTGGAAGGAAGATCAACAGACATGATCGTCAGATCTTCGTCGACGCGGTCGGCCGTGTGATTCACCGGGGCCGGAATATCACGCTTTCATGGCACAGCACCGAAGGCATCGCGATGAAAGTATCGATCAAACAACTGACCGGCTGCCTAGAGGGCAACCGGCCAGTCTACTACGCCGAAACCCGAGGCGTTCTGCTCAAGTCCGCACTATAAAATAGCACAATCATAGATCGGCGATATTGCAATCAGGCCACACCTCAAGTGTAATTTTCGAACACCTAATTTAGACAACCAAATGCCGAACGAATTGCCGTCGAGTTTCGTGTACTTCGCCCGAAGCCGCGCGTGTAAAAACAGAAAACAACCTGTGATTATTAAATTTCATCCTATCCACAACGAATGAGAGAACCTAATCCTTTTGATTGAGTTGATGTCTCTTGCAGATAAAGGAATAATACTTCTGCCAAACAGACTGCTGAAGGCTCGAACGGGAAAAACGGTCGGGCCTTCTCCTTTTGGTGAACCTGACATTTGTCAACGCTCGTGGTGTTATGTTGCCCGAGGCGTCCTGTCAGCCTCGAGTATTTCCCGTCTTGCGGACGCCCTCGCTGTTTCATCGGCGAGGGTTTCTTTTAGGGAACAGGCGAGGAAAGCCAGCCCGCCGCCCATCTCCGGACCGTTGACTGGACGTCTGTAAAGGCAAATGGCTTCACGGATGGCCTCGCGGATAGCGGCGAGCCTACGCCTTAAGAGGTAGCCCCCTGGCGTAGGCCCGAGCAGGTGAGGCTTGTCAGCGCTCGGTGAACGCCCTCGACATGCTGTCCACAATCGGCTTGACCAGATAGCTGAAGAACGTTCTGACCGCAGTCTGGATCATGATTTCCGCCGGCATGCCGGGTTGCGGAGTAAACCCCTTGATCCGGGCGATCTCGTCGGACGAGATATTGATGCGCGCGACGTAGACGTCGTGGTTTGCGAGCCCCGCCTTGCTATCCTCCATTGCGTCCGCCGAGACATAGAACACCTCGCCCTCCAGGACCGGGGTCGTGCGCTGGTTCAACGCTATGAGACGGACCGTGGCTTTCTGGCCGACTTTGACGCTGTCGATCTCGTTGCGAGGCACCTTTGCCTCGATGATCAGCGGCACGCCGGCGGGCAGGATCTCCATGATCCCCTTGCCGCTTTCGATAACGCCGCCGGTCGTATGGTAGTATGTCCGCACGACAGTGCCGGACACCGGAGCAAGGATCGTCGCGCGGCGCAGAACGTCGTCGGCTTCGCGGGATTGTTCACGCGAAGTATCACGCTCGCCCTGGATCGATTGCAGGCGGTCGAGCGCTTCCTCCCGATATGTCTCCTCGGCGCGCATGATCTCCTGCTGCCCCTTCAGGAGCTGGGCCCCGGTTTCCGATACCTCCGCCTCAAGCCGGCCGATCTGCCCTTCGGCATCGGCGATCGCCCGCTGAAGCGCTCTGACCTCGGTTGCCCGCAGCAATCCCTTGGTCAACAGGACCCGCTTGATATCGTATTCCTCCTTGAGCATCGCAAGCTGGCGAGACATGGCCTCGCGGTGCCGGGTGTAACCTTCGCTGCGGAACTCCAATGCTTTCATGTTCTGCTTCAGCAGGGAAAGCTCGGTCGCCAGCTTCATGCGCTGGGCCTTGAAGTTGAGCTGTTGGGTGAGGATGATCGCGGAAACATCCGGGTCATCCCTGAAGTCGTTCAGGTATGGCGAAATCGCCATGGAGTCGGCGCCCTCGGATTGGGCGGCAAGCCGCGCGGCCGTCGCCTCCAGCCTGACGCGTCTGAGGAAGAATTCCCGTTTCTTGGCCTGCGATGCGGTCTCGTCAAGCCTGACCACCGGCTGGTTCTCGACAACCTGATCACCCTCGCTGACCAGCAGCTCCCTGATGATGCCGCCCTCGAAATGCTGCACGATCTTGTTGCGACCGGTTGCGACGAAACTGCCCTGGGCAATGACGGCCGCCGCAAGCGGAGCCGTCGCAGCCCAGGTGCCGAAACCGCCAAACGCTATGGCCGTCAGCGCCAGACCGGTCACCGTCTGTTTCCAGACCGACCGGGGAACTTCCGAGTACCATTCGAGATCGTGTACCTTGGCAACAGCAGACATGCCCAACCCCTATTGCAACAGATGGCCGAATGAACCGGTATTGATATCGATGCCGCGGGCCTCGATGGCCTTCAGCACATCCGCCCGCATCCCGAACAGCGCAACGGTGCCGTTGACCAGCAGAAGAACCTTGTCGACGTTGCTCAGGAGTGCCGGACGTTGCGTGATCGTCGCGACGGTGATCTTGTGTTCCTTGGCATGCTGAAGTGCATGCAGCAGCGCCGCATCACCCGCATTGTCGAGGTTGGAATTCGGCTCGTCCAGCACCACCATCCTCGGATCGCCGAAGAATGCCCGGGCGAGCGCGATGCGCTGCTTCTGGCCGCCCGAAAGGGGAGAGCCATCCGCCGCAACCACGGTTTCGTATCCGTGGGGCAGGCTGGCGATCATCTCGTGAACATCGGCCAGCATCGCGGCGCGGTAAATCTGCTCGTCGTCGGCATCCTGCCGCATGCGGGCGATATTGGCCTTGATCGTGCCCGGAAAGAGCTGCACATCCTGCGGCAGGTAGCCTATGTTTTCGCCGAACTGCCGCTGATCCCAGTTCCTCAGGTCCATCAGATCCAGGCGGACGCTGCCCGATGTCGGCAGGATCGATCCGACGAGCATTTTTCCAAGAGTGGTCTTGCCGGCACCGGAATTGCCGATGATCGCCAGCGAATCTCCTGGCTGCAGGGCAAACGAAACGCCGTTGAGCACGACGCGCTTGGTTCCCTGCGGTACATAAAGGAGGCGTTCGACATCGAGGCGCCCCTCGGGTTTCGGCAGGTTCAGGCGGTCGAAATTCAAGGGCGAGGATTTCAGCAGCGCCGTTATTCGACCGTAGGCCGCGCGGGATTGGCTGTATTGGCTCCATCCTTCGATGGCCCCTTCGATCGGCGCCAGCGCGCGACCCGCAATGATGGAGGCCGCAATCACCATGCCTCCGGTGAGCTGCCCTTCGATCGACAGGTAGGCGCCCCAGCCGAGCATCGCGATCTGCGTCAGAAGACGACAGGCCTTCGATATGGCCGCAATGGTGATATTCCGGTCCTGAGCAATGACCTGCGACTTCAGCGAGGTGGCGGTATCCTTGCCCCAGATCTGTACCGTCTCGGGGATCATGGCGAGCGCATTGATGATCTGCGAATTACGCGACATCGATTCCAGATGAAGATTGGCCTTTATCTGCGCCGTATTGGCTTCGGCAAACGGCTCGGCCGTCATGCGCTGGTTGATCTGCGTGAAAACAAGCAGCATGAGGGCCGTCAGGACTACGATCAGGCCGAGATGCGGATGGATGAGGAAGACCGCCACCACGAACAGAGGGGCGATCGGCGCGTCGAGGAACGAGAGCAAGGTCCTGGAGACGAGGAACGAACGAACCTGCTGAAGATCGCCGAGCACCTGATATTCGCGGCCATTGCTTTGAAGCGAGGCGCGGGCCGCCGCGCTCAGGATCGGTGCCCCGAGCTGTGCCGCGATTTCCACCGCGGTCCGCATCAGGATGAACCGCCGAAGCGCATCGAAGGCAGCCTGCAGGATGACGGCACCGACGATCACGATCGTCAACATCATCAGGGTGTCGAGAGAGCGGCTGGTCAGCACCCGGTCCGATATCTGGAACAGGTAGATAGGGATCGCCAGCACCAGGACATTGCTGGCGATGGTGAACAGCATGACGACCGCCAGGTTCCGCCGCACGGCATTGATGCCTGCGCGCAGGCTGGCCGAGAAGTCGACGGGGGCGAGACGCTTGTGAAACGTTCCATCGCCACCGCGGCCGCCGCCGGACGACGGCGATTTTCCGAAGGTCTTTGTTTCGGTCCGCAAGGGTCCGGTGTCGGCATCGATCGTGATCATGCCTTCCGGCGCCTTCGCCTCCGTCGCTTCGCGCACCGTTGGCTTCGGCTCGATTTCCGGTTCGATGATCCTGTCATTGGCAGGCATGGGCAGAATATCGGCTCCGGCGGAGTTTTCATTCGGCCGGGATGGGCTCTGCGGTGCGTTTCTGGGTTCCAGTCTGGATATCGTTGCTGAAGGGGCTGCGCCACCGGATGACAGTTTCAGGCATTCGTCCACAGCGCGCTCCAATTTTTCATAGATTTCCTCACCGGCAGGTTGCTGACTTTCATCGTGTTCGTGGGCCTGTTCAAGATCGGCCCTTTTTTGGACATCCGACATGTTTCCCCCCATTATCCGAGCACATGCTGTAGTCCGTCATCCTGATACTGGCCGTCGGGATCTACAGGCACGCCGAAGCCGAGCTCGGTCGGATCGGCTTCCAGCATGGAATCGTCGAGAAAAGCCACCGCTTCGTTGACCAGCGCGTCGGGATCGTGCGCGGCCCATTCCGGACTGCTCGAAATCAATCCCGATTGAAAAAGTGTTTCCTCGGAGTATTGCTCGCCGCCCACATAGGTAGTGCCGAGAGAATCCAGGTCGGCAATCGCCGCGTTGTTGATGAGCGCATTTCCCCCGGTCGAGATCGACCACGTCGCATCCGCGTGGGGATTGAGGGCATTCAGCGCCAAGGCGATCTGGTCGCTGTCGCCGACGATGTTGGTCTGGCTGATATACTGGATATTCAGCAAGTCACCGCTGATATAAAGAACGCGCAGTCCGCCTGTTCCCGCAAACGCCGGGTCGGTCAGAATGCCCTGGGAAATATCCCTTCCGCCGGCGGCAAAATCGTTGGCCGCATCCAGATAGGCCGAAGGCAGAGTGCTAAAGCGGTCGGCGCCGCCAATATTGTAGATATGAGCCTGGTTCCAGAGCAGATTTCCGCCACTGGATATCGTGCCCTCGCCGGTCGTCCCGAAACCCGTAACCGCACCGACGACGTCGTTATCGAACAATATGTTCGTCTGATGGATGATATTGGCATCGTACAGATTGCCGCCAATCAGGATCAGATCATAGGCCTGGCTGAGCTCGTAGATCGAGACCTGGTTGACGCTCGTATTGTCACCGGCGATGACCCTGGTCGTGGCGCCGGAAGACGACAGGATGCCGATGTCATTGTCGGACATGAAAATGTACTGTTCCAGCCAGTTGGCGATCAGCAGATCGCCATGGATCTCCGTGACCGCCCAGCTTGCGGGATAGCCGCCGCCGGCATTTGCCGGAGCGTTGCCGCCCTCCAGCGGATCGACCCTCTGGAATGTCGCAATATTGAATATTTCATCCGGCGCGCCGTCGTTCGTCCAGCCGCTGATGGCCGAGGTGATCGCGTCAGTATTCTGGATGACGTTCACCTGGATGACTGCGTTGATCTCGAAGTGATTGCCAACGACCGCGGTTACCGTCGCGCCGGTCCAGATATTCTTGAGAACAGCATCATTGACGACGGTATTGTTGCCGCCGACCAATTCGACCGAGACTTCCACCTCGACCGAGCCATCCGCATAGACGTGGACGTTGGATGGCGGAGCATCGTCCTCCGCATCGGCTTCATCACCAGCGTCGGCGGCATCATCTGCTTCATCTTCGTCCTCACTGAAGGAATGATGGTCCTCCAGCTTCGGTGCCTCGTCGACGAGCACGCCGTTGACGTAAATGCCTTCGATCGTGGTGGATTGATGGAAGAAAGCCTCCATCGGTCCGTCGGATTCGGCCGCAAGGGCCTCCAGCTGGCTCGCGACGGCCTCGATGATCTGGATAAGGTCGTCCGAGGACTTGGGCATTTCGAGATCGCCGATAGGTGCGTCCGCAAGGACATCCTTGGCCGTCTGCAGCAGCTCGCCGTTGTCGACCGGCGTGGGATTGAACGTCAGGCCATGTCCACCGACGCCGAAGCTGTCGTTGTCGGAAAGCGAAGCGACCTGAACGATGAAGTTCGCAACCGAGCCTGGAGGCTGTATCTCCCAAGTGAAAGACTTGCCGCTTGCGTAGAACGGGTACTCGTACTGCGGCATCTCGTGCCGGCCGTGATACGTCTTGATTTCCATCGTGGGAATCGGCGGATGATCGAATCGGCCGACGAAATGGGGATGCCAGATCGGTGTGAAACTGGCAGGCGCCCTGTAGACCACGCCCGGATCGAACCCGAGCAGATCGTAAGGCGCCTCGAAATTGGAGCGGATCACCGCTGATGTCGGGATGAATTGTTCGGGCGTGTCGAGCGAGAAGTCCTGATAACTATCCCGCAGGCGCGCATCCTCGACGTTCGTGTGGAAGAGGCCGATGAAATGAGCGATTTCCTCGGTGATTGTGTCCATCGTCGTCATGACCGCTGCCTTTGTATTGGCATGCCTGCATCACATCACAGGTCGTTCGGAATGAGGGACTGCGCAGGATGGTCTGCGCAGTCCACGATGTGAAGTCCCTGCCTAAAGCAGGGAGCTGTGTCGCTTAGACGCCATCTTCGGTGTCGTCGCCGGCCACCGTGCTGGAAAGGTTCCCGCCGACGATCGTCATATCGATCGCGTTCTGCTGCAGGTTCGCACCCATCACGATTTCCTGGTTGAAGGCGTGAGTTTCGATGACGGCATCGGACGATGCTGAACTCGTCCCGGTCACGAAACCATCGTCACCGTTGCTCGAGCCCCAGGTACCGCCATCGCCGCCGGCTGCGCCGTCACCGGTGGTGGCCCAGCCACCTGCGCCGCCGGCTGCGCCGGCTCCGCCGAATGCCCATCCACCGACGGCTCCGCCGCCGGTACCATCGGCCCATGCGCCGCTGAGTGCCCCGCCGCCTTCGCCATAGCCGGATGTAGCGTCACCACCGGCAGCATCACCGCTGGTTGCCGCACCGGTTGCCGCTGTGCCACCGGTGCCGCTACCGCCAGCTGCGCCGTCACCGCCCAAACCGGCACCGAGACCGGCGCCGAAGCCGGCACCGAGACCGGCACCGAGGGCACCGCCGCCATCGCCGCCATTACCGGCATCCGAGGCTTCGCCGCCACTGCCGCCTTCTGAGTCGCCGTCGCCGCCTTCGCTATCCCCGCCGTTACCGGCGTCTTCGCCGTTGCCGCCGTCGTTTTCAACGAGGATCGGGTTGATGAAGCCGAGGCTTCCGCCAACGAGAGCTCCCGCATCGCCGCCTTCGGAATCGCCGCCGTCACCGCCTTCGTCGGCGTCGCCGCCGTCCGCGTCACCGGCGTCGCCACCGTCGCCGGCAGTGTTGCCGCCGCCGCTATCGCCGTCACCGGCAAATGCAAGCCCTGCGCCAAGGCCGAGACCCAGGCCAAGACCCAGACCGAGGCCGTCGCCGCCACGCCCGCCATCGCCGCCAGTGCCGTTGCCGCCGTCGGCATCGCCGCTGTCGGCGTCGCTGTCGCCGTCGCCGCCGTCGGCATCGCCGCCGTCGCCGTCACCGCCAATTGCAGCGCTTGCGGCCAGGCCACCGAGGCCGTCGCCACCAAGTGCGAACCCGCCGAGCGCCGTACCGCCGTTACCGCCGTCACCGCCGTCGGCATCCGCGTTGCTTCCACCGTCACCGCCGCCGCCGCCGGCATTGATCCCTTCGGAGGCGATCGCAAAACCACCTTCAGCGGTAGGATTCATTTCGAACGAGCCGTCATTGCTGACGCTGGCGCTTTCGAGCTTGTCGTTGTCCTGGAGGTTGGCGACCTGACTGAAGACATTGCCGACATCATTGCCCTCGCCGTTAAGCGAGCCATTGAGCACATCATCGATGCGGATGTTGAACATCCCGTCGATGGAACTGTCCGTCATATCGATGTCTGCAAAGTCGTCGTCCGACGGCAGGTATTCTTCAAGGTTGACACCGACATCCACCGTGACAGTGGTCTCGTTGACATTTGCATTGAAGTTGCCGTTGCCATTGAGGTTCAGGCTGCCGTTACCGTTGAGGTTCAGGTTGCCATTACCGTTCCCATTGCCGTTGAGGTTCGTCGAATCGCTCGACTGGCTCTGGGTTTGATCGCTGGCCTGTTGTTGTTGCTGCTGCTGTTGTTCCTGTTGTTGCTGCTGCTGCTCCTGGCTATCAGGATCGTCGAACAAGGTGTCGAACACGCTGCGTTTGTCTACCATCACACAGTCCTCTTAGTGACTGCGACGACGTGACCGCCATTCATCTTTTTGGGGGTCTTTGCTCGTCGCGGTTGAAATGAATCATTTGCCTCTGGCGACAAGGCGCGCGTCAACGCGACCGTTCGCCGGTCTTTCTTTCGTGATGTCTGATTTTTTTCCTCTCCCCTACGTTTCCCGAGAGACTTGGAATGAGCGGTGCGTGGTTCGCATACTCACTACATTTTGCACCGACGAGCATTCTTCAGCGCTCGTTCTTCCAGTGCTTCGGGATGGGAGCACTGTGTCCTGAATGAGCAGAAGAAATAAGGTGATATTTCGATCTAGCGCAACCTGATGAATACTATGTGAGCATAGTTACATGGGCTATATGATCTAACCAAGAAGACGTATACCATATCGGCGCAAAACTACCCTTATGTATGCAGCAACTCATTCGCAACGGGGAGGAAACGCTGCCTGATCATGGTCCGTTCGCCTGGAAACGACCTTGAAGGCCTCATTCCGTGGCCGATTCGATCTATTCCATAAATCCTTCGGTCTATTCCCAGCATTCGGCTCTTGGTTTACCGTTCCCTAATAAGATCTTCGGAGCACCACTTTGCGTGTACTTTCGATCAACGACGGGAGGGGGATATCTCCATGCAAATTCCGCATGGTCTTTCGCAACATGTCGGCTTGGATCTGGCGACAAACGCCTTGAAGAGAATGAATGCGATCCGGACACTCCTCTTCATCTGCTCACCTGGGACAATCTCCACCGCAATGACGGCGGCCATCGAAAGCGAGTTTCCATGGCTCTGCGTCAAGACGGTCCCCGACCTGAAACTGGCATCGGTGGAATTCGACAATCCGGTCCAGCTCGTGCTGGCGGATGTCCGCCTGGCCTCCGCTCTCGCCGAATACTGGCCGGAGCTCGCCAGACACCATCCTGCTGCGACCCTTGCGCTGATGGGGACCGACGATGGCGAGATAGCCTCCGACCATCGAAGGGCGAAAGAGCTTGATATCGTCCAAGGTATCCTGCCGTTCAACGTCAATCTCGACGTCTTCCTGTCGGGCCTGCGGATCATATTGAAGGGTGGTACATATTTCCCTTCTACAGCTTACCGGCCCCAGAGAAACGCACCTCTCGAAGGTGAAGAACCGGCGGATCTCAAGCCAGCCTTATACCAGGCCGGCAAGCCGGCGATCGAAAAGCTGACAAAACGCGAGAACGAAATTCTTGTCAGGATGGCCATGGGCAATCAAAACAAGATCATCGCGGCCGCGCTCGGTCTATCCGAACATACCGTGAAGATACATATCCACAACATTATCACCAAACTCGGCGTGCATAACAGAACGGAAGTCGTCGCTCTCTATTTCGAATATAGACGCAAGGATACGACCGACAATGCAGGCGACACGAACCGCGGTCAGGACGGCCGCTCCCTCTCAGGCGACAAGTACTAGGCTCCAGGACATCCTGCTCCTGATCGGACAGCTGAACTATACCTGGACCAATACGGAAAGCCTGCTGATCCACATGATTGCAGGCCTTGCCAAGGTGGACAAGGAAACGGCGATCGTCATCTTCCTGACCTTGAATACGACCCGGGCCCGGGTCGATCTCGTGGAACGGCTGACCAAGATGCGCAAGACCGCGCCGGCCTGCCGCAAGGAAATCCTGGAGACCACTCGCCGTCTTTCAGACGAAGCGAAGCTTCGCAACAAATACAATCACTGCATTTATTCATTCGATCCCGACAGCGGCCGCAACATCACGCAATCGATGCGGATCTTCGAAAGTAGGGACGAGATCAAATACGGAAAGATCGAGGAACTCGACGCGCGCGAGATCGGCCGGATCCGTGAAAGCATCAATTCGCTCGTCGCGATCAACAGGATGTTCTGGGACATCACCGAACGTTACGGCTTCCCCACCTAAACCTCAGCAAGGCCTTACCCGAGACCCGATACCGCAATGCCGGGTAGGAAACCTTTGAGCGCGTCGGCCAGCGTGACGATCGATATGAGATGGCCAGAATCGTCGGTGATGGAAATCGCCTGCAAAGCCAGGGCTTCACCCTGCTGAATATGCTCGACGGCGATGTCTCTCATTCCGGAGATGACTTCGGCCGTGGCTCTCTCGATATCGAGGAAGTCGAGGCCTTCGGTATCGGGAATAAAGCCGTCTTTCAGATCGACATTCAGGAAATATCTCACCATGGAACCCAACCTCCCGGGGATAGCGTGGCGGCCACTTGAAACTGCGAATTCCACCCATGGCAGAAGCGGCGCCGACAACCTGCAAGCGTCTACTCCCACATCTCCCGATCTGCGATTAGGCTCAATCAGAACATGAGAAGATATATAAGTCACTCATGATCCCGGTCAATCCGGAATTGGCGACTTACGGTAGAAATGGGGCTTTAAACCTTCGCAGCCCACCGGCTTTGCGGGTGATCACTTAGGGTCGATCGTGTGCCTCTCCGCAAGCCATCGCCTTGCCGATGGCCAAAGTTCCCTTCAGAAAATTCGGCAGGATCTTTTGTAAGGGCGCAGGTTTTCTAAAGGAAACACCGCCTTCAGGTGCGGGTTTGCGCTACATCCGAACGCTCTGCGAAACCTTGAACCAGGGTGATCTCGACGCCGGGCCGCTTCGGCAAGACCCTGACCACCTCCGGATATTTGTCCAGGTCGTGGAACGTGAGGCAGCGTGGACATGGCATTTCGACCGCGCCGCAACCGCAGCATCGGGTTCCAGTATAAGGTTTGGCCGGATGAGCTTCGCAAACCCAGCCCGTGTCCTTGCAGTCTCTGCACCTGAACATGAGCGAAATCCTCTCTGATCCGCAGGGCCGGAGGATAACACGCGCGTGAGTCGCGGGCAGTTGCGCCAAATGGGCTATATCCATAAGCCTATCGGCGTAGTGGGCTGGTGGAGGAAATAGACCGCTTTCAGGCGGAACGGCGCTCTATCGGGATTCGCGACCCTTCGACTAGGGCGCCTAAGTCCAGGATGAGCGCGCTCAAAATATCATCCAGTTGATCACGGTCCCGATCCACGGCATAACCGACCCGAACAGCCGGGACGTTTGAGATGGATGAAAAGTTCGACATCGGTGCACGCCTCAACGCCATGCGCGCGGCCGCCGGCCTTTCGCAGCGCCAGCTCGCCGAAAGGGCGGGTGTCCCGCATGCGCAGATATCCAATGTGGAAACCAACAAGGTCAGCCCCTCCGTTTCCACGCTCCGCAAGATCCTGAACGGTCTCGGCGTTGGCATGGGCGATTTTTTCGAGCCGGAGCGCAGCCCGCCGAAGGGCCCGTTTTTCTCGGCACATGAACTGGTCGACCTGACTTCGAAGGTTGCCGCATCGCCGATTGCAGGCGGTGACGGCACGCTGATCTTCCGTCAGATCGGCGATGCGCGGGCGCATAACCTGCAGATCCTCCACGAGATCTACGGCCCCCATGCGGACACCGGCGAAACACGGCTGCAGCACGCGTCCTCGGAAGGCGGCTATGTCGTCGAGGGCGAGCTGGAAGTGACGGTCGGCGACGACGTCCGCGTCCTCAAAGCCGGCGAGGCCTACCTCTTCGACAGCCGCATTCCTCACCGGTTCCGCAACCTCTCGGACCGGCAGACGATCGTCATCTCGGCCTGCTCGCCGCCCTATCTCTGATTTTCCGAATGCCTCTTGCTCAAAATAATGAGCAAGACTATAGCTGAGTCATCGACCTTAGGGGATATCGTCATGACCGTTTCAGCAGATCTGCAGTCCCGCCAGAAAGCCGCCGTGGCGGGCGGCGTCGGAACCCGGGGCATCTTCGCCCAGAAAGCATTGAATGCACAGCTCTGGGACGTCGACGGCAAGCGCTTCATCGATTTCGCCGCCGGCATCGCGGTCAACAATACCGGCCATCGGCATCCGTTCGTCATGCGCGCTGTCGCCGAACAGGCCGAACATTTCACCCATACCTGCTTCCACGTCGCGCCCTACGAAGGTTATGTCAGGCTCGCCGAGCGGCTGAATGCGATGGCGCCGACCGGGGCGGAAAATCGCACCATGCTGGTGACGACGGGTGCGGAAGCCGTCGAAAATGCAGTGAAGATTGCCCGCGCCCATACCGGCCGCGCCGGCGTCATCGCCTTTTCGGGCGCCTTCCACGGCCGCACCCTGCTCGGCATGGCGCTGACCGGCAAGGTCATGCCGTACAAGAAGAATTTCGGACCCTTCCCGGCCGACATCTACCATGCCCCCTTCCCCAATCCCTATCTCGGCTTCTCGATCGAAGAAGCGATCGCCGGGCTCGATCGGCTGTTTGCCGCCGATGTTGATCCGGAACGGATTGCGGCCTTCATCGTCGAACCGGTCCAGGGCGAAGGGGGCTTCAACGTCGCACCGAAGGAGTTTCTCGAACACCTTCGCGCAGTCGCGGATAAATATGGCATCGTGCTGATTGCCGACGAAATCCAGGCAGGCATGGCGCGCACCGGCCGGATGTTCGGTTTCGAACATGCTGGCGTGAAGCCGGATATGATCACCATGGCAAAGGGCCTCGCCGGCGGCTTCCCGCTTTCGGCCGTCACCGGCAAGGCCGAGATCATGAACGCCGCCCATCCGGGCGGGCTGGGCGGCACCTATGCCGGCAATCCGCTGAGCGTCGCTGCCGCCAACGCCGTGCTCGACGTCATCGAAGATGAAAAACTCTGCGAACGCGCCGCCGAAGTCGGCCGCCGGATCACCGAGCGGCTGACGACGATCGCCTCCCGCCAGGGCATGGAGCATATCGGCGACGTGCGCGGCCTCGGCGCCATGGTGGCGTTCGAGCTGGTCGAAGATCGCCAGTCGAAGGCGGCCTCGCCTGCCCTCACCAGCCGCATCATTGCGGAAGCGGAGGCCCGCGGCCTCATCCTCCTGTCTTGCGGGACACGCTTCAATGTGATCCGTTTGCTGCCGCCGCTCACCATCGAATGGGAGGTTCTGGAGGAAGGGCTCGCCATTCTCGAAGCGTCGATCGAGGCAGCGTTCTCCGACGCAACCGCTTCGGCAGCCGCTTGAGCCTCATTCGTCGCCGCTGACCGCGGGACCGATGCGGCCCGCGGTTTCTCTCGGTCGGGCAGCCTTTGGGCATGCTGCAAAGATAAGGAAAAACGCATGAACGGCGCCGATATGCTGTGTGACGTCCTTCTGGTGAACGGCGTCGATGTCTGCTTTGCCAATCCCGGCACATCGGAGATGCATTTCGTCGCCGCTCTCGATCGCAAGCCTGCGATGCGTTGCGTGCTCGGCCTGTCGGAAGGTGTCGTCACGGGTGCCGCCGATGGTTATGCCCGCATGGCGGACAAGCCGGCCGCCACTCTTCTCCACCTCGGCCCCGGCCTCGCCAACGGTCTGGCCAACCTCCACAATGCCCGCCGCGCTCGCACGCCGATGCTGAACGTCGTCGGCGACCATGCCTCCTATCACCTTCAATATGATGCACCGCTGACCAGCGATATCGAAAGCCTGGCCCGGCCGATGTCCCATTGGGTCGGACGCGCGAGCGGCCCAGCCGATATCCGCCGCTGCACCGAAGAAGGCTATGTGGCGGCACTTGCCAACCGCGGCGTCTCGACCATGATCCTGCCGGCGGACGCCGCCTGGGGCGAGGTTTCGCCGGAAACGCTGACGCCCGCCGCCATCCCTGCCTCACCAGCGATCGACCCCGAGACCCTGAAGGCCGCCGTTGCCGCGCTGCGCGGCGGCAAGCGGGCAGCGATCATGCTGGCGGGTGCGGCGCTGAGGGAAAACCCTGCCGAAATCGCCGGTCGCATCGCAGCCGCCACCGGCGCTGTGCTTTTCTCAACGTCCTCGGGCCGCAGCGCCCGCGGCGCCGGGCGCGCGTTCGTCCGGCCGGTGCCCTACAAGATCGATCTTGCCCTCGAAGCGCTCCAGGATTTCGAGGTCGCCATCTGCATCGGCGGGCCACGCCCAGTCACCTTCTTTGCCTATCCCGGGAAGCCGAGCACGACCCTGCCGCCTTCCTGCGAGATCATCCAGCTGGCGGAGCACGAACACGATCTCGCCGACGTGCTGGCGACGCTTGCCGATGCACTCGGGATCAAGCCGGATACGGACTTCGTCCGCAACCGGTTCATCCAGAATGATATCCAGGTGCCGACCGGAGCGCTGACCCCCGATGCGATCAGCTTCGCGATCGGGCGCCGGCTACCGGAAAACGCAGTCATCATCGACGAGGGCCTGACCTCCGTCGGCCAATATCCGGTCCTGGCGCCCGGGCTGCCACCCCACGATCACCTTCCGATCACTGGCGGCGCCATCGGCATCGGCATTCCGCTGGCTGCGGGCGCTGCGATCGGCGCGCCGGATCGCAAGGTGGTGGCGATGCAGGCCGACGGCAGCGGCATGTACACGGTGCAGGGCCTCTGGACCCAGGCGCGCGAACAGCTCGACGTCGTCACCATCGTTTTCGCCAACAGCGCCTACCGCATCCTTCAGGGCGAGATGACCAATGTCGGCGTCAATGCCTACGGCCGCAATGCCCAGCGGATGCTCGATCTCGACGCGCCGAAGCTCGACTGGTGCTCGCTCGCCAAGGGCCTCGGCGTCGAAGCAGGCCGCGCGACGACGATCGAGGAATTCGTCAAGCTCTTCGACGGCGCGCTTAGCCGCAAGGGACCGTTCCTGATCGAGGCGGTGATAGACTGATTGGTCCGCAGCCGTTACATCGCGACCAGATGACCCGGTGAAACCGTCTTATAGTCGAGCGGATTGACTATATAGTCGACGGAGCGGATCGGGCTCTTGAGCTCGTCGTTGGCGACCGTCCGCTTTTCGCGGCGGCGATCGGGGTCCGGTACCGGCACGGCGGCCATCAGTTTCTTCGTATATTCATGCTGCGGATTGCCGAACACGGAGGCGCGCGGGCCAATCTCGACGATCTCGCCGAGATACATGACCGCGACGCGGTGGCTGACCCGCTCGACCACCGCCATGTCATGGCTGATGAACAGGAATGCGAGGTTGAGGCTCTGCTGCAGGTCGAGCATCAGGTTGATGACCTGCGCCTTGATCGACACGTCGAGCGCCGAGACGCTTTCGTCCGCAACGATCACCTTCGGTTCGAGCGCAAGCGCCCGGGCGATGCAGATGCGCTGGCGCTGGCCGCCGGAGAATTCGTGCGGATAGCGGTTCACCATGTCCGGTGTCAGGCCGACCTTGCGCAGCATCTCGGCGACGACCTCCTTCGCCTGTTTCGCCGTACCCATCTTGTGTTCGAGATAGGGCTCGGCGATCGCCTGGCCGATCGTCATGCGCGGGTTGAGCGAGGCGAACGGATCTTGGAAGATCATCTGCACGGATTTGCGCATCTCGCGCATCTCCCGCTTGTCGAGCGCGAGCACGTCCCGGCCCTCGACGACGACCGAACCGGCATCCGGCTCGATCAGACGCATGATGGCGCGGCCGGTCGTCGACTTGCCACAGCCGCTTTCGCCGACCAGCGACAGCGTCTCGCCGGCATGCAGATCGAAAGAGACGTTCTCGACCGCGTGCACCCGGCCGCTCACGCGACCAAACAGGCCGGAATGAATGTCGAACCGTTTGGTGAGGTTCTTCACCTCCAGAATGGGCCGGTCGTTGGCGGCAACCGTATCGGCCACCTCCACCTGGATGTCGGACTCCCCGGTCGCCGTGTTGACGACGGGAAAACGTAGCGGCCGCTCATATTTCTGCATCGAGCCAAGCACCGGCACCGCGGCGAGCAGCGCCCGCGTATAGGGGTGTTTCCCGCGATGGAAGATATCAGGCGTGTCGCCCGTCTCCACCTGCTCGCCGCGATACATGACGATCGTGCGGTCGGCGACTTCGGCGACGACGCCCATGTCGTGGGTGATGAACAGGACCGATGTCCCCTCCTCGTCCTGCAGCAGCTTGATGAGATCGAGGATTTGCCCTTGGATCGTGACGTCGAGCGCGGTGGTCGGTTCGTCGGCGATCAGCAGCTTCGGCTTCGATGCCAAGGCCATTGCGATCATCACCCGCTGGCGCATGCCGCCCGAGAAACGATGCGGATATTCGTCGAAACGCGACGCGGCCGACGGAATACGAACCTTTTCGAGCAGCCGGATGGTTTCGGCCTTGGCTTGCGCCGCCGACATCGCCTTGTGGCAGAGCAGCGCCTCGGAAATCTGGTCGCCGATGGTGAAGAGCGGATTGAGGCTCGTCATCGGCTCCTGGAAGATCATCGCGACATCGTTGCCGCGCACCTTGCGCATCTCATGTTCGGGAAGCGCCAGAAGATCGCGCCCGCCGAGCATGATCCTGCCCTCGATGCGGCTCGTGCCTTCCTGCAAAAGCCGCATGATCGAGAGCGAAGTGACGCTTTTGCCGGAGCCGCTTTCGCCGACGATCGCCACGGTTTCCCCGGGCGCGACGGTGAAGGAAACGTCACGCACGACCGACTTCCACTCGCCATCCACGTTGAACGAGGTGGTCAGGTTCTCCACCGAGAGAACCGGCTGGGTGGACTGGACGGTTTGTGTTTGCGAAATGGCCATGATCGTTCCCTTCCTGTCGTTGTTGTCGGTTCAGTCCGGCCAGCGAAGCGCGCCGTCGAAACGGTGGCGGCTACGCTCTTCGATCGGGGTCGCGATGATCTCGTTGGAGGCGCGTGCCTTGTCGAGCTCTTCCGTCAGGCGTGCCGCGACGATGGTTTCCTGGCCAGGATGCAGGTTGCAGGGGTCGAGGTAGAAATAATGATGCTCCACCTCGTGATCACGGACGACGACCGGTGGATTGCCGCGGCCGAGCGCTGCTGCCAGATCCCAGGCGGTGATATGCGCTTCCGGCGCCGAGATGATCACCCGCATGCGGTCGAGCGGATTGCTGGTCGGATCCGGTTCGATCAGCGCGGTGACGCCCGGGCGGCCGCCGAGCGTCCGTTTCCACAGATTGAGATAGCCGGTTTCGCGTTCGCGAATGCCCGCATGGTCGCGCTTCTCCCAGGCTTCCAGCGCCGCCATGACGCCGAACACGCTTTCCTTGCCGACCTTCATGCCACGGCCGATGCCCATGTTCTGCAGGAAGGCGCTGCGCACCAGTTCTTTCTTGCCCGCGACGATGCCCGAAGTCGGGCCACCGAGGAACTTGTGGCCGGAATAAAGCACGATGTCCGCACCCTGCGAAAGGAAGAGCTTGAGGTCGTATTCCGAGGCCGCGTCGACGATGACCGGCACACCCTTGGCATGGGCAATCTCGACGAACTCGACGAGGTTGAGCAGGCCGTAGTCGACCACATGATGCGAGACGACATAGACCGCCGCGGCCGTCTTCTCGGTGATCGCGTTTTCCATGTGGTAGCGATGCGTCGAGGTCGCTTGGCCGATCAGCACGACCTTGCCGCCAGCGAGCCGGATTGCCTGGTCCACCGGTGCGCCATAGCTCACCACATGGCCCATCTGCACGAGCACTTCGTTCTTGTCGGGCGTCGTATCGGGCAGTTTCTCGATTGCCAGCAGGTTGTTGCCGGTGATCGCGCCAGCGACTGCGAGACTGATGCCGGAGGAGCAGGAGGCCGTCACGAAGCCCGCCTCACCGCCGGTCAACCGGGCGATGATTGCGCTCGCCTTGCGCTGCAGGTCATTGATCTCGACGAATTGCGGCAGGATCGCCGCCATCGCCGCGATCGCCTCCGGAACGACGATCGAAGCGCCGAGGCTCGTCATCGTGCCAGAAACATTGATGACCGGGCGAAGGCCGATCTGGGTGCGGATATCATCGGACATTGTCGTTCTCCAAATTAACGGCCAACTGCGAATTGCCATCGACAATTATGCCATAGTAATGTAATAGCCTCTCGAAATCACACGAGGAGCCCCACGGGGAACATCGAGTTGGACGCCAAGACTTCATCCGCAGACCTCTCCGTTAACGCCGGTTCCGACGTGGAAACGGAAGCCAAAGGCGCGCGCCGCTCGCGCGTGAGCGGCATCGACCGCGCGCTGCAGGTGATCGACTATCTCTACGAAACGGGTGCGCCGTCCGGCGCCTATGCGATTGCCAAGGCGGTCAAGGCCCCGCTGTCGACCGTCTATGTGATCATCGACGATCTGGTCGGGAAGAACATGCTCGCCCGCAATGCCGACGGCACGATCTGGCTTGGCGCCCGGCTCTACCACTACGGCCTCGCTTATGCCCGGTCGCTGGATTTCATGAGCGTCGCGACCCACGAGATGCACGACCTCTGCCGGCAGGCTGGCGAAACCGTGCAGGTCTGCGGCCGCGACGGTGACTACATGCTGGTGCTCGCCATGGCAGACGGCCCGAGCCATTACCAGGTCGCTTCGCGCGTCGGCACCCGCGTGCCGCTCAACTGGACGGCCTCCGGCCGGCTTCTCGTCGGGCACTTGGCCGAGGCCGAGCGGATCGAGCTTTTCAAGCGCTGCGCCCGCACCTCGCCCACCGGCCGCGCCGAGATCGACGCCCGCACGCTGTCCGACTCGGCCGGCAAGGCCTTCGAGCAGCGGCTGTCGATCCAGGTGGCGGAGTCCGATTATGCGGTTGCCTGCATCGCTTCGCCAATCTGCGACCGGAGCGGCGAGTGCGTTGCGACCATTTCCATCGTGCTGCCGGAACAGAAAGTCGTGTCCGACGAGAACCACTATACGGAACATGTCCGCGCTTCCGCCCAGCGGATCGAGAAGCTGATGGGTTGGCGCAACCACTGACCTTGTCTCCTAGTCGTTCAGCGAGACGATTGCCTCGATTTCCACGGTGATATTGCCCGGCAGCGAGCCGAACCCGACGGCCGAACGGGCATGCTGTCCCGCATCCCCGAACACCGAGATGAAGAGGTCCGAGCAGCCATTGATGACGCTCGGATGATCCTCGAAATCCGGTACGGCATTGACCATGCCGAGCAGCTTCACCACCCGCTTCACCCGTGAAAGGTCGCCGAGCGCCTCGTGCATGACGGCAAGCAGGTTGATGCCCACCAGCCGCGCATGCTGATAGGCGAGGTCGACGCTGACATCGGCGCCCACCTTGCCAGAATGCAGATGGCCATCCGCCTCACGCGGCCCCTGGCCGGAGAGGTAGAGCATGTTGCCTTCGCGGACATGCGTGACGAAATTGGCGATCGGCGGCGGCGGCGGCGGCAGCTTGATACCGAGCGCGATCAGCCGATCGTAAGGTGTCTGTGCCGCGGGAGCGGCCTTTGCTGAAGACGTGTTCACGTCAACTCCTGTCATGCGATTTCAACAATGCGCCTCAGCGCCACGAGTAACCGTGGCTGTGGCGGACGAGCTTGCGGGCCCGTGGGATATAGCGGCTGGCGGTGATGGCTTCCGAACCGATGACCGCGTAACGCGGCTCGAACAGTTTCTGGAGACGCGAAACGTCGCCGTTGGAATCGGTCGCTTCCAGATCGGCATCGATGAGATCGAAGATCGTGAAATCGGCGCGTTCGCCGACCGACAACCGGTTTTCCATCGAAAGCTTGATAACCGAAGCCGGCGCGTGGGTGACCGCTTCGACAACCTTGTCGAACGGCATGCCGACCGACAGCAGCTTGGACATGGTGGTCGCCAGGTCCCAGACCGGGAAGTTCATCGAATGGCCGTGCAGGTCGGTCGAGATCGAATAGGGCAGCAGTCCGCGGGCGATCGCCGCCTCCGCCACTTTGAACGAGAAGGACGCGCCGCCATGGCCGATGTCGAGGCGGATCCCTTCGCCGGCGCAGCGTTCGGCGAGATTGTAGAGGTCCTCGTCTTCCATGATGCTCGAACCGGCCTTGCCGTTGAAACAATGGGTGACGACGTCGCCGGGGCCGAGGATTTCAAGCACCTCATCATAGAGCGCCGGCGGCTCGCCGACATGCACCATCATCGGCACCTTCAGGATCTTGGCGATCTTCTTGCCGAGCTTGACCGGCGTGACGCCCCAGGAACCGGTGATCACATGGCTCGCCCGCACCTTGATGCCGACGATATACTCCTTGTTCTCCGCGTAACATTCGAGGATGCGGTCGAGATCGATATCACGGATGTCGCGCAGTTCGGCGACGCGATTGCAGGCGACGAGGCCGATCGAACCGAGGTTCAGGAACGCCTTGATGCGCTCCCTGGACGGCTCGATGATGTACTCGCGAAAACCATGAAAATTGGCCTCGCCCGCAGAACCGGCGTCGACCAGCGTGGTGACGCCGCGCTCGGCGCCGCATTCCGATGGGCGGATCGAGATATCGGTGCCGCCATGCCAGATATGCACATGCAGGTCGATCCAACCGGGAGAGATGAAGGCGCCCTTGCCGTCGACGCGGATCGCCTCGGCAGGTGCTGCGAGCGACGAGCCGATAGCGGAAATCCGCCCGTCGGCGCCGACCAGGATATCGGTCGTGCCGGAGGCCGCATTGCCGCCGAAAGCCATCGGCTTCACATTGGTGAGGAGGAGCGGCTGGCCCGCTGTTTCACCGGTCATTTAGAGGTCCTTTCGAAGTCTTGGATCGAGCATGTCCCGCAATCCGTCGCCGACCATCTGCAGCGACAGCACGGAAAGAATGATGGCAAAGCCGGGGAAATAGGTCATCCAGTCGGCCTGGCCGATATATTGGCGCCCGCTGGCAATCATCGTTCCCCAGGTGGGAATTTCCGGGCTGACGCCGAGGCCGAGGAAGGAAAGTCCGGCTTCGGCGAGCATGGCGCTGGCGAACAGGAACGTGCCCTGCACCAGGATCGGCGATATGAGGTTGCGCAGCACGTGCCGCGTCATGATGTGGAAGGTCGAGATGCCCAGCGCCTTCGCCGCCTCCACGTAAGGCAGTTCGCGGATCACCAGCGTCGAGGCGCGGACGATGCGGGCGAGCCTCGGCGAATAGACGATCGACAGCGCGATGATCACCGTCACCAGCGATGGCCCGAGCGCTGCGACCAGCGCGATGGCAAGCAGGATATCCGGAAAGGCCATCATCGCGTCGATCAGCCGGGCGATCGGCGTATCGAGCTTCTGGAAGAAGCCGGCCAGCAGCCCGAGCGTCACGCCGATGATCGCCGAAAGGCTGACGACGGCAGCGCCGACCAGCAGCGACAGCCGCCCCGCAAAAATGGTGCGCGAGAAGATGTCGCGGCCGAACTCGTCGGTGCCGAACCAGTAGATCTCGCTCGGCGGCTTCAGCCGGTTGACGATCGACAGTTTCGACGGCGAATAGGGCGCGATCCACGGCGCGAAAACCGCAAGCAGGACAAAGACCACGATGACGATCAGTCCGAGCGCGACCGTCTTGCGTTTCAGGAAACGGCGAAAGAACTTGGCTCCTTCGCTCGAGGCCGGCTTGGTGGTGACAATCTCCGCCATCAGTAGCGCACCCTTGGATCGACCAGCAGATAGAGCATGTCGATCGCGAAATTGATCAGGACATAGAGGGCGGCGATGACGAGCAGCGCGCCCTGGATGACGGGGTAGTCACGCCGCAGCACCGCCGAGACCACCAGATTGCCGACGCCCGGCAGGCCGAACACCGTTTCGGTGACGACGGCACCGGAAATCAGCACGGCGGCAGTGAGGCCAAGCACTGTGAGGATCGGGATCAGCGCGTTCTTCAGCGCATGTTTCAGCACAACCCGCCGCTCGATCAGCCCCTTCGCGCGGGCGGTGCGGATATAATCGTCGCCGAGTACGTCGAGCATCGAGGCGCGGGTAAAACGCAGGATCAGCGCTGAGGAGACGAGGCCGAGCGCGAAGGCCGGCAAAGTCAGGTGATACATGCGCTCGGCAAAGCTGGCGCCCGGCCCGCCATAGCCGGAAACGGGGAAGAAATTCATCCGCACGGCGAAGAACTGCATCAGGATGAGGCCGAGCCAGAAGCTCGGAATGCTGGCAGCCAGCATTGCGACCGTCGTCGCGGCCTGGTCGACGAAGGACCCGCGCCGATAGGCGGCATAAATGCCGATCGGCAGTGCGATGACGCTGGCAATCGCCAACGAGAAGATCGTCAGGAAAAATGTCGGTTCGGCGCGGTCAAGAAGCGCTGACGTCACCGGCATGTTGAGAAATATCGACTGGCCGAGGTCGCCCCTCAGAAGCTGGCTGATATAGAAGACATATTGAACTGCGATCGACTGATCGAGGCCGAGACGCGTGCGCAATTCGGCGACGTCCTCGGCCGTGGCATCCGGTCCGAGCATGACCGCGGCCGGATCGCCGGGCGTCACCCGAACGATCACGAAGACGATCGTGACGACGAGGAACATCACCACGATCATGCCGGCAAGGCGTTGAAGGATATAGCGTATCATACGACGGTGTTCCTGTGTCCGGCATTGCGGACATCATCGAAGACGGATGCCGGTCCGTAAACCGGCATCCGATCCCTGGGAGGATTATTACTTCTTGATCGATGCATTCCAGAAATAGGGCCACGGAGCCGGATCTACGCCCTGAAGCTTGGTCGAAATCGCGGAAACCGCGTTGAAATCGCCGATCTTCATGAAAGGCGCCTCGTCATAAAGGGCCTTCTGGACATTGGCCCAGAGCTCGACGCGCTTCTTCGGATCCGACTCTGCCGAGAAAGCGTCAACGGCCGCCTTTCTGGCAGGTGTATCCCACCAGCCCGGCGAGCTCGGCGCCAAAGAACCGATCAGTGCCGGCTCCGGCAGGAAAGGGCTGTGGGTGATGTAGATGTCCCAGAGCGCCTTGTCGGTGCGGCGCTGGGTAAGCGTTGCCCAGTCGACTACCTGCATGTCGACCGCAAAGCCGGCAAGCTTCAGATACTCGGCAGCGACCTGCGCCATCTTGTAGTGGAACTCGTATTGGCGGCTGGTCAGGATGCGGATCGGCTTGCCGTCATAGCCCGCGGCCTTCGCGGCAGCGGCAGCACCTTCCGGATCGGCGGCGTTATAGTTGCCTTTCACGCCGGCATCCGTGCTCCAGCTGAAGGAGGCCGGGTAGATATTGCCGTTGAGGGCGTAGAAATCCTTGCTGCCGAAGGCGGCGGCCAGCATGTCTTCCATGCTGAGCGCCTGGCGGATCGCCTTGCGGACGGCGAGGTTCTTGGCAGCGCCTTCCGCGGTGTTGAAGACGAAGACCGGATAGCCGAACGGCTTCAGGAGCAGCGGCTGGGTGGCCTTCGAGGCTTTCAGCTTGTCGAAGGATTCGACCGGCAGGGAATCAATATAATCGTATTGCCCGGAAACGGCAGCTTCCACGCGGGTGTTCGGGTCCGGAACCGGCACGAAACGGATCTCGTCGAGATATTGGTGGCGGGCGCCGCCATAACCATCGCTCCCGCCCGAACGCGGCTTGTAGTCCTTGAAGCGGACGAGCTGGATATATTGATCCGCCTTGCGCTCCTTCAGCATATAGGGTCCAGTACCGACAAAGTCGGTCATCGTGTCTGCCTGCTTCTCAGCCGGGATGATGATTGCGGCGGAGTTGTTGAAGGCGAGCAGCGAGACGAGCGGCGCATAGGGCTGCTTCAGCTTGATCGTTACGGTCGCCGGATCGGCGGCGGAGACGGACTCGATGAAGCCGGCGGCCTGCTTGCCGCGCGAGGCGAGCTTGGTCCAGCGGGTGAGCGAGGCGACGACATCTTCCGAGGTCATGTCGCTACCGTCATGGAATTTGATGCCGGTGCGCAGCTTGATCGTATAGGTTTTGCCGTCGTCGCTGACCGCAGGCAGGCTTTCCGCGAGAAGCGGCGTGACGCCCCACTTCTTGTCGAACGTATAGAGCGTCTCGAAAATGTGCTGCGTGACGATACCAACAAGGTCCGCCGTCGACGTCATCGGGTCGAGCGTCGGCGGCTCGCCGATGGTCGCGACGTTGATGACGCCGCCCTTCTCCTGCGCCATCAGGAATGACGGCGTGGCGACGAGCGCGGTTGCAACAAGGAATGCAAGCTTCAGCTTCATGATAGTCTCCCGTTTTTGTTCCACAATTATGTTATATAAGCTTTTATAACAGAATACAGAACGCAAATGCCCTGTCAATGGGGAGGTGGAGACGAGCAGCGGCGGCCGCTGAGAACGGGATTTGCAGCTCAAACGCCGAGAGGTTTCAGCCGAGGTGGTTTGCCGAGCTCCTCGATCGGCAGTGCGACGCGCCGGCGCCCCCACAAAATCTCGATCTAATTTGTCGCCTGGGGCTGGACGAATGCGTCTTCGACAGCGAAAACACACAGCCTTGGCTGCGAGCTGGAAACCGGCTTCGCGCCAAGCGGCAGAACAAGACAAGATAGAGTGGCCCGTTCGGCCACATCTAACGGGAGGAGATACACCAGCATGACCGACAATCTCATCGATACGTTTGCCAACGGACTTTTTGTCGGCCGCGTCTGGAATCCTGCTGTTTCCGGCCCGAGCGTCGTTACCCTGCGTGACGGTGCCCTGGTCGATATCACCAGCAAGGAAGCGCCGACCCTCAGCGCGCTTCTGGAGCGCGCCGATGTTGCGGAATTTGTCCGAAACGCTACTGGCCCGGTCATCGGCACGTTGGAAGAGCTTGCCAGGAACAGCGCAGGCAAGCCCGATCCGTCGCGTCCCCATCTGCTGGCGCCCGTTGATCTCCAGGCGATCAAGGCCTGTGGCGTGACGTTCGCGCAATCGATGATCGAGCGTGTCATCGAGGAGAAGGCCGCCGGCAATCCGGACAGGGCGGCCGCCATCCGGCAGACCGTCAGCACGATCATCGGCGGCAGCCTCAAGGACCTGAAGGCCGGCTCCCCGCAATCCGCAAGCGTCAAGGAAGCGCTGATCAGGGAGGGCATGTGGTCGCAGTATCTGGAAGTCGGGATCGGCCCGGATGCTGAAGTCTTCACCAAGGCGCCGGTGCTTTCCTCGGTCGGCTGGGGCGCGGATGTCGGCCTCCACCCCGTATCGACATGGAACAACCCCGAGCCGGAAATCGTGCTGGCGGTCAACAGCCAGGGCGAGATCAAGGGAGCGACCCTCGGCAACGACGTCAACCTGCGCGACGTCGAGGGGCGTTCCGCGCTTCTGCTCGGCAAGGCAAAGGACAACAATGCCTCCTGCTCGATCGGGCCCTTCATCCGCCTCTTCGATGAGGGTTACGGACTGGACGATGTCCGCAATGCCGAACTCGACCTGCGCGTCACCGGGCCGGAAGGATATGTCCTCAACGGCAAGAGCTCGATGTCGCAGATCAGCCGCGACCCGCTCGACCTCGTCAAGCATACATGCGGCCAGCATCATCAGTATCCGGACGGCTTCATGCTGTTTCTCGGCACGCTGTTTGCACCGACCGAGGACCGCGACGTGCCGAACCAGGGCTTTACCCACAAGATCGGCGACATCGTCGAGATCTCCTCTCCGGGCCTCGGCACGCTGCGCAACACGGTACGCCTCTCGACCGAATGCCCTCCCTGGAGTTTCGGCATCTCGGCACTGATGAAGAACCTCGCTGCCCGTGGGTTGCTCTAGATAGAGCGACCCTCCTTTCTTCTCGCATCGCCGACTGCCGACCCTCGCCACGGCAGCCAAATCGGTCTATGAGACAGGCATGGACGAGACGGGACGCCGAACAGAATGAATACGCCTTGGAACAAGCCGGTCGTCATATCGATCGGCGAGCCGCCGGCCGAAACCGCGATCGAAACGACGCAGGCCGCAGCATGGGCGATGATCGAAGACTGGCCGGTAGAGGATGGCACGGCGCTCGACCGGGCGCTCGAGGTCTGCGCCGCGGTGGATGCCGGAAAGCGCAAGCCTGAAGAAGCCAGAAAGGCCTTCGTCGACGCTGCTATGGAAGCGCATATCCTGATCCGCGCCTGACCTTTCCGCCCGATCGATCCGCGTCATCTCCAAGGACGAAACAGGCTGCTCGCTCCCTTGCCGGGACAAGCGTCAGACGCTGCGCTCGTCGGTTACGCGAAGAAAGGCGTTGACAGGCGCGCGGCCGGTTGGGGACAACGGGGAGCTGATTTCGCGCCTTGCCTGGTTCGCGGCCCGCGTCGAAAATGAGGATGGCCGATCGAGTTGACCGGCAGGATGACAAAAGGGGATTTGAGAGCATGACCGATTTCGATGCGGTGCACGAACGCCGGGGCACCGGCAGCTCGAAGTGGAGCAAGTATCCGGACGACGTGCTGCCCATGTGGGTCGCCGACATGGACTTCCCCGCGGCACCGGAGATCGTCGATGCCATCCGCAACCGGCTCGAGCATCCCATGCTCGGCTACGGCGTCGCCCGCGACGAGCTGCGCACCCGGATCGTTGCCGACATGCAGGAAAAATACGGCTGGACGGTTTCGCCGGACGAGATCGTCTTCCTTCCGGGCGTCGTTCCCGGTTTCAACATGGCGCTGCACGCGATGCTCAAGCCCGGCGACGGCGTGCTGGTTCAGCCGCCGGTCTATCGTCCAATCCTCGAAGCTCCGGCGGACTGGAACCTTGTCCGCCGCGAAGCGCCGCTTTTGCCGACCGCCGAAGGCCATGTGATGGACACCGACGTTCTGGCCGCGGAGCTGGCGAAGTCAAAGGCGCTTCTTTTCTGCAACCCGCAGAACCCGACAGGCAAGGTATTCACGGCGGAGGAGCTGAAGACGATCGCCGACCTCTGCCGTCAGAATGACACGCTGATCATCTCCGACGAGATCCATTGCGACCTCCTGTTCGACGGCCGCCGCCACGTGCCGATCGCCGCGCTTTCGGAAGACGCCGCAAACCGCACGATCACCCTGATGGCCGCCAGCAAGACCTACAACATCGCCGGCCTCAAGACCGCCTTCGCGATCATCGGCAACAAGGCGATCCGCGAAAAATTCAATCAGGCACGCCTCGGAATGGTCGACAACGCCAATATCATCGGGCTTGAAGCGACACTTGCGGCCTTTTCGAAGGCCGGCGACTGGAAGACCCGGATGCTCGCCTACATCGAGGCGAACCGCGATTATCTGTCCGCCGAAATCGCGCGCCGGTTTCCCAAGATCAAGCTCATCCCCTCGGAAGGCACGTTCCTCGCCTGGCTCGACTGCACGGAAGTCGGTCTGGAACCGGATGCTCAGAGCTATTTCCTCGAGCACGGCAAGGTCGGTTTCAATGCCGGATCGGACTTCGGCGCGGCCTACGGCAACTTCGTCCGCGTCAACTTCGGATGCCCGCGCGCCCTTCTCGAGGAGGGCCTGAGCCGCATGGAACGCGCACTCGGCCGGAACACCTGATCGGATCACAAGAATTGACCGCCGGCGGAGCTCATCCGCCGGCATCATTACAGGCTGGAGGGATCAGACGATCCCGCCGCCGCCGCTGGTCGAGGCCGGGCGTTCCGCGGCGACCTGTTTCCGATAACCGCTGGCGCGATAGGTCGCAACCGGGTCGATCGCTCCGCCTGCGCGGCGGCGGGCTTCGGCAAGGATCGGTTCCACATCGGTGCGATAGGCGCGCTTCAGCGTCTCGGACGCCATCAGCGCATCGTTTTCCTGCTGGAATCCGTCAAGCGCTGTCCGGTCGACCAGCAATGCCTGGGCATAGGCGCGGCGAATTTCGTTGGCGCTGGAAATCAGGCTCTCGATCGGATCGGTAACATTGTGCGACTGGTCGATCATATGCGCCGGGCGGAAATCCTTGATCCCGCGATGTTCTGCATCCACCAACTCGTTGAAGACGAGGAAAAGGCGGTAGGGCTCGATCGCACCGGCATCGAGGTCGTCGTCGCCATATTTGGAATCGTTGAAGTGGAAGCCGCCGAGCTTTCCGAACTGGATGAGGCGGGCGACGATCATCTCGATATTGGTATTCGGCGCATGGTGGCCGAGATCGACGAGGCAGAAAGCCTTTGGTCCGAGCGTATTGGCGATCAGGTAATTCGTGCCCCAGTCCTGCACCACCGTCGAATAGAAGGCCGGTTCATACATCTTGTGCTCGGAAAACAGCCGCCAGTCCTCCGGCAGCGCCTTGTAGATTTCCGCCATCGAAGCGAGATAGCGTTCGAAAACGCGGGTAAAATGGCTCTGGCCCGGAAAATTCGATCCGTCGCCGATCCACACCGTCAACGCCTTGGAGCCAATCGCCTGGCCGATCTCGATACATTCGAGATTGTGCTCGACCGCCTGGGCGCGCGTCGCAGCATTCGTATGGCTGAGCGAGCCGTATTTGTAGGAATGCGCCTGCCCCGGTGCATCGGAAAACGTATTCGAGTTCATCGCGTCGAAACCGAGCCCAAGCGCATCGCCCTTGGCCAACAATTCCTTCGGATCCGCCTTGTCCCACGGGATATGCAGCGAAACCGTCGGCGTCGCCCGGGTCAGTTGTTGAATGACGGCGCAGTCATCGAGCTTGTCGAAAATGCCGCGCGGCTCGCCTTGACCGGGAAAACGGGCGAAACGCGTACCACCGGTGCCGACGCCCCAGGAGGGCACTGCGACGAAGAACTTTTCGACATCCCGGGTGATCGTTTCGATATCGATGCCGCGCCGCGACAGGTTCTCGCCGAGCGCATCGTAATCGGATTTGAGAGCTGCTGTGCGTTTGTCGTTTTCAGCGGCGATCACATTGGTCGTGATCTTGAGTTCAGTCATTGAAAATCCTCCCTTCGGGGTCTGCCCCTCATCCGGCTGCCGCCACCTTCTCCCCATCATAATGGGGAGAAGGGATATGCCGCGCTGTCATCAAGTCCCTTGAACGTATCGTGTGCCACGTCCCCTCTCCCCGCATGCGGGGAGAGGGCTAGGGTGAGGGGCAAGTTCGCCTACCGCGTAAAGCTCTGGGCGTTGCCGGCATCCACGTTGATGATGTTGCCGGTCGACTTAGCCGATGCGTCCGATGCGAGGAAATAGATTGCCTCCGCAATATCCTCCGGGAAGACATTGAGCTTGAGCAGCGACCGCTTGCGGTAGTGCTCCTCCAGGTCGTCGACCTCGATCTTGGACGAGGCGGCCCGCTGTTCGCGCCATTCGCCGTTCCAGATCTTCGAACCGCGCAGCACAGCGTCCGGATTGACCGTATTGACGCGGATGCCGGCCTCGGCCCCTTCGAGCGCCAGGCAGCGGGCGAGATGGATTTCAGCGGCCTTGGCGGTGCAGTAGGCCGACGCATTCGGAGAAGAGGCAAGCCCGTTCTTGGAAGCGACAAAGACGACATTGCCACCGAGCTTCTGGCGCCGGAACAACCGGAAGGCCTCGCGCGAAACGAGGAAATAACCCGTCGCCAGGATGTCGATATTCTTGCTCCACATGGCAAGCGTGGTTTCCTCGACCGGCGCGGAAGACGCGATCCCGGCGTTCGAGACGAGGATATCGACGCCGCCGAATTCGACGCAGGCCTCGGCAAACGCAGTGATCACCGCGTCCTCGGTCGTCACGTCGAGCAGAACCCCACGCACCGCGTCTTTGCCGAACGACTTTTCGAAATCGGCTTTGGTCGCGTCGAGTGCGCCGCCGTCGATATCGGCAAGCACCACGCAGGCGCCCTCGCCCATCAGCCTGGCGGCCGTCGCCCGCCCGATGCCGCCGGCGCCACCGGTGACGAAGGCCACCTGTCCGGCAAGGCTTTTCGGCTTCGGCATGCGCTGCAGCTTGGCCTCTTCGAGCAGCCAGTATTCGATGTCGAAGGCCTCCTGCTCCGGCAGACCCTGATATTCGGAAACCGTGGACGCCCCTCGCATCACGTTGATGGCGTTGACGTAGAACTCGCCGGCAATACGGGCCGTCGCCTTGTCACGCGCAAACGACAGCAGGCCGACGCCCGGAACCAGGAAGATCACCGGGTTGGGGTCGCGCATGGCGGGCGAATTGCTGTGTTTGCAGGTCTCGTAATAGCGGCTGTAATCGGCGCGATAATCTTCGAGCGCCTTGTCGAGCGCGGCGATCACCGCATCGACATCCGGCTTTGCGGGATCGAAATCGACGATCAGCGGACGGATTTTCGTGCGCAGGAAATGGTCAGGGCAGGAGGTACCGAGCGCGCCGAGCGGCTTCAGGTCCTTGGAATTGACGAATTCCAGCACCGCGTCCTGGTCGTCGAAATGGCCGAGCTTGCGCTCCGCCCTGCCGATCCGGCCGCGGATTTCCGGCATCAGTTTCGAGACGATCGCCCGACGTTCCGGCGCGGGCAGGCTCTTGGTCGCGGCGCCACCGAAGATCGTCTTGCCTTCGGTCTCCTTGGCGAACCATTCGATCGCCTTGTTGATGATGTCGAGCGTCAGTTCGTAGCAGGCCTTGGCATCATTTGCCCAGGTGAACAGGCCGTGGCTTTCCAGCACGACGCCCTTGGCATTCGGGTTCGCCTTGACGAACGCTTCGAGATCGAGCCCGAGCTGGAAACCCGGCCGCCGCCAGGGCAGCCAGCCGATTTCGGCGCCGAAGACCTGTTGCGTCAGCTCCTTCGAATTCCTGGAAGCCGCAATCGCGATGATCGCATCCGGGTGCATGTGGTCGACATGCGTGAACGGCACGAAACCATGCAGCGGGGTATCGATGGAAGCGGCGCGCGGATTGAGGTTGAAGGTGCAATGCGGCAGGAAGCCAACCATGCGGTCCTCGTCCTCGACGCCCTTGTAGATCCCCTTCAGCGCTTCCAGCTTGTCCATGTAGAGGGTGGCGAAACCGTCGAGCTTGATCGTGCCGACATCGCCGCCCGACCCCTTCACCCACATGACCTTCACTTTTTCGCCGGTCAGCGGATCAATTTCCATCACCTTGGCCGAGGTATTGCCGCCGCCGTAATTGGTGATGCGCTTGTCGGCACCGAGAAGATTGGAGCGATAGAGCAGCTTGCCGGGCTCATCGAGCTTGGCGGCCTGGGCATCGTCCCAACGGTTTTCGAGAAGGCGGGTTTGGCCCGACATTGCTTGTCCTCCCAACGTGTTTCGGCTCACGGCGACGAGGCGGCCGCCATCTCCCTGTTGCCGGTATCGCGCATAGTCGCGTCGTCTGTCAATCATAAACGATCATAAAGTTTCATTGTGCAGCGCATCAAAAGCGAATTTGATCGTTTGTGATTGACAACGTAAATTTTCCAGTAATAGTTGTCGCCGAGGAGGAGCCAATGCACGAACGTGAACGCCATCGCATCATCTTGAGCGCTATCCAGGAAAAGCCTGTCATCACGGTGCAGGATATCGCCGAATTGACCGAGGCCTCGGAAGCGACGATCCGGCGCGATATCGCTTCGCTGCACGTCCAAGGCAAGCTCCGGCGCGTCCGCGGCGGCGCGGAAGCCGTTCATCCTCCGCAGATCGGCCAGCTTTCGGCCCGATCGTTCCGGGTGTCGGAATCGGTCAACATCGACAAGAAGCGCGCAATCGCCCGCCGCGCAGTCGAACTTTGCGACGAAGGCGACAGCGTCATCATCAACGGCGGCACGACGACGTTCCAGATGGTGCATTTCATGTCGGCCCGACGCCTGCAGGTGATGACCAATTCGTTTGCGATCGCCGAACATCTGGTCAAGCATTCGAAGAACACGGTGACGATACCGGGCGGCGCCATCTATCGCGAGCAGAGCCTGATCCTGTCGCCCTTCGACAACGATGCGATCCGCAATTTTTATGCACGGCGCATGTTCATCGGCGCGCAGGGGGTCGGCCCGCTCGGCGTGATGGAAGCCGACGCGCTGGTGATCCAGAGCGAGCAGAAGCTGATGCACCAGGCCGAGGAGCTGATCGTGATGGTGGATTCGTCGAAGTTTTCGCGCCGATCGAGCCTCATCCTCTGCCCGCTCGACCGGGTGACGACCGTCATCACCGATGACGGCGTGACCGACGATGCCGCACGGATGATCGAGGATGCGGGCGTCAAACTGATTATCGCCGGTGCCGCCGCAGCGGACACGGCCAAGGAGGATTCTTCGTCGGCCGCGTGAGGAGCGACCGGCGGGAAAGAGATTAAACTATCAACTGGGAGGACCAACAATGAAACTTGCAAAGAAACTCGCCCTCGGCGCGGCATTCGCCTTCGCCGCCCTGACATCGACAATGACGACGGCGGCAAGCGCTGCCGACATGAAGATCGCGCTGGTCGTCAAATCGCTCGGCAACGGCTTCTTCGAAGCGGCCAACAAGGGCGCGCAGGAAGCTGCCAAGGAACTCGGCGGCGTCCAGGTCATCTATACCGGCCCGACCTCCACGACGGCCGAAGGACAGATCGAAGTGATCAACTCGCTGATCGCTCAAGGGGTGGATGCAATTGCCATCTCCGCCAACGATCCGGATGCCGTCATTCCGGCGCTAAAGAAGGCAACTCAGCGCGGCATCAAGGTCATTTCCTGGGACTCGGCGGTGGCCAAGGAAGGCCGCATCATGCATTTGAACCCGTCTTCCAACGACTTGATCGGTAAGATGTGCCTGACGCTTGCCAAGAACCACCTGGAAGGTGGCAAGGGCGGTTTCGCCATCCTTTCGGCCACCACCACCTCGACGAACCAGAACACCTGGATCGCCGAGATGAAGAAGCAGCTCAAGGATTTTCCGGGCCTGAACCTCGTCACGACAGTCTATGGTGACGACCTCGCCGACAAGTCCTATCGCGAAGCACAGGGCCTCCTGACCTCGCAGCCGAACGTCAAGGTCATCGTCGCTCCGACCACGGTCGGCGTTCTCGCTGCCTCGCAGGCCGTCAAGGATGCCGGCAAGATCGGCCAGGTCTATGTGACGGGTCTCGGCCTGCCGTCCGAAATGGCCGGCGCCATCAAGTCCGGCGCCACCAAGGAATTCGCCATCTGGAACCCGATCGACCTCGGTTACTCGGCCACCCAGATCGCCTATCACCTCGTCAAGGGCGATACCGACGCCAAGCCCGGTTCGGCGATCAAGGCCGGCCGCATGGGCTCGATCAAGGTGGGCGACAATGGCGAAGCCGCCATGGCCGACCCGTTCGTCTACAACGCCAAGAACATCGACGAGTTCTCCAAGATCTTCTGATCTGAAGAACTCGACCTGCCGGCAGGCGCGAGCCCCCTCATCCGCCTGCCGGCACCTTCTTTCCCACCGGGGGAGAAGAAATATGCTGCAACGTCTCCGTTCCTCCTCTCCCCTTGGGGAGAGGGTGACCGAGCGAAGCGGAGGTGGGTGAGGGGCGCTGCCGCCTCGACGCCACGATTCTTGCCATCGGAAAACGGCCACCCATAATGAACGGCGTTACGAAAATTCAAGACCGATCGCCCCGACCGGCACCGACGACGGAAGCAAAGCCGATCCTGGAAATGCGCGGCATCAGCCAGATCTTTCCGGGCGTCAAAGCCCTCGATGGGGTCAGCATCAAGCTCTATCCCGGCCAAGTAACGGCGCTGATCGGCGAAAACGGCGCGGGCAAGTCGACGCTCGTCAAGATTTTGACCGGTATCTACCGCCCGAACGAGGGCGAGATCCTGATCGACGGTCAGCCCACCACATTCACCAGCGCGCAGGCGGCGATCGACGCCGGTGTTACCGCAATCCATCAGGAAACCGTCCTCTTCGACGAGTTGAGCGTCGCCGAGAACATCTTCCTCGGCCATGCGCCGCGCACCCGTTTCGGCACGATCGACTGGCGGAAGATCAATTCCGGCGCCAAGGCCCTCATGCTTCAGCTCGAGAGCGATATCGACCCGACGATCCGCCTGCGCGACCTCTCGATCGCCCAGCGCCATCTCGTGGCGATCGCCCGGGCGCTGTCGGTCGAGGCCCGCATCGTCATCATGGACGAGCCGACCGCAGCCCTTTCGCGGAAGGAGATCGACGATCTCTTCCGCATCGTCGAAGGCCTGAAACGGCAGGGCAAGGCGATCCTCTTCATCAGCCACAAGTTCGACGAGGTCTATGAGATCGCCGAAAACTTCGTGGTTTTCCGCGACGGCCGCGCCGTCGGCCAGGGCCGGTTGAAGGAAACGCCCCAGGACGAGATCGTCCGGCTGATGGTCGGCCGCGACGTCAAGGACGTTTTCCCGAAAGTAGAGGTCGCGATCGGCGCACCGGTTTTCCGCGTCGAGAACTACTGCCATCCGACCGAATTCCGCGACATCTCCTTCGAGCTTCGCCGCGGCGAAATCCTCGGTATCTACGGCTTGATCGGCGCCGGGCGCTCGGAACTCTGCCAGTCGCTGTTCGGCGTCACCCGGCCCTCATCCGGCCGGCTGGTTCTGGAAGGCAAGCCGCTCGACATCCGCTCCTCGGGCGATGCGATCCGCGCCGGCATCGTCTACGTGCCGGAGGAACGCGGCCGCCACGGCCTGGCGCTCCCCATGCCGATCTTCCAGAACATGTCGCTGCCATCGCTCGGCAAAACCTCCCGCTCCGGTTTCCTCAAAGCCGCCAACGAGTTGGCGCTGGCGCGAAAATATGCCGAGCGGCTGGATTTGCGCGCCGCCGCCCTTTCGGTGCCGGTCGGCACGCTCTCCGGCGGCAACCAGCAGAAGGTCGTCATCGGCAAATGGCTGGCGACGCAGCCGAAGGTGATCATTCTCGACGAACCGACCAAGGGCATCGACATCGGCTCCAAGGCCGCCGTGCACGCCTTCATCGGCGAACTCGCCGCCGAGGGCCTGTCGATTATCATGGTCTCGTCTGAGCTTCCCGAAATCCTCGGCATGTCCGACCGGGTGATGGTGATGCGCGAGGGCCTGGCCGCCGGCGTTTTCGAGCGTGAAAGCTTAAGCGCCGAAGTGCTGGTCCGCGCCGCAACCGGCAACCAGTGAGGAGAACCAGATGAACCGCCTCCTGAAGAACCGCGAAATCCTGCTGACCGTCATCATTGCCGCGCTGATCGCCGGCTTCTCCACCCGCGCGCAGGGCTTTGCGTCTCCCGGCAACCTCGCCAACATCTTCAACGACACCTCGATCCTGATCATCCTGGCGCTCGGCCAGATGACGGTGATCCTGACCAAGTCGATCGATCTCTCTGTCGCGGCCAACCTTGCCTTTACCGGCATGGCGGTCGCCATGACCAACGCCGCCTATCCCGATCTGCCGCTGGCCCTGCTCATCGTCATGGCGGTCGGCATCGGCGCCTTCCTGGGCGCTATCAACGGTTACCTCGTCTGGGCGCTGCAGATCCCGCCGATCGTGGTGACGCTCGGAACGCTGACCATCTATCGCGGCATGGCCTTCGTGCTGTCGGGCGGCGGCTGGGTGAACGCCCACCAGATGGCACCTTCCTTCCTGAATGTCCCGCGAATGCCGGTGCTCGGCCTGCCGATCCTCTCCTGGATCGCCATCCTCATCGTGCTCGGCGCCTGGTTCGTGCTGACCCGCCTGCCCTTCGGCCGGGCGGCCTATGCATCCGGCGGCAACCCGACCGCGGCGATCTATGCCGGCATCGATATCGGCTGGACCAAGTTCATTGCCTTCGTCGTTTCGGGCGCGCTCGCCGGCCTTTCCGGTTATCTCTGGGTGTCGCGTTACGCGGTCGCCTATGTGGATATCGCGGCCGGTTTCGAGCTGGATACGGTCGCCGCCTGCGTCATCGGCGGTATCTCGATCGCCGGCGGCATCGGCTCGGTCGGCGGCGCCGTGCTTGGCGCCCTCTTCCTCGGCGTCATCAAGAATGCGCTGCCCGTCATCGGCATCTCGCCTTTCGCGCAGATGGCGATCTCAGGCATCGTCATCGTGCTCGCCGTCGTCTTCAACGCCCGCGCCGAACGCAAGGCCGGCCGCATCATCCTGCGCGATCGCGGCGCGAAAGAGGTGTCCGCATGAGCGATGTCGTTTCCTCGAAACGGGTCATTCCCGACCGCCTCGGCAGCAAGACCTCGCGCCTCCTGGCGAGCTGGGAAGTGCTGCTCTTCGGCGTGGCGGTGCTGATCTTCGTCTTCAATTCGTTCGCCTCGCCTTACTTTCTGAATGCCTGGAACCTCTCCGACGCCACCTTCAACTTCACCGAAAAGGCGATGATCGCCTTCGCCATGGCGCTGCTCGTCATCGCCGGCGAGATCGATCTGTCGGTGGCAGCGATCATCGCGCTCGCCTCGACCGCCATGGGCGCGGCAGCCCAGGCCGGCATCGGTACGCCGGGACTGGTGGCGATCGGCATCGGCACCGGACTTGTCTGCGGCGCCTTCAACGGCCTGCTCGTCGCCGGCCTCAGGCTGCCGTCGATCGTCGTGACGATCGGCACGATGAGCCTCTTCCGCGGCATTTCCTATATCGTCCTCGGCGATCAGGCCTATGGCAAATACCCGGAAACCTTCGCTTTCTTCGGCCAGGGGTATGTGGCCTGGGTGTTTTCCTTCGAATTCGTGCTGTTCATCATCCTCGCCGCAGCCTTCGGCATCCTGCTGCACGCCACCAATTTCGGCCGGCAGGTCTATGTGATCGGCAACAACGAATTCGCGGCACGTTTCTCCGGCATTCCGGTGGAACGGGTGAAGTTCATCCTCTTCCTGCTGACCGGCGTGATGGCGGGTGTCGCATCCGTCTGCCTCACCTCCCGCCTCGGCTCGACCCGGCCTTCGATCGCGCAGGGGTGGGAGCTGGAAGTCGTCACCATGGTCGTACTCGGCGGCGTCTCCATTCTCGGCGGCGCGGGCACCATCGCCGGCGTTGTCATCGCCGCCTTCGTCATGGGACTCGTCACCTTCGGACTGGGGCTCCTCAACGTGCCCGGCATTGTCATGTCGATCTTCGTCGGCCTGCTGTTGATCATCACCATCGCCATCCCGATCATCGCCCGCCGCATCAAGGAAATGAGCCGATGACGCTCGAAAAACACGCCTTCAAGATGAAGCTCAATCCGGGAATGGAAGCGGAATACCGCAGACGCCACGACGAGATCTGGCCGGAGCTTGTCGATCTCCTCCACCAGGCCGGCGCCAGCGACTATTCCATCCATCTCGACCGTGAGACGAACACGCTGTTCGGCGTGCTGACGCGACCAGTGGACCATACGATGGCGAACCTGCCGGAACACCCGGTGATGAAGAAATGGTGGGCCCATATGGCCGACATCATGGAAACCAATCCGGACAACTCGCCGGTCCAGAGCGACCTGGTGACGGTCTTCCACCTGCCATGACCACGCCGGAAAAGATCGCCGTCCTCGATATCGGCAAGACCAATGCCAAGGTCGTCGTCCTCGACTGCGCGACCGGCGAGGAGATCGCGGAAAGGCGCGCGCCGAACCGGGTTCTGCCGGGTCCACCCTATCCGCACTACGATATCGATGCACTGTGGACCTTTGTGCTCCAAGCCTTGTCCGACTTTGCAAAACAGCCCGGCTTCGATGCGATCTCCATCACCACCCACGGCGCATCGGCGGCGCTTCTCGACTCCGAGGGCAAACTGGCGCTGCCGGTGCTCGATTACGAACACGAATATCCCGAAGACATCCGCCAGGCCTACCGGTTGATCCGCCCGCCTTTTTCTGAAACCTTCTCGCCTGCCCTGTCCGGCGGGCTGAATGTCGGCGCCCAGCTTCACTACCAGAAGACCGCCTTTCCTGAAGCCTTTGCCCGCACGCACACCATCCTCACCTACCCGCAATATTGGGCGTTCCGGCTGACCGGTGTTGCGGCGAACGAAGTCACCTCGCTCGGTTGCCATACGGACCTCTGGCGCCCGCGTGACGGCGCCTATTCCCCATTGGTCGATACGCTCGGCATCCGTGACCTGATGGCACCGGTGCGTTCGGCCTTCGACACGCTCGGTCCGCTATTGCCACACGTTGCAGCGCAGATCGGCGTCACGACACCCATCTCCGTCCATTGCGGTATTCACGACTCCAACGCCTCGCTGCTGGCGCATCTGGTCGGCCGCGAACCGCCCTTCGCGGTGGTCTCCACCGGCACCTGGGTCATCAATTTTGCGGTCGGCGGCAATCTCGACCATCTCGACCCGCAGCGCGACGCGCTTGCCAATGTCGATGCCTATGGCCGCGCCGTGCCCTCGAGCCGTTTCATGGGCGGCCGCGAGTTCGAGATGCTGACGGTAGAACTTGGTCCATTATCGCCGGAAGCAGCCCTCGCAGCCATGCCTGATGTCATTGAAAAAGGCCTGATGCTTCTGCCGAACGTTTCAGGCGGCTCCGGCCCCTTCCCGGGCCGCGAGCGGCAATGGATCAACGACATAGAAGTCTCGACAGACCAGCGCTGGGCTGCAGCCTGCCTCTACCTTGCGCTGATGACGGAGACCTGCCTCGATCTCATCGGCGCCAAGGGACCGGTTCTGGTTGAAGGCCCCTTCTCGGCCAACCCGGCCTATCTCCAGGCGCTCGCCGCGCTGCTCGGCCGCCAGGTGGTCGCCCTCCCCGGCTCGACCGGCACCAGCCAGGGGGCAGCGCTTCTGGCAGGCATTTCGCCGGCGACCAAACCAGGCCGCATCGTGCCGGCGCCGATCTGGAACATCGACGCTTATCGCACCACCTGGCACCAAAGGCTGAGGCGCTGATCAGCCTGCATTGGCCGGCCGGCGGTTGCGGCGAAGACGCCGGCCCGTCTGCTCCTCAAGCGCATTTTCCAGAATACCGAGCCGCCGCTCGGTAATATCGGCAATCTGTGCCGGGTCGCCGGATTCGATCGCCTGCATCATGGTCTCGACCAGTTCGAGCGACAACACGAGGTCAGCGCGGCTATGCAGCGTCCTGTGCCGCATCGGCTCCACCCACTGCAGCAGCAGTTCCATCAGTTCCAGCACGAGGCCGTTGCGGGTCGCCCGCGCCAGGGCGAGGTCGAAGCGCATCGATGCGATGATGATCGAGCTGATGTGCTCGGGGCTGCTTTTGGTCACCTCCGGCGGCGGCAGCGAATCCCGGCCGAACCGGATCGCCTCCCGCATCCGGTCGAAATCCGCATCCTCGGCATATTGCGAGGCGATCTGCGCCACCCAGGGCAGGATCAGCCGCCGCACTTCGATCGCCTCGTCGATATCGCCCGGCCGCATGTCCGGCCTCGGCACGATCAGGTCGAGCGGCACTATTTCGCTGCTGACGAACGTGCCACCGCCGGCACCCGGCCTGACGGTGAGGATATTCGCCTCGACCAGCAGCTTTACCGCTTCACGCACCGTCGGACGGCTCACCTGCATCTGTTCGGCGATGCTGCGTTCGGACGGAAGGCGCGAGCCGAGCCGGAAAAACCCGGCCCTGATGGCATCGGCAAGCCGGCGTGCCACCTCCTCGTTCGGAAGCAGCACTTTGACAGGCTGAAAATGTCGATCCACCAGCACCTCCTACCGCTCAGACGGAAAGCACTTTGCCGGTATTCAGAATGTTGTCGGGATCGAGCGCCAGCTTGATACGCGCCATCAGCGCCAGCTCCTCCGGGGTTCGCGACAGTTTGAGATAGGGCTTCTTCAGGAGGCCGATCCCGTGTTCGGCGGAAATCGTGCCGCCTTCGCGGGCGATCGAGCCGAAGACAAGTTCGGTGATCTCCTTATGCGGCTGGTCGTTGCCGGCGGACGGGATGTTGCAGACGAGATGCAGGTTGCTGTCGCCGATATGGCCATAGCTGACCGCAATCGCATCCGGCCAGCGGACCTTCATCGCCGCCTCGATCTCGTCGACCACCTGGCCGGCGGCACTGGTCGGCAGGCCGACGTCGAAAGCGGTCAGCGGCCCCATCAGCTTGCCGTATTCCGATACGCTTTCGCGCACCGCCCAGAGGTCCTTGGTCTCACGCTCCGAGGACGGCAGAACCGCATCGGAAACCCAACCAGCTTCCAGCGCATCCGCCAGCACCTGCTCCAGCAGCGCCCGGTTCTCTTCCGCGTTGCGCCCGCCGGTTTCGATCAGCACATAGATCCCATGCGGCTCCTTGAAGGCGCGGCGCAGGTCGGGCAACTTGCCCGTCATGAAGTCGTAGAAGCTCGGCCACATCACCTCGAACGAGGTCAGCGCAGATCCCATGCCCTGGCGGGCGCTCTTCAGCAGCTCCAGAAGCGACGGGAAATCCGGGCAGCCGCAGAAGGCGCTGGCAAGCTCCGCGGGCTTCGCCTGCAGGCGCAGCACGGCGCGGGTGATGACGCCGAGCGTGCCTTCAGAGCCGATGAAAAGCTGCTTGAGGTCGTAGCCCGCATTGTTCTTCAGCATCTTGTTCAGCGACTTGACGATCGTGCCGTCCGGCAGCACCACTTCGAGGCCCAGCACATGTTCGCGGGCCATGCCGAACCGGATGACACGGTTGCCGCCGGCATTGGTGGCGAGGTTGCCGCCGATGACGCAGGAATCGCGGGCGCCGAGATCGAGCCCGAAGAACAGCCCCGCCTCCTCAGCCTTCGCCTGGATGACGCTAAGCGGCGTGCCCGCCATCACCGTCATCGTCGCCATCACCGTATCGACTTCCTCGATGCCGTTCATGCGATCGAGCGACAGCGCCACGCCATTCTCGATCGGCCGCGCGCCACCGGCGAGACCGGTCAATCCGCCCTGCGGCACCACCGGCACCCTGAACTCGTTGCAGAGGCGCAGCGTCACCGAGACCTGTTCCGTCGTGCGCGGCCGCACCAGCGCAAGCGGCACGACCGGCGAAAGGCCGCCCCAATCATTGTGGAAGCGAACCGGGATGTCATTCCCGAAAAAGACGTCGGGGCCGAGTTCGCGCATCAGCGCCTGGATGAATTCCTGTGTCATGAGAAGCCTTACCTGCGAATTCCACCGAATAAAGGTAAACTTAACTGCCACCTTCGGTAAAGCAAGTGTACCTATGGACTTTTCGCAGGAGGGCTTCGCGCCAGCGCTTCCGCCATCGAATGCCTCGTGTGAAGCGCTATTCGATGGCGAACACAGCTCGGAGGGCCTCTCGACAGGGCCTACAAAGGGATGGGATGCGGTTTGGCGAAATGGCAGGCGGCGAGGTGACCGCTGGCGGTTTCGAGAAGCGGTGGACGTTCCGCCCTGCAAATCGACTGGGCGATCGGACAGCGGGTATGGAAACTGCAACCGGTCGGAACATTGGCCGGGCTCGGCACATCGCCCTTCAGGATGATCCGGGATTTCCGCGTTTCCGGGTCGGGCTCCGGCACCGCCGAGAGAAGCGCCTGGGTGTAGGGATGGCTCGGGAAATCGTAGATCCGCTTCTTAGGCCCGATTTCAACGATCCGACCAAGATACATGACGGCGACGCGATCCGCGATATGGCGCACGACCGAGAGATCATGAGCGATGAAGAGGTAGGAGAAACCGCGGCTTTTCTGCAGGTCCTGCATCAGGTTGACGATCTGGGCCTGCACCGAGACGTCGAGCGCGGATACGGGTTCGTCGGCAACGATGAACTGCGGATCGACCGCAATGGCGCGAGCGATCCCTATACGCTGCCTCTGGCCTCCGGAGAACTGGCGCGGATACCGGTCCATAAAGGTCGGCGACAGCCCCACCTGGATCATCAGTTCAGCGACACGATCGCGACGCTGCTTCCTCGATTGGACCAGCCCGAAAATTTCCAGCGGCTCGGCAATGATCTTCGCAACCGAGCGACGCGGGCTGAGCGATCCGTAGGGGTCCTGGAAGATCATCTGCACGCGCGCCCGCATCTGGCGCATGTCATTGGAACTGAGACGCAGGATATCCACGCCGTCGATAGTGATTTCGCCTTCGCTTGCATCTATCAGCCGCAGCAGAAGCCGCCCGAGGGTGGATTTTCCGCAGCCGGATTCCCCCACCAGCGCCAGCGTCTCGCCGCGCCTGACCTCGAAGGAAGCGCCATCGACCGCCCGAACGCTCGGCTGGGAGCGGCCGAACACCAGGCCTCCCGCTTCCGAAAAGGTCTTGCCCACGTCTCTGACCACGACGAGGTCATCTCCGGTCACAGCAATATTCATGACGTCGCCCCCGCCGAGACCCAACAGGCCGCCTTCTGTTGCGGTGTGATTTCAAGGAGAGGCGGCGTCTCCCGCGCGCATTTGTCGATGCGATCGGGACAGCGCGGGAAGAACGGACAGCCTTGCTTGATCGTGCCGGGCAAGGGCACCATGCCGGGGATCTGGTAAAGACGCGTATTCTCGTCCTTCAGCCGCGGGATCGATTGCAGCAAGCCTCGCGTATAGGGATGTTTCGGGCTGCGGAAGATCGTCTTGACGTCCGCATCCTCGACCACCTTGCCGGCATACATGACGATCACCCGCTCGCAGATATCGGCGATCACACCGAGATCGTGCGAGATCAACAGGATGGTGGTGTTCAGGGTGCGGCGGATCTTGTGCATCAGCTCGAGCACCTGCGCCTGGATGGTGACGTCGAGCGCGGTCGTCGGTTCGTCGGCGATCAGGAGCTTCGGGTTGCAGGCGACCGCCATGGCGATCATCACCCGCTGGCGCATGCCGCCGGAGAACTGGTGCGGATAGGCGCCGAGCCGGCGCTCCGGATCGGGAATGCCGACGAGTTTCAGCAGCTCGACCACGCGCTGGCGCCGCTCCTCGCGGCCCATCTTCTGATGCAGCTTGATCGCCTCGCCGATCTGGTCGCCGATCGTCATCACCGGATTGAGCGAACTCATCGGCTCCTGGAAGATCATCGCGATGTCGCGGCCGCGGATCTCCGGCATCCTGGAGCGCGGCAGGCCGAGCAGATCGACGCCCTCGAACAGGATCCGCCCGGTGGCGATGCGGCCCGGAGGGCTGGGGATCAGCCCCATCACCGCAAGCGAGGTCATCGATTTGCCGGAGCCGGACTCGCCGACGATGCCGACCGCGGCGCCGGCGTCGATGGTAAAGCTGACACCTTCCACCACACGCACCGCCGTACCCTTCGGGCCGAACTCGATCGAGAGATCCTCCACTTTCAGCAAGGGACCGGGATGAACGGAGGCAACCGGCTGCTGCCTGGAAAGCGAGGGAGCAATCATCATCGCGTTGTCTCCGGATCGAGGACATCGCGCACCGCATCGCCCATGAGGTTGAACGACAGCACGACGCAGGTAATCGCAAAACCAGCCGCGATGATCGGCCATGGCGATCCGAACAGGTTGTTCAGCCCGTCGCGGATGATATTGCCCCAGCTCGGATTGGGTGCCCGGGTGCCGATGCCAAGGAAACTCAGCGACGCTTCCAGCCGGATGGCGGACGCGACCCAGAGGGTCATCAGCACCAGGATCGGCGCTGCGATATTCGGGATGACGTGCCGGATGATGATCGTCGGGGTGCGAAGGCCGACCGCAACCGCGGCTTCGATATAAGGCTCCTGCTTGACTGCGAGCGTCGAGGCGCGCGCCACCCGCGCAAAGCCCGGTATGAAGGCGACGGTGATGACGGCAATGATGTTCCAGAAAGCCCCGCCGAGCACCGCTGCGATCATGATCGCCAAAAGCAGTTCCGGGAAAGCCAGAAGAAGATCGACGACACGGCTGATCACCCGGTCGATGACGCCACCGAAATAACCGGCCGTCACCCCGAGTATGGTTCCGAAAAAGGCGGCCAAAGCAGGCGAGATCAGCCCGAACAGCAGCGAATTGCGCGACCCGTGGATCATCCGGGACAGCACGTCCCGGCCGAACTGGTCCGTTCCGAGCCAATGCGCCCAGGACGGCTGCTTGTTGATCGACAGGATGCTTTGCGCCAGCGGATCGTAGGGGGCGAGCCAGGGCGCCAGGATCGCGACTAGAAGAAAAATCACCACGACGGAAAAGGCAAAGATCGTCGAGGCCTGGCCGAACAGCATGTCCTTCAGCAGCGCCGTCCTGCCGGGTTCCGGCGCGATCGCATGTTCGATATCGTCGGATGCGGACAGGGTTCCGACGGAGCCTGGGAGTATTGTCATTACTTCACCCGAATTCGTGGATCGATGACGACATAAAGGAGGTCCATCATCAGATTGACGAAGACCACCATCAGCGCGAAGACCACCACTCCGCCCTGGATGACGCCGTAGTCTCTTTCGGTAATCGACTGGATGAGCAGGCGGCCGATGCCGGGGCGATTGAAGACCAGTTCCACCGCGACGGATCCCGACAGGGTTGCCAGCAGGCTCAATCCCATGCCCGTCGCAAGCGGCAGCAGGGCGTTGCGCAGGGCATGGCGGTAGATGACGCGGTTTTCGCGCGCTCCCTTGGCGCGGGCGGTTCGCACATAGTCCTTGCCGAGAACCTCAAGCACGGAGGTTCTCGTCAGGCGCCCGATGAAAGCAGCCTTGACCAGCGCCAGCGTCAACGCCGGCAGGAAGAGGTGGTGGAGGATATCGAAAAACCCGCTGCCGGCCCCATTGATCGGAAACCATCTGAGGTTCAGCGCAAAGCCTATCAGAAACAGCGCGCCCAGATAAAAATCCGGAACCGCATAACCGACCAAGGAAAAGATCCGCATGCCGGAATCCGGCAGTTTTCCCCGCTTGACGGCTGCGAGCACCCCGAACGGTATGCCGATCACGGTGCCGAGGATCATCGCCGCCACGGTCAGCTGGATCGTGTAGGGCAGATTGCGGGCGATGAGATCGAGAACCGGCGCGCCGTTCATGTAGGACTTGCCGAAATCGAGCGTCAGCGTGCCGATCAGGAAGTTGAAATATTGCTGCCAGATCGGGACGTTCAGCCCCATTTTCTCCCGGAACTCGGCAAGCTGCTCCGGGAGAGCACCGTCTCCCAGAGCAGCGATTGCCGGGTCACCCGGGAGGATGCGCATGGCGACGAACACGAGCGTCAGGACCAACCATATGGTCGGTATCGCGTCGGCTAGCCTGTAAAGCATGTACCTGCCCATTGGCCTGTCACCCGTGCTTTGAAGCCGTCAGGCTTTTTTCGTGGCGCGATGGAAACGCCAACGGGCGTAACCGCTCTTGACCTTGTAGCCCATGTCCAGCCGCGCATTGCGAGCCACGGTGAAGGACAGGGTGGAAAGCCCGATCAGGGGCAGGTCGCGCAGCGCCTGCAGCTCGATCTGCTTGCAGGTGTCGACATAGGTCTTGTAGTCGGTCACCATCAACGCCTTGTCGAGCAGCGCGTCGATCCCCGGCATGGCGACCCCGTAATGGCTGTAGTTGCCGCCGCCCTTGCCGTCGGACTTCACTTCCGATTTCGACGAAAGCTGCTGGAAATAGAGCTGCGTTGGGATCGGCGGATAGCTCGACGAATGCATGGCAAGCGTATTCTTGTCGCTGCGATTGTCGGCGTGATAGGCCGTGTGGTCGCCGATCTTCAGGTTCATGCGCAATCCGACGGCGCGAAGCTGTTCCTGCACGATCAGCATGGTCGAGGAATAGTCCTCGCGCTGGCTGCAATTGCTGTCGAAATCGAAGCCGTTCGGAAAACCCGCCTCGGCGAGCAGCGCCTTGGCCTTCTTCGGATCGTACTTGTACTGCAGTTCGGGCGGCAGGTCGGCAGTCTTGAAACCGGCGGGGAAGAAATCCGGCTGCAATCCGGCCATGAAACCACCCATCGGCTTCAGGGCATCGGCGACCGCCTGCCGATCGATCGCATACATCACCGCCTGGCGAACTTTCAGGTTGTCGAAAGGCTTGCGGGTCAGGTTGATGTGCAGCGTGTTGAAGGATCCCGGTATCGTCATGTCGAATTTCAGGGTCGGATCGCGCTGCAGCATGGAATCCACCCAGCCGGGCGCACGCACCGCCTCGATCAGATCGACGTCGCCGGAAAGGAGCGCCAGCGTCCGGGCCGTGGTATCGGCAATATAGACGCATTCCACGCCGGCGATCTTGGCCTTCTGGCCCCAGTAACCCTCATGGCGTTTCATCGCCGTGCCCCACTCGGCGTCGAAACGGGTGAGCTCGTAAGGCCCGGTGCCGACCGCGTCGGTCATGAACTTCTCGGCGCCGATCTTGTCGAAGGCTTTCTTGGAGACGATCGAGGTATTGTTGGAAAAGCCCGTCGTGCCGAGGAAATTCACGTCCGGAGACTTGAGCTGAACGGCAACCTCGTAGGGACCCTTGGCGACCACGTCGGCGACATTCGCCATGATCGTCTTGTTGGTGCCGTCGGTGATTGCCCGCTTGAAGGAAAAGACCACGTCGTCCGACGTCATCTCGCCGTAACCCTTGTGGAACTGGACACCCTGGCGAAGCTTGAACGTCCAGGTTTTCGCATCCGGCGATGCGGACCATTCGGTCGCCAGCGTCGGCACGTACTTGTCCGGCGTCGTGGCGAAATCACCGTCTTCGGGGCGCACCAGCTGTTCGTAGATCTGTTCGGTGGCCCAGTTGTCGGAGCCCTGCGTCGTCTGGTTCGGGTCGCTGGTGCGCGGCCCGTTGGCGGCAATGCCGATCCGCACCACGTCGGCGCTCGACGCTGCGCGGGCCGTACCCGCTCCCACGACGCTCAGAGCCGTCGCCGCAGCGGCGAGCTCCAGGAATTCTCTTCTGTTCACGTTCATCATCTCCTCCCAAAGACAAGTTACGTTCGCCGCTTGTCCAACTCGGCATCCTTGATCATGAGGCCCAGGCCCGGGCCTCCCGGCACCTTGAACTTGCCGTTTTCCGGCTTTGGCGGGTTCTCGAAGGCCACGTGCATTCGTGTCGACGGATCTGCGAATTCGGCCGGTTTGGTATTGTGCATCAGAGTCGCCAGCACCTGCAGGTTGGCCATGTGGGCGATCGTCGGCTGGGTCTGATGGGGGACGAGTTCAACGCCGTGCGCAAAGCAGATCGCAGCGCATTGCATCAGGCCGGTAATGCCGCCCATCTTGATGATGTCCGGCTGGACCATCCGCACGCCGGCATTGATCATGTCGACCACAGCCTGTGTGGTGTAGGTCTGCTCGGCCGCCGAGACGGTGATGTCGAGCCGCTGCGCCACTTCTCCCATGGCGCGAACGTTGTAGTGCTGTACCGGCTCCTCGAACCAGATATAGCCGAGCTCCTCCAAAGCCCGGCCGACCCGGATCGCACCGCCGACCGAATATTGATTGTTGGCATCGAAGGCGAGCGGGAAGTCCTCGCCGACCAGCTTGCGTACCGCCTTCGCCTTGGCGATATCTCCGGGGATGTCGTAGTCCTGCCGGGTGCGGTCGCCGTCCCAGCGAATCTTGATCGCCGCCGGCGTTTCCGACTTCCAGCGTGCCTCGACCACCTTGACGGTCTCATCCACAGTGCGGTCGGCATTGCCGCCGATCGAGGAATAGAAGGGCAGCTCGGTGCGCCAGGCGCCACCGAGCAGCTTGTAGATCGGCTGGTTGAAGACCTTGCCCCGGATGTCCCAGAGCGCGATATCAAGCGCCGCCAACGCCCCGGTGACCGCTCCTTCCGGGCCGAGCTTCACGTATTTATGCAGGAGCTTGTCATAGAGCACCGCGTGATCGAGCGCATCGGCACCAATGAGCGACGGCGCAAAATCCCTGACGACGCCAAGGGAATGCTCGCCGCCCATCATCGGGGATGCCTCGCCGTAGCCGACAATGCCCTCCACCGTCGTCACCCGCACGATGGCGCTTCGGCGCCCCGGCGGCTCGTTCGGCTCCCACATGACCTGAAAAGCTTCGACTGATTTGATCGTCGTCGGCACTGGCACGATTAGGTATCCACAAACCTGGAAAAAGATTGCCCCAAAGGGCCGCGAAAACCCGCCATAGCGGGAGCCGGCACGCTAGGCGCTAAACGCTCGCGTCTCTGACATCCTCGAAATCCTCCTCTTCTTACCGGGGCACTTTGAAAGCGCCCCTTCCTCCAACCGAAGCATCACTCACTTTGCATCCGTATGCAAGCAACTTTGCCGTTAAATTTCGAACCGCCGCGAAAAGGCGCCACGCCGCCCCCCTAAACGTTTTCGTAGCCGTAGATCTGCGTCCGCAAAAAGCGCGCCACGAGACGTCCGTCGGCGCGAAGGAATTCCTCGCTCTGGAAATAATGCTTGCCGTTCCCGACCCAGGCGTCCGCGATTCTGCCCACCGTCGTCAGCCTCTGCCCCGGCCGAACGCAGGCGAAATGCTGCGCCTCGACAGCCGTCAGCACGATCGCGGACGGGAACCGGAAACTGCTGTGCGTATCGCCCATGGCGAGCCGCATCAGGCACCCCGAATGCACGATCCCGTCGCGCGCATGCAGGACATGCTGCTCGTCGAAGGCAGAGAGGGATCGCCTGAATTCCTCTTCGGTCAGCACCCTGTCGGCGGTCGTCAACGACGTTCCGGGTTTCAACTGGCCGACCGAGACTGCCGGCGGCGGATCGGGACGCGGTAATACCGCGAAGGCTGAAAGGTCCGGAACCGACGGCGGCAGGCCCGGCAAGCCGACCCACCCGCTCGCGACCTCCTCGCCGTCCGCGTTTGTCGCGACGATGGCAGATCTGCGCATATCGGCATCGCCCGACAGCGCCGAGGCGCGGATCGTCAGCCGGTCGCCATTGTAGACCGGGCGCCGGAAACTCGCGTCCATGCCGCCGCGCTCCAGCCAGGAGAGACCCCAGGCCTCCACCGCCACGCGGCCCATATGGCCATAAACGAAGGCGCCGGGAACCAGTGCCGCCTTGTAACCCCGCGCCCGCGCCACTGCGTCGTCGTGGATGCTGCCCCTGTATCGCGGGTCGTCGTCGAGGCGGATATCGACGACAAGGCTTCGCGGAAACAGTGCTTCTGTCTCTGTTTTCATCGGTCTATCCATCCGGAAAGGGAACGGTGGTCATCGCATCGCTGGCCATGATGCGGGCGACCTCTTCCGGCGGCAGCGCCAGGATCCGCTCGAGCACGAACCGGTTATGGCCGCCGAACTGGGGCGCAGGCCTGCTCTGCCCTCCCGGCGTCCGGCTCAAGTGGATCGGCAGGCCGGGATGGGGGTGCGATCCGGCATCCGGATGTTCGAGTTCGGTGAAGAACCGGCAATGCGCAAGATAGTCGCTGCGTGCCAGATCGCCGGCGTCGTTGACCGGAGCCGCGGCAACTCCCCTGCCCTGGAGCAAACGGGCGATATCGTGCTTGTCGCGGCCACGCGTCCAATCCGAAAGGATTTCCGCCAACGCATCCTCGTTCCGCCGGCGCGCCTCGAGCGTCGCAAAACGTCGGTCGGAGGCGAGTTGCGGCATGCCGATCGTTTCGCACAACGCCTGCCATTGTGCCTGATCCTGCGCTGCGATAACGACCCACTGGTCTTCCCCGAGGGTCGGAAAGGCGTCGTGCGGCACCATGCCCGCGAGCCGATTTCCGTTCGGCACCGGGTCTTTTCCCGTCTCTGCCGCCAAGAGCAGTTCCGCACCGATGAACTGCATCGCCGCTTCGACCTGCGGCACCTCGACATATTGGCCGCGGCCGGTCCGCTCCCGCCAGTAGAGCGCGGTCAGGATCGCCGCGGCCGCATTGAAGCCGCCGATCGGGTCGAGATAGGAAGGCCCGCTGTTTTCCGGCTGCCCGTCGGGATAGCTCATCATCGCCGACATTCCGGTCGCCATTTCCATGGTCGGACCGAGGGCCGCATATCCTGACATCGGCCCGTCGCGCCCGAAGGCGGGAAGCTCCGCAACGATAATATCCGGCTTGATCGTCGAGAGACGCTCGTAATCCAGGCCCAGCTTTGCAAGCGTGCCCGGCCGGAAATTGCAGATCAGCACATCGGCCTTCGCAACCAGCCGCTCCAGTGTCTTTCGCCCTTCCTGGGTCTTCAGGTTGAGGATGCAGGACAACTTGTTGACGTTCTGGGAATTGAACAGGAAAGACCGGTCGAACGGCCGCTCGCCCGGCTCGCCCCCGGGAAAATTGATCGGGTTCGGCCTTTCCTTGTTCAACCGCCAGGAATTCACCCGGTTGGGCGATTCCACATGGATGGACTCGGCCCCGAAATAAGCAAGTACCCGTCCGGCCATGGGCCCGGCCCAGGCGGTGGTAATCTCGATGACCCGCAGCCCCTCGAGCGGCGGCCGGCCGGCCGCCGCCGGTTTTGGCGTCTCGGACGGGTCGGTTCGGCGCGGCGCAATCCGCCCCTGCGCCTCGCCAGGAAGGGGCGCTCCGCCCCGCACCCTGCGAGGTGTCGCACTCATCCGGAAGGGTGGCCCAAGAATGAGCCGGCCATCGACGGCTTCCCAATAATGGCGGGCGGTGAGGTGGCCGTTGCGGACCTGTTCGGCGGGACGATAGGCCTTGGCCGCGATGATCTGGGCGCGCTGCAGCCGGTCGACCAAATCCTCCGCGTCCATCTCCGCGACCTTCGCCTGGATGATCTCGTAGAGCACATCCCAGTGCTGCCGGCGCGGGCCCGGCTCGGCGAAGCGGGGATCGTGCTGGATATCCCGAAGATCCAGTGCAGCGCAGAGAGCTTCCCAGCGATGGTTGTAGATCCAGACGCAGACCCAGCTGTCATGGCATTTCACCTGCCCTGCCGGGATCGTCTGGTCCCGCCGACTATGGACCGAGCCGTTGTAGATATGGCGCAGCACATAGGGGAAACACATCGATACCGCCGTCTCGGCCGAGTCCACCCGCACAGCCTGACCAAGCCCGGTCGTGCGGCGAGCAAGCAGAGCGGTGATCACGCCGATATAGGCGGCGAGCCCTGCGGCATAGGATGCCCGATCGCCGACACCGTAGAGAGGTTCGCGGCCGATCTGGCCATTATTGTACATCATCCCGGAAAGCGCCTGAAGCACGATCTCCGGCCCCTTCCAATCGGCAAGCGGCCCATCCGTCCCGAAAGGGGTGACGGAAGCGGTGATGCAGCGCGGATTGATATCCGCGACTTCGTCGAACGTGAGGTCCGCAGGCGGAATAACGACATCCGCGCCAGCGATCAGCGCCTTCAGCTCCTCCCGCCCGGCCTCCGTCGACCGGTCCAGGATGACGGACCTCTTTCCTGTGTTCAGATGCCAGAACGGCAAGGACAGTTGTGGATCGGTCACCGAGAACGGCGGCATTCGCCTGATCGCCGATCCCCCCGGAGGCTCGACGAGAACAACCTCCGCGCCATAGTCCGCCAGAAGCCGCGCGCAGTATTGGCCTGAAAGCGTGTCGGACAAATCCAGCACGCGAAGATCGTCCACGGCCGAGGCGCCTGGCTCGGCCATTTCCTTCAAAAGCATGATCGACGGCTCTCCTCCCGATCCTGAAAGAAAGACTAGACGCCATTGCATACGGATGCAAGACACGGAGACGCATTTGATGATATTGATCCGTGACCGCGCCAGGGGTATCGACAGCAGCGCCGTCCGCCGGCAGGGAGTTGGAGAGTTTCTTGGACAAGCCAGAGATACCGGATGACAAGGCGAAGCGCCGGCCGATCACCGCGCGCCAGCTCGCCCGTATGCTCGGCGTCAGCCAGTCGGCCGTCTCCCGCGCGTTCACGCCGGGCGCCAGCATCGCCCCGGACCTGCGCGACAGGATCAAGCAGTTTGCGGAAGAGGTGGATTATCACCCGAACGCCATAGCCAGCATGTTGTCGAAGAGCCGCACCAATATCGTCGGCATCGTCGTCTCCGACATGCAGAACCCCTTCTACCCCGCGCTCATCGAAAAGCTCTCCCGCAGCCTGCAGCGCGTCGGGCTGCAGAGTCTGCTCTTCAACATCACCAAGGGTTCCAACCTCGAAGAGCAGCTTTCGGCCCTGCGCCGCTACAATGTCGATGCGGTCATCATCATTTCCGCCACGATCCTCTCCGGCCAGACCTTGCGCTGGGCAACCGAGGGCCGCGCCGCCCTGCTGATCAACCGCGTCGTCGAGGATGCGGACTTAAGCTGCGTCATCTGCGACAATGTCGCGGGCAGCCGGGCGATCGCAGACCATTTCTATGAGACCGGCCGGCGTCGCGTCGCCTATGTGTCCGGCCTCAGCCACACGACCACCAATCGCGAAAGACAGAACGCCTTCGTGACGCGTGTTGCCGAACTCGGCATGACGCTTTGCGCCCGCGTCGATGCCGGCGAATACAGCTATGAGGCCGGCCGGCAGGCCGCGATGGAAATCGTCGAACGCGGCGGAGCGGATGCGATCTTCTTCGCCAACGACATTCTCGCGGCAGGCGGCCTCGATGCGCTGAGGGAAGAGGCCGGGCTCAGCGTGCCCGACGATATCGCGGTCGCCGGTTTCGACGACATCGCGCTCGCCAGTTGGCCGCATTATGCACTGACCACATTCCGCCAGCCCGTCGACGAGATCATAGCGGTGGCCGTCGGAATGATCGAGGATGGCTCCTGTTATCCCGGCCGGCCGATCACGATCAAACGGCTCCCCGGAGAACTGATCGTCCGGTCCTCGAGCTACAGGATTTCCGACAGCTGAAAATGAACCCGGCGGGCCGGCATCAAGCTCGCCGGCTCGTGATGAAACATATCTTACCAAAAAATAATTGTGCAGTGCAGCAACGCTTCCCATATAGGGGGACATTGTCGTTGATCACTGCCACCCCGGCAATGATCGCCAGGAGGCATGATGAGATCGTTGTCGGATACGCTGGAGCGGCTCGCCCGCTTGAAATCACTGGGTTGGGAACCGACCGACGCGCCCAGCCATCTGGAGGCGCTCGAAAGCTTCGGATCCAACCCCGGAGCGCTGGCAGCCAAGGTTTACGTGCCCTCCCTGCTTCCCAAACACCCCGCCCTCGTCGTCGTTCTCCACGGATGCACGCAGACCGCCTCCGGTTATGACCACGGCACCGGATGGTCGAAGCTCGCCGAGCGGCACGGCTTCGCGGTGCTCCTGCCGGAACAGGTCCGCGCCAATAACGGCAATCTCTGTTTCAACTGGTTCCTTCCGGGCGACACGCGCCGCGGCCAGGGCGAAGCGCACTCGATCCGCCAGATGATCGATGCGGTGATCTCCCGGCACGGGATCGACACTTCGCGCATCTATGTGAGCGGCCTGTCCGCGGGTGGCGCTATGGCCAATGTCATGCTGGCCGCCCACCCCGAGGTTTTCGCCGGCGGAGCGATCATCGCAGGCCTGCCCTATGGCGTCACCGAGACGGTGCCCGAAGCATTCGACCGGATGCGCGGTCACGGCCTGCCGGCACCATCGACGCTTCAATCGCGGCTGAGAGCCGCTTCCACCCATCAGGGGCCATGGCCGACCATCTCGGTGTGGCAGGGCACCCAGGACAAGACGGTCGCCGAGGCGAATGCGCAGGCGATCATCGACCAGTGGCGGGCCGTTCACGACGTCGGTGCACCGCCCGACTTGTCGGAAACGGTCGACGGCCAATCGAGAACCGTGTGGAAGGACGCCCGCGGCCGGCGGGCAATCGAATATTACAGCATTGCCGGAATGGGCCACGGGACACCGATCGACCCCGCGCTCGGCGACGAGAATGCCGCGCCTTATCTGCTGGATGTCGGCATATCGTCGACGCTTCATTCGGCAAAAAGCTGGGGCCTGCTTCGCGAAGGCGTGGAGCCCCTGCGGGCGAAGAGCGACGGCGCCAAGCGCGCATCCGCTTCTTCCCAAAAGGCAAAAGAGCCGGAAGGCATCCAGCAGATCATCGAGAACGCGCTTCGCATGGCTGGCCTGATGCGCTGACCAACTGTGCCGGATTTCGCGCAAGATGAGGCTGGGACGGTAAGCGCGGCGGCGGCCAAGGGGAGAGGGAATGGCCGCCGCCGGGCGCTCCGGCTTAAACGCCGGAAGCAGCAATATCCGCGTCGAGACGTTCGCGAGCCTTCTTGGGCAGTTTCGCAGTCTTGATGGCCTCCAGGTTCGCAGGCTCGTTGCCGACAACGATAAGGCCGATCATGCCCATGCCGACATGCGGCGCGCACTTCACGGCATAGGCACCCTCGACGTCGAACGTGATCTTGACGCTTTCGTTCATCTGGCCCTTGAAAGGCTTTGCGCCTTCCGGGATCAGCCCGTCGATGGTTTCGGCGTTGTGGGATTTGTCGGTCGGGACGAAGGTGACGGTATCGCCCTTGGCGACCTTGATGGAGCTCGGCTCGAATACCATCGCGCCGTCCTTGCCCTTGTTGAGCATTTGCACTTGGAAATCGGCAGCCGAAGCCACCGTTGCGCAGAAAGCCGTAGCGATTGCCGCGCCGACCAGGGATGCCAAAATCTTCTTCATTTCCTTACTCCTTTTCTCGAAAGCCCTCGGCTTCGTTGAATTCACACTAGGGCAAAAAAGCCGGTCCTCTTTGACCTACGACAAACGGTTCGGAGTATGCTCGCGGCCCGCTTTGACGTTGGCTCGGGGCGGATGGCGCGGATGACGATCACGTTGTCCAACCCGCCTGGCGAAGCGTCTTGAGCAGCGGCGCATACCACCGGGTGGACTTGACCAAGCGGAAGCCGAGATTGTCCGGCGGCGTCCCGACCGCGCAGCCGCCGCCTTTCGGATCGCGGACGAAGGAACTCATCGGCGAGCGATGCGGACCGACGGTCACGTAGACGCCGCAAATCTCTTCGGAGGCTCGAACGGACCCGTTCACGTAAAGATGGACCCTGCGATGGCAGGTGGACGTCCATTCCCAGATGTTGCCGCCAAAATCGGCCAGACCATATTCGTTCTCCCCGAAACTTCCCGTCGGCCGCGGCACCGGATCGCCTTTCGCCCGCTCACGCGCTTCGCGCTCGTAGTCGGCGAGCCATCGCAGCGCGGGGTTCTTGCTGTCCGGATCGAGGCCGAGGGCATCGTCCGGAAACCGCTTGCCCGCGGCCTGAGCCAATTGTTCGTCGGTTGGCAAGGTCCAGTATTCGCCGGTCACATCCGAGAGCCAGTGGACATAAGCCGTGGCATCGTCGAAGCTCACGCCAGTGGCGGGAACGTCCGGCTTCAATGAGGTCGCCTCAGAGGATTTGCAGGCGCGCGCGGCGACGCACTCCCGGTATTCCGAGGCCGTGACGTGATTTTTCGTGATCGTCAGGCTCGACGCCGCAACCACCGTCTTCATCGGCGGATCGATGGGTGCCGTGCCCTTCAGGAACTCTCCGTCGCTCCTGTAGCTGTAGCTGCGGGGAGGAACAACGACCGTCGCGGGCTCATAGACCGCGCCCTCTGGGGGCGCCGGTTTCATGAAACCCGCCTGGTGGAAGATACCCGCCGCCAGCACGGCGATCAGCGTGATCGGAAGCCCGGTATGGAGGAGCGAGAGCTTTGGCCTGTCGTATGTCCATCGCATGTTCGCCTCCCGAGGCGAAATCCAGCTTGCAGGGGGATGAAGGTCGGCCGGGGGCATGCACATCTGATGCTCCCGGCCGTTTCTGATCAGGTGCCGCTCGGCGCCAGGACCGACGTCATCAGGTCGTCGTTCCAATCACCGGTGACCTTGAAATGTGCCGCCGCGCCCAGTTCGAAGGCCTCGATCAGGTTATGGTTGACGTAGGCGTATATGCCGGGCTGCTGGAAGGTGTAGAATGCAGCGCCTGCCGCACCGCCCGGGATGAACCATGTTTCCTGGTCGATTTCCGGAGGGTTGGCGAACTTGCCCGTAGCCCAGACATAGTCGCCATGGCCTCCGATGAGGTGGGGCCGCGTATCGCGGTTTGCCTGCGAATGGACGATGAGCACCCTCTCGTTGACCGCGGCGGTCATGGCGTTCTGGCCCGTCAAGGCACCAACCGCCCCGTTGAAGACGATGTGCGTCGGGGTCAGCGTCCGCATGACTTTGAGGGTGTCCTCATAAGCTTCGCCGGCACTTGCGTATTTCTTGAACTTGCCGTTCTCGTCGCGCGGGACGTAGAAATCCTGTTCGCCCACATAATAGATCTTGTCGTAGGTCAGCGGTTTCCCTTTGCCGTCCTTGAGGCCATCGCGCGGGAGCACCATGATGGCGCCGTTCATGCCCGAGGTAACGTGCCACGGCACCATTCCGGGAGGTGCGCAGTGGTAAACGAAGACACCGGCCTTGGTTGCCTTGAACCTGAGAATGGTCTTCTCGCCGGGGTTCACCACCGTCAGCGCTCCGCCGCCCAAGGCACCGGTGGCCGAGTGGAAGTCGATATTGTGCTGGAGTTCGTTCGTATCGGGATTGATGAGCGTGAGCTCGACATAGTCGTCCTGATGGACGACCATGAGCGGACCCGGAACCGACCCATCGAAGGTCATCGCATTGATTTCGGTGCCTTCCTTGTCGAGAACGAGCTTCCTCTCCTGGATGGTCAGCGTAAATTCGACGACCTTCGGCGGGCCATCGGCTTTCTGGGCATGGGCATGGACGAAAGGCGGCTTCACGAGCTCGACCTTCTCGCGGCGGAGGCGCGAGAGGTCGCCCGGTTTCATCTTTGCGGGGGGCGCTTCGTCCGCATGGGCAAAGGAAGCCTGCACGACCGGTGCGATCGCGCCAACAAAGGCTGCCCCCGCAAGGATCGAGCGTCTGGTCATCTGAATCTTGTCGGTCATGGTTTCTTTCCTTCGGAACAAGGGGCGGAGTAAATCGCCGTCCTCTGGAAATAGAATTTATGTCTACGCCAACCTCTTCTCTTTGACGTGAAACAAACAGGGCATGGGCATTTGCTTGCGCTTTCGCAAGAAAACGAGGCAAATCTCGTCCTATGCGGATTTCAGCCTAGAGAGCGTGGTGGCTGATCGCATCCCGGTCCAAGGACATCCCCCAGCCGGGCGCATCCGGAATTTGGGCCGTCCCGTCAATGAGCTTTATCTTCTCTTCGTAGAGCGGCGTGAACCATTCCACGTATTCCAGGGAATGGGCGGTCGGGACATGCGCCAGCAGCTGCAGACTCATTTCGGGGAAAAGATGCGATGAGATCGGCAGGTCAAAGCTTGCCGCCAGTGCGCCGACGCGGGAAAATTCGGTGACGCCGCCAACCCGCTGGAGATCCGGCATGAGAATGGAGGCGGCACCCGTCTCGATCATCCGCCGGAAGCCGTAGCGCGTATATTCATTCTCACCGGACGCGATCGGCATCCGCAGGGCTTTTGCCACCTTGGCCGAATCCTCCAATGCGTGGGCCGGCACCGGCTCCTCGAACCAGGCGATATCGAACGGCGCCAGCGCATCGCCGAGCCTGATCGCCGCATCGACGTCGAGCACCTGGTTGGCATCGATCATCAGCCCGATATCGCTGCCGATCGCCGCCCGAACGGCCTTCACGCGCGGCAGGTCGACATCGATCCGCCCCGCAAGCCGCAGCTTCATCGCCTTGAAGCCGGCTGCGACGAAACCTTCCGCCTGCCGGACGAGCGAGGGAATGTCCTGGGTAAGCCAGAGGCCGCCGCTCGCATAGGCTGGAATAGTCTCACGGCACCGTCCCAGCATCCGCGAGATCGAAAGCCCGGCGCGCTTGGCCTTCAGATCCCACATGGCGCCGTCGATCGCCGAAATGCCCATGATCGAGACGCCGGTGAAACCGATGAAGTTGATACGTCGCCAGGCGTCCTGCCAGAAGGCGCCGGTATCGTCCGGATCGCGCCCGATCACCGCATCCCGCAGCACATGCACCATGCTGTCCAGAAGCTTCAACTGCTCCGGCCGGATGGTGAAGATCAGGTTTTCACCCCGCAATCCTTCGTCGGTGACGAGATCGATCACGATGCAGGAGAATTGATGGATGGTCGCCGTGGCGTTGCCGAGCGGTTCGGCCAGCGGCAGGCTGACGGCGGTGGTGGTGAGGTCGGTGATTTTCATGGGGTCGTTACCGGTTCAGGGAACGGGGAGGTTCGGTGTAGATGGGATCGTCGACGAAACCGCCGCCCTGCCACTTGGCTTGTGACGATCCCTTGTCCGGAATGCCCGGATTGCGTTCCACCTCCGAGCGATAGATCTCGGAACTGTCCTTCGGCACCCAGCCCAGATAGGCGGAAGCGGAGTTGTCCCACCATTTCGGCTGATTGTCCGAAACGCCCCAGATCGTCGGGCAACCGAGATAGGGAGCCTTGAAGACCCTCTCCGCAAGTGAAGCCATGTCGTCAAAGCTCAGCCAGATGGACAGCATCCGCACCGTCGTCGGCTTCGGCCAGCAGGCACCGATGCGGACGATCGCCGTCTCCTGGCCGAATTTGTGAAAATACATCTGCGCCAATCCCTCGCCGAAGCATTTCGAGACGCCATAAAGGCCGTCAGGCTTGGTGGGCCGATCAACCCCGATGAACTGGTCCTGCCGATAGAAACCGACCGTATGGTTGCTGCTGGCAAACAGGATACGCGGTTTTCCGTGCTTTCGCGCCGCTTCATAGAGATTGTGCAGGCCCCGGATATTGCTGTCGAGAATGCTGGCAAAGGTGTTCTCGGAAGGAATGCCGCCGAAATGCAGGATGCCGTCGCATCCTTCCACCATGCCCAGGACGGCATCGGAATTCGCCAGGTCGCAGGCAAAAGGTTCCTCGTTGGCCGCGACATCGTCCAGCGGAGAGATGTCGGAAACGCGGATGACCTCCGCCAGGTGCCCCAGCCGCCGGCGCATGGCCTTGCCCATATTGCCGGCCGCCCCGGTGATCAGAAGCCGCTTCATCTCCATTCCTCCTCGACATGCTGCCTGCAATCTAGAAGGTGCCTCGAATGCACGTCAACTCATAATATGACTGGAGGCTCGAAATAGGATATCAAGGCATCGGCCGCGCCACTCCGAGGTCAAAAGAGCGCGAGATGCATTATTTTCTAGGCCTGTCTCAGTTGACGAGGGTTATCTTTTCCGTCTTCATACAACGCAGCAGTCATGTGACGTCATACTCACTTGAGTGCCTGGAATGGAGGAACCCCAGATGAAATGGATGAAGCATGTGGCTCTGGCCACGGCTCTGACGCTGTCTGCGCCGGTCGGCGCATACGCAGATACCCCCGCCGACCAATTGATCGTCGGCCTCAGCATGAACAATATCTTGACCCTCGACCCGGCGGCGATTTCCGGCCGCGAGGCGACGGGCGTCATCGCCAATCTCTATGATACGCTTGTGGAACTCGCGCCGGACAAGAAGACCGTCAATCCGGGTCTCGCCAGCGCCTGGACGGTTGCCGATGACGGCTCGATCACCTTCACGCTGAGGGAAGGCGCGAAGTTCACGTCCGGCAACCCGGTCCGAGCCGAAGATGTCATCTGGTCGATCAAACGCAACATCAGCCTTGGCCTGGTCGGCGCGGGCGTCTGGTCGTCCTTCGGTTACAAGGCCAACAATATCGACCAGCTGCTGACGGCCGACGGCAACAAGATCACCCTCAAGCCGGCTCAGCCGACCGATCCGCAGCTCACGCTCGACATTTTTGGCAAGCCGGATGCCAGCGCGGTCATCGACATGAAGACCGCCATGAGCCACGAGACGAACGGCGACAAGGCCGCTGCCTGGCTGAAGATCAATGTCGCCGGTTCCGGCGCCTTCAGCCTGACGCGCTGGTCCTCCAACGAAATGCTCATCCTGACGCGTTTCGACGATTACTGGGGCGAGAAGCCCAAGATGAAACGCGTGATCTTCCGGCATATGCCGGAATCCCAGACCAAGCGGCTGATGCTGGAAAAGGGCGACGTGGACGTCGCGGTTGGCCTTTCGGTTCCGGATATCGCCGCGCTCGGCAAGAACAAGGACGTCGAGGTGCAGCGCACGCCAAGCTCTGGCTTCTATTTCCTCGCCGTGAGCATGAAGGACGAGCGCTTCAAGAACCCGGATGTGCGCCTCGCGATCCGCCATCTGATCGACTATGACGGCATCAACAAGTCGATCATGCCGAACTACGGCACGAAGCGTCTTCGCCCGGTCGCCGACGGCGTCATCGGCAGCCTGCCCGATCCGGACTACAAGCTCGATGTCGCCAAGGCAAAGGAACTGCTCGCCAAGGCAGGGTATCCCGACGGTTTCCCGGTCAGGCTGCTGACGCTCAACGAGCCGCCTTTCACGGACACCGCCACCGCGATCCAGGCAACCCTTGCCCAGGCCGGCATCAAGGCCGAAATCGTCCAGGGCGCCGGTGACCAGATCTATGGCCCGATGCGCGAACGCAAGTTCGAAATGCTCGTCGGTCGCGGCGGCGGCGGCCAGGAGCCGCATCCGCATTCCAACCTGCGCGCCCTCGTCATCAACCCGAACAACGCCGACGACGCCAAGCTCAGCGGCATCATCGGCTGGCGCACGTCCTTCTTCGACCAGCAACTGAACGACATGTCCGCCAAGGCACTGGTGGAGCGCGATCAGGCGAAGCAGAAGACGGCCTATGAAGACATCCAGAAGCGATACGAGGAACTCGTTCCTGCGCTGCAGCCGATCTCGGCGGTCATCGACAGCGTCGTCTATCGCGCCGACGTCAAGGGTTACGTGAACCACTACGGCTGGACGGTTCGTCTGCGCAGCGTGTCCAAGCAGCGCTGACCCACTTAAGCGATAAGTCCCTCCCAGGACGAGCGCTCGCAACCCCGGTTGCGGGCGCTTTTTTATGGGCGCCAACGCTCGGCAGCAGACACGAAAAAACCGGCAGGGCGGACCTGCCGGCTGATGCACTCGGGGAGAGGGTTGGAGAGGAGGACGCCTATTCGGCCGCCTGCACCCCGAGAGCGTCATTGCGGTAGGGCTCGCAGAGAGCCTCCATCATCTTGACTTCTTCGGCGGTCAGGTCGGTCAGCGGCGCGCGAACCGGACCGGTATCGAAACCCATCAGCCGCACGCCGGCCTTGATGGCGGAAACCGCGTAACCCTTCTGGCGGTTGCGGATCTCCATGAACGGATAGAAGAAGTCGATGAGGATCTGGTTGGTGGCCGCCGTATCCCCGGCCCGGAGCGACTTGTAGAACTTCTGGGCCAGCGCCGGGACGAAGTTGAAGACCGCCGACGAATAGGTGGTGACGCCCGCGCCGAGATAGGCGTCCGCAAAAAGCTCGGCCGTCGGCATGCCGCCGAGATAGGTCAGGCGGTCGCCCATGACCGCAGTGATCTTGCGCACCAAGCCGATGTCGCCGGAACCGTCCTTGAAGCCGACCAGATTGGGGCAGGCCTCGCAAAGGCGCGCCAGCGTTTCCGCCGTCAGGATCGAGTTGTCGCGATTGTAGACCATCACGCCGATGCCGACCGACTGGCAGACGGTCTTGATATGCTGATAAAGGCCCTCCTGGCTGGCATCCATCAGGTAGTGCGGCAGGAGGAGAATGCCGTCGGCACCGGCCTTTTCGGCAGACTTGGCGATCGAGACGGCGATGCGCGTGCCGTAACCGCAGCCGGCAACGATCGGCGTGCTGCCTGCCGAAGCCTTGGCGGCGACGATGATTTCCGGAATTTCGGAGGGCTCCAGTGAAAAGAACTCGCCCGTGCCGCCGGCGGCAAAAAGCACCGAAGCATCGAACCCGGCCAGCCAGCCGACATGCTGCTCATAGGCCTTGCGGTTGAAGAGGCCATCTTTCCCGAACGGCGTGACGGGGAACGACAGGAGGCCGGCGCCGAGCGCATGCTTCAGTTCATTTGGATCCATAGACATGGCAGTCCCTTCCTGGTTGATTTCCAGAAGGCTACCAAGTCATATTATGACTGTCAATAGTTGTATTATCTTCAAGGGCGCATCAGGGCCGCCGTATCAGCGAGCGATAGCGTTGTTGGCTCCCCTTGAGATGCATGCGCATGGCGTCGCGAGCAGCCGAATCATCGCCATCGGTGATCGCGCGGGCGATACGGGCATGTTCATCCTGGATCTGGGCCAGGTATTCAGGCGGCGAAATCTCCACTTCGCCCTCCTGCAGCAGCGATCGCGGAATCATCTGCTTGCCGATCGCCTCCAGCAGTTCCCGGAAACGCGGGTTGTTGGTAGCGTCCGCGATGGCCAAATGGAAAGCCCTATCGCTTTCGACCGTTGCCGCACCGGCAGCGATCTGCCGCTTGATCGTCTCGAGACATTCGAAGATCAGTTCCTGCTGCGCCGGCGACGAACGGACCGCAGCAAGACCCGCAGCCTCTATCTCGATGGCAGCGCGGACTTCCAGCATTTCGATGATGGAGGAAACGCGGCTGGCATCCACGGTGCGGAAGCCCGCCTGCAGCCCGCCTTGCGGCGCCAGAACGAAGACGCCGACGCCATGGCGGACCTCGACGAGATTGTCGGCCCGCAACGAAGCGATCGCCTCGCGGATGACCGTGCGGCTGACCTCGTATTGCAGCGTCAGCCCGCTTTCGGTGGGCAGTTTGTCGCCGGGCTTCAACGCACCGCTCGCGATCGCATCCCGCATCCGCCGGCCAACCGTCTCGACCAGATTGCGGCCTTTTCGCGAGGGTGCCTCCCCGGTGATGTTATCTGCTCTCTTCAATGTCAGCCCGCTCTCTCGCTTTGCCATTTCAGCTACTTAGAGGGGTAAAACCTGCCCTTGTTGTCAAGCGCCGAGCAAGAATTTTATTGACGCCCAGCCATGGACCTATAGTATGAGATGACCTATGAGGTATGATGACAAGGCGAACCGGCGCATATTCACCGACGGCCCGCCCATGAGGGAAGAATGCTCAAGAGACTGCTTTTAACCGGCGCCGCGGGGGGTGTCGGCCGGGCAATCCGGCCGATGCTGAGGGAGATCGCCGAGCATGTCGTGCTGTCGGACATCGGTGAGATCGCCGATGCGGGCGCCGGCGAAACCTTCGTCCAATGCGATCTGGCGGATGCCGCCGGTGTCGCCAAACTGGTCGACGGCGTCGACGGCATCATTCATCTCGGCGGCATTTCCCTCGAAAAGACGTTCGACCTCATCGTCCAGGGCAACATCGTCGGCCTCTACAATCTCTACGAAGCCGCCCGCCACAACGGTCTGCCGCGCATCGTCTTCGCAAGCTCCAACCACGTCGTCGGTTACTATCGGTGCGATGAAAGGCTCGACAACACGGTCGTGCCGAAGCCGGACTCGCTCTACGGGGCTTCGAAGGTCTTCGGAGAGGCGATTGCCAGCCTCTATTTCGAGAAATTCGGACAGGAGACTTTGTCCGTCCGCATCGGTTCGTGCTTCGAAAAACCGGCCAACACGCGCATGCTGGCGACCTGGCTCAGCTACCGTGATTTCTTTTCCCTCTGCCGGCGCGCCTTTGCTGCACCGCGGATCGCCCACACCATCGTCTACGGCGCCTCTGCCAACGACGAGCAGTGGTGGGACAATCGCAATGCCGCTTTCCTCGGCTGGAAACCCGAGGACACATCCGCAAAGTGGCGCGTCGAAGTGGAGGCGGCCGCCGGCAGGCAAGACCCGACCGATCCCGCCGTCATCTATCAAGGCGGCGCCTTCGCCTCGGCCGGCCATCCGGACGATGCGTGAAAGACAGACTTCCGCCCCCCCACGGGCGGCTCCGATCCGGCCCTCGCCGGGTCCCGAAATGAAATGGCGGAGGTTCATCCCTCTGCTTCTGACAGGAGGAATTTCGTGAAGATCGTAGACGTCAATGTGCGCGTATTCTCCCATACCACGCGCCGTCACCAGGATGCCGCCGGCCATGCCCATCCGGGCCCGCCGCACAAGGTCAACCTGGCGCTGCTGACCATCGTCGACGACGACGGTGCGGAAGGCTATTGCTTTGCCCCGCCGGAAGTCGTTCGCCCGCATGTGATCGACAAGTTCGTCAAGAAGGTGCTGATCGGCGAAGATCCGTTCGCCCGCGAACGGCTGTGGCAGGACCTCGCGCACTGGCAGCGCGGCAGCGCGATGCAGCTGACCGACCGGGCGCTCGCGATCGTCGATTGCGCCCTCTGGGACCTTGCCGGCCGCAAGCTGAACATGCCGGTTCACAAATTGATCGGCACCTACCGCGAAAAGATCCCGGCCTATGGCTCGATCATGTGTGGCGACGAACTGGAGAACGGCCTCGCCACGCCAGAAGATTACGGCCGGTTCGGCGAAAAGCTCGTCAAGCGCGGCTACAAGGGCATCAAGCTGCACACCTGGATGCCGCCGGTCTCCTGGGCGCCTAATGTCAAGATGGATCTCAAGGCCTGCGCCGCAGTCCGCGAGGCGGTCGGCCCGGATATCCACCTGATGATCGACGCCTTCCACTGGTATACCCGCACGGAAGCGCTGGAACTCGGCAGGGGCCTCGAAAAGCTCGGCTTCGACTGGATCGAGGAGCCGATGGACGAGCAGAGCTCGGCTTCCTACGCCTGGCTTGCCGAAAACCTCGACATTCCGGTCCTCGGTCCGGAAAGCGCCGGCGGCAAGCATTTCAGCCGCGCCGAATGGATCACCTCGAAGGCCTGCGACATCCTGCGCACCGGCGTCCATGACGTCGGCGGCATCAGCCCGGCAATGAAGACCATGCATCTGGCCGAATCCTTCGGCATGAACTGCGAAATCCACGGCAATGGCGCTCCGAACCTGATCATTGCTGCCTGCACCAAGAACGCGAAATGGTACGAGCGCGGCCTGCTGCACCCGTTCCTCGAATATGACGACGGCTTCGAATACCTGAACGCCCTCGTCGACCCGATGGACGAAGACGGTTTCGTTCATATTTCCGACAAGCCGGGCATGGGCGAAGACATCAACTTCGACTTCATCAACGCCAACCTGGTCGAGTGAACTATTTATTCTGCCTCCCAAGCAGGAAAGAGAAGCCCGGTCCCCTTTGGGGCCGGGTTTCTTGTTTTTGCAGTCCGCCGAGCCTGTCGTCGGTGATTGGATCCTCGGGTCAAGCCCGAGGATGACGACGGAGAGGTGTGCCAAAGTAAGCAGTGCAGTGGGCTGAAACGGTGCTTTTGTGAGAGACAGCCCCACACACTCGTCGTCCTCGGGCTTGACCCGAGGATCCGATCACCGAGGATCAAAAGCCTTCGGCCAACATTCCGGAGTCCCGCGCAGTCGCCTGCCGTGGTTTTCAAAGATCGGAGAGCCACACGAATGCGGAACCTCATAGTAAAATAATAGTATGGCTCCGCATTCGCGTGGCCTTCGGCGTCTTTTCGGGGCTTCCGGCCCCTACAGGTGATCATCTCGCCTCGCTGCGTGGCTTTGTTCGCGACTTCCTTTCGGGAAATCATGCCACTTGCACGGCTCAACCGAACCGGACATGGCTGTCCGGGGGAGGCTTGATAGGCGGCTCCATCCGAAGACATCGCCGCCATGGCTTTCACCTCTTCCACCATCCCCGCACGTTACGGTTCCGATGAAAGCGCCGGCTCCCGCCTGCCCGCGAACGTCTCGCGAAACACTCCGGCAACGGAAGCGAGGGGATTGTAGGCATGGGCTGGGA
>NZ_PVBI01000009.1:0-257171 GCF_002968675.1 Neorhizobium sp. T25_13
GGCGGGGCTTGCCTGCGTGCTCGGCGGACCGTCGCCGCCGCCGCTGCTCATCCTCGACGAGCCGACCAACCATCTGGATATCGATTCCATCGCCGCGGTCGAGGCCGGATTGCGCGCCTATGACGGCGCGCTGCTGGTGGTCAGCCACGACGAGGTATTTCTCGAGGCGATCGGCATCACCCGCCGGCTGGAGCTGGGCTAAAGCCGGTCAGGCGGACTGCGAGCCGGTCAGCGCCTCGGTCGTCACCAGATTGACGCCGGCCTCGGCGAACTGGGCATTGTAGCGGCGGATGATGGCGGCGGCGCTCTCCTGCGGCTGGTCGAGCGTGCTGTGGGCGTCGGACACCACCGTTACCTTCAGCCCGGAAGCGATCGCGCCCTCTACCGTGCCGGCGATGCAGAAATCGGTCTGGGCGCCGAGGATCACCACTTCGGGCGCACCCTGGCTCTCGATCCATGCGCCGAGTTCCGGGTTGCTGAAGGAGTCCCGGACGGTTTTCGAGAAGGTCGGCTCGTCGTCCCGCTGGCCAAGCGCCGGCCAGACGGGCCAGCCCGGCTCTCCCGGTGCCAGCGGATCGCCCTCCGGCCCGTCATGGCGCACGAAGGCAATCGCCCGGCCTTCGCGCCGCGCCCAGTCGATCACCTTGCGGGCGCGCTCGGTGAGGAGATCCGCATCATGGAGAGGCGGCTCGACAAGACCGTCGAACATGTTGGTCTGCAGGTCGATGACGATGACCGGCGCTGTTTCCGCTGATGTGCTGGACATGGGTGGCCTCCATTCAAGACAAGGAAATTGCCGGATTCCCTGCGGATTTCAACCCATATCTTCGCGCTGAGGGCCCGATCGCCGCCGCCCTCTCTCGTTCGCGATCTGGCGTTCAGCGGCAGACGCGGGTGGTCTTGACGACGACCCGGCCGTGGTAGCGGGTCTTCACCTTCTTGACCATGCAGTCACGATGGCGGGGACGATATGGACGGTAGACTTCGCGGACGGTGTGACGCGGGGCGATCCGCTCATTGGTGGTGATGGTGACACTCGCGGCGTCGGACGGGCCGGCGACCGAAAGAATAGAAGAAATGGCCAGGGCCGATGCGAGAAGCAGGTTCTTCATTGGGTGTTTCCTCAATCTTTTGCGCGACATGAACGCGGATTGAGGAAGGGGGTTCCACGGAAGGAATGGGACTGAGGTCCTAGATTGACGATATTTGGATCGACACCATCTCCGCCGGGATGGGGCATGTTGGACTTTTGAAAATATGCTACTCTTAGGCGAGCGCCAAAGGAGTCGCTAACGTGAAGCGAATAAATCTATTCGAATATTTTGAACTCGCTGAGGAACTATCGTCGGCCAAGGCCACTGTGGCCTCTAATAAGATAAAGGGCGGATCTCTTTACTTTGGGTTGGTGGGCCTTCTTCCAAAGATTGAGGCTTTTCTTGCTGAGCCTAACGGATTCAACACCTGCAAACATAGTGCTTCTGAGCTAAAAGAGAACGTTCAGAACTGGTTGGAAGACAACATTTGGAAATCAGGCACGCCCTTCCCAGATGCAAAGTTCGATGAGGAATTTAGTGGTTGGCAATATCGCCATATCACCTCGAAGATCGACACCTTTCGAAGTGTGTTCGAAGCTGAATGCCGCGATGTCGACGTGTACTCCGTTGGACAGATCGCAATCTATAAAACGCGCGATCTCGTAGCAAATGCTTCTCATGTGATTCCTGAAGCGTTCCGCGACGGAATGTCTAGCGAGGCCCTCAAAGAATTTGACGACGCTGGCCGCTGCTTGGCGTTTGATCTTCCTACGGCTTGCGGGTTTCATGCGCTCCGAGGGACCGAGCTTGTCATTGAAGATTATTTGAAAGCGTTCGGTGTCACTAAAAAGATGGTTAGTTGGAATGAGTATATAAAGGCAGCCGAAGCTTTGGCCGATGATAAAAGGCCGGAACCCAAACCTTCAAAAAAGGTCACCGCGATGCTAGATAGGATGAAGTCCCTGGACCGCAATCCTTTGATGCATCCACGCGATGAGTTGGATACTGCGGGCGCAGATCATTTGTTTAGCTTAGCCGCTATCACCGTCGCGGAGATGATTCGCGACATTCGCAGAGTCAAGGGCCCAGGTATCGTAGCACTTATTGCTGCTCAAGCAGGTGCGGAGCTGCCGAGTGAACAAGCTGCAAAATGAGGCGACAAGAAGAAGTACACTGTAGCGTACTTCAACCCATAGAGGCACCTTGGTCGTGGGCAGAAGGGTTGCCTCACGCCGCTCAAACCGGAAAACAATCCTACCTTAGCAGCCCTTGGCCGCCGTCCACGTAGATCGGGGTGCCGGTCACGTGCCGGGAGCGGTCGGAGGCGAGGAAGGCGATGACTTCGGCGACGTCCTCGCTTTTTCCCGGCCGGCCGTCGCTGATCGGGACCTGGCCCTCCGGCCATTCCACCGGGATTGCGGTTTCCTGCGCGTGGCGGAGCTTGGTGTTGTCGCTGATATTGGTCTCGATCTCGCCGGGGCAGACGGCGTTGACGCGGATGTGGTGTTTGCCGAGTTCCAGCGCCAGCTGATGCACCATCGCCACCTGCGCAGCTTTCGTGGCGGTATAGGCAGTGGCGCCGGGTGTCGTGAAGGTGCGGTTGCCGTTGATCGAGGAGACGACGATGATCGAGCCTGCCCCCTGTGCCTTCAGATGCGGCACGGTGAGATGCAGCGTCAGATAGGTGCCGCGCAGGTTGACGGCGATCGTCCTGTCGAATTCTTCCGGCTTCAGGTCGTCGATCGGCGCCCACACGCCGTTGATGCCGGCATTGGCGACGACGATGTCGAGCCGCCCGAATTTTTCCGCAAGCCGGTCGATCGCCGCGCGCATCCGGTTTTCGTCGGAGACGTCGGCTTCCAGCACCAGGGCCTCTCCGCCGGCCTTCTCTATCTCGTGGGCAGTCTTTTCGATCTCGGTTCTCGTATGGCCGAGCAGTCCGACCTTGGCGCCTTCCGCCGCGAGTTTCATCGCCGCCGCCTTGCCGATGCCCGAGCCTGACCCGGTTACCAGAGCCACCTGATGCTTGAGTTCCATGAGTCCATCCTGTCGCTGGATCGCGGCTTCTGCCGTGCGAAAACGAACGGCAAGGGATGGCGCAAGGTTCCCGGGATCAGGATGGATATCGCTCGTCGAGGATGCGCAGGCCTTCCGCAAATTTCGAACCGTCGCCGCCCATCTGGCGCATCTGGGCAAGATTGTCGGTGAGGTCGGCGCGCTTCACCGGTCGGGCGAGCGGGTTTTCGATCGAGCGGCGGACGAAGGCGAAATATTCCTCGCCGTCGCGTTTGCTCATCGCGTCGACGGCATCGACGACCGCGTCGGAAAAGCCTTCTTTGCGCAGCCGCTCGAACGTCCAGCCCGGGCCTTTCTCGACCACGTCATGCAGCCAGGCGACCTGTTTTTCGTCCTCGCCGGCCACGTGTTCGGCGACCCGCCTGACATGGTCGATGAACGGACCGCCGGTTTTCGACGACTGTCCTTGATGGGCCTGCGTCGCGATGACAATCGCCTTGTCGATCAGTTCCGACATTTGTCTGTCTCCCGTCCGCTGGGCGGCATTCTATAGGGTCCGCGCCTGACGACAATGCGTCAATTGCGATCTTCTTCGAACTGAGGGACGGGAAGCGGGCTCAGCCAGTTCTCCCGCCGCTTCACCCATATTTCGTAGACCGGCTCGAGATCGGTCGGCGCCATGTCGAGCGATCCGACGCGGATCTCGATCTCGTCGCCGTCGCTCTCGTTGAAGACGCGCGAGCCGCATTCGGGGCAGAAGCCGCGGCCATGGAAATACTTGACCTCACCTTTGCTTTCAAAGCCATGCCGCGGCCAGATGCCGAACGTGACGAAGCTCGAGCCGCTTTCCTTGCGGCAATCGGCGCAATGGCAAAGCCCGATCCTGACCGGCGCATCCTTCACCGAATACCGCACGCTTCCGCAAAGACAGCTTCCAGACCGGATGATCATCCTTTCTCCTCCTTCTTCCTCGCCCGGGAAATGCAGTTAGGGCAGGGGAGGATGAAGGAAAGAGATCAGGCGGGTTCAGGTGCGCATAGCGGCTTGGGATCCCAGATGGAACAGAATGGCTCAGCCGGCGTTCGAAGCGAGCATTCAGATGGATCGTCGCCATGCGCTCGTTTCTCGCCGCTGCCGCGTTTCTCGCCTCCGCTTTTTCGCCGGGCTCGACTCTGGCGGCCGAGGGGGATTTCCTGAAGACGCTTGCCGGCAACTGGAGCGGCAAGGGCACGGTTCTGGCCCGCATCGGCGCGAGTCCCATCAACGTCACCTGCAGCTTCATCTCGACCGCCGGGACGACTACCCTGTCGATGCAGGGAACCTGCCGCGGCCTGCTGGTCATCCGGCGCAGCATATCGGCCGACCTGCAGGCTTCGGAAAACGGTTATAGCGGCACCTATCTCGGACCGTCCGGCCAGCCTTCGGTGCTTTCCGGCAACCGCCGTGGCAATGCGATCAATCTCGGCGTCCGCTGGGCGAGGGTGATCAACGGGGATCGCGTCGCCAACATGACGATCGAGAAGATCGGCGACGACCGCCTCAGGCTTCAAACGGTCGACAAGGATCTTTCGAGCGGCAAACCGGTGGTGACCAGCCGCATCGACCTCAGCCGGTGATCATCCGACGTCGGCGGTTTCGTTTATTCCACCTGGCCGAGCTTGCCGGGGTTCATGATACCCTTCGGGTCGATCGCCGCCTTGATGGCGTTCATCATGTCGACGGCGTCGCCATGTTCGCGGCGGAGATATTTCAGCTTGGAAATACCAATACCGTGCTCGCCGCTGAACGTGCCGCCCATATCCATGGCGCGCTGGTAGAGCCGTTCGGCGAGGCGTTCCGCTTCGGCCAGTTCTTCCGGGATTTCCGGCTTGATCAGGTAGCCGACATGGAAATTGCCGTCGCCCACATGGCCGATGATCTTGCCCATGACGAAAGACTTGTCGATATCCTCGCGGGCGGCGAGCACCGCTTCGGCAAGCCGCGAGATCGGCACGCAGACGTCTGTCGTAAACGCCTTGCAGCCGGGGCGCAGCGTCTGGTTGGAATAGATCGTTTCGTGGCGCGCCTTCCACAGCCGCTCGCGGTCCTCGGTGCGGGTCGACCATTCGAAGTCCGAGCCGCCGAACTCGTCGGCGATTTCGCGCACCGTGTTCGATTGCTCTTCCACCCAGCGCGGGCTGCCGTGGAATTCCAGGAACAGGGTCGGCGCGAGCTTGAGGGTCAGGCCGGCATGCCGGTTGGCGGCTTCCACCGCGACTTCATCGAGGAATTCGATCCGGGCGACCGGGATTCCGCTCTGGATGGTCGCGACGACGGCTTCCACCGCGCCGCGCATCGTCTCGAAGGCGCAGACGGCAGACGCGATGGTTTCCGGGATCGGGTGCAGCCTGACGGTCACCTCGGTGATGACGCCGAGCGTGCCTTCGGCACCGACATAGAGCTTGGTCAGGTCGTAGCCGGTGGAAGACTTCTTGGTGCGGCGGCCGGTGGTGATGATTTTCCCTTGCGGCGTGACGACGCGCAGCGCCAACACGTTTTCGCGCATCGTGCCATAGCGCACCGCCGTGGTGCCGGAGGCGCGTGTCGAGGCCATGCCGCCGAGCGAGGCATCGGCGCCGGGGTCGATGGGGAAGAACAGGCCGGTATCGCGGATATGGGCGTTGAGCTGCTTGCGGGTGACGCCGGCCTCCACCTGCACGTCGAAATCCTCGTGGTTGACCGCGACGATCTTGTTCATGCGGGTGAGGTCGAGCGAGATGCCACCCTTCAGCGGGATCGTATGCCCCTCCATCGACGAGCCTGCCGCGAACGGCGTCACCGGTATGCCCGCCTCGAAACAGGCCGAGACGACGCGCGCCACCTCGTCCTCGTTTTCGGCATAGACCACCGCATCCGGCAGCCTTGTCGGCTGCCGGGACATGTCGTGGCCGTGATGTTCGCGCACCGCTTCGGTGGTCGAAAGCCGGTCGCCGAAGTGCAACTTCAGAGTGTCGAGGGTGGATTGCAGGGAGGTCATTTTTTCTCACCCGTCAGCATGCGGTGGTAGCGCGAACGGGCAATTTCCTGCGTCGTGATGAATTCGAGGAGAACCGGCACGCCCCTTTGCGTCTGCTCGATGCCGCGCTTGATCGCCGGAATGATCTGATCCGGCTCGGTGACGCGTTCGCCGTAACCGCCAAGCGCCCGGGCGAAGGCGGCGTAGTCGCCGGAAATGTCGGTCGAGCGGTATTTCTCGGTCGACACCTTCATGATCGGCAGTTCCATCGCCATCGAGAAATTGTTGAGCAGGATGGACAGGATCGGCAGGCGCTCGCGCACCGCGGTTTCGAAATCCATGCCGGTAAAGCCGATCGCAGCATCGCCCCAGACATTGATGCAGAGTTTGTCCGGATGCATCAGCTTGGCGCCCATGGCGAGGCCGAGCCCATAACCGAGCTGGGTCGTCTTGCCCCAGCCGATATAGGTGAGCGGTTTCACCGACTTCCAGAACGGCGAAAGCTGGTCGCGCGGGCTGCCGGCATCATGGGTGATGATGGTATTCTCGATATCGACCGTGTGCTGCAGGTCCCAGAGCACGCGATAGGGCGACAGCGGCTTGCTGTCGGAGGTGAGCTTCGGCATCCATTCGGAAAGCCATTCCTCCTGCACCTTGGCGATCTCGGCAGCGACTTCTGTACTGTCGCGCGGAGAAACCTTGCGGGTTTCGAGCTCGGCAAGCACCGCGTCGAGCGTCAGCGCCGCATCGCCGACTAGCGCCACCTTGGCTTCGATGTCCTTGTTGACGTGGTCGGGATCGAGGGTCGCATGGATGACCGTCTTGTCGAGCGGCATCTGCACGCCGAAGGCGGTCTCGGTGAAGGAGCAGCCGATGCCGAAGATCAGGTCGGAACTGTCAAGGAAATGGCGCAGGGTCTTCGAGATCGCCGCCCCGCCGGCGCCGACCGACAGCGGGTGGGTTTCCGGAAACGCGCTCTTGCCTTCGAGGCTGGTGGAAACCGGAATCGCCAGCAGCTCTGCGAGCTGTTTCAGCTGCGGCCAGGCCTGGGCGTAGTGGATGCCCTGGCCGGCATAGAGGATCGGGCGCTTGGCAGCGAGCAGCAGGTCGACGGCGTCGCGCACCGCGATAGGGTCCGGCCCGTAGCGGGTGGAAAGAACCGGCCGGTAGTTCAGCGGTTCCGGCACTTCATCCTGCCATATGTCGTTCGGGATCTCGACCAGAACCGGACCGCCCCGGCCATTGCGCAGTTTGGAGAAAGCGCGTCGGAAAATGTTCGGGATTTCGGCAGTCGAGGTGATCGGCTCGGCGGACTTGGTGATGTCGCGCATCGAGCGGGTGGCATTGTAGTTCGGATCGACATGCGCGACTCGGCGTTCATAGCCCATTGGCAGCACGAGGATCGGCACGGATTCCGAATAGGCCTGGGCGATGCCGCCATAGGCGTTTTCCGTGCCCGGTCCGAGCTGCATGGCGAAGACGCCGATCGTCTTGCCGGACGAGAGGCGCGACATGGCGTCGGCCATGTGCAGGCCGTGGCGCTCCTGGCGCACGATGATCGGGCGGATATCGCCCATGGCCGCGTGTTCGAGAACGTGGTTCACGGGGTAACCGCAAATGATCTCGATCCCCTCGCGCTTCAGGATTTCCACGATGGCGTCGGCAACTTTCATGGGTTTCTCCTCCCGGGAGACGTGGTCGATTAGAGGTGCGGTTGGAAATCTTCCCGCGTCCAGGCACCGGGATGGCGCACGGGCGCACGGCGGGCCTGGTCGGTATTCAAAAGCCCGCTCTGGCCGAGCGTGATGCGATATTCCTCGATGAAGGCCTGCGCCATATGCGTGGCGCCATGGTCTCCGAGTGCGGCAAGCCCTAGCATGAAGGCACGGCCGGCAAACGACGAATGGGCACCGCAGGCAACCGCGCGCACCATGTCGACGCCGGAGACGACGCCGCTGTCGAAGAGCACCGTACCACGGGTGCCCACGGTTCGGGCGATTTCCGGCAGAACGTCGATCGTCGCGGGCGCCGCATCGAACTGGCGGCCACCATGGTTGGAAACGACCACGCCGTCGAGGCCGAGTTCCAGCGCCTTTTCCGCATCCGCCGGGTGCATGACGCCCTTGACCATCATCGGTCCGGTCCATCTGTCACGCAGGCGTGCGATCTGCTCCCAGGGGAAGCCGCCGCCGATATGTTTCTGCACGAAGGCGGACGTCGTCACGCGGTCCGGCGCGCCGGCAAAGCCTGCCATGTTGGCGAAGGTCGGCATGCCCTTGCGGCGGATCGCATCCAGCCAGAAAGGAGCCATCGCCGCCGCTATCATTGTCTTCGGCGTCAGCTTGAAGGGCATGGTAAGGCCGTTGCGAAGATCGCGCGGGCGCTTGGCGCGCACTGGCACGTCCAGCGTCACGACCAGAACCTTGGCGCCGGCGATGCGGGCGCGATTAGTCATTTCGAGACTGTATTGATGATTGTTCGGCGCCATCGGGTAGAGCTGGAACCAGGTGACGTCCGGTGCCCACTCCACCACTTTTTCGATCGTCGCGCAGGCAAGCGTGCCGACCAGATAGGGAATGTTGCGCGCCTGGGCGGCCTTGGCGAACTGTTCGGTGGCGCCTGGCCACATCATGCCGTCGAAGCCGATCGGCGAGATGCCGATCGGGGCGGCATAACGATGGCCGAAGAGTTCGACCGAGGTGTCGACGGTGGACACATCCAGGCCATAGCGCGGCACGACCTCGACCGCCTGCAGGGCGGTCCGGTTGCGGTTGAGGCCGGTCTCGTCGCCGGCGCCGCCCTGGAGGAATTCGTAGGCGAAGCGCGGAATACGCCATTTCGCCCGTTTTTCGAGATCGCCGACCATCGGATAACGCCGGCGGAGTTCCTCCAGCGTTTCTGTCGTCCTTGCGTCGTTCCCGGCTCCCCCCATGTCCGACGCCTCCTAGTAGGAAACCATGACTTCGATCATGGCCTGCTGGCCGCTCCTGGTCGCGGCCAATGCCCGCTGCAGCGCCGCCGGCAGGTCGGCGCCGGTCTCGACGCGTTCGGCATGGGCGCCGTGGGCGCGGGCGACGGCCGCGTAATCCGGGGCCGGATCGAGCGCGGTGATCGGCATGGTGTTGGCGGTCGCAGCACTTCCGTCCGGATACATGTAGAGCGTCGAGCGGCGCACGGCGTTCCAGATGCCGTTGTTGAAAACGACCGTCAGCAGCGGCAGTTTCAGGGCGGTTGCCGTCTGGTGGCAGGCGACGGGATTGGCGAACATGTAGGACCCGTCGCCGATCGTGGCGATCACCTGGCGGCTGCGGTCGCCAAGCTGGGCGCCGAGTGCTGCGGTCAGGCCGAAGCCGAGACCGCCGGACAGCGGGGTCGAGAAGTAGGATTTCGGGTATTTGAAGCTCATCACCGAAGGATCGATGCCGAGTTCGTTCACGACAGTCGTCCTGTCGTCCAGGATATCGGAGATGCAGCGACTGACATAGGCCGGCGTCATCGGCGAACCGTTGCCTATGGCGGCGCGTTTGTCGGCGGCCTTGGCCTGGGCTGTCTTGATCTTCGCCCATTTTTCGCGGCGCTCGGAGAAGGTTTCCGATGCCGGCACGCGCTCGGCCATCGCAGCGGCAAGCGCCGCAATCGTCTTGTTGATGCCGCCCGCAAGCGCGATGTCGATCGGAAAACTGCGGATCGGTACGCGGCTATGCTGCGGGTCGGGGCCGATGGCGATGACCTTGGCGCCTTCGGCTATGTCCGTATGGTCGGAAATCCATGGCACCGCGGCATTGATCACGACCACGACGTCGGCTTCCTTGAGGGCCTGGGTGGAGTCGCGGCCAATCATCATCGGGTGGTCGCTCGGCAGTGCCAGGCGGGTTGCCCACATCTCGATTGTCGGCAGCGCGAACTTCTCGACGAAGCCGGCGAGCGGTTCAAAGTCTGGAGCAAGCTCCGGGCTCTGGGTGATGATCAGCGGGTTTTTTGCCTTGGCGAGCAGGTCGGCAGCCTGGGCGACCCATTCCGGATCGGCCGGGCCGTAGGTGGTCGGGGTTACCGTCGAGCGGTGACTGATCTCGACCTCCGTCCCTTCGGCCAGCGCCTCGCGCGGCAGGCTCAGATAGACGGGGCCGCGCGGCTCGCTCATGGCGATGCTCATGGCGCGGTCGATGACGATGCCCGCCTGTTCCGGATAACGCAGTTCATAGTCCCACTTGACCACTTCGCGGACCATGCCGCCCTGGTCGAACATTTCCTGGCCCCAGTGGATCGGCGAGGAACGCGAGCCGAAACGGCCGTGTTCGGTGATCGGCGTACGGCCGGAGAACATCATGACAGGCACGTTTTCCGATCGGGCGTTGATCAGGCCCATGACCGAATTGGCAAGCCCGACATTGACGTGGACGATGACGCCGGCCGGTTTACTGGTTATCAGATAATAGCCATGTGCCATGCCGACCGCGACACCCTCATGCGGGATGACCAGGGCTTCCGGCATTTTCAGGCCGGTTTCGGACTGGCGGGCAAACGCCTCGATGATCGACGGAAAGTCGGTGCCGCCATTGGCGAACAGGACATCGATGCCGGCGGCCTTCATGTGGGTCAGGACAGCTTCGGCGGCGAAGGTGCCGGTCGGTTTTTCGTGTTTCATGCTGCAATCCTTGTGGAAATTCTTGAAAACCCGCCGGGAACTCGTCCTCAGGTGATGCTGATTGTCTTGGTAACCATGTAGGCATCGACGCCCTCGATCCCGACTTCGGAACCGTGGCCGCTCGCTTTCACCCCGCCGAACGGCGTTTCCGGCATGGAAATGTTGAAGGAATTGATGCCGACCATGCCCGCTTCCAACGCGTCTGAGAGTTTTGCAATGGTCTTGTGCGAATTGGAGAAGGCATAGGCGGCAAGGCCGTAGGGCAGTTCGTTCGCCTTGGTGACCGCATCGTCGAAATCCGAGAAGCGGTTGAGCACGGCGACCGGGCCGAATGGCTCCTCGCTCATGATCCGCGCATCGCCCGGCACGTCGGCGAGAACGGTCGGGGCATAGAAAAAGCCTTCGTTGTTGATGCGATGGCCGCCGGCGAGCAGCTTGGCGCCCTTGGCGGTGGCATCCTGCACCAGCGCCTCGATTGCGTCACGGCGGCGGCCGTGGACCAGCGGTCCCATGCCGGTCGCCGGATCGAGGCCGTCGCCGACCGTGATCTTCGCGGCACGCTCTGCAAAGCCGGCGCAGAAGGCGTCATAGGACTTGTCCTGCACATAGAAGCGGGTCGGCGAAACGCAGACCTGGCCGCCGTTGCGATATTTGCGCTGTACCGACATGTCGAGCGCCGCGGTCTGGTCGGCGTCGTCGAAGACAAGCACCGGCGCATGGCCGCCGAGTTCCATCGTGGTGCGCTTCAGGCTTTCCGAAGCCAGTCGAATGAGGTGCTGGCCGACCGGGACCGAGCCGGTAAACGAGATCTTGCGGATGATCGGCGAGGCGAGCAGGTGGCGCGAGATGAAGTCGGGCACGCCGTAGACGACCGCGATGACGCCGGCTGGAACGCCCGCATCGATAAGGCACTGGGCGACGGCGGCGGCAGACGCCGGGGCCTCTTCGCCGGGCTTGTAGATCATCGTGCAGCCGGCAGCGAGCGCCGAGCCCATCTTGCGGGCGGCATTGCCGACCGGGAAATTCCACGCCGAAAAACCAGCGGTCGGGCCGACCGGTTCCTTGACCACCTGAAAGCGAGTTTCGCCGATGCGGCCGGGAATGACGCGGCCATAGGTGCGGCGGCCTTCTTCGGCGAACCACTCCATTTCTTCCGTGGCGAAATGGGTTTCCAGCCGCGCTTCGGCGATCGGCTTGCCCATTTCGAGCGTCGCGAGTGTGGCGATCTCCTCCTGCCGGTCGTGCATCAGTTGTGCTGCGCGCTTCAGGATTCGGCCGCGTTCGCGCGGGCTGGTCGCACGCCACAGCGGAAAGGCGCGCTTGGCGGCTTCGAGCGCCTGGTCGAGATCCTGTGCCGTCGCATGCGGCACCACGCCGATCGCTTTTTCGGTGGCCGGGTTGATCAGCGGTTGCGTCTTGCGGTCGCCATTCTCCAGCCACGCGCCGTCGATCAGGAGGCGCGCGGACTGGTAAGCGTCGGACGAGCGGGCTGGATTGTTCGCGATGTTCATGGTCGTCTCCTCCGATTCATTAGACGAGTGCGTTTGGCGTTCGTCAATTTCGGGCTTTTCTCAAACCCGGCTTCCTCGTCCACTTCAAGGGGATAAAGCAGGGAACCTGATATTGTCAATTCCGACGTTCACGTCGGCTCAAATCGCCACCGTACCGCCATCGATCGGGATTACCGCTCCGGTCATGAAACTCGATGCCTTCGATGCCAAAAGCAGGGCGAGACCCATGATCTCGTCCGTCTCGGCGATGCGACCGAGCGGCACGGTGTCGGCGAAGGCCTTTTCCACCTCCGGCTCGCGGATGCGGCCGCCGGCGATATTGGTGCGGAACGGGCCCGGCGCGATGCCGTTGACGAGCACGTTATAGGGCGCCAGCTCCCAGGAGGCCTGCTTGACGAGGTTGACGACGGCGCCTTTGCTGGACGCATAGGCGTAACCGGTCATCGGATCGCCCCGCATGCCTGCAATCGAGGCGATCGCGACGATGCGGCCGCTTTTCTGCTTCTTCATATGCTTTGCGGCGGACTGGATGGCGACGAAGGTGGCGGTGAGGTTCACGTCCACCACTCGGTTCCACAGATCGTCGCTGACATTCTCGATGGCGCCCGCCTCGGTACGGGAATTCGGGCCGCCGCTGATGCCGGCATTGGCAACGAGGATATCGAGGTGTCCGCGCTTTTGCGCAATGCCGTCGATGGTGTTGCGCAGGCTCGCGCTGTCGGAGACGTCGACCCGATGACTCTCGGCGGAAAAACCCTGGCCGTTCAGCCATTGATAGGCGGCGGCAAGCGTCTCGGCGTCGAGATCGAGCAACGCCACATGCGCACCGTTGGCGGCAAGCGTCTTGGTGATGGCAAGGCCAAGGCCGCTTGCCGCACCGGTGACGATCGCGATTTGGCCTTTGAGATCGAATAGTTTTTCGGCCTGCATTTTTCTCCTCCCTGAGAGCCGGGCGAGCATGACCCTCCCCACCCAGGCGGCTCCAACCTTGTATGCAATTTCCAAAGATGCAAGTTAGAAATTTGCTATTATCAATCAAAATTTGACAGAATCATATTGACGCTCCCCAGAAGGTTATACAGATTGCCGCCATTCGCGGGTGCCGAGGAGCGCCTGCCTTAACGGTTGTCAGGTCCCGGGGAGGGTGAAACACCGATGAGCTTTACCGAAAGTTTTGAAACCGTCACCGGCACGAAGATCCGGCTCATGCGGAAAGGTACCGGTTCGCCGCTGCTCTTCCTGCATGGCGCGAGCGGCGCCTCGCGCTGGCTGCCCTTCATGGAGAAGCTCTCCGAAACCCACGAGGTGATCGTGCCGGAACATCCGGGTTTCGGCGCCTCCGGCAGCCCTGAATGGCTGGACAACATTTCCGACCTCGCCTTCTTTTATCTGGACGTCCTCGACCATCTCGGCCTTGAGAAGGTCAACCTCGTCGGCACGTCGATCGGTGGCTGGCTGGCGGCCGAGATCGCCATCCGCAATGCGACGAAACTCAGCTCCCTGACCGTCGTGGCGCCTGCCGGCATCCGGGTGAAGGGCGTGCGCAAGGGCGACGTGTTCATGTGGAACCCGGAGGAGACTGCCCGCAACCTCTTCCACGACCAGGCGTTTGCGGAAGCGATGCTGGCGGCCCCACCGCCGTCGAAGGAAGGGATGGAAATCCTTCTCAGGAACAAGCTCACGTCGGCCAAGCTCGCCTGGGAGCCGCGGTTCCTCAACCCGGACCTGCACAAGTGGCTGCATCGCATCTCGGTGCCGACGCTGATCGTCTGGGGCGACGACGACAAGGCTATGCCGGTCGGTTACGCAGCGGCCTGGCGCGACCTCATTCCCAATTCGCGGCTCGAGATCATCGAGAACTGCGGACATCTGCCGCAGATCGAAAAGGCCGACCGTTTCGTCGAGCTGGTCAATGGCTTCATCGGGGAGGTTACGCGATGAAATTCTACTTCATGCACCTGATGCCCTATGCGGATCTCGATCTGTCCTATGACGAGAAGCACAATTCCGCCTGGGTCACCCTGCCGAACAGCTATTACGACCCGAAGAAGGGCCACCAGCTCTACAATCGTTACCTGGACGAACTCGAATATGCCGACCAGCTCGGTTTCGACGGCATCTGCGTCAACGAACACCATTCGAACGCCTATGGCCTGATGCCGATCCCCGGCGTCATGGCCGGCGCGCTCGCCCGCCGCACCAAGAACGTCAAGATTGCCATTCTCGGCCGGGCGCTGCCGCTCCTCAACAACCCGCTGACCGTGGCGGAAGAATTCGCGATGGTCGACAACATTACCGGCGGCCGCCTGATCGCCGGCATGGTGCGCGGCATCGGCGCCGAATACCATTCCTGGGGCGTCAATCCGGCCTTCAGCCACGAGCGGTTCCAGGAAGCACACGACCTGATCCTGCAGGCCTGGACGCAGCCGGGTCCGAGCGTCTTCGAAGGCAAGCACTACAACTTTGAATATGTGAACGTCTGGCCGCGGGTCTACCAGGACAATCCGCATCCGCCGATCTGGATCCCGAGCCAGGGTTCCAGCGAGACGATCGAATGGGCCGCCCATCCGGATCGCAAATATACCTATCTCCAGACCTTCGCCTCGGTCTCGACCGTCGCCCGCTACATGAAGATGTATAAGGACGTCGCTGCCGGCTACGGCTACGAGGCGACCGAGGACCAGCTCGGCTGGTCGCTACCGCTTTATGTCGCCGAGACCGACGAGATCGCCCGCAGGGAGGCCAAGGACCATATCGAAGCCTTCCTGCAGAAATTCCTGCGCATGCCGATGGAGATGCTGCTGCCGCCTGGCTACACATCTGTGAAGTCCATGGTCGGGGCGATGTCGGCCAAGGCCGGTCACTCGATGAAGCAGACGATCGACAGCGTCATCGAAGAGGGCAAGTTCATCTGCGGCAGCCCGGCAACGGTGCGCGAGAAGCTGGAAGAATACCAGGCCCAGATCGGCTTCGGCCATCTGCTGACGCTTCTCCAGTTCGGTACGCTGCCAGCCGAGCTAACCCGCAAGAACATGGAGATCTACTCCAAGGAGGTCATGCCGTATCTGCGCAACGTGACCGCCAGGCGGGTGGCCTGACGAGGGGGTGCCGATTTGATGATTTTGATAAGCCCATGAAGCCTTTGGGCGTAGTCATATCACCCAAGGTTCATCTTGATGTGCGGTCGCGATTGTCATCATTTGAGGCGCAGGACCGCACAATTGTCACCCCCCAGTCGCTGCGGTCTTAGCGGCCGGCGCCCCAAAAGCCGGCCGCTCCCCTCGGGGCTATACCCCTTGTGCTAGGTCTTTTGGACGAATTGAGGACTTTGCAGTCCGGAGTACAATGGCGTTCTCCTAAGTCGAGCGTAGAAGAGGTTACGTCTTAGGAGAGGCCCGCGCAGGGGGAAAAGGCGCGGGCCTTTTTATTTTGCAGCACAGCATCAAAAAAGGTGATGCTATTTACAAAATTTCATGCATGTTCGCCGCGGGCTGGGGCGAGACATGAATCCAAAAAACAACGATGGGTGCTCGGATAATCTTCCGATCGGAGACGATTATTCAGAGTTTACCGATGGCGAACTCGAAGAGCTCGCTTTTGTGCTGATCCAGGCACTGACAATTCCGCCGCTGTCGGCCTGTTGCAGGTCGGGTGCTGCGGAGCCTGTCCCACAACAACCATCGGAATGAATTCACCATCGTCAGCACGGCGACCCGATTCTTCCACCGGCCGCGGATAGTCCGGTGTTTTCCCAGCAACGTCTGTGTTAGGAGGCGTCCCAGACGAGACGATGAGATAGGCCGATGCTTCCCTGGATCCAGCTTGACCGCGCAACCATTCCCGGCGAGGGCGGCGAACTGCGCCTGAAGCAGCGCGGGGCGGAATTTTCGATCATGCTCGGTTCGACCGAGCTGATGAACAGCCGGTTGAGCGGTTCGGAAGAGGCGCTGGCGACGCTCTCCTGCGAGCGGATTGCCGGCCGGAAAAATGCCCACATGCTGATCGGCGGCCTCGGCATGGGGTTTACCCTGAGGGCGGCCCTGGGAGCCCTGCCGGACGATACCAGGGTCACCGTGGCGGAACTCGTTCCGGCCGTGGTCGACTGGGCGCGGGGGCCGATGGCGGAATTTCACAAGGGCACGCTCGACGATCCGCGTGTCGATATTCATGTCGGTGACGTCGGGGCGCTGATCCGGTCGCGCAACGGCGCTTACGATGCCATCCTGCTCGACGTCGACAACGGGCCCGACGGCCTGACGCGGGCTTCCAACGACAGCCTCTATAACCACGCCGGGCTTCGGGCCGCCAAGGCTGCGCTGCGCGACAACGGCGTCCTGGCCGTCTGGTCGTCGGCGCCGGATGCCGGTTTTACCCGTCGGCTGCGGGATGTCGGATTTGCCACCGAGGAAATCTTTGTGCGCGCCAACGGCAAGCGCGGCGGCCGCCACGTCCTGTGGATGGCCACCAACCGGTAGCAGATCGGCAAACGGCCGGTCCGCGGGAGCCTCAACGAAAGCGGGGCTCGCATCTCATTTCGCCCCGTCTTCATGCTCCAGCGAGCCCGAAGCGGTCGGCAGCAGTGAGAAGAGATGGGCGTTCATCGCCGCCTGCGCCCATTCGGGGTTGCGGGCCTTGAGCGCCGCGAGGATTTCCCGATGCTGGGCGTGGGTGCGGCGCGTGCGCACCTCGACCGGCTCCGAATAGCGGTTGAAGATCGAGGCCGGCAGTTCCAGCGAAGAGGCGAGGATCTTTTCGAGCCGCGGGCTTTCGGCGGCAGCGGCGATCACCGCGTGGAATTCCCCGTTGAGTTTGTCGAACCCTTCGAGATGTTCGTTCCAGCCGAGTTCCTCGAACTGGGTCTCCATCAGCCGTTCCAGCTCCTGCAGCCGCTGCAGGTCGGTTTCCGAAATGCGGGTCGCGGCGCGACTGGTCGCATGACCTTCGAGAATGGCACGCAGCCGAAAGATCTCGACCGCGTCGTCGAGCGAAAAATCCGCGACGATCCCCCGCCGGTAGCGTTCCAGCACCACCAGGCCCTCGGCGTTCAGCCGGTTCAAAGCCTCTCGGATCGGCGTGCGGGAAACGCCGATCGCGACGGCAAGCTGGTTTTCGAGCAGCTTGTCGCCGGAGCGCATCTCGCCGGTGAGGATCAGGTGCCGGATGCGATGATAGGCGGTTTCGACGGCGCTCTGCGTCGCCCCGTCCTTGGCTCCGTCTCTGGTTGTCTCGTTCGTCAAGCCGCCACCTGTTCCTTCTTCATGATGGAGGAGATTACGACAAACCATCCGCCGAGGCCAATCGACAAAAAGTGTATACCAGTTCATGGAGAGTGGCTTAAAGAAGGCATCAAATCCTTGACTTTCGTTTTAAAGGTATACAAACTCTCCTTGAGGAGCCTGATAAGGCAATCGGCTTCGGCCGAAGGAGGAGACCCCATGACGCAGACCCGCAAACCTTTTGTCGTCGGTATCGGCGGGACCCAGCGCCCCGGCTCGAGCTCCGAGCTCGCGCTACGCTACTGTCTCCTGGCTGCCGAAAAGGCGGGCGCGGAGATCGACCTCATCTGCGGAGCAGAACTCGAGCTGCCGCTCTTCGACCCGGGCGTCACGCACCGCACTCCGGCCGCGCTTCGCTTGCTCCAATCTCTTCGCCGCGCCGACGGCATCATCATAGCAACGCCGAGCTATCACGGCGGCATGTCCGGCACGATCAAGAACGCCATCGACTATACGGAAGACATGCGGGGAGACGTACGCTCCTATTTCGACGGCCGCGCCGTCGGCTGCATCGTCTGCGCCGCCGGCGATCAGGCGCTCGGCGCAACGCTGATCGGCCTGCGCTCGGTCGTGCATGCGCTGCGCGGCTGGCCGACCCCTTACGCGGCGACCATCAAATCCAACGAGAAACCTTTCGTCGACGGCAAGCCGGCTCGCCGTGAGGTTGCCCAGCCGCTCGAAATCGTCGCCTCGCAGGTCGTTAGTTTCGCCGAAATGGTGATGGCGAGCCGCGTCGAAGATGGCGCGCCGCGCCTCGTCGTCAGCCACTGATCCAATTTCAATCCTCGTCGTCGGATCCGTTTTGCCTTCATCCGGCGACGGTCCCAGCGGAGCTTTCCATGAAGTTCAATTTCTTCCACCTGATGCCTTATCCCGATTACGACAAGCTGCCGCATGAATGGCCGGTCAGCACGCACGGGATCGACAGCACCCGCATCCAGGCGCTCTACAACGAATATATCGACGAGATGGTCGATGCGGAGAACTACGGTTTCGACTGGGTGGGCTGCAACGAGCACCATTTCAGCCCATACGGCCTGATGTCGAACCCGAACCTGATCGCCGGCGCACTTGCCCGCCAGACCAGCAAGGCGAAGATCGCCATCGTCGGCAACCTCCTGCCGCTGCTGAACCCGGTCCGCGTCGCCGAAGAATATGCGATGATCGACGTGATGTCGGGTGGTCGCCTGATCGCCGGCTTCCTGCGCGGCATCCCGCACGAATACATTGCCTACAACATTCCGCCGAGTGAATCCCGCAGCCGGTTGCGCGAAGCGACCGAGTTGATCATCAAGTGCTGGACCGAGGACGAGCCCTTCGGCTGGGAAGGCGAGCATTATCAGTTCCCGGCCATCTCGATCTGGCCGAAGCCGATCCAGAAGCCGCATCCGCGCATCCTGATGTCCGCCAGCAACGCGGAATCGGCCGAGTTCGTCGCCAAGATGCGCGCCATCATGGGCATCACGCTGATCCAGGACCTGTCGATCGCCAAGGCCGCCGTCGAAAATTTCAAGAAGACCGCCCGCTCCTACGGGTGGGAGCCGACGCCGGACGACATCCTGGTCGGCCAGCAGATCTGCATCGCCGATACGGACGAGGAGGCGAGGCACCACATGGCCGCCGCTCAGACCTATTTCCACCAGACGCTGATGCGGCCGCAGCGCTCCGCCCAGCAGCTTGTGCTCGGACAGAGCCGCTACTACACCGAGGCCGATGCCGGCGAGAATTTCCAGAAGCGCCTCGCCACGCTGCGCGGCCGTACGGTGGAAGAACAGATCGAAGCCGGTTCGATCATCTGCGGCAGCCCTCAATCGGTCATCAAGCAGATCAAGCGCCTTCGCCAGGAACTCGATTGCGGCCTGCTGAACCTGACGATCAAGGTCGGCAACATGCCGGGCGGCGTCGTTCGACGCGGCATGGAACTGTTCCGCGACCGCGTCGCCCCGGAAGTGGCTGGCCTGTAAGAGGAATTTGACCCATGAGCTTTGTATTGAAGACGATCGAGCTTTCCCGCGGCAGGCTCACCTATCATGTCGGCGGCACGGGGCAGCCGGTCGTCTACCTGCATGCTGCCGGCGGCGTGATGCTGACCGAGCCGCTGAAGGCACTGACCGGCAACCACACGGTCTATGCGCCGATCTGCCCGGGCTTCGATGGCACCGAGCCGAACGAAAGCCTGAAGACGGTGCGGGACTGGGTGGCCATGGTCGCCGAGTTCGCCGAAAAGCGGGTCGGCCCGCGGTTCGACGTGATCGGCTCGTCTTTCGGCAGCTGGTCGGCCTTGTGGCTTGCCGCCGAGCACCCGAAATTGGTCGACCATCTGATCCTCGGTGTCCCGGCCGGCTTTCGCTTCGAGGGCAAGGGCGGTTTGCCTGCCGATCCGGACGCGCGTTTCAAGGCGCTTTATGCCCACCCGCAGAAGATCAAGTCGGCGCCGAAATCGCCTGATGTCATGGCTGCCAACGGCCGCACCTACGAGCGCCTCGCCAATAATGTCCAGGTCGACGAGGCACTCAGTGCACGCCTTCCCTCGATCGAGGCGGTGACGCTGATCCTGCTCGGCACCGAAGACAAGGTCGTGCCGGCAGAGGCCGGCGCGTACCTGAAGCGCAATATCCCGACCTCGCAGCGGGCCTTCATTTTCGACGCCGCCCATTCGATCGAGGTCGACCAGCCGGAACGCACGTTGCGGCTGTGGACCGACTTCCTGAAGCGCGGCCCCGGCTACGTGCTCAACCAGGGGCCGGAGGCCGCCTGACGTCATTCCCTTCCCAGGGAGCCTTGGCCCAGACCTCGGTCTGGGCCTTTTTTCTTGCGAGACTTTTGCACCTTCCCTCGTTTCCATCGGCGCTCGGCCGTCATCGAAAGGGAAAGTATTTCCGCAGACCATAATTTCAACATTGACGGATATAATATGTCTATTATGAATTGATTTGCGTTTCGCTTCAGGAAGGCCCAAGAGCCGCATGCGGAATGCCGTCGTCCGGGATATGTGGGACGATGTGAATGGGAGGAATGGCATGATCGGCGAAGACGTCAGGCGCAAGGAAGACGACCGGTTGATCACCGGCAAGGGCCAGTATGCCGACGACCTCAAATTCGAAAACACGGCCTATGCCGCCTTCGTGCGTTCGCCGCATGCCCATGCGATCATCCGCAGCATCGACACGTCCGCCGCCCGCGACATGCCGGGCGTGCTCGCCGTCCTGACCGGCGAGGATATTGTTGCAGCCGGCATCGCGCCGATCCCGCATGCGATCGGCAGTTCGCAATTCGGCTCCGACATCCGCATCAAGAACCATGACGGCACAGAGCGCGCCCGCACCCATCACCAGGCGCTGCCGACCGACCGCGCCCGTTTCGTCGGCGAGGCGGTGGCCATGGTGATCGCCGAAAGCACCAATCTCGCCAAGGATGCGGCTGAGGCAATCGAGATCGACTGGGAGGAGCTGCCCGCGGTCGTGCGCGGCGTCGACGCGCTGGAAGAGGGTGCGCCTCAACTCTGGGACCACGTGCCGGGCAACAAGGCGATGGATGGCGAAGTCGGCGACAGGGCCGGCACTGAGGAGGCTTTCACCAAGGCCGCTCATGTCCTCGAATTCACCAGCTGGGCGCAACGTGTCACAGGCGTGCACATGGAGCCGCGTTCGTCCGCCGCCGAATACGACCCGGAGACGGGCAAGTTCACCATCCACGCCTCCGGCGGCCATGGCGTCGTGATGATGCGCGAGCAGATCGCGGCGTCTCTCGGCGTCGACATGGCCTTCGTGCGCGTCGTGGCGCCCCGCGATGTCGGCGGCAATTTCGGCACCCGCAACGCCACCTACCCAGAATTCGTGCTGCTGCCCTATGCCGCCAAGCTCACCGGCCGGCCGGTCAAACATCAGGCGGAACGCATCGAAGCCTTCCTATCGGATTTTCAGGGCCGCGACCTGCATGTGAAGGCCAGGCTGGCGCTCGATGAATACGGCAGGTTCCTCGCGTTCCACTCTATCAATACCAGCAATATCGGCGCCCATACGGTGTCCTACACGCCCCTCAACAAGGGCATCCAGCTGATGACCAGCCTTTATCGGGTGCCGGTCGCGCATGTGGAATTCCGCGCGGCGATGTCGAATACCGTGCCGACCATCCCCTACCGCAGCGCCGGCCGTCCGGAAGCCATGTACATCATCGAGCGGATGATCGACCTTGCCGCCCGCAAGTTCGGTTTCGACCGGGTGGAGCTGCGCCGCATCAACATGATCCCGGAAGAGGCCTCGCCCTATTCGAACCCGATGGGCGTCACCTATGACAATGGCGACTATATCGGCTGCATGGACAAGGTGCTCGACATGGCCGACTGGACCGGCTTCGAGGCGCGCCGCGCTGAAGCCCGCAAACGCGGCATGTATCGCGGCATCGGCCTTTCCAACTATATCGAAGGCACCAGCGGGGTGCCGCGCGAACGCGCCGAGATCACCATCGATCCGACCGCCGGCATCGTCGATGTCGTGATCGGCACCCAGAACACCGGGCAGGGGCACGAGACGGCATTCGCCCAGCTGGTCGGCTCCTTCCTCGGCATCTCCCACGAGGTCGTGCAGATCCGCGCCAGCGATACGGATTTCGTCTCGGCCGGCGGCGGTTCGCATTCCGGCCGGTCGCTTCGCTTTGCGAGCATCGTCATGCACAAGGCGACTGCCGAGATCATCGAACGCGGCCGCAGGATCGCGGCCTTCATGCTGAACGTCGCGCCGGAAGAAATCGACTTCGCCGACGGCCATTTTCGCGCCCGCGGATCGAACGGCGTCGTCAGCCTGTTCGAGGCGGCGCAGGCTGCGGAAAACGATCTCGGCCTGCCGGACGTGCTGCGGGGAACGCTTGCGGCGATTTCCGACGAGACCACCCATGGGCTTGCCTACCCCTATGGCGCGGCGGTCTGCGAGATCGAGATCGACCCGGAAACCGGCTTCTTCCATATCCCGCGCTATTCGACGGTCGATGACGTCGGCAAGGCGCTGAACCCGATGATCGTCGATGGCCAGACCCATGGCGGGATCGTCCAGGGCGCCGGCCAGGCGCTGTTCGAATGGTCGCATTACGACCAGGAGACCGGCCAGAACCTGTCTGCCACCTTCATGGACTATCAGGTGGCGCGGGCTTCGGATTTCCCGAGTTTCGACACCCATATCAGCGAAGTGCCGGCGAAAAGCCATCCGCTCGGTTTCCGTCCGGGCGGCGAGGGTGGTACGACACCGTCGCTCGGCGTGACGATCAACTCCATCACCGATGCGCTCGCCGATCTCGGCGTCACCCATATCGAAATGCCGGCAACGCCCTCCCGGATCTGGGAAGCGATCCGGGCGGCAAAAGCCAAACAAGAAGCCTGAGGAGAAAGCATTGTCCGACGTCCTGATCAATACCCGGGGGAACGTCCTCGAGATCACCCTCAACCGTCCCGACAAGGGCAATGCGCTGACGCCCGAGATGGCGCAGGCCATTACCGCCGCATTGAAGTCGCTGTCGCCGGAAACCCGCGTCGTGCTGATGAATGCCAAGGGCGGCGATTTCTGCACCGGCCGCAGCGCGGCCATGCCTGCCGCCGGTTCTCGTGCTTCCGCGCTCGACCTGCGCACCGCGGTCTCCGATCCGGTGCTCGATTTTTATGAAGTGCTGCGCGAAATCCCGGTTCCGTTCATCACCGCCATCCGCGGCAGGGCAGCCGGCGTCGGCTGCGCCATCGCCGCACTCGCGGATGTGGCGATCGCCGCCGAAAGCGCCACCTTCCAGGTGCCGGAAATGAACCACGACATCGCTCCGACGCTCGTGCTCAATGCACTCGCCGACCGGGTTTCCCGCGCCACGCTCGCCCGCATGGTCTTCACCCGCGATGTGATCCCCGCAACGGAAGCCAAGATGCTCGGCATCGTCGGCATCACGGTCGCCGATGCCGGTATCGACGCAGAAGTGGAACGGGTCGTCGGCCAGCTCGAGAAGAACTCGGTGCCGACCGTGCGCGGCATCAAGGCCTTCCTCTCGATGAGCCCGGAAACCTCCTTCGCATCCCGCAAGGAACTGGCGGCGCTGATCAATTGCGTGGCGACCGCGGAGAAGTTCCGCTGAGATAGGCAGCCAGGATCCCCCTTCATCCACATGCCGCCATGCCTCGGGGAGTTAAGCCTTCTGATCGGCCGTCTAGTCCGAATGCTTCATTGACGGGGTGCGGCCTCGGCGTAGGATCGCTGTGGGGTAAAACACATTGGGCTGGGGGCTGACGGTATCTATGGAGGGTGCCATGCAGGAACCTGATATGCAGAAACTCGATGCACTTGTCGGTCGGCTGGTGGGCGATCTCGGCGCTGGCGTGTCCGGCGTTCTTGTCGTGCTCGGCGACCATCTCGGCCTGTTCCGGGCGATGATGGACGGACGGCTGCGATCCTCGATGGAGATAGCGGAAACGACGGGGCTGACCGAACGCAATGTGCGCGAATGGCTCGCCGCCATGGCTGCGGCCGACTACGTCACGTTTGATGAAAACTCGAACAAGTTCGGTATGACGCCCGAGCAGGCGATGGTTTTTTCCAATGAGGACAGCCCTGCCTTTTTCGGAGGCGCCTTCGAAATCGTCCAGTCGATGTGGATGGACGAGCCGAAGGTGGAGGAAGCCTTCCGCACCGGCCGTGGGCTCGGCTGGCATGAACACAGCACCTGCCTCTTCCGGGGCACCGAGCGCTTCTTCCGGCCCGGCTACAACAGCCATCTGGTCGACGAATGGATCCCCGCGCTTCAGGGCGTCAGGGAAAAGCTTGAACGCGGGGCGGAGGTCGCCGACGTCGGCTGTGGTCATGGCGCTTCGACGATCCTCATGGCCAAGGCCTTTCCGAAGTCGCATTTTCACGGGTTCGACTACCACGCCCCTTCCATTGAGCGGGCGAAGCGCGCAGCGCAGGAGGCTGGCGTCGGCGACCGGGTGACGTTCAGTCAGGCTTCGGCGAAGGAGTTTCCAGGGGGCAATTACGACCTCGTCGCCATGTTCGACTGCCTGCACGATATGGGTGATCCGGTTGGTGCAGGCCGTCATATCCGCGAGACGATGGCGAAGGGTGGCACCTGGATGATCGTCGAACCTTTCGCGCATGACGGCCTGAAGGACAACCTCAACCCGGTCGGGCGCGTTTATTACGGCGCCTCGACAATGATCTGCACCCCCGCCTCCATGGCACAGGAGGTAGGCCTTGGCCTCGGAGCCCAGGCTGGGGAGATGAAGCTTCGCAAGGTGGCGCTCGACGCTGGTTATTCGCACTTCCGACGGGCCAGCGAAACTCCATTCAACATGATCTTCGAGGTGCGGGCCTGACTGCTTTGGATCTACGGTTCCGCACGCACAAGCGGATTGAAGCCCTGATGCCAGGAGTGACCGGCGGTGTCAGGGCTGCCGGCTAAAGCGCCAGTCCTTCGGTCACCAGCGGAGCCAGTGCCTCCGTGGCCGCCGGCGAGATCTGCACGATCGCCCGTGCATCGAGATCGAACACGACGGCAACCGACTGCATCGTGCCGAATACCCGACCGCTGAAGGGATCGACCATCCAGAAGATCAGCGACATGACGCGCTGGTCGGTCTTCTGCAACCCGCCCCAGATCTCGAAACAGTCGCCGAGACGCGGCGTTTCGCCATAAAGGATGCGGAATTCCAGCACCGCGCCGCCGACCTTGCCGGGCGGTGTTTCGGCATGTTTGCTGACGATTTCGCGGATCGGGCCGGTGAGCTGCTTCACCCCGCCGCCGACCGAGCCGATGAATTTCTGTGGGCCGAGGCGGTTGAAGGCGTCGCAGGCCTCCGGTTCGATCAGGCTCATGGCGGTGCGTTTCAGGCCGAGTGCGACCGCCCGCTCACGCGAGGCGCTGATCGTCACCGGCTCATTGCCGGTGCCGCGGGCAAGCGCTTCCCTGGGCGCCTCGACCAGCGAGGCGGAGGCCTTTTCACGGAAGGTCGTTGGCCAGGGACGAGGCGTCTTGAGGTCGGCCGCATCCACATGGGTCAGCCGCACCCTGAAGCTCGCGGCAAGCTGGCCGGAATGGCTGTTGTAAAGCATCAGCACTGCAAACGCCGTTCTCTCGCCGATATCGAGGAAGCCGCCTGTCATATGCAGCGACGTTCCGGCATGCGCTTCGCGATGGAAACGGATATGATGCTCGTTATAGGCGATCGTCGTGGCCGACGTTGGCGAGAAGAGGCCGGGCAGGCCGTTGAAGCCGAACAGCACCGCAAGGCCCTCGTTGGCGCGGGCGACGTAATACTGGGTGTTCCAGTGGGCGTTTTCGTCCACTTCCCATTGGCGCACGCTGCCGCGCCAGACCTCGATCATGTCGTCTTGCGGTGCACTCACGCCGGCTCTTCCTCCAGAACGATACGTCCCTTGACTGCACCTTTGGACAACCGGCTCATCGCGTCGTTGATCGATGATTTCGGCAGAGCCTCATAAGGGATGGCATCGAGTTTTCCGCTTTTGGCGAGTTCCACCAGGTCGCGCAATTCCTGCAGCGAGCCGGTGATGCTGCCGATCAGGCTCAGGCCCCCTTGCGCCATGCGCATGGTCGGTATGGTGAGCTGCCCGCCGAACATGCCGACCATGATGATGCGGCCGCCGCGCGCCAGCGCCGGGAAGCAAAAGGCGGCCGTCTGGCTGTTGTTGACGAAATCGATGATGGTGCGCACCGGCCGGCCGGCCGCGTCGACGATCCTCTTCGTCACGTCGTCGCCGGTCGAAAGCACGGTCTTGTGGGCGCCGGCATCGGTTGCGATCTTCAGCTTCTCTTCGGAAACGTCGACCACGACGATGTTCTGGTGCCCGAGCGCCTTGAGGATGACGATGCCGCTGAGGCCGAGCCCACCCGCGCCGACCACGACGATCGCCTCTTCTGGGCGCACCGGCATCGCCTTGCGGATGGCGGAATAGGCGGTGAGGCCGGAGCAGGCATAGGTGGCGGCAAGTGCGGGGTCGAGGTCACCGGTATCGATCAGGTAACTGCTATGCGGCACCACCACATGGCTGCCGAAACCGCCGGGCCGGCGCATGCCGAGCGGCCGGCCCTGCATGCAGAGGTTCTCCTGGCCGGCACGGCAGGTTTCGCACTCGCCGCAACCGAGCCACGGATAAACGAGCCTTATATCGCCGACCTTCACATCCGTTGCATGGGGGCCAATGGCGGTGACGGTGCCAAGGATTTCGTGACCGAGTGTGAGCGGGTATTTCATGCCGATGCTGTCGATCGACACCTGTCTGTCACCCATGTCGAAAATGCCCTTCCACAGGGTCAGGTCCGAATGGCAAAGCCCGCAATGAGATACCGAAACGACGACCTCCGAGCCCACCGGCTGCGGGTTCGCCTCCTCGACCTCCCGGAGCACTTCCGATGCTTCGAATACCTGCCATGACCGCATGATCTAGCTCCTCCCAGAGGCACGGAACGTATCAGGCTGCCTGTTATGTGGCAATTGAGAAATGGAGTTGGGTTATGCGCTGGTTCAAAATTGGTGGCGGCTGCCCAACCACGGCCGTCATCCTCGGGCTCGACCCGAGGATCCAGCGCCGCGTCTGCGGCGAAGGGCTCTTTTCACGCGAAGGACTTCGCGTGGATGGATCCTCGGGTCGAGCCCGAGGATGACGACGGAGAGGTAGGATAGCTGCGGAGAGGTTGGAATGGCTCTCCATAAAGGAAAGGAGAACGAGGGCAGCTTAGGGCAGCCGTATCAAGTCCCGTTACTCCACCTTCTCCTGCCCCTCGATCGCCGCCTCTGCTCCGGCAATCGCCTTGTCGAGCAGTTCCAGAAACGCTTGCCGCTCCTCCAAAGACAAAAACCGCAGCAGGTCGGCCTCGTGCAGCGGCAGCGAGGTTTCCACCAGTGCGGCGGCTTCGAACCCTGCTTCGGTGAGGCGGAGTTCATAGACGCGGCCGTCATCGGCGGCGCGGTCGCGTTCGACGAGTTTGTGTTTGATGAGGGGACCAAGCGTCTGGACCAGCGTCGGCGGTTCGATGCGCAACCGCCTCGCGAGCGCGATCTGGCTGATGCCGGGATAACGGCGGATCAAGAGCAGCACGCCGCCCTGGACCGGGGTTACCGCAAGCGAACGGGCGCGGAACCAGTTCTGCCAATGGCTGCCGAACAGCGATTGCAGGCGGCGGATGCGGATGCCGACGACGCCGTCGAGAAGGACGGCATGACCGTCCCTCTCTGCCGGTGCATTCGGTTCCAAACTCATGTCTTGTCCCAGTTGCCGTAGACCTTCACGTCCATCGAACCGATGCCTTCGAATGTGCCGTGCAGCACGTCGCCGGGAGCGATCGGGGCGACTCCTTCCGGCGTGCCGGTCATGATGATGTCGCCCGGATAAAGCGTGTAGGCCTTGCTGGCGAATTCGATCAGCTTCTGGACGTTGAAGATCAGCATGCTGGTGTTCGATTTCTGCCGGCTCTCGCCGCCGATCGTCAGCTCGAAATCGAGATTGTTCGGGTTCGGGATCTCGTCTGCGGTGACCACATAAGGTCCGAGCACGCTGAACGTGTCGAGCGACTTGCGGTAGCTGCGCTCTTCGGGGCCGCGGATGGTGATGTCGTAACAGATCGCGTAACCGGCAACGTAATCCAGCGCGTCGGCTTCCGACACGCGAAATCCTTTTTTGCCGATGATGACGGCGAGCTCGATCTCGTGGTCGGTGCGCCGGTCGGCCCAGTCGACCACGACGCCTTCCGACGGGCCGACCAGCGAGCTCACCGCCTTCAGGAACACGCCCGCCTCGGCGATCGGCTTGATCTTCATGCCGTGATGCAGCTGGTCGCTGTCCAGCACTTCATCGAGATGGAGCCGGTAGTTGACCGGCGCGCCGACGATCTTGCCGGGATTGGCGATCGGGCTGAGAAGCGCGACCTCGGATAGCGGCTTCGACGGCGCGGTCTTCGCCATTTCTTCCATGACCGGCCGCAGCTCGGCGAAATGCGCCATGAACTGGTCGCCATGGGGCAAGGGGTAACGATAGTTCGGCAGGCGATCGAGGATGCTCGTGACATCCTTCACCTGATCGCCCACGACCACGCCGAGACGATTATCGTCGTAGCGACAAAAACGCATGATTTCTCTCCCTGATCTCGTTCGCTCAGACGCGGGTGCGGTCTTCGCGGAAATAGCCGAGCTTCTCCTGAGCTACGCGGTCGGAGAAGCAGAATACGACGACGTCCTCGCTGGCCTTGAACGAGCGCCATGACCAGCCGGGCACGACGATCACGTCCTTCGGGCCGAAGTCGAAGGTTTTCACGCCTATCGTGATCGAACCGGTGCCTTCGGCAATGCACATGACGATATGATCCGTGGAGCGGATCTTCGCCGTTTCCATGCCCTTCGGGACGTGACTGAGCCATGCGGACATGGTCGGCATCGTCCAGCCGCCGTCGATCGGGTTGGAGTATCGCAGCGTCGTGCCGATATGGGCGTCGATTTCTTCGCCACGCGAGGCGCGGTAGAGGGCTTCGCGGCTGCGCTCATAGGGATAGTTGAAGATCGGCGTCGTCTGGCCATAGGGGCTGGTGCCGCCGATCGGCATCATGCCGGAGCCGAACCGGGCAAGCGAGTCGCCTTCCGGCCGAAGCAGTTCCTGTTCGGTATCGTCGGAATCCTCGCGGAACACCGCTTCGAAAAAGGCGATCATCGGCACGTCGAGACCGTCCAGCCAGGCGGCCGGGTCGGAACCGTCATTGCCGTGGTCGTGCCAGGCCCAGACGGGCGTGATGACGAAATCGCCGAACGCCATGCGGGTGCGCTCGCCGCCAACGGTCGTATAGGCGCCCGAACCTTCCAGCATGAAGCGCAGCGCCGAAGGCGTATGGCGGTGAGCCGGCGCCACTTCGCCCGGCATGATGATCTGGATGCCGGCATAAAGCGTCGAGGTGGCGCGCGACTGGGCCGGGAAGGCGGGGTTTTCGAGGATCAGCACCCGGCGCTCCGCTTCTTCGGCGGTCAGCAGGCTGCCGGATTCGAGGATCAGCGGGCGGATGTCGTCGTAACGCCAGCGATGCGCCTGCGCCTTGGAAGCCGGCTCCGGCGGCAGCATGCCCTTCATCACCTCCCAGAGGGGCGCCATGTTGTGCGGCTTGAGCCGCGCGTAAAATTCTTCCCGTTTCGCGACGGTGGCGGCATCGATCTCGTGCATGAAATCCTCCTCCTCGGCTCCTCCAGCCGAAGATCGTAAGGTATACTAATTAATTTGATGAGGTCAATTGGGAGTGAGATCTAGGCATCGCCCGATCCCACACGCGAAACAGAAGTCGATGGCCACAGCTGTACGTCACGACTTGGCTTGGCCGGAATTTTCACTCACGGTCTTTTCGCCAATAATCGTGATCTAGATCTTTCCAGACGTAAAAGCCATTCCAGACACCGAGCCATACGCTCAACAAGCCAAGGCTACCGGAATTTATGATCTCGAAAGTCGACCTGTCCAAGTTGGAGGGACGGATTTTCTTTGCCCAGAGGCCGATCAATGCGCCGCCCCACCATCCGGCAATGACCATACCGGCGATTGGCCATTTATAGGCGATCGACGCGAGGCAGATGAGCACGCATGCCCTATAGACGTTCAACTTGATAATTGAGTTCATCTTCCGATCATGTTTGTGACTATTCCATCACAGGACGGGTGTAGCACCGTAAAGCCCTTTGCATCCGCCCCCACAAACGAGGTGGGCCGACGCCGTGCACCCACGTATTATTCTCAGCGCACTGCCGTGCTCTTTGCCCGCGTCGGCTTCGGCGGCGCGGGCGGCTTGACGTTGTCCTCGCCCTTTGCCCCGCGGCCGGGTGCGCCGAGCCGTTCGGAAAGCCGGTGGGCGGCGGCCATCAGGGCGTCGATCGTCGGTTTCTTGCGGGGGCCGGCGAGCTGTTTGTCGGAGCCGAGCACGGTCATGGTCGCGACGATCCGGCCGCTATAGTCGAAGACCGGCGCGGCGATCGCGGCGAAGCTCGAATTGATGCTGTTGACCGTCATCGCATAACCCTGGTGGCGCACGGTCTCGATGATCTTCTGGATTTCCTTGATCGTGGTGACGCGCGGCGAGAGCGAGGCGGTGTCATCTGACGCACCCCGTTTGGCTGCAGCGATCTCGTCCTGCCGCACCGCCATGGTCTCGCTTTCGTTGAGATAGGTGAGGAAGACCTGGCCGGTTGCCGAAGTGAGGAGCGGCAGCACGTAGCCGAGGCGCACGGCAAGCGATCCCTGCCGCTCGCCGTCCACCTTGGAAACGATGCCCGGGCCGCGATCGCCCCAGAGCGAAAGATAGGTGGCGAAACCGGCGGTGCGCTGCAGCGCCGCCAGTTCCTCACGGGCGAATTCCACCACGTCGAGCTGGCGGATGGCCGACAGGCCGAGCTGGATCGCGAAGCGGCCGAGCCCGTAATGCCCGGTGACCGGATCCTGGAAGGCGACGCCTTCCTTGACGAAGCTGACGAGATAGAGATGAGCCTTGCTGGGCGGCATGCCGGCGGCGGCGGCGATATCGCGCAGCGGCAGCGGTCCGTTCGCCGCCTCCATGGCGCGGATGACCTGGAAACCGACCTCGATCGATTGAATGCGGCGCTGGGTCCATTCCTCCGGCGCCTTGGTCTTATCTGACGGCATCCTAAATCCCCTGTGTTCCCAGTTGATTATATTTATATCTGCAGCAGGTCGAGCCCGCTTTAAGCGTAGTTTTCCACAGCGCGGAAGGCTGCGACCAGATCCTCGGCATCGAGCATCCGCTCCTGGTTGACCAGGAACGGGCTTTTCGCGCAGGCCGCGGCAAGATTTTCGATAGCCGCATCCCCGACCTCCGGCAGACCAAGCGCCAAAAGCCGGCGCGGCATGGCAATCTCGTCGTAGAAACCGAAGAGGGTCGTCAGTTCGTCCTCGGGGCGGCCTTCGGCCATTGCCTGCACCAGCGTGCCATAGGCGGCATGTTCGCCATGCAGCGAGTGTTTTTGCACAGGCTCGATCGCGCCGAGTTCGGTCGCGACCGCGTGGGCAATGGAGAGACCGGTGTTTTCGAAGGCGACGGCGCTGAGCCAGAGGATCGCCTCGACGACGGCTTCGAGATCCGGCGTCACCTCGCCGGTTCCGGCGACCCGCATGGCACCCGGCCCGTGCTCGAGCAGCATCCGGTAACAGATATCGCCGAGCATCACGCCCGTTTTCAAGGGCCGGGTGCCCTGTTTGGAAAGACCTGTGCCCTTCCAGGCGCCTTCTGTCTCGAACTTTGCTGTCAGCGCATCACCGATGCCGCCGCGCAGCAACCGGGCAGGGGCCCTGGCGATGATCGCGGTGTCGACGATCACGAAGGCCGGGTTCTGGTCCATCTGCTCGACGGCGATCATCCTGTGATGGTCGTCATAGATGACGATGCCACGGGTCGAGGGCGCGTCGGTGGAAGCGACCGTCGGCACGCTGACAAAGGGCAGGCCGGTGCGGCGCGAAACACCCTTGGCGACGTCGAGCGTGCGCCCGCCGCCGATGCCGACCACCACTTCTCCACCCTTTGCCCGCACCAGCTCGGCCAGACGGTCCATTTCCCGATATGTAACATCCGCATCGAAGGGGATGATGGTGGGTGAAATGTCCTGCCGGTTCAGGGTCTCGGTGAGATCCGCCTCGATATGGGGAAGCACCACGGCGTCGCAGATTACCACGACCGAACGGCCGAGCGTCGCCGCCTTTTCGCCAAGCAGGTTCAAGGACCCCGGACCCTGGATATAAAAAGCCGGCGCCCGGAATATACGTGTCATGCCTCCCCCCGGAATGCTGTAACGCCGAATGCTATACAACATTATCAAAGGAAATGGGAGTTTTGCATTACTCCGGCGGCCCGCGACTCAAACGAGATCGGCGAGATAGGTGTTTTCCGCCCGCGACTGCGCGTAGGCCGCCGGATCGACCTCGGCGATGATCAGGGCCTCACCCTTGGCGGGTGCCTCGGCGATCAGCTTGCCATCCGGTGCCGCAATCCGCGAAAGGCCGGCATAGGCGAACAGATCATCGGAGCCGCAGTGGTTGATATAGGCGACAAAAACCTGGTTCTCGAAGGCGCGGACCTGGATCATGTGCTCGGCGATGAACTGACCGGACCAGCCGATCGGCAGCGCGGTCGGCACGACGACGAGATCGGCGCCGCCCTTTGCCAGTTGCCGGACGTTTTCGGGAAACTCGACATCGTAGCAGATCAGGAAACCCAGCCTGATGCCCCCGAGCGTCACCAGAACCTGGCGGCGATCCTCCTGTCGGAACCATTTGCGTTCATAGGGACCGTAGAGGTTGCATTTGCGATAAACGGCGGTCTGGCCCTTGCCGTCGGTGAAGAAGGCGCTGTTGAAGGTGTTTTCGAAGGTCTTTTCGGCAAAGCCCGCGACGATCGCCAGACCATGTTTCGCGGCGATCTGCGACAGCCGGTGGGTCACCGGGCCGTGCGCGGGCGTGGCGAGATCGGGAAATTTCTCCGCCGCGCCATAACCGGTCAGCGCCAGTTCCGGAGTGATCAGCAGTGCGGCGCCCTGGGCGGCGGCCTCTTCGGCAGCCGTCTCGATCTTGGCGAGGTTCGCCTCGATATCACCGACGACGGGCTGCATCTGGAAACCGGCGATCTTCATGGGTTCGTTCCTTTAGCGCTCGTCCGACATGGCCCCGAGCAGTTTGGGCAGGTCGCCGAAGCGGGCCACCAGACCGAAGACGACTGCCGCGATGACCAGGAACAGCACCGTCACGGCGGCCATGGTCGGCGTGTAGCCGTAACGCAGCGCATTGAAGATCTTGATCGGCAGGGTTTCCATTGTGAAGCCGACGGTCATGTAGGCGACGATATATTCGTTCAGCGACAGAACGAAGGCAAAGGCGTAACCGGAAACGAGATAGGGCAGGATCAGCGGCAGCACGACGGTGCGGAAGATCTTGCGGTCGTCGGCGCCCATGGTGGCGGCCGCTTCCACCAGCGAACGGTCGATGGCCGAAAAGCCGAGCGACAGGGTGACCAGCGGCAGGGTGACGAAGAAGATGCCGTGGCTGATCACCGCCGTCCAGGCCTGGCCGTAGAAGCCGGTGGTCGCCCAGAAGGTGAGCAGCCCGAGCGCGGTAATGACCGGCGGCAGGGTGAAGGGCGCGACGCCCAGAAGCTGGAAGATGTTGGCCCAGGGGGCTATCCGACGCCACAGGAACCAGGCAAGCGGCAGGGCGATCAGCAGGGCCAGAAGCGCGGAGGAGGCAGCCAGGGTCAGTGAGGCGACCAGCGCATTGCGCCATTCGGGATTGGTGAAGATCTGGCCGTACCAGGAGAGCGAAAAGCCCTGCGGCGGAAAGGCGAGCGTCTGGCGGGCATTGATCGAGACGCCGGCGACGACGATCAGCGGCAGGGCCAGGAACAGGCCGACGACGAAGAAGAACAGGCGGCGGAGAGCTGTCATTTCGCTTGCCTCTGCTGTCCGGCATAAAGTGCCAAGCCAACCAGCGCCAGCGACACGAGCACGAGGAAAACGGCCATGGCGGCGGCAAACGGCATGTTCGACTGGTAGATCGCCTGATCGGTGATCAGCACCGACAGCGTCCAGTGCTGCGGCCTTCCGAGAAGCTGCGGCAGCAGATAGGAGCCGAGCGCGAAGATGAAGACCATGATCAGCGTCGCCAGAATGGTGTTGCGCAGCGCCGGCACCACGACGGTGAAGAAGGCTTTGACCGGCGAGGCGCCGAGCGTGCGGGCCGCTTCCGTCAGCGTCGGGTCGAGGCGCACCAGCGCCGGATAGAGGACCAGGACCGTATAGGGGAAGGCCTGGTAGGTCATGGCGGTCATGACCGCGCCGAAGCTCGGGGTCAGTGCCTGGGCCTGGGCCATCAGCCCCAGCCAGACAAGCAGGTTGGTGATGCCGGCGGTGCGCGAGAAGAGCGTCGACCAGGCAAAGCCGATCATCACTTCCGACAGCGACAGGATGGAGAGCAGCGCCACCAGCCAGACGATCTGGATTCTTCGAGGCGAGCGGGAGAGGAGATAGGTGAAGGGAATGCCGATCACGACGCAGGCCGCCGCGACGGCGATCGCCAGGAACAGCGAAAAGCCGAGGACCTTGCCGAAGAACAGGCTGAGGAAGCGGGCGTAGTTGTCGAATACGAAGGCGGGCGTATAGAAACCGCCCTGTTCACGCTGAAAGACGGACACCGCGATCATCGTGGCGAACGGCACCACGAAGAATACGATCAGCATGCCCGCCGGAAAAAAGAGCGGCCCGTAATCGGCAAGACGCTGCGGCGGTTCGCGTCTCATCTGGCGAGCACCACGCTGGTGGCGGGATCGAGCCTTATGCCGACGCTCTGGCCGACCGAGACGTCCGGCCGGGTGCGCGGCGAAGACACCGCGATCACCTGGGTGCCGCTCGCCTCCACGAAGGTTTCGATGGCGCCGCCGAGATCGCGGATGAAGGTGACGGTGCCGGCAATCGCACCATGGCCGGGCGCGGTAAGCTGTACGTCTTCCGGCCGCACCGACAGCATGCCTCTTGCCGCGCCAGTAGGGAGCGAAATGCCCTCGACCACCTCGCCGAGCACGCTGGCGCGACCGGCGCTGTCGGCTGCGACGGGCAGGAGGTTGGTCTGGCCGATGAAATCGGCAACGAAACTGTCGGCCGGGCGGCGGTAGATATCGACTGGCGCGGCCGCCTGGCGGATCTCGCCGCCGTTCATGACGACGACCGTATCGGCCATGGTCATCGCCTCGCGCTGGTCATGGGTGACGACGATGGTGGTGATGCCGAGCCGCTGCTGCAGCTGGCGCAGTTCCACCTGCATCGCCTCGCGCAGTTTCGCATCGAGCGCCGACAGTGGTTCGTCGAGCAGGAAAAGCTTCGGCGAGATGGCGAGCGCCCTTGCGATCGCCACGCGCTGCCTTTGGCCGCCGGAGAGTTTTGCCACCGAACGGTCGGCAAAGCCCGGAAGGTGGATCATTGCCAGCAGCTCGTCGACGCGTTTCTTCTGTACGTCCTTGGCCACGCCGCGGATGCGCAGCGAATAGGCGATGTTCTCGCCGACCGTCAGGTGCGGAAACAGCGCCAGCGACTGGAAGACCATGCCGAGGTCGCGCTTGTGGGTGGGTACCGCGGTGATATCGGCGCCGCCGAGCTCGATCGAACCTTTGGTCGGCAGATCGAGGCCGGCGATCATCCGCATCAGCGTGGTCTTGCCGCAGCCGGACGGCCCGAGCAGGCAGACGAACGTGCCATCCGGAACCGACAGGCTCACGTCGTTGACGGCCGTGAAGTTGCCGAACTGCTTCGTCACATGGTTGAGGTTCAATCCGGACATTCGGTCTCCGCAGGTGAGTTCCGCCTGGTTGGATAGATGAGAGGTATGGCGTCACCCCCTCATCCGCCCTTCGGGCACCTTCTCCCCGCTGGGGAGAAGATATTTGTGCTGCACCCTCGCTTTTCCCTCCTCTCCCCTTGGGGGTCCGAAGGACGGGACGAGACAAGTGGCTCGTCCCCGGTCGGTGGCCGAGCGAAGCGGAGGCCGGGTGAGGGGGCTTCCGGCTTCGACCTTATACGGATTCAAATCACCCTGCGATCATCTCCGTCCACTTCTGGTTCAGGAAGTCGGACTTGGTCTGGTAGAGATCGTAACGCGGGATGATCGGCTCGATATCGGAGGAGACCGAGGCGAATTCGTCGGCGGTGAGGTCGAGCAGGTCGCGCTTGACGGTCGGCGAGGTGCCGACTTTCCGCGACAGCGTCGCCTGGATGGCCGGCTGGCACATGTAGTTGATGAAGGTATGCGCTTCCTCGGTCTTCTTCGAGGCACGCGACAGCGCCCAGCAGCCGCTGTCCTGGATGCCGCCTTCCTTCGGGAAGGTCGAGCGGACGGGGCTTCCTTGCGACGCGGCAAGGCCTGTGACGTCGTGGTAATACTGGCCCATCGGAATTTCGCCCGACTTCAGCGCCTGTTCGAACTGCGCTTCGTCGCGATACCAGAGGCGGACGTTCGGCTTCACTTCCGCGAGCTTTTCGAGCGCCTTGAGGATGCCCTCGTCGGTATCGAGCGCCTTGGTGCCGCCCATGAAGGTCTTTGCCGTCACTTCGAGCAGGAAGGAGTTGGAGACGAGCGCCAGGAGGCCGAGCTTGTCGGCATTCGCCTTGTCCCACAGGGCTGCCCAGGAGGTCGGGGCTTCCTTGTAGGCCTGCGTATTGGTCACCAGCGTGATGTACCAGGAAACGGCGCCGATGCCGGCAATCTTGCCGTCCGGATATTTGTTGACGAAGTTGTCGATGAGGTTCTTGGAATTCGGCAGCTTGGCGGCGTCGAGCGGCGCCCAGAGCTTGGTTGTCTGACCCTTCAGCATGGCGACCTGCGACATCATCGAGACGTCGGCCGGAGCGGCACCCGCCTTGGCGGCCTGTTCGAGCTGAACCAGCCAGGCTTCGCCGGTCGGCTCGGCGACCGATTCGATGGCGATGCCGGTCGCCTTGGTGAAGTCAGGAAAGATGTTCTTGTCGAACGAATCCTTGAAGAAGCCGCCATAGACGCCGACCTTCAGCGACTTGTCCTGGGCGCGCAGCACCGAGGGCATGGCCAGCATGGAGGCGCCGGCGAGGCCGGCACCGAGCACGCTGCGGCGGCCCAGTTTGGCATTCAGAATGTCACGCATGATGTTCTCCTTTGTTTTTTAGGCCTGCCGGTGCTTCGCCGGCCGGCGAGTTCCCTTGTTGAATGCAGTTTATGTCAGGCGCGGCCCTTCACGGAAGGGCTGAAGACCATCAGGCTCAGGATTTCGAACAATATCTGAGCGCCCGCATGGGCCGTGTTGTTGGTCGCGTCATATTGCGGCGCCACCTCGACCACGTCGCCGCCGACGATGTTGATGCCCTTGAGGCCGCGGATCAACTCCAGCACTTCGCGGGTGGTGAGCCCGCCGATCTCCGGTGTGCCCGTACCGGGCGCAAAGCTCGGGTCGAGGCTGTCGATATCGAAGGAGACATAGGTCGGGCCGTCGCCGACGATTTGTCTGGCCTTCTCGATGATCGCCGGCAGCCCCATACCGGTCACTTCCTCGGCGTGGATGACGGTCATGCCGGACTCGTAGGAGAACTCCCACAGATATTCGGCAGCCCCGCGGATGCCGATCTGGATCGTCCGGGTGGGATCGAGCACGCCGTCGAGCACCGCGTTGCGGAAGGGGCCGCCGTGGTGGAACTTGGTCTCGTCGAAAAAGCCGCTCGTGTCGCAATGGGCATCGATATGGATCATGCCCACAGGCGCCTTTTTGCCGACCGCCTTCAGAATCGGATGGGTGATCGAATGGTCGCCGCCGACCGAGAGCGGCAGCACGCCGGCATCGACGATCTGGCCGACGCGCTTTTCGATGTCGTCATGGCTCATTTCCAGCCGATAGCGGCTGCGGAAGGCCACGTCGCCGATATCCGCGACGTTCAGTTCATAAATCGGCGCGCATTCCATCACGTGGTTATAGGGGCCGACGCGCTCGATCGTGCGCAGCGCCCTCGGTCCGAAGCGCGAGCCCGGGCGGTTGGTGACGCCGAGATCCATGGGCATGCCGACCATCGCCACCTGCAAGTCGCCGAAATCCGGGTTCTCCGCATCGAGCGGCCTGTAGGGCGCATCGAGAAGCGTGGGAATGCCCGCATAGGGCGCGACGCGGGTGCCGGCCTTGTCGAAGATCTTCTCGCCGACCTTTTTGAATTTCGGATCGAAAATCTCGCCGCCGGGGCTGTCGAGATATTTTGCGCGCAATTCGTCGAGCTTCTTCGCGTCGAATGTCATGATCGCCTCGCCTGTCTGCCAGCCGCTTGTGTGCAGCCTAATTTTTGTTCCACTGGGCTTACCGCCCTTGTTTTCATCATTATCCGTCAGGTGCGGGTGGAAAAGCAATTGAGATTGTTCTAGCAGTGGCTGTGAGAAAAACTAACACTTAAGATCAATTCGACGATCGGTCCGGGACCAAGATGAGCAACCGCCTGCCGCCCCTCAATCCGCTGCGCGCCTTCGAGGCCACGGCCCGCCGCGGCTCGGTTTCTGCAGCGGCCCGGGAGCTCAACGTCACCCACGGCGCGGTCAGCCACCAGATCAAGGCGCTGGAAAGCTCGCTGCAGGTCTCGCTGTTCGAACGCGGCGCCAAGCGACTGAAGCTCACCTCGGAGGGCGCGCTGTTATTGCCGGCGGTCAGCCAGGCATTTGGCGAGATCGCCGCCGCGACCGCGCAGATGAAGCGGCCGGCGACATCAGGCGAGCTGTCGATCACCTGCGTGCCGGCGCTGCTGTCCTTCTGGATCGTCCCGCGCCTCAATTCCTTCACCGAACAGTTTCCCGGCGTCAGGCTGAAGCTTGCCGCCTCCAACGATCCGGCCGTGCTGCATTCCTCGGATGTCGACGTCGCCGTTCTCTATGGTGACGGCAACTGGCCGGATGCCTGGACGCGGCTCTGGAGCAACCTGCAGCTTTTCCCGGTTGCGAGCCCGACCCTGCTCAACAGCCGGCCGCTGCGCTCGATGCGCGATCTCGAAGACCATGTCCTGCTGCATGGCGACGCGGACGGGCGCGAGTGGAACACCTGGCTTTCCGCCGCCGACGCCGTCGACCTGCCGCGCCGGCAGCAATATTTCATGGGCGACGCGCGGTTTTCGACGGAAGCCGCGCTGCACGGCCAGGGGATCGCGCTCGGCGACACGATCACCGCCAGCAAGCTGATTGCCCGCGGCGAGCTGGTCGTGCCTTTCGACCTGAGCGTTCCGGCCAACGATGCCTTTTACGTCGCCTGCCGGCCAGCCATGCGTTCGGCACCGATCGTGCGGGTCTTCATCGACTGGCTGTTCGCCTCGCTGGAGGCAGATCAGCTCGCCGAACCGCATACCTCGGCCCGCATCCTGTTGCGCGGCCGCCGCGCCTGATATCTATCCTGTATCCATTGTCCGGGCGATCAGTAGAGCGGAGGTTTACCTCGCCGGCGAACCCGGCTAAGCGGGGTTCAAAAACTTGCCACTGCTGCTCATCTATTGATTTCATAGAGTGTCCGATGCTTCGTCGCTTCTTTGCCTATTACCGGCCATACCGCGGGCTTTTCATCCTGGATTTCGGCTGCGCGATCATTTCGGGCGTGCTGGAACTCGGCTTTCCGATGGCGGTGAAGCTGTTCGTCGACCGGCTTCTCCTCAGCCACGAATGGCTGCTGATCCTGCTCGCATCGGCAGTGCTGCTGGTGATTTACGCGATCAATACCGGCCTGATGGCGATCGTTACCTATTGGGGCCATATGCTCGGCATCAATATCGAGACGGACATGCGCCGGGCCGCCTTCAACCATCTGCAAAAGCTCTCGTTCAGCTATTTCGACAATCAGAAGACCGGCCATATCGTCGGGCGCCTCACCAAGGACCTGGAAGAGATCGGCGAGGTCGCCCATCACGGGCCGGAAGACCTGTTCATCGCCATCATGACCTTTGTCGGCGCTCTCGCGCTGATGTTCTCGGTCAATCCGCAGCTGGCGATGATCACGGCCGTCGTCGTGCCGCTGACCGCCTGGGTGACGAGCCATTTCGGCGGCCGAATGACCGATAATTTCCGCCGTCTCTTCGGTCGCGTCGGTGATTTCAATGCCCGCATCGAGGAAAATGTCGGCGGCATCCGTGTGGTCCAGGCTTTCGCCAACGAGAGCCACGAGCGCGCGCTTTTCGAAAAGGACAACCAGAACTACCGGCGCGTCAAGCTCGATGCCTACAAGCTGATGGCGGCGAGCAGCTCGCTCAGCTACATGAGCATGCGGCTGACCCAGATGGTGGTGATGATTGCCGGTGCCTATTTCGTGCTGTCGGGCGAGCTGACCGCCGGCGGCTTCATCGGCTTCCTGCTGCTGGTCGGGGTATTCTTCCGCCCGGTCGAGAAGATCAATTCGGTGATCGAGACCTATCCGAAAGGCATTGCCGGCTTCCGCCGCTTCGCCGAATTGATCGATACCGAACCGGATATCGCCGATGCTCCCGATGCGGTCGACGTCGATCACCTCAGGGGCGAAATCGCCTATCAGAGCGTCTCCTTCGGTTACAGCCCGGACAAACCGGTGCTCGAAAACGTCAACCTCTCGATCCGCGCCGGCGAAACGATCGCCTTCGTGGGGCCTTCGGGCGCGGGCAAGACCACGATCTGCTCGCTGTTGCCGCGCTTCTACGAGATCGGTGCCGGAAGCATCACCATCGACGGCATCGATATCCGCGCAATGACCAAGGTGTCGCTGCGCCAGCAGATCGGCATCGTCCAGCAGGACGTCTTCCTGTTCGGCGGGACGATCCGCGAGAACATCGCCTATGGCCGCCTCGGCGCCAGCGAGGTGGATATTGTCGAGGCGGCGCGCCAGGCAAGGCTCGAAGAGATGCTCGCGGGCCTGCCGCAGGGGCTCGACACGGTGATCGGCGAGCGCGGCGTGAAACTCTCCGGCGGCCAGAAACAGCGCGTCGCGATCGCCCGCATGTTCCTGAAAAACCCGCCGATCCTGATCCTCGACGAGGCAACCTCGGCGCTCGATACCGAGACGGAACGCGCCATCCAGCGTTCGCTTGCCGAGCTCTCGCAAGGCCGCACGACACTGATCATCGCCCACCGCCTCGCCACCATCCAGGGCGCCGACCGCATCGTCGTCATCGACGGCAACGGCATTCTCGAGCAGGGCACCCACCAGGACCTGATCGCCAAGCGCGGTGCCTATACCAGGCTCCACGCGGCGCAGGTTGGGGTGATGTGATAGTCTCCACCCACTGATTCACGCCGCCGGACCGCATGGAAACTTCGCTTTATCTCCCCGTCAAAACCTTCCTCGAAAGCTTCGGATACGAGGTGAAGGGGGAGGTGTGCGGCTGCGATCTGGTGGGGTTGAGCGAGACGGATCCACCAGTCGTGGTGATCTGCGAGCTGAAGCTCACCTTCAATCTCGAACTGATCCTGCAGGCGGTCGACCGGGCCGGGGTTTCGGACGAGGTGTGGATCGCTGCGCGGGTTTCCGCCAAGGGCAGGGGACGCGAGGCGGACAAACGGTATCGCGATCTCTGCCGCCGGCTCGGGATCGGCATGCTCGGCGTCTCGGATCAGGGTGAGGTCAGCGTGCTGGTCAGTTCGGTCTCGCCGATGCCGCGCACCAATCCGAAACGGCGCACGCGGCTGCTCAAGGAACATCGTAAGCGCAAAGGCGATCCGGCTGTCGGCGGCAGCACCAAGGTCCCGGTCATGACCGCCTATCGCCAGCAAGCACTTGCCTGTGCTTCGGCGCTTAGCGGCGGCCCGCTCAGACCGCGCGACATGAAGCAGGCGGCGCCTACCGCTGGCACGATCCTGCGCGCCAACTATTACGGCTGGTTCGAGCGCATCGACAAGGGCGTCTATGGGCTCACCGAGGTCGGCCGGCAGGCGCTGCAGCGCTGGCCGCAGACGGCGCCGGGCGAGATAGAGCTTTAATTGCACCAACAGAAAAGCCGCCCGCTTCGAAAGCGGGCGGCTTTGTTGATCTCTCGAGCGCGAGGCTTACGGCTGCGTGCCGGTGCCGCCAGTCGCGCCGCCAGCCGGCGGAGTTGCCGGAGTGGCATTGTTAGCCGGCGGAGCTGCCGGGGTCATTGGAGCCGGTGCAGGGGACGACGTGGAGTTGTCGGTTACCGGCGGGTTGGTCGAAGACGTAGTCTGCGGATCGGTCGAGGAACCGCCCATCTGCGACCATACGAAAGCGCCGACCAGAATGACGGCGATCACGGCTACCCACGGTACCCACGAAGAGGTGCTGCTCCGGACTTCAGTGGCCCGGAGGTCCGGATCACGGGTCTCGAACTTTCTGTCATTGGGATCAAAAGTCATGCTTGCTTCCTCCTTCTGCAGCCGGATAATGCCTCGGTACGCGTTTGGTTCCCGAATTCGTGAACGCCGCAAGCAGGTCGTGCCGAATTAACGGGCAAATCTCTTGGCGCCTGCCACGCAGGCAACCACCGCAAGCGTCGCGGCGAACATGCCGAGACTGACCTTTTCGCCGAGAAGTGCGGCCGCCAGAACCAGGCCGAAAAAGGGCTGAAGAAGCTGCAATTGGCTTACCCCGGCAATGCCGCCGAGCGCCAGGCCGCGATACCAGAAGATGAATCCGATCAGCATGCTGAACAGCGAGACATAGCCAAGACCGAACCAGGACGTGCTGTCGAGATCGGGCAGGGAGACCGGCATCGCGGCGATCGACAGGGTCAGCATCACAGGCAGGGAAAGTGCCAGCGCCCAGGAGATGACCTGCCATCCGCCGAGCTTGCGCGACAGGCTGGCGCCTTCCGCATAACCGAGCCCGCAGGCGATGATCGCCCCCAGCATCAGGAGATCGCCGACCGAGGAGGCGGCCTCTTCCTGAAACAGCGCGAAGCCGGCGACAATGGCGCTGCCGAGGCAGGAGAACAACCAGAAGACGGCCTTCGGGCGTTCGCCACCCCTCAGTACCCCGAAGATCGCCGTCGACAATGGCAGCAGGCCGACGAACACGATGGAGTGAGCCGAGGTGATATGTTTCAGCGCCAGCGCCGTGAGCAGCGGAAAACCGATGACGACGCCGAGCGAGACGATGGCGAGCGGCAGAAGATCGGACGGGGCCGGGCGTTTTTCGCGAAAGGCCAGCAGCAGGCATATGGCGAGCAGCCCGGCGATCGTGGCCCGCGCCACGGTCAGGAACAGCGGATCGAAATCCGCAACGGCAATGCGGGTGGCGGGAAGCGACCCGCTGAAGATCAAAACGCCAACGAAACCGCTGATCCAGCCGCTTGTCGTGTTGTTCATCGAAAGTCTCCTGATTTCCAAGCCTTGCCCTTGAACGCCTCCCTTGGACGTTCATCGCAGGCATTCCTTGGGTATTTTCCCGCTATCGGCCGGAAGCCATGGCGGCACCAGAGACAATGCGATACAATTTCCAGAAACTGTTATGGTTTGTGGAGCAGTACGGTGGATGCAAGGGCGGAACAGAAGGGCGGCGGCCAGCGTATCGGGGCCGTCATGGCGGAGATCCGCAGCCGTATCGCCGGCCGCGGACTGGTGCCCGGCGCGCGGCTTCCTTCGGTGCGGGCCTTTGCCAAGGCGATGCATGTCTCCGCCTCGACCGTAGTGGAAGCCTATGAGCGGCTGGCCGCGGAAGGATTGATCCGCTCTCGGCCGGGGTCGGGTTTCTACGTCTCGAGCCCGCTGGCACCGCTGTCGCTTTCCGAGATCGGCCCGAAGCTCGACCGGGCAATCGATCCGTTCTGGGTGTCGCGCCAGGCGCTGGAGGATGGCGACCTGTTGAAGCCCGGCTGTGGCTGGCTGCCGTCCTCCTGGATGCCCGAGGCGGCGATCCGAAGGGCTTTGCGCAGCCTGTCGCGCAGCGAGGACCGGGTCCTGTCGGACTACGGCACGCCGCTTGGCTCGCCGCCGCTGCGGCAACTCCTCTCCCGCCGGATGGGGGAGCATGGCATATCAGCGGCTCCGGACCAGATCATCCTCACCGAATCCGGCACCCATGCCATCGACCTTCTCTGCCGTTTTCTGATCGAGCCGGGCGATGCGGTTCTGGTCGACGATCCATGCTATTTCAATTTCCACGCCCTGCTGCGTGCGCATCGCGCAAAAGTCGTCGGCGTGCCGATGACACCGGCCGGGCCGGATATCGAGGCATTCGGAAAGGCGATCGAGGAGCACAAGCCGCGGCTCTACATCACCAATTCGGCGATCCACAATCCGACCGGCGCGACGCTTTCGCCGGTTGTAGCGCATCGGCTCCTGAAACTCGCCGACCGGGCCGGGCTGACGGTCATAGAGGACGATATCTTCGCCGATCTGGAGCATGAGCCGGCGCCGCGTCTGGCCGCCTTCGACGGGCTCGACCGGGTGGTGCATATCGGCAGCTTTTCGAAGACGCTGTCGGCTTCGGTGCGCTGCGGCTTCATCGCCGCCAAGCGGGAATGGATCGAGGGTCTGGTCGACCTGAAGATTGCCACGAGCTTCGCTGCGGGCCGGCTGTCCTCCGAGCTCGTATTGCTGCTGTTGACCGATGGCAGCTACAGGAAACATCTGGAAGAACTGCGCGTCAGGCTGTCCCGGGCAATGGAGGCGACGACGGGGCGTCTTGCAACGCTCGGCATCAGGCCCTGGCTGCAGCCGCGCGCCGGCCTGTTTCTCTGGTGCAGGCTTCCGAACGGGATAGAGGCGGCGGATGTGGCGCGCGCCTGCCTTGCCGACAATATCGTGCTGGCCCCCGGCAACGCATTCAGCCTCTCCCAGAACGCCGGCAGCTTCCTGCGCTTCAACGTGGCGCAGTCGGAGGATGCGAGGATATTCCGGAGCCTCGGACGGGCGCTCGACGCCCTGGGTCAATGATGGGGTGAGAGCTGCCGGCCGGGACTTCGGTCGTCAGGTATTCTTGTCCGAGCGCGCAAAATCCGGGATTTGGAAACGCCGCCGGTAGGCGCCGGGTGCGAGGCCCGTGACACGCTTGAACAGACGGCGGAAGAAGGCGGGCTCCTCATAACCGACCTGCCAACTGATCTCGTCGACCGAAGCTTCCGTCCCCTCCAGCCGGCGCTTGGCCTCCTCGATCCTCAGGCGCTGCACGTAGGCGATCGGGCTGACGCCTGCTGCAGCCGTGAACCGACGCTTGAAGGTGCGTTCGGTAAGGCCAGCCCGCAGGATCATCTCCTCGAGCGGGTTTGCGACGGAAAAGTGGGTTGCGACCCAATCCTGCGCCGCCTGGATCGCCGTGTCGCCATGGTCCTTGCGGCCTTCGAAGACGATATAGGGGGCGAGCCCGTCCTGATGCCATTGCAGTGCGAAGTAGCGCGCGATCGATCGGGCGGCAGCGGCGCCCATATGGCGCGCGATGAGGTAAAGAACGAGATCGTGCCAGGTCATCGAAGCGCCCGAGCTGATCAGCTCCTCGCGCCGTCCGGAAACCACCAGCACCCGTTCGGGATGGATCGACACCTGCGGAAAGGCGGCCGCGAAGGTACCGGCATAACCGAAATGCACGGTCGCATCGGCGCCGTCGAAGAGGCCGGTCTCGGCCAGCAGGAAAATGCCCGAACAGGCCGAACATATCAGCGCGCCGCCCGCATGCATCCGGTTTACCCAGTCGACCAGCTCCGGATAACGGCCTTTCCGCCAGCCGTCCGGCCTCAGCAGGATCGACGGGACGATGACGATATCGGTCGCCTCAAGCGTGGCGATGCTGCGCTGGACGGTGACCGGCACCAGGCTCGCGAGGGTCAGCGGCCCGACCTCTATGCCGACGATCTGGACTTCGAACGGGCGGGTTATCGCAACGTCCGGCGGCGGCAGGACGGAAAAGGCGTTCATCACGTCGAAGACGCCGCTCAGCGTCGAGACCACGGCATCGGGAATGGCCACCAAGCTTACATGCAGCGGCTTCAAACTTGTCCCGGTCGCCTCACGCGGCATAACGATCCCTCCAATGATCAAATCCGTACACCGAGCCTGAGAATGGCGCAAACGGCCCGATTGTGGATTTTCCCGCTCTGCCCGAACCGGGTCGGACCTGCGATCCTTTGCCATCATCAATTTCCGATGAAGGAACAGGAGATAGCAATATGGACTACGTCAAGACGAACGAGATCGATCCGGCCAAGTTGGACGCGATCGTTTCCCGCGCCATCGGCGATCTGTCGGCGGGGTACGGAGGCGTTATGGTCAGTATCGGCCATCGTCTCGGGCTCTATAAGGCAATGGCCGGGGCCGGACCGCTCAGTGCCCACGAGCTAGCAAGCCGCACCGGCTGCGCCGAACGTTACATCCGCGAGTGGCTGAATTCGCAGGTTGCCGGCGGTTATGTTCTGTTTCATGCCGTCAGCGACAGCTTCGAACTTACCCCGGAACAGGCGCTGGTGCTTGCCAACGAGGATAGCCCGGTCTTCCTTGCCGCTGCCTGGGGCGTGCCGGCTTCCATGTGGTCGGATGAGGAAAAGGCGCTGGAGGCCTTTCGCAAGGGTTCCGGCATTCCCTGGGGCGATCATGATGGCCGGCTTTATTGCGGTGTAGCCTCGCTCTATCGCAATGCCTACAAGGCAAGCCTGGTCCCGGAATGGCTGCCGGCCCTCGATGGCGTGGTCGACAAGCTGAAGGCCGGTGCCTCGGTGGCGGATGTCGGCTGCGGCCATGGCCACTCCACGGTGCTGATGGCGCAGGCTTTCCCGGCCTCGCGTTTCCGTGGCTTCGATACGCATCGGGTATCCCTCGACGAAGGCCGCAAGATCGCCGCAGACGCGGGCGTCACCGGACGGGTCGCGTTCGAGACGGCACGCGCCGAAAACTATCCCGGCAAGGGCTATGACCTGATCTGCTTCTTCGATTGCCTGCACGATATGGGCGACCCGTTGGCGGCAGCCCGGCATGCGGCGAGAACGCTTGCGCCGGATGGTACGGTGATGCTCGTCGAGCCCTTCGCCAACGACCGCGTCGACGACAACATCTCGCCCGTCGCCCGCATGTATTACGCTGCGTCGACGACGATCTGCTGCGCCCATGCGATTTCCGACGGCGGCCACATGGTGCTCGGCGCGCAAGCCGGCGAAGCAAGGCTGCGGGAGATTTTCTACAAGGCCGGTTTCACCCGCTTCCGGCGGGCGATGGCAACGCCGTTCAACCTCGTCCTCGAGGCACGGCTGTAATCCGGCCGCATTGATGTAACCTCCAGGGAGCGCGCGGGGCCGGTTTCACAGGTCCTGCGCGCTTGTTCTTTCGCCGGCCTCGTTGTCGGCGTCTAATTCTGTGCGATCGTCGTGCGCGGCGAGGCCCAGTTGTGCCACTGCTCTTCCGATCCGTGGAAGACGTTGAGGTCGATCTTGCCGTCGACGCCGTGCGACAGGCCGGAGCCGGAATATTGCCAGAACAGCCACCTGCGGCCCGGATAGACCTTGGAAGGATGCTGGGCGACGGCGCGCAGCCAGAACGGATAGTTGAGCAGTTCGCCCGACAGGTTGTCCTCGTAGAAATCCGGCGCCGTGTAGATGATCGGCCGCTGGCCGTAATAACGCTCCAGCTTGTCCATGAAGACCTGCATCTTTTCTAGCACCCGGGCGCGGGAGAGTTTCGCCTTGCAACTCGACTCGCCGTTCCATTCGACGTCGATCACCGGCGGCAGAGCGTCCGGATCGCGGGGCACGTTGCGGATGAACCAGTCGGCCTGTTCCCCGGCAGTGCGGCACCAGTAGAAGAAATGGTAGGCGCCGCGCCGGATGCCCGCCTCCTTGGCTCTTCGCCAATTGGTCCTGAACATCGGATCGAGATGGTCGCCGCCATCGGTCGCCTTGATATAGGCGAAGTTGGCGCCCTGGGTGCGAAGCTTCGCCCAGTCGATGTCGCCTTGCCAGCGCGACACGTCGACGCCGTGCACCGGATAGCTTCTCGGCGAAACCCTACCAAAATTGATCGGCTTGGCATCGCGGAACTGGCGGCTGTAGATCTGCAGGCGCCCCCTGTGAGGTACGGTTTCCAGCGCCGGCTGGTCGGGCACCAGCATGGCGACCGGCCGCTCGGCTGGAAGCGGCATGCCGACCGTCGTTTCCCGCACGAAGGCCTGCGGCGCCGGCATCGCACCGTTCCAGGCGATCTCCTGCTGCTGCGGTAAGGTCTGCTGCTGGGGCGACTGCGGCGCGCCGATCCGCGCGGTCTTGCCGACACCGACCGACGGGACGGGGGCGGGCAGATCGACCGAGCCTGTTTTCTCTTGGGTGGCGACGCCGGCGACCAGCTCGTCCGGACCGGATGCCGAGGCGCAGCCCGCCAAAGCGAGGCAGGTGACAAGGAGTGCTGGCACAGCCGATAAACGCATTTTGAAACCCGTACGCAAGACAACAAAGACGGCCGCCCCCGCCGTCGATAAACCCCGACAGGAATTGCTAACGGAAAATTACCAAAAAATGCTGAATCCAATCTTTACGCGCGGAGATGTTCTGAAATCAGTCGCGCGGGATGATCGACCTCGCCGGATTTCCCACGACCGTGGCGGCCGGCGGCACGTCCCGCGTGACGACGGAACCTGCGCCGACGATCGCCCCGTCGCCGATCGTGATGCCGCCTAGAATGATCGCGCCGCCACCAATCCAGACGTTGGCGCCAATGCTGATCGGGCGGCCGACCTCAAGACCTTGGGCGCGCAGGACGGGGTCGCGGTGGTGATCGGCGCAATAGAGCTGGACGCCCGGCCCTAGCATCGAATGGGCACCGATTCTGACCGGTGCGGTGTCGAGGATCGTGCAGCCGGCATTCAGATAGACGCCTTGCCCAAGAAAGACGTTGAAGCCGTAGGCGCAGTGGAAGGGGGCTTCCAGAAATGCGTCGGGCGCTGCACCGAACAGCGTGCGCAGGGCAGGCGCCATCGCACCCCGGTCGGCGGGCGGCATGGTGTTATGCGCATGCACGGCCATCCGCGCCTTGTCCCTCAGCGCGTCGAGTTCCGGATCGAGGCAGCAATACCACTCGCCGGCCGCCATCTTTTCGCGTTCGCTCGCCATCCCGTCTCGTGACCCTTCCCGCTTCAGCGTTCCGCCTCGGCCTTGACCCGGGCGGCCTCGCGCCGTGCGAGGCTTTCGGGCGGCCACATCCTCTTCGTACTATAATATTCATCGAAGACGTTAGCGCCTTCCGGCAGGCCCACCCAGCCGACTTTCGAGCGCGTAAAGATATGCACGTCCGGTGAGAATTCGGAGCGCCTTTCGAGCGTCTGGACCCGGACGAACAGCATCCATTGGCGCCGGCCGTAGTCGCTCCAGACCGCTGTCTGGCATTGCGGGCAGCGGTAGATATCGTGGGGCAGGCCGCTATCGGTCTTCATCGCCACTGCGACCGGCTGGCTCTCAGTGATCTCCACCCGGTCGGCTTCGATCAGCGCATTGATCGCAAAGGCGCCGCCCGTCTGCTGTTGGCAATCGATGCAATGGCAGCAATGGATGAACATCGGCCGCCCATGCATGCGATAACGCACTTTGCCGCAGAAGCAGCCGCCCTCGAATATTTCGCTCATCTTCCGTCCGGGCTCCCTCAGATTACGCATGTCGAATATGAAATATTCCCCGGCCCTCCCGCAATGCAAAATGAAGAAGACGAGACCGGCATGTTCTGCTTTAAAGTTCGCGAACACGACATGAGCAGGATCAAACGCATGACAAAAGAGCGCATTGGTATCGTCGGCCTCGGCCGGATGGGCAGCGCCATGGCGGAACGCCTTGCAATGCAGGGTTTTGCAGTGGCGGGATGGACACGCAGCGGTCTAGCGCCCGAGACGGCGACGGCCCTTGGAATCTCTGCCTCAGTCGACCTGGCTGCACTTCTCGATGCTTCGGATATCGTCATCCTGGCACTGCTCGACGATGCAGCGGTGCACGCGATGCTCAGTGAACTCACCGCCGCCGATATCACCGGCAAGCTGATCGTCGATACCAGCACCGTCAGTCCCGAGACGCTGCGCGCCCATCACGATGCGATGGGCAAGGCGGGTGCGGCGCTTCTCGACGCGCCGATCTCCGGCGGGCCGGAAATGCTGCTGGCGGGCACGGTCGGCCTTTATATCGGCGGCGCGGAGAAGGATTTTCAGCGTTTCCTGCCGGTCGCCGACGTTCTTTCCAACCGTATTCACCACGTCGGCAAGCTGGGCGACGGTGCATCTGCGAAGCTCGTCAACAACATGATGCTGATGGGGCTGTGGCAGATCATGAAGGAAGCCGTCGAGCTTGGTGGCAAGGCGGGGCTCGGGCGCGACAAGATGATCGAGATCCTGTCCGGCAGCCCGGCGGCGAGCCCGGCCATGCGGTCCCGGCTTCCGGTCATACTCGGCGAGACCGAGGCAGTCGGCTTTCCGGTCTCCGGCGTGCTGAAGGACATGGGGGTGGTTCTCGACCTTGCCCGCGGCCTTGGCGTCGCAACGCCGGCCATCGAGGCGGCACGCGCCAGCTTCGAGAATGCGGCGGCGCTTGGGTTTGCCGAGGCCGATCTCGGCACAGTCGTACGGCTGGTGCTCGAAGGAAAAGGCTGAGCCCCGGAGAGGCTCAGCCCTGATAGCGAAGTTAGAATGTCCGGCCGAGGCGGGCGTCGACCGACTGGCTATTGCCGCCGCGCAGGGCGAAGAACAGGAAGATCGCTGCCCAGAGAATGGATTTTTCCGCACCGGCGAGACCCTGGTTCTGTGCGATGCCGTGGAAATAGACGGTGACCAGAAGCACGATCATCGCTGCGAAGGAGGCCGGGCGGGTGAAGAGGCCGATGGCGACGAGGATGCCGCCGAAAAATTCCGTGGCGGAGAGCAGCGGCGACCAGAAGACGCCCGGATAGAAGCCGAGGCTTTCCACCATGCCGGCTGCGCCGAACGGATTGGTGATCTTGCCGAAACCGTGGGTGACCAGCAGCACGCCGGCCGTCACGCGCAGGATCGTCTCGACGATCTCATGGGCGGAGGTATAAACGGGGGCGAGCGCCGGAATGATCAGGCGGGAGCGGGTGGTGGATTGAAGAGCCATGGGACCTCTTTTTATGAAAACGACGCGACTATCGTTGCTGCAGCCCCAAATTGACGTTCGCGCTCCTTCTGTCGAGGTGCCTGCGTTCAAAAACTTGACTATTCCAGTTGACATTATTGTGAGACCGAATTGACTAGGGTAGAAGGCGAAACATGATGGAAAAACCGCGCATTACGATTCTCTATTGCACCCAGTGCAATTGGCTGCTCAGGGCCGGCTGGATGGCGCAGGAGCTTTTGCAGACCTTTGGCGACGCGCTCGGCGAAGTGGCGCTGATTCCCGGCACCGGCGGCAATTTCGAGATCCAGGTGAATGGCGAACTCATCTGGGAACGCAAGCGGGACGGCGGGTTTCCCGGGCCCAAGGAGTTGAAGCAGCGGGTGCGCGACATGATCGACCCGGACCGCGACCTCGGCCACCTGGACCGCAAGGCGAAGGAAGACGGCGAGAGCTGAGGCCGTCCGTGACAGATCCGTGAAGGTTTTTTGGCGACGGGCGCGGAAACTTCAAAAAGCCAGTTGACAGGGGAAGGTCACACCCGTACATGGCTCTCCGTCGCCCAGATGGCGGAATTGGTAGACGCGCCAGCTTCAGGTGCTGGTACCCGAAAGGGTGTGGAGGTTCGAGTCCTCTTCTGGGCACCATTCCGATTTGATCTCTACCAAGATCAAATACTTAACGCCTTTCCAGATAGTTGCGCATTGGACACCTTGTAACAAAGGTCTGTAACAATGCGCTTGAGGCTTGTGCGCCCGATGGTTGCGAAGGCTCATCTATTCGCATTTTGTAAAGCGGATTCTGTTAGGCATCCGAGACCTACTCGTCGGCTGAAAGCTGGTCATTCCGCTGGGCGAGGAGATTGTGGAATTCGCCGTTACCCAGAGCATTCGGTTCTCTCCGCGAACATCTGGCCCCACCCACGACCGCCTGGGCGCTGTCGCCACTTGCCACCCGCAGGAGTCCCAGGGTGACGTGCACTTGGTGGCGCCAACGCAGGACTCACGATGCGGCTGCGTAGCGGCTGCGGCCGGTCTTTTTCGCCTCATAAAGAGCAAGATCGGCTCGGCGCATCAAAGCGTCTGTCGACTTCGCGTCGTGAGGGTACCTTGCCAGACCGATAGAAATTCCGACCTCCAGCATTTGGCCGTCAACCACAATCGGATCGACCATTGCCTTCAACAGGCTTTCAGCTGCGCTGGCGGGATCGCTTTGTCTTGATGCGTGCTTGAACAGAACGACAAACTCATCTCCACCAACACGCGCAAGCAAATGCCGTTCGTCCAGAACCGAACGGAAGCGTTGCGCCACCGCGTGGAGAAGAGCATCTCCGATCGCATGCCCATGCGTGTCATTAACTTCCTTGAAACGATCGAGATCGATCCACAGTAGCCCAAACTCCTGATTGGACAGCGCCTCTTTTCGGAGCTCGGCATGCAACAACCTTCGATTCGGAAGTCCCGTCAACTCGTCATGGTTCGCGAGGTGGTCCAAGCGTTCACGAGCACGTTTATGATCGCCAATATCGCGAACTTCGACGAGATGTCGCAACGTGCCTCCCGACAGGATCGGTGTTGTGTTGAGCGCTACGTCCACCCGCACCCCATTGGTCGCCTTTAGTTGTCCTTCAGTCTCGTAAAGGCGAGGTGCGTGACGATTGGCGCCTGCCGGGAGTTCAAAAAAGTCGGCAACGGCACGACCTTCGATACTCGACCCTTCACAGCCTACTAACCGCTCGAATGCCTTGTTTGCCGAGATGACCTCATCATCCTGACAAATAAGGATGCCGATCTGTGCGGCCTCGAGAATGCATCGCATCTGTTGGGCGTCGGCGGTCGCGTCATGAGCACGTCGATCAAACAGAATCGTCACCAGACTGAAGATCACGATCAATGTTGTGACCACGGCAATGGAAAGCCCGAGGAGAAATTCCGACAGGTTCCCATCCGCAACTCGAAGAGACGGGTCTGCCCGAAGAAGGGCGGCACTCATCGCCGTGAAATGCAGCATGCAGATAGCCGCACCGAATAAGGTTCCCGCGGCAAGGCGAGATCCGACCGAAGCACGTCGACGTCCAGCGAATGTCGCCGCGATCACCAGTGAGCTGCCCGCGCAGATCGAAAGCGCAACGAGAGGCAAATCCCACTCGAAAGTGCCGGCAAATAGCAAAGCCCTCATGCCGATGAAGTGCATGATGCCAATTGCGGCGCTAAGAAGAAGACCGCCCGCGAGGGTGTTGACAAGACCAGGCGACAGCAACCGGGGCGTCGCAGTTGCGGCAAAGGCAATTGCAAAAAAGGCCGAAATCGCTGTGAGACCTACATCGTAGCTCACAAACGCAGCGGGTTGAAAACCCAGCATGGCGATGAAGTGCGTCGACCAAATTCCGCCACCTGCGGCGAAGGCAGCCACAAATACCCAAACGATCTTCATAGGTCCAGATCGCGCTCTGGCATGGTCGAGGATGGTGAACAGTGCAAAGCCCGAGAAGAGCGCGACAACAATCGCCAGGATAACAAGCGTCGGATTATGATCGGTGCTGATGCAATCGAGTATGCGAATGAACATTTGGAGCTCCGCTACCGGCTAAAATCGACTTGCTGAGCGGGAGCCATGTCTCACTCGAGATAAAAGGCTCACGATCAGGGATTATGGCTGTGCAGCGCAAACACTGTCGATCCAACGATCGACGCGGCCCTTAATATTGATTTAAATTTATAGAGAGGTTTCTATCCATCTGGACGTAAGAGGCTGAAAAAATGGAAACGCTCTTGCTCCAGGTGGACAAGTATATTCTGTGGAGAAAGCCGGCCGCCTGCCGGTGTTGAGGTTGGCGTTGCGTGGCTCCTTTTCCGTTTGCAGCAATCCAGTTTCACTTGCGTCCAGGGCGCTCCCACAGCTTGATTGATCGGCACTGCGCGTTGTTGTTCTGCCGCGGGGCAGGGGTCGTCGGACTGTGCATAGACAGGGCGGGAAAGCTGGAGTATGCGGGCGCAGGAGCCTTGTGAGCTGAGAGAAAAAGACCGTGACAGACCTCAATCAAGTCTTGCCTGACCGGAAAATACGGATTCGCAAGACGGGGGTATGGCCGGGTGTGTTTTCCTATCTCGGGGGGCTGATGATCCTGGCGGTGGCGGGGTTCATCGGGGTGTGGCAGGCGCCGGGCGTGGTCAATGACTGGCTGGTCGCGAGCGATCCTGTGGCGGTGCCCGACGCGACGATCACCGATGGGGAATGCCGTGCGCGGCGGGTGGTGTTCGTCGAGTGCTCAGCCCACATTACCTATGAAATCAAGGGCGAGACCCTGGAACACGATATCGATTTGATGTTCGTGGATTTCCACGCGGGCGACTACGAAGTCGAGGTGGTGCGGTCGGCATCGCAGCCCAACCGAGCGGCGCTGTCGCTGGGGTTGGACATGCTGTGGAACCGCACGCTCGTGGATAGTGCGCTCGTGCTGGCGATCGCGGCAGGAGGGATCGCCCTCCTCGCCGGGGGCGTCAAAAGCGATCGCAGTCGCCGGTTAGCGCGGCGGGAATCGAAGCTGGATCTTCGGGAAGTTAAAGTGGCCCAAATCAGCCCTGTCTTGGGCGGCAAGTATGTTCAGTTCCAATATAGCGTTGACCGCAAGGGCAAGCCGCTGCTGGCGCTGTCGCGTTTTGGTGGGAAGGAAGAGCCCTATTGGATCGACGGGCCGCGCGGGATGGCGCTGGCGGCTCTGCCGGAAGGGGCGAGCGTGCCCGTACTGCTCGACGCGGCGCTCAAGCGGCTCGATGCCTCGCCGCCGGAGATTGAGACGATTGCGGCACGGTTAAAGCGAATGATGGCGGGGGCTTGAGGAGGCAGTCTTCTCCGTGCGCATCACGTCCGGTTCCAGATGTTGAGCCGATGCCCCGAAGGTTTTACCCTCGACCAGATCCGCTAGCACTACGGGTGAGATGCATCCTGATTCGCGACGCTCCTGCCCATCGAGACCGACGCGCGAAGAAGTTCGATGAATTCTTCCGCTTTGACACTCATAATTTTCGTCTTTCCATCCGTGTGATGAATCTCGATAATCTCCGACGCAATGCCCTTCTTTGAGTCGATGCTGTGGATCCGAGCAAAGGGTATGCTCCACTCCGCCGGTTTGCCGGTTTTGATCAGGCCTTTCCTCGCGAAATGAACGTCGCTTGATCGGATGGAGAATTCGCCGCCGACCCATTCACCACCATTCCGATGCAGCATCCACGCAGAAGCCGGCAGCAGGATCCACCTCCAGAATGGGATTTTGTAGTCGGCCGGCAATGGGGTCAACCATGCCGCAGGGATCGTATATGTCTTTGGTCCGGTCAACGCATCGTCCTCATCCAGGCACCGAGGTTGGCGAATAGCCAATTTAGCCAGGGCGGCCAAGTGAAAAGCGAGGGGATCCGGAGGCTCCCGCTCCGGGCGCGAGTGCCCGCCAACAGGGAATGCCTTGGTGCCAGTGGTTACTCGGTGGCTGAGACAAGGCCCAGCGCCAAGGCATATAGCGGAACAATCCAGAGCAAGGTGGCAAAAAAACCGGAGAACCAGAACCGCCTTGGTATATCATCGTCCGCCAGTCGCCGCATCCGCCGTGGCGGCGTGCGGGCCTCCGACCTCCTCCATAACAGGCCGGTGAAAAACAACCAGCTTGCAATCCCGCCAATCAATGTCACGGCGCAGAACAACACTATACCTACACCGATCGCCAATGATGCGAGGAGCCCGCTGAATTCGTAGTTCAGGAAAGCGATGACGGCGGCGGCGATCGCCAGGCCGATTGCCAAAAACGCCCAGTGGCCCCGAACGTTGACAATGGCTTCTCTGGCTTCAGATGGCACGGCGCGTATCGCAGCCGAAATGTTGGCGTTCAACTCATCCTCCCGATGGCGTCACCGTCCGCCGTTTGCGCGGATCGCAACATTCCAATCTGGATGAGTGGCAAAAGGTTCCGGATGAAGGCCAGGTTTCCTTCGTGGGTCGTATCAGCGCCCCCTATCAAGCGCTTCTAAGCAGCCGCAGCCCTGGGCGTTTTGAGACCGAGAATCCGCACCGCGTTATCATGGAAGATCTTCTGCTTGGTCGCGGCACTCATCTCGATCTCATCGAGAAGTTTTAGGCAGACGGCCGGATCCCAGCAGGGATAGTCCGTACCGTACATGACGTTGTCGGCGCCGAAATATTCGATCGCGAACTTCTGGCCGGCGGAATGCGGTGAAACCGTATCGGTGAACATTTGGTGCAGATAATGGCTGACCGGCTTGGTCAGGCCCGCGGTCTTTGAATTCTTGTCCATGCGGCCGGATTGGTATGGCAGTGCCCCGCCCGTATGCGACATGACGATCTTGAGGCGCGGATGACGCTCCATGGTGCCGGAGAGGATGAGCCGCGACGCTGCCGCGCTCACTTCCACCACGCGGCCGAGGCTCAGATGCAGGGCATCATTATATCCCTGCATGACATCGGCGAAAACCGCATCGGTCGGATGCAGGAACATCGGCAGCCCGAGTTCCGCAACTCGCTCATAAAAGGGTTCCAGCCGGAGATCGTCGATCATGCCTTCCTTGCCGACGCTGCCGGGTAGGTTGACGCCCATCAGACCGAGCCGGTTGACCGCGTCGTCGAGTACTTCGATCGCAACTCGCGTGTCGACCAGGGGGATTGCGGCCGAGGCCCAGACACGGCCGGGATAACGCCGCTGCGCCCAGGCCATTTCCTCGTTCCATGTGAGCGCCGCGTCGCGGCCTTCCTCGACCGGCAGTTCCGAAAAGTAGATCGACAGTGGACCGATGGAGCAAACCACCGAAATCTCATGGCCGAGACTGTCCATATAGGCGAGCTGCTCGTCGAGATCGAACCACTCCTTCCAGCTCGCCACCGTGCCGCGGCGTCCGTTGGCGCCGTGATAGGTATAGCCACCACGCGCGTTCACGACAGCCTTCGGGAAACCTTCCCGCTTCAGAAGCGGTTCGAAAATCGACCGCGGCCACCAGTGGAAATGGGAATCGATGATCTTCATCAGACTTGTCCTTAGATGTTCTTCAGCGGTTGCTATCGACGCGCCACGAATCGGTCTTGCTTTCCAGGAACGACAGGATCTGGGTCAGCAGCACACCGAGCGCGATGACGATGACGATCGACACCATCATCTTGGTGGTCTGCATCAGCTGGCCGTAATAGGTAATCGCGTAACCGAGGCCGGCATTGGCGCCGAAGAGTTCGGCAACCACGACACCCGTCAGCGCCCGGCCGACGCCGAGGCGAAGGCCGGCCATCATCACCGGCACGGATCCCGGCAGAGCGACGCGCAGGAAGATATCGAGCGGCCTGGCCCCGAAGGAGCGCGCAGCGCGGGCCAGATCACGATCGGTATTCTTGATGCCCGATAGCGTGTTTGCATAAATCGGCGTCAGGGCGAAAAGGAAGGCGATCGCGATGATCGTCGGCGTGCCATAGCCGAGCCCGGCGACGAACAGCGGATAGAAGGCGACAGTCGGCGCCGAATATTTGAACCAGATGAACGGCTCCAGCGCCGATTCCACATCCGCAAACCAGCCGGCCAGCATGCCGAGGATAATGCCCACTACGGCAGCAAGGGCAAGCGACCAGACGAAACAATAAAGTGTCGCAGCAACGTTTGTGGCGACCGAACCGTCTTCGAACTGAACCATGAACTCCGCGGCGACCTGGCTCGGCGTCGAGATGAAGAACGGATTGATGAAGCCGGTGTCGACGGCGATCTGCCAGAAAACCACGATGCCGATCATCGACAAGGTGCCGAGTACGAGCGCCTGGCGGCGATAGAAAAGTTCGGCGATCATTTCGACCTCCAGTCGCGGATCTTGTTCTCAACCGATCGGACGATGACGGTCAGCGTGTAGCCGAAGGCGCTGACGATCAGTGCATAAACGAGCAGGCGGTCGATACGCATGGCGGAGCCATAAAGATTGAGCTGGTAGCCGATGCCCGCCTGTGAGACGAAGAGCTCGCCGACGATGACGCCGAGTACGGCGCGGCCGACGGCGAGCCTCAGGCCCGTGAGCAGCGCCGGCAGCGAGCCGGGCACGAGGATGCGAGTAAAGATGTCGAACCTGGTCGCACCGAACGAACGCGCCATGCGGAGAAACTTCGGGTCCGCCTCGCTCATGCCGGCCATGGTGTTGAGGACGATCGGGAAGACAGCGCCCAGGAAAACGACGGCAATCTTCGGCGCCATGTCGATGCCGAGCCAGATCACCATGATCGGCAGCAGTACCAGCGTCGGGGCGATATAAAGCGCCATCAGCGGCGGATCGATCAGGTAACGGGCGATCTTCGAGGTGCCGAGCAGCACCCCGAGCGGAATGGATACCACGATCGCCAGTGCGAAACCGGCGACGAACTCTGTCAGGCTGATGCGGGCGTGATAGAGGAAATTATCATTCCGGAAGATATCGATTGCTGCGAGGAAAACCTCAGTCGGGCGGCTGGTGAAACGGCCATTCACCCAGCCCATGGTCGGAGCGATCTGCCACAGGACCAGAAATGCAAGGACGGCGAGCGTGCCGATCACCGCAGAACGGGACGGACGCAGGAAAGAAAGGGAAAGCTGTCGGGCCTCCGCCGGTTCGGCGGTCATCTCTGCCGATCTCATGCGACCTCCTGCACCAGCTGCATGCTGGACATGTCTTCCGCCAGATGGGCGCGCAGACGCTTGCGCAATTCGTGGAAGTCCTCGCTGTCGAGGATTGCCTCATTGCGCGGGCGCGGCAGGTCGACCTTGATCACTTCCTTGATATGACCCGGGTTGCGGCCCATGACGACGATCTTGTCGGCAAGGAATATTGCTTCGTCGATATCGTGGGTGACGAACAAAGCCGTCTTCTTGGCGCGCTCCCAGATGCGCAAAAGCTCGGTACCCATGATCTCGCGGGTCTGAGCGTCGAGCGCCCCGAACGGCTCATCCATAAGCAGCACTTCGGGATCGACGGCAAGCGCACGGGCGATATTGACGCGCTGGCGCATGCCGCCGGAAAGCTGGTGGGGATGATAGTCGGAGAAGCGGCCGAGACCGACGAGGCGGATCATCTGCATGGCCCGCTCGTTGAGGTCGCCGCCGCTCCAGCGCTGCATTTCGAGCCCGAACTTGACGTTGCCGCGCACCGAACGCCAAGGAAGCAGAGAGGCTTCCTGAAACACCACCGCGCGGTCGGGCCCGGGTCCGTCAACCCGCTTGCCGTCGATCTCAATAGACCCACGCGTCAGGTCGACAAGCCCTGCGACCGCCATCAGCAGCGTGCTCTTGCCGCAACCGCTGGAGCCGACGATGGTGACGAACTCGCCCTTTTCGATCGACAAGGCGACACCGTCGACGGCAGAGAACACCTCGTTGCTCTTCGGTTTGCGATAATCGATTCCGAGATCGCGGATTTCAATCTGCGCCACTGCTTCCTCCTCCTGGAGCGGGCCTCCGCCCGCTCTCGTTATATTGTCATGCAGATGGAAGGCTCACTTCGGCTTCCACTCGTTGTAGGTATCGTGGAACGTGCCGATCCAATACTTGTCGACCGGCATAGGCTGCTTATAGGTGCCGTTCATCATGCCGACGTCCCAGAAGGCCTTCATGCCCGCATCGCTCGCCAGACGGCCGTCTTCGAAGATCTCGTCGATGAAGTCGTCATAACCGCGGTTGAGATAGGTCTCCTCGAGGCCGAGCTTGGCGGCCAGAAGCTTGACCGATTCTTCCTTGTGGGCCTTGGACCACCGGACAGCCTTGGCAAAGCCGCGCAGCACGGCCTTGATGGCATTCGGATCGTTCTTGATGAAATCCTCACGCGCATAGAAGCAGTGGAACGGGAAATCCGGCGCGATCGACTTCTGTTGCAGGATCAGGTTGAAGCCACGATCGGCCGCCATGAACTTTTCCGGGGTCGCGAAGATGTTGACTTCGAGCTGGCCGGCTTCCATCGCTGCGAGACGCGGCACGGAGCCGCCGCCCTGGACGATCTGCACTTCGCTTTTCGGGTCGATGCCCTTGGTCTTCAGCGCATAACGCGTCAGAAAATCGGTCGACGAACCAAAGGTCGAGACACCGAAACGCTTGCCCTTGGCTTCTTCGAGCGTCTTGATCGACGGCACCGAATACCAGTCGAAGACGGCCATGTTGAAGCCGCCGTAGAAGATCTTCACGCCCTGGCCGGTTTCGACCCCGACAAGCGCTTCAGAGAACGCGCCAACGCCGATATCCACGGCGCCGGCAACCATGCCGCGCACCAGATCCGTGCCGCCCTTGAAGGCGACGATCTTCACGTTGATGCCCTCTTCCTTGAAGAAGCCCTGGGCATCGGCAACATAGATCGGCAACAGGGTCGAGGTATTGAGCGGCAGGCCGATCGTGATGTCCTTCTTCTCGATCGACTGCGCACTCGCCGCCTGAAAGGACAGCGCGGCAAGTGCCGCCGCTGTCGCCATGGTTTTCAGAAATTTCAACATTCTCTCCTCCTTGTGATGCCGGCACTCCCTGCGGCATCTGCTTTCATGAATTCCAGTGCCCCTTCAGGCCGCCTCGCTCCTTGGGAAAGAGGCATCCGTAAACGTCAGCAGCAGGCTGCTGGCCTCCTGAACCGCAGCCGGGCCGGCTTCGGCAAGCGCGGCTTGCAGCCGACGCAATCGCCGCGCTGTCGTAGCGGGAAGGCTTCCGATCTTGCGGTCGAGCATTACCTGCGCGTCCTCACCGGAAGTCTGCGGCCAGACGGCCTCGTGTGTCTGTCCCTTTGCCGAGACGACAACCCGCGCCGGCCAACCTTCGCCGGCGAGCGTGTCATCGGCCGTGATGGTTACTCTCTTGAAGGTCATGACATCCGCATTGAAGGGACGCGCGCGGTCGACATCCATCAGCCGTGCCGGCTCGAAGGCGGCAATACCGAGCTGCAGGCCGAGATGGGCGATGGTCGATAAACGATCCTCGGCAACAAGCGGCCGGCTGACGACGGGGGCTGCCACCGGCGGCAGAAAAACTTCGATACTGTCGATGGTATTGGGATCAACGCCCTTCTCCAGCAGATGACGGAAAGCCTGGATCGCATTGATGCCCTGGCGGGCGGAGACGAAGGGCTTCATGCCCACCCGTGCGAGTGCCAGCGGATCAACATGTCCTGGTTCCAGGGCCACGGCCTGCCCCGCCTGTCCCTTCATCCAGCTTGGAGAAAGGAGCTCGAGATCACCCTTTACTCCCGCCCTGGCAGCAAGAGCGGCGCGGATCCCCTTGAGTGTTGCTTCGCCGATCACCAGCCAACGGGCTGACGGCGTGCCGGAAGGCCGGCCGTTGCGTCCCGAACTGCCGGCCATGGACAGCACCAGCGCCTGGGCAACCTGTTCGTCCGAAAGACCAAGAGCGAATGCCGCGCTGACCGCCGCCACGGCAGGCGCCGCGAACAGACCCGGCCAGGTTTCCGGCAGGGCCGAAACGCCGCCGACAGCTTCCGACAGAGCCAAGCCGATGGCATGACCAGCGGCGACCGCCCTGACATAGGCCTCATAGTCTTGCGCAAAAATCAGTGCCGCCGGCACGGCCATCGCACCGGGCGTCGCGCAGGAAGGCACGTGGATCGCGTCCCATTCTGTAAAACGGATAACCGCCGACGCGCCGGCAGCAGAGGAAATAGCGTTGCCCGCGCCGGTCTCGCGATAGAAGGCGAGGAGTGAAGAACCTTCGGTCGCACCGGCACCGGCCGCCAGACATGCCAGCGCGTCGACGGTATGGAGGTTGACGAGATCGCGGAGTTTCTGGTCTCCGCCATCGACCGTCAGAAGAATGGAGACGAGATCGCGTGCGTTCATTCTGCCGCCTCCCGCATTGAACTATCGCCAAGGCCGACCGGACGCGACGCGACGATCGTCTCGCCATCGAGCGTGAAGGCCGTCGTCAGGATGCCGTAGGGGACCGGCGCGGCAAGCGGCGTTTGCGCATCCGCCACGACCTTCAGCGGCCGGGTGCCGTGCGGCGCTTCGAGATGCCAGTCGATCAGCTCGGCGCCGTTAGGCAGAGAGAAAGCCGAAATCGAGCCATTGGCCGGAAAGGCGGGAGAAGTCCGGTCCAGCTCCGTGGTCACCGAGGCAAGGCGCGCGGCGATTTCGGAAACGGCGGAGAAGGTTTCGATCCGGCGAACCCAGACGCCGTTATAGGCGACCGACAGCCGCACCGCGAAGGCGCGGCCGAGTTCTTGCCTGCCGGTGCGGATGAAACGGTGATCCTTGGACAGATCAGGAGCGACGGCAACGTAGCATTCCTCGGCGCCGGCAAGCCGCACGGCCCGCTCGACCGGACCGGTGAAATCGCCGGCAGATCTGCCGTTGATGTCACCCGCCTTGAACGCCTCCCGGGCGATATTGTCGGTGTGGCGCACGAGATCGAGTTCGGCGCGATCCGCCTGGCCGCGAACCGCAGTGAAAAGCTCCGTCGCATCGGAGAGTTCGACCGGCAGGACGGACAGGATTTCATCGACCACGCCGCCGGGCATGCGGTCGAGTTCGACCACGCCGAGACGCCTGGCGCCGACCTTGGCGAGCCGCTCGCCGGCGAGCTTGCCCGGGAACGGCGAGTGAGCGACTTCGAAAGTCGGGGCCACGGATTTGACCCACTCGCCGACGCGCTTCGACAGCGCCGTCAGGAAGATCGGAAGGCCGTCGCGCAGCACCAGGACAAGACCATCCGACCAGTAAGGCGTGAAACCGGAAACCCAGGTAACGCCGGCCGAGCGCACATGATTGGTGTAAATCAGCATTCCATCGAGACCGGCGGTGGCGATCGCCTGCTGCAGGCGGACTTGCCGGGCGGTGACGTCGGCAAGGGAGAGTTCGTCCTCGCGCCACAGGATCAGACCGTGTCTCATGCCGCTACCCTCCGGGCGCCGACCGAGAAGAGCTCGCGCGTCGTCGTCGTCAGGATTTCCGGCCCATCGGCGCGGACGATCAGCGAGTCGCCGTGCACGAAATAACCGATCTCGGGATTATAGGTATTCGGGTGCACGATCATCGACATGCCTTCTTCGATCACCGTGTTCACATCTTCGAGAATATGCGGCTTGGTATCCGGGAAGAGACCAAGTCCGTGGCCGCGCACACGGGTATATTCGCTGGTCACATACTCGCCCAAACCATGGGTGCGAAAAATGTCGTTTTCGGCACGGGCGATATCGGCTGCGGTAACACCCGGCTTCACGACGGCAAGCCCAGCTTCGAGAGCATCATTGTAGATTCCGAAGACCTTGCGCTGCGCTTCATTCGGCTCGCCGATGACCAGCGTGCGGCAGATCTGGACGTAATAGCCGTTGACGCAGGGGGTAAGCTCGGTCGTCACCAGGTCGCCGGGCTTCAGGATCTTTCCGAGCGGCGGCGCCATGCCGCGTACTTCCGGACCGCCGACGCCGATGATCATGAAATTGTCATCGACGCCTTCGTTGCGAAAGAAGGACTCGATCTCGGCAATCAGTTCGTAGTCCTTCTTGCCGACGGCGGCGGCATTGCGGAACACGGCGTAGCCTTCATCTGCCAGCCGTGCAGCGCTGCGCACGGCATTCAGCTCATCAGCAGATTTCACCATCAGCAGGCGATCGACCAGAGCCGTCGCGTCTTCGAAGCGCAGGTCGCCGCGCTGGGCGGCAAGCCCGTAGGGCAGATGACGTTTCGGGCCGGCCGCGATGCGGCTGTTGCCGAGGCGGGCGATGACGCCGGACACCGTGCCGATCAGGTCTTCCGCAACAACGGTCTTCACCTCGGGGCATTCGACCGCAGCGCGTTCGCCCTCCAGTTCGTCATCGAGATAGAGGGTCACATTGCCATCGCGGGTGACGACCGCCAGGCCCTCGCCTTCGAGAATGCCGAAGTCTGCGGCATAACGCAGGTAGTCGTTCTGCCAGGCATTGCCGTAGAGCACGAGGCCGTCGAGCCCCGCTTCCAGCATCGCCTCGATCAACCGTTTCTTGCGGATTTCGCCGATCATCGCCATGTCCTCAACCGTTCACTGCGAGGCGCCGCGGCATCTGCGGTTCGGCATAACCGTAGTCGCGGACCGCCGCTTCTCTGGAGACCAGACCATTGGCGATATCCTCGTCCACGTCGGTGCGTGAGCGCTTTCTGGGGTCGCCATAACCGCCGCCGCCAGCGGTGAGGAAGGTAATCCGGTCGCCCGGTGTGAACTGCACGTCGGTCGCCTTGTTGACCCGCAGCTGCGTGCCGTCGGCGCGATCGATGATCGCCACGCTGACCTCACCGGTATGGCCGCCATGCAGGCCCCAGGGCGGGGTGACGGTGCGGTCGAAATTGATATTGCCGCGGCAGGCGCGCAGGCAGCGATAGGTGAGCTCGATGCCGAGACCGCCACGATGTTCGCCGGCGCCGCCGGAGTCGGGCCGCAGGGCGTGCCGCTCGACGATGAACGGATACTTGATCTCCTGCAGCTCGACCGGCGTGTTGCGCACGTCGCCCTGGCAGACCGAGACGGCAGCGGATTCGCCGTCCTCGTGCGGACGACCACCCCAGCCGCCACCAAAGATGTTCATCAGCAGGAAGCGCGAGCCGTCGTCGTAGAATCCGAAGAAGGAACAGCCGCCCATGTCGCCCTTGTGGGCGGCTGGGATCAGTTCCGGCACCGCCGGCGCCAGCGCCTTGAGGATCGTGTCGATGACGGTCGGCAGCGCGATGCTCCACTGGCCGAGCGCGGCCGGCGGACGGGCCGAGAGGATCGTGCCGTCCGGCAGGTCGACGTTGAGAGCGCGGAAGCAGCCTTCGTTGACGTCGAGTTCCGGCGAGGTGAGCGCCTTGAAGGCGACGCGGGCCGCTGCGATGCCGCCCGAACGGCCGGAATTCAGGGGGCCGTTCACCTGAGGGTGCATGCCATGGAAATCGACGGTGATGGTCGAGCCCGACACGATCACCTTGACGGCGATCCTGAGCGGCGTCGCGAGATCGCGGCCATCATTGTCGAGGAAGCTTTCGGCCGAATAGGTGCCGTCCGGAATGCGTTCGATCACTTGGCGGGCGGCCTTGTCGGTCTGGTCCCAGATGGTCTCGACGCAGCTTTCCACGACGCCGCGGCCATAACGGGCGACGAGTTCGGCATAACGCTTGGCGCCGATCTGGCAGGACGCGACCTGGGCACGCAGATCGCCGAGGCTGGCATCCGGATAACGGATATTGTCCTGGATGATCTGGTAGAGCGTGTCGTTGAGCTCACCCGCCTTGTAGATCTTCAGGGACCGCATCTGCAGGCCTTCGGAGTAGATGTCGGTCGTCGCGTTGGAGCCGAAACCCTGGCGGCTGCCGCCGATATCCACCCAGTGAGCACGATTGGCCGCAAAGCCGATCAGCTCGCCGTCATGGAAGCAGGGCGCGTAGACGACGACGTTGTTCAGATGCTGGCCGCAAATATGACCATGGTTCATGACGAGGACGTCGCCCTCTTCGAAACCCTTCAGCCCGTATTTCTTGATCCCGTCCTCGACGGCGATGCCGAGGTCGGCGAGGAAGATCGGCAGGCCGCCGCGGTTCTGCGAGATCATCCGGCCGGTCGTGTCGATCAGGCCGCAGCAATAGTCGCGGACTTCGTAGATCATCATGTTGTAGGCGGATTTGCAGAGCGCCTCGGCCATCTCGTCGGCATAGGCGACGATCGCATTACGGACGACTTCAACGGTGATCGGATCGTTCTTGATCGGGGTCATGTTCTTATTCCTCGCTCTGCTTGGCGAGCGTCACCAGCAGATGGCCTGCCTCATGGACGACCACTTCGTCGCCGGGATGGATCAGGATGGTGGAATTCGGTTCTTCGATGACGGCAGGGCCGGTAAGCTTGAAGCCGGCCGGCAACGCCGGGCGCCAGTAGATCGCCGTCTTCAGCGGCCTTGCCGGATCGTCGAACACCACATCGCGACTGCCGACCTCGGATTCCGCTTCCGGCTCCCACGGCCGGGACAGCCATTCCTCGGCGACATTGTCGGTGCGGGCGGCGGTCAGGACCAGGCGCAGGCTGACGATCTCAAGCGCTTCCGTCGGCGCCGACTGGCTGTAGCGGCGGTCGTGTTCGGCATCGAAGCGGCGGCGGACCTCGCTGGTGTCGCCGGAGAGCATACCGGTATTCTCGATCGGGATTGAGATGGCGTGTTCCTGCCCGACATAGCGCAGATCGGCGAAGAAGCGGTGATCCGCCTCGTTCTCGGCGATGCCGTCACGCTTCATCTGCTCGCGGCCGCTGGCAACGAGTTCGGCATAGACCTTCTCGACGACGGTATCCGACAGTTCACCGACGCGACCGATGAAAGTCTGCACGAAATCCTGCCGCCAGGAGGCCATCAGCATGCCGAGCGCGGAGAAGGTGCCGGGAAGTTTCGGGATGATCACCAGCGGAATGTAGATCTCGCGGGCAATGGCGATCGCATGCAGCGGACCGGCGCCGCCGAAGGCGATCATTGCCGTGTCGCGCGGGTCGATACCCTTGTTGATCGAGACGGCACGCACCGACAGCGACATCGAGCTATCGGCGATCTTCGCTACGCCAAGCGCTGCCTCAACCGGATTGAGCTTCAGCGTGTTGCCGACCTTGCTCAGCATCGCCTGTTCGGAGGCCGCCTTGTCGAGCGGCATGCCGCCGTTCAGGAACCGTTGCGGATTGATGCGGCCAAGGATCAGGTCGGCGTCAGTGACGACGGGAAGGTCCGCTCCCTTGCCATAGCAGGCAGGGCCCGGATCGGCGCCGACGCTCTGGGGACCCACATGCAGGCCGCCGGCATTGTCGACCCAGGCGATCGAACCGCCGCCGGCACCGACTTCGACGATGTTGACGACCGGCAGTTGCATCGGCTGGCCGTCAGCCTCTTCGCCGATCACGTAACCGGTTTCGATAGCCGGCGCTCCATCGGTGATCAGGCTCGACTTGGCGGTCGTGCCGCCCATGTCGAAACCGATGCAGCGCTTGAGGCCGAGCAGCTTGGCGAGACGGCCGGCGCCGATCATGCCGGCTACCGGGCCGGATTCCATCATCGAGACCGGCTGTTCCTGTGCCTGGCCGATCGACATGACGCCGCCGTTCGATCGCATGATATGGATCTTGCCGCCGAAGGCGCCGGAACGGAGATAAGTTTCGAGGCGCTTCAGGTAACCTTCGACGCGGGGGCCGACAAAGGCATTGAGCGCGGTCGTCGAAGAGCGCTCGTATTCGCGGTACTCGCGAAGAATTTCGTGCGATAGCGTCACGAAGATATTCGGCAGCGTCCTGCGCAGCATCTCACCGACGCGGCGCTCATGAGCCGGATTGGCCCAGGAATGCAGCAGGCAGATGGCAACGGATTCGACGCCCGCGGCTTCGATCTCGGCGATGACGGCGGCGACCGTCTTTTCGTCGAGCGCTTCCAGAACTTCGCCGGATGCAAGGATGCGCTCCGGAATTTCGAAGGTCAGACTGCGCGGCACCAGCGGCTGCGGACGCTTGAAGAACAGGTTGAAGGCCTGGATGCGATTCGAACGACCGATCGCGTAGACGTCGCGGAAACCGCTCGTGGTGATCAGCGCGGTGCGGGCGCCCTTGCGTTCCAGCACTGTGTTGATGGCGATCGTCGAGCCGTGAAGAATCTCGTTCAGTTCGTTGGGGTCGCAGTTCGCAAGCTCGAGGCTGCGGGCGATGCCCTGGGTCGGATCGGCCGGCACGGTCGACGTCTTCGACGTCACGATCTTGCCGTCGACATAACCGACGAGATCGGTAAACGTGCCGCCAATATCAATTCCGACAATATTCATGCGTCCTCCTGTCCGCATGGAACCCATGCGGAATGCTTTAATCTTTGCGGATTGGGCCGAGACCTCGGCCAGCGGTGGCAGGAACACTCCGGCTGACGCTTAAAGGGTCAGGCTCCCAATGAGATTGTTCATGTCATTCCTCATCCTCGAACAGCATTTGATCCATTCGAACGATAACTAGCAACGGGTTTGGGGGCTTTAGGTTTGATAGCCTGTAGGCTATAGGTTATCACTATGTTCAGTATCACGCTTCGGCGCATGGAAGTCCTGGTTGCGGTGGTCGAGGAGGGGAGCTTCGCGGCCGCCGCCGACCGTTTCGGCATCGCACAGCCATCGGTCAGCGCCCATATCATGGCGATCGAGAAGGAAATCGGCGGGCAGGTTTTCGTGCGGCGCCGGGGTCGCAAGCCGCTGCTGACCGAGATCGGTCAAAGCGTGCTGCAACATGCGCGCGAGTTCCTGGCCGAAGCCGACGACATGCGCGCAGATGTCGTGAAAATCCGAGGCGAGACCGGTCAGCAGGTGGTTCTATCTTGCCAGCGAAGTCTCGCCAATTTTGTTCTGCGAAAAGATCTGACGGATTTTGCGATAGCGCGGCCGGATATCCAGCTCGTTCTGAGGATCGGCAAGCAGGAGGATGTTTTTTCCGAGGTTCGCGATGGCGTGGCCGACGTCGGCTGCTTTCTGGGCAATGAAGACCTCCGAGGCGTCCGGGCGGAAACGATCGGCCGGGAGAAGCTGGTTCTCATTGCCTCGCCGAACCACCCCCTGGCCCACCGCAAGCGCGTCAAGCCGCAGGACGTGGCCCGTTATGACTTCGTTGGTCCGCCGCCCTCTTCGCTGTTTGGGCGGGGTGTCTCGAAGCTTCTGGCGAATGCCGGTATCAGCCACGTAAAGGTCGCGGCGCAGGCGACCGAATACCAGTTCCTGCGCGAGTTCGTTGCTGCTGGTGTGGGCATTGCCTGTTCGCTGGAACGAAGCGTAGCGGCGGATCTCGAGCGCGGCGAGCTGGTCAAGATCGATTTCGCCGGAGATGAATTGGGTTTCGATGTACGGCAGATAGCCTCAATCCGCCGCCCTTTGTCAAAGCCTGCCAGTGACCTGATGGATTTCCTCCGCTCCAGGCACCAGATCCCAGGTTAACCGGACATGTTTTGTGCGATCTGCCGGATTGCCAGATCGACATCGCCTTGACGCAATCGCTCCGAGATTCCGCCTCGCGGAGAGCGGCCACATAAGCTTGCTCGCCTTCCATGGAACGGCGATCCCGCAGGGTCCCGCCGGCTCCCCCAGGAGGGGCCTCACCGCGACCTCAAGGCCGCATGGCGTGCTGTCTGCGCATGGTGTCGGACGAACCGCGCACCACCTCGGAAATCTGCAGGAGCTGGGTGACCAGGGGCGTCGAATTGCGCCAGATCATTCCGATGGTGCGTGAGGGCCGCGGTGTCTGGAAGCGGGAGATTGAAACCTGCGCGGAGCGGGTTTCCACGGGCACAGCCATTTCCGGGATCAGCGTGATGCCGATACCGGCGCTGACCATCTGTACGAGCGTCGACAGGGAGCTGCCCTCCATGACTTCCCGCAGGCGGGTCGTGCCTATTTTGCAGAACGAGAGGGCCTGATCGCGAAAACAGTGGCCTTCCTCCAGCAGAAGCAGGCGCATTTCGCGTAATGCCTCACGTTCGGGCACCGGCTTGCCCTCGTCCTCCGGTCTTCGGACCAGCACGAACTCCTCGTCGAACAATTTGAGCTCGGTCAGGAACGGCTCCGATACGGGCAGGGCGACGATTGCCAGATCCAGTTCGCCCTGCGCCAGCTCCTGGACCAGCTTTGCCGTCTGCGTCTCGCGCACCTGTATTTCAATCCCGTCGAAAGTTCTGTTCAGATCGTTGATGATAGCCGGCAGCAGATAGGGCGCGATCGTCGGGATGATACCGATGCGCAAGCGGGCCAGGAACGGATCGCGTGACGCACGGGCGAGGTCCGCCAGTTCATCCACCGCCCGCAGGATGCCACGAACCCGCAGCGCGAAGGTCTGGCCGAAGGCGGTCAGTTTCACCTCGCGCGCATTCCGCTCGAAGAGATCGCCGCCCACTTCCTGTTCGAGTTCCTTGATCTGCATCGACAAGGCCGGCTGGGAAATCGCGCAGGCATCGGCCGCGCGGCGGAAGCGGCCATCCCGTGCCAGGGCTTCGAAATAGCGGAGTTGTTTGAGAGTAAGGTTTTTCATAACCCTAGCTTATCGCCGCGATCAGTAAATCCAACTTAAATTTATGAGAGGCTTCCGGTAAGAAGGGAGACGAGGGAGGGCGCGCGCTTGGCTTGCTCCGGTTAAACAGGCGGAGCGACAGTCGGAAATAGCGCGGCCGGACCCAGGCGGTTCGGGAAAAATTGCCCTCTTTTGCACGGCAGATAATTAGAGTAATCAAGGAGATAGTCATGGATGCGAAATCTAGCGAAAACGCCGGCAAATGTCCGGTCGCCCACACGCCTCGCGGCAGATCGAACCGCGAATGGTGGCCTAACCAGCTGAACGTCCAGATCCTTCATGGGCACTCGGTGCGCTCCGACCCTATGGGCGAGGCGTTCGATTATGCCGAGGAGTTCAAGACCCTCGATCTCGAAGGCCTGAAGAAAGACCTTCATGCCCTGATGACCGATAGCCAGGAGTGGTGGCCGGCCGACTTCGGTCATTACGGCGGCCTGTTCATCCGCATGGCCTGGCACAGCGCCGGTACATACCGCATCACCGACGGCCGCGGCGGCGCCGGTCAGGGCCAGCAGCGTTTCGCGCCGCTCAACAGCTGGCCGGACAACGTCAATCTCGACAAGGCCCGTCGCCTGCTCTGGCCGATCAAGCAGAAATACGGCAACAAGATTTCCTGGGCGGATCTGATGATCCTCACCGGCAACGTCGCCCTTGAATCGATGGGCTTCAAGACGTTCGGTTTTGCCGGCGGCCGCGCCGACGTCTGGGAGCCGGAAGAGCTCTACTGGGGTCCGGAAGGAACCTGGCTCGGGGACGAGCGCTACAGCGGCGAACGCCAGCTCGCAGAACCGCTCGGCGCCGTGCAGATGGGCCTCATCTACGTCAATCCGGAAGGCCCGAACGGTACCCCGGATCCGCTGGCATCCGCCCGCGACATCCGCGAAACCTTCGCCCGCATGGCGATGAACGACGAAGAGACCGTGGCACTGATCGCCGGCGGCCACACGTTCGGCAAGACCCATGGTGCTGGTGATCCGTCGTTTGTCGGCGTCGATCCGGAAGGCGGCGAGCTCGAAGCCCAGGGCCTCGGCTGGTCGAGCAAGTTCAACACCGGCGTTGGCCGCGATGCCATCGGCAGCGGCCTGGAAGTGACCTGGACGCAGACGCCGACCCAGTGGAGCAACTACTTCTTCGAGAACCTGTTCGGCTTCGAATGGGAGCTGACCACAAGCCCGGCCGGCGCCAAGCAGTGGGTAGCGAAGAACGCTGATGCTTCCATTCCGGACGCCTTCGACCCGTCGAAGAAGCAGCTGCCAACCATGCTGACCAGCGACCTGGCACTGCGCTTTGACCCGATCTACGAGAAGATCTCGCGCCGGTTCCTGGAAAACCCGGCCGAATTCGCCGATGCCTTCGCCCGCGCCTGGTTCAAGCTGACTCACCGCGACATGGGACCGAAGGTTCGTTATCTCGGCCCGGAAGTCCCCGCCGAAGACCTGATCTGGCAGGATGTGATCCCGGCCGTCGACCACCCGCTCGTCGACGACAAGGACGTCGCCGAGCTGAAGGCGAAGGTTCTGGCGTCCGGCCTCTCGGTGCAGGAACTGGTTTCCACCGCCTGGGCTTCCGCCTCGACCTTCCGCGGTTCCGACAAGCGCGGCGGTGCCAACGGCGCGCGGATCCAGCTTGCTCCGCAGAAGGATTGGGAAGCCAACCAGCCGGCGCAGCTCGCCAAGGTCTTGGGCGTTCTCGAAGGCATCCAGAAGGACTTCAACGCTGCCCAGGCAGGGGCTAAGAAAATCTCGCTCGCCGACCTGATCGTGCTTGCCGGCGCCGCCGGCGTCGAAAAGGCTGCCAAGGCCGGCGGCCAGGACATCACCGTGCCCTTCACGCCGGGCCGCATGGATGCCTCCGAGGCACAGACTGACGCTGCTTCCTTTGCCGCGCTGGAACCCCGTGCCGATGCCTTCCGCAACTATGTCAATAGCGGCAAGACGCAGTTCATGAAGGCTGAAGAGGCCTTGCTGGACCGCGCCCAGCTGCTGACGTTGACGGCACCGGAAATGACCGTTCTCCTCGGCGGCCTGCGCGTGCTGAAGGCCGGCCAGCCCGAACACGGCGTCTTCACGTCCCAACCGGAAACGTTGACGAACGATTTCTTCGTCAACCTGCTCGACATGGGCACCGAATGGTCGCCCGTTGCCGGCAAGGATGGCGTTTACGAAGGTCATGACCGCAAGACCAAGGCGCCCAAGTGGACCGGCACCCGCGTCGACCTGATCTTCGGCTCGCATTCGCAGCTTCGTGCGATCGCGGAAGTCTATGCCCAGTCCGACGCCAAGGCGAAGTTCATCAAGGACTTCGTTGCGGCCTGGACCAAGGTCATGAACGCCGACCGCTTCGATCTCGTCTGATCGACCAAAATCGCCCGGACGTGGCTCCAGCTACGTCCGGGCACCTTTTTCAATGCTGACTAACGCCGGGCTTTTCAGGTCGGCACGAAGGCCGAGGCGATCGCCAGCACGAATCCGAGGATCGTGGCGCAGACCGACAGCGCTTCGCGGGTCTTTTCGGAGCTGACGGCCCATCCCTCGCTGGTGAGATATCGTGCGATCAGGCCCAGCGAAAGCAGGCCGACGCAGCCGAGGAAGGCGAAGAAATAAATTCCATACTGCATGTTGGAGATCTTCTTGGTCAGCACCTCGGTGATCCCGACCAATGTCGAGAGGGACAGAAGCAGGCTGCCGATGATCAGGTATTCGGCATGTTGCGACCGGGCCGTCGAATAGAGCGACAGGATCGTGAACAGGAACGCGACCAGAACGATGGCGATGTAATTGCCGCTGACATGCCCCGTCGCGGAAATCGACATGAAGATCGACGTCAGGATGAACAGCGCTGCCGCCAGGATGATCTTGTATTTCGAGTCGAAGAACTGGCGCATAATATGATCCGCTCTAAACTGGCCGCCTGCGGCGCTGGCAAATGCCGTTTCCCGGACTATGGAAAATTCGGCGCGCGATGAACAGGTTGCCGCCCTGCTAATCGGTGGAAATCCACGCCCGAGTTCAGGCAAGCCGTTTCCGCTGGATGGCGTAGGCGCCGCCGGCGCTCATCACTGCCAGCAGATACCAGGTCACGGCATAGACGAGGTGGCTGTTGCGGAAGCGGATCACCGTCAATCCTCCGACGGGAAGGCCGCCCGGGATCGGCGTCGCGTCGGCATCGATGAAATAGGGCGCCACCTTCGAGAGGCCTTTTGTTGCCGCGATCGCGGCCACGTCGCGCGAGTACCAGCGGCCGCCGGCGGGATCGTTGGAGCGCAGGAAAGCGCCCTCCGGCTCGCTGACGCGGATGAGGCCGGTGATCTTCACCGGACCCGCGAGCTGCCCATCCGGCCGCAAAGCCGGGTCGCGGCGGTTGGCGGGCACGAAGCCGCGATTGATGAGGACGATGGTCCCGTCCTTCTGTTCCAGAGGTGTCAGAATCCAGAATCCGGGACCGAGATCGGTGACCGCCTGGACCAGTGTTTCGTCGTCATGGTGAAAGAACCCGGTGGCGGTGACGCGGCGGTATTCGTCGTTTTCGGCGTTGATCGCAGGCCAGGCTGGCGATGAGGGGGCAGGCGCCGGGGTTGCCGTGACCCGGGCGTCGACGCGAGCGATCAGATCGAGTTTCCAGAAGAGCCGCTGCACTTGCCAGGTGCCGAGCCCGATAAAAATCAGCGTCAGGAAGAACATTGCGCCTGCGAAGACGAGCCGGGAGCGTGCCGGTTCCGCATCCGCCGCTTCTCCGGTCAAAGGATGATCGAGAGCCATGCGTCTATCCCTTCCCAGCTTGCCCCCGAAGGGTCACGGCATGTTCTTCATCATCTCCGGCGACATCGGCATCATGTTGGTGTTGAGATGGTGCATGACCCAGAGCGATCCGGCAAGCGTGATGCCGACCAGGACAAGCGTGAAGAGCAGCGCCATCATCGTCCATCCGCCTTCGGAGCGCGGGTTCATGTGCAGGAAATAGACCATATGCACGACGATCTGGATCACACCCAGCCCCATGACGAGGAAGGCGGTGAACAGCTTGCTGTCGATGGCACCGCTCATCACCAGCCAGAACGGAATGGCCGTCAGGATCACCGACAGGCTGAAGCCGATCAGGTAGCTTCTCAGCGTGCCGTGGCCGGCCTGGTGGCCGTTGCTATGGCCATGATGGGCCTGGGAGGCGCTTTCGTGAGCAGGGGCGTGCGGGGTTTGGCCGTGCGAACTCATCCGAGGACTCCCATGAGATAAACGAAGGAGAAGACGCCGATCCAGACGACGTCGAGGAAGTGCCAGAACATCGAAAGGCACATCAGGCGGCGCTTGTTTGCCTCGATCAGCCCGTGTCTGCCAACCTGCACCATAAGCGTGATCAGCCAGATGATGCCGAAGGTGACGTGCAGCCCGTGGGTGCCGACCAGCGTGAAGAAGGAGGAAAGGAAGGCCGAGCGGGTGGGTCCGGCGCCCTCGTGGATCAGGTGGTTGAATTCGTAAAGCTCGAGGCTGAGGAAGGCAGCGCCGAACACGCCGGTCACCCCGAGCCAGAACAGGGTCTCGGTCTTTGCGCCCCTTTCCATCTGCAGCATCGCAAATCCGTAGGTGATCGACGAGAACAGCAGCATAGCGGTGTTGAGCGCGACGATCGGCAGGTCGAACAGGTCGGCGGGCGAGGGACCGGCCGCATAATTGCGGCCGAGTACGCCATGGGTGGCAAAGAGCACTGCGAAGATCAGGCAATCGCTCATCAGGTAGAGCCAGAAGCCCAGCATCGTGCTGCCTTCCGGATGGTGATCCTCCGTGAGGTAGAATTGCGGCTTACCGTTGTTTGTGCCGTGGGTTTGCGCTTGCGTCTGGCTCATGATCTCAGGTCCGTTCCGCGAGCAGCTTCGAGCGCGCGTCCTCTGTTGCGGTCACGGTTTCGGCGGGAATGTGGAAATCCCGGTTGTAGTTGAAGGTATGGCCGATCGCCGTGGCGACCATCGCGATGAAGGAGATGGCCGCCAGCCACCAGATGTACCAGATCATCGCGAAGGCAAAGACGATGCTGATGCCAGCCAGGATAATCCCGGTGCCGGTGTTCTTCGGCATGTGGATCGGCTTGAAACCGCCGAGCGGGCGTTCGTAGCCGCGAAGTTTCATGTCGTACCAGCTGTCATGATCATGCACGACGGGCGTGAAGGCGAAGTTGTAGTCCGGCGGCGGCGAGGAAGTCGACCATTCCAGCGTGCGCCCGTCCCACGGATCGCCAGAGGTCTCGCGCAGCTCGTCGCGGCGCATGAATGAGACGATGAGCTGGATGATGAAGGCTCCGATGCCGCAAGCAATGATCCCGGCGCCGATGGCGGCGATGACGAACCATATCTGCAGGGAAGGATCCTCGAACTGATTGACGCGGCGGGTGACGCCCATCAGGCCGAGCACGTAGAGCGGCATGAAGGCGACGAAGAAGCCGATCTGCCAGCACCAGAAGCTGATGAGGCCCCAGAACTTGTCGAGCTTGTAGCCGAAGGCCTTCGGCCACCAGTAGACGACGCCCGCCATGAGCCCGAACAGCACGCCGCCGATGATGACGCTGTGGAAGTGGGCGATCAGGAAGAGCGAGTTGTGCAGCACGAAGTCGGCCGGCGGGATGGCCAGCATGACGCCGGTCATGCCGCCGATGACGAAGGTCACCATGAAGCCGATCGTCCAGTACATCGGCAGCTCGTAGCGGATGCGGCCGCGATACATGGTGAAGAGCCAGTTGAACATCTTCGCGCCGGTGGGGATCGAGATGATCATCGTCGTGATGCCGAAGAAGGCGTTCACGCTCGCGCCCGCGCCCATCGTGAAGAAGTGGTGGAGCCACACGATGTAGGAGAGGATCATGATCACGCAAGTGGCATAGACCATCGAAGCATAACCGAACAGCCGCTTGCCGCTGAAGGTGGCGACGACTTCGGAAAAGATGCCGAAGGCCGGCAGCACGAGGATGTAGACTTCCGGATGGCCCCAGATCCAGATGAGGTTGATGTACATCATCGGATTGCCGCCGAGGTCATTGGTAAAGAAGTTCGTTCCGACATAGCGGTCGAGCGACAGCAGCGCGAGCGTGGCGGTCAGGATTGGGAAAGTCGCAACGATCAGCACGTTGGTGCAGAGCGATGTCCAGGTGAAGATCGGCATCTTCATGAAGGTCATGCCCGGCGCGCGCATCTTCACGATCGTGGCAATCAGGTTGATGCCCGATAGCGTCGTGCCGATGCCGGCCACCTGCAGACCCCAGATGTAATAATCGACGCCGACGCCCGGACTGTAGTCGGCACCCGAGAGCGGCGGATAGGCGAGCCAGCCGGTGCGGGCGAATTCGCCGACGAAGAGCGACATCATGATGATCACGGCGCCGGCCGTGGTCATCCAGAAGGAGAAATTGTTGAGAAAGGGGAAGGAGACGTCGCGCGCGCCGATCTGCAGCGGCACCACGTAGTTCATGAAACCGGTCACGAAAGGCATTGCCACGAAGAAGATCATGATCACGCCATGGGCAGTGAAGATCTGGTCGTAGTGATGCGGGTTGAGGTAGCCCTCGTTTCCGTTGAAGGCGATCGCCTGCTGGATGCGCATCATGATCGCATCAGCAAAACCGCGCAGCAGCATGATGATGGCGAGCACGATATACATGATGCCGATCTTCTTGTGATCGACGCTCGTGAACCACTCGGTCCAGAGATAGCCCCAGAGCTTGTATTTGGTGATCAGCGCCAGCATGGCGATGCCGCCGATTGCGACCGCTATGAAGGTCACGATCAGGATCGGTTCGTGATAGGGAATGGCTTCCAGGGAAAGCCGTCCGAAGAGGAACTGGGTAAGCGTGGTGTTGCCGAACATGGGTTTCTACCGGATCTCGTTCAGGGCTTTGCCGGGGCGTCGTTGTTGAGCTGCGCCGGTGCCGCGCCGCCCTGCGGAGTTTCGGTGGCGCTTCCGGAAGCGCCGCCCTGCATGTCGTGCATGCCTGGTGCGCCGTGGGTGCCTTGGTTCATCGACGGCCCTCCGGATTGTCCCTGGGGCTGCTGGCTGTTGACGCCTTCCGCCGGCTCCGGGCTGCGGGCCGGATTGCCGGTGGCGGGGAAGGTGGCGGCAGGGGCCGCCGTGCCGTGCGCCGCTTCGCCCGCATGGCGGTTGTCATGCTCCAGCCTGGCACGGTTTTCGTGGCTCTCGATTCCGCCGCCGCCCGCCATGTCGATATGCATCATCTCGTCCATGCACATCTTGCCGGGCGTCGCGCACATATTGAGCACGGCGCGATAGAGCCCGTCCTCGACGGATGCGTAATAGCGCACCGGCTCCCTGGCGCTCGGCTTCTCGAGCTTCAGATAGGCGTCGCGGTTGAGCGCCGTGCCGTTCTGCTTCACGCGGGCCACCCACTGGTCGAAGCCGGCCTGGTCGACGCCGTGGAACTTGAAGCGCATGTGAGAAAAACCGTCGCCGCTGTAGTTCGAGGAGAGGCCTTCGTATTCGCCGGGCTTGTTGATGACGGCATGCAGCTTGGTCTCCATGCCAGGCATGGCATAGATCATTCCGGCCAGCGCCGGCACATAGAAGGAATTCATCACCGACGAGGCTGTGATCCTGAAGTTGATCGGCACGTCCACCGGGGCCGCCATCTCGTTGACGGTGGCGATGCCGTAGTCCGGGTAGAAGAACAGCCATTTCCAGTCGAGCGCCACGACCTCGACCGTGATCGGCTTTGTCTCCGCCGGGACGGCACGCTGGGCATCGAGCCGGTCGAGCGGCCGGTAAGGGTCGAGCTTATGGGTGCTGATCCAGGTGACGGCACCGAGCGCGATGATGATGGCGAGCGGTGCCGACCAGATGATGACTTCGAGCCCCGTCGAATGGTGCCATTCGGGATCGTAGGGCGCACTGGTGTTGGAGCCGCGATAGCGCCAGGCGAAAAACAGAGTGAGGAAGATCACCGGCACGATGATGATCAGCATCAGTACCGTGGCGACGATGATCAGGTTGGCCTGCTGCTTGGCGATATCGCCGGAAGGCGACATGACGACCAGATTGCATCCGGAAAGGCCTACAAGGACCAAGAGAGCGAACAACCGTGCTACGATTTTCAACTGAGGGGTCATCTCGGGCTCAAATTTGCGTTTTGTCTAGTTCGGAATAGGCTTGTTCCGGTACAGGCTGAAATGAGGTGGTTCGTCGCAGTGCAGCAATCTGTCGCAGTGCAGCAAAAGACCGCATGGCCTTTGGCACCGTTTTGCGGCACCACCGGCACACTCGGCATTTGCCTCCGCCAACCGGAAATCTAGGACAACCTACCGGGCTGACCAGAGGGTGTGATGAGAAGACGGTGCGGCTCGCCGCAATTGTCAGGTTTTTTTAGCCTTGTTCCTTGATCTCGGCAGCATGTTGATCAACATTTCGGGGGCGAGGCGAACTATCGCCAGGAGGAATTCATGACCACGGTCGTCAATCCCGCGTCAACAGGCCCGACATCGTCCGGCCTCGAAAGGGACGCCCGCCGCATTCATGACGACGGGCCGATCTCGCCGGGCAGCATCGCGCTTGGTGTGATCATCGGCCGCATGTCGGAATTCTTCGACTTCTTCGTTTATGGGCTGGGTTCCGTCCTCGTCTTTCCAAAGCTGATCTTTCCCTTTGCGCCGACCCCGGTCGCCGCGACGCTGATGTCATTCGCGATCTTCCCGCTCGCCTTCATGGCGCGACCCGTCGGGTCGTTCGTCTTCATGTGGATCGACCGCAACTACGGACGCGGCACCAAGCTGACGATCGCGCTGTTCCTGCTCGGCGGATCGACGGCTTCGATCGCCTTCCTGCCGGGTTACGATACGATCGGTTATTGGGCGGTGGCGTTGCTGGCGCTGTTCCGCATGGGGCAGGGGTTTGCGCTCGGCGGCGCCTGGGACGGGCTCGCCTCGCTCTTGAACCTCAATGCGCCGCCCAACCGGCGCGGCTGGTATGCGATGATCCCGCAGCTCGGCGCACCGATCGGTTTTGCGCTGGCGAGCATCCTGTTCGGTTATTTCGTCGCCAATCTGTCGGAAGCGGATTTCATTGCCTGGGGCTGGCGTTATCCGTTCTTCGTGGCGTTTGCGATCAATGTCGTGGCACTGTTCGCCCGCCTGCGCATCGTCGCCAGCAAGGAGTTCGGTTCGGCGCTCGAAGCCAACGAGTTGCAGGCCCGGCCGATCTTCGAAATGCTGAGCAAGCACGCCCATGACGTCGTGCTCGGCGCGTTCGTGCCGCTTGCCAGTTTCGCCATGTTCCATCTGGTGACGATCTTCCCGTTGAGTTGGGTAACGCTCTATGGCGGGCAGTCTGCGGCGGAATTCCTGTTCGTGCAGGTGCTCGGCGCCGCCGTCGGCATCGTCGGCATCATTCTCTCGGGGCTGATCGCCGACCGTATCGGCCGCCGCAACCAGCTGATGATCGGCGCGGTGATCATCGCGATCTTCTCGTTCTCGGCGCCGTTCCTGCTCGATGCCGGCGGCAAGGGGCAGGACGCCTTCATCATCATCGGCTTCGGCATCCTCGGCCTCTCGTTCGGCCAGGCCTCCGGTGCCGTCTCCTCGCGCTTCGGGCAATATTACCGCTATACGGGCGCGGCACTCACCTCCGACCTCGCCTGGCTGGTCGGCGCCGGCTTCGCACCGCTGGTGGCGCTCGGCCTCGCCAGCAGTTTCGGCATCATCTTCATCGGCGGATATCTGATCTCCGGCGCGATCTGCACGATCGCGGCGCTCAGCCTCAGCCGGGTTCTGGACCAGAGCGGCGAGCCTGGGCAGCAGCGGTAACGGCTCCCGCTAGTTTCCTTCTCCCCCAGCGGGGAGAAGGTGGTCCGAAGCATCGGATGAGGGGGTGGTTCCTCCTCAAGCGGCCTTCTTGGCAAGCGTCGGCCGCGTCGCAGCGGCCTTTTCCACCATCGCGGTCACTTCAGCACGGCGCGCACCCGTCAGCGGCATGCGCGGCATGCGGACGCGCTCGGAGCCGCGGCCCATGATCTGCTCGGCGAGCTTGATCGACTGGACGAGGTCGTGCTCGGCATCGAGATGCAGCAAAGGCATGAACCAGCGATAGATGGCGCGGGCTTCGACCCAGTCGCCGCGATTGGCTGCGGCCACCAGGGCGACGGATTCCTGCGGGAAGGCGCTGGTGAGGCCGGAGACCCAACCCTTGGCGCCGAGCATCAGGCCTTCGAGCGCTACGTCGTCGAGGCCGGCGAAGATGTCGAAGCGGTCACCGAAGGCATTGATCAGGTCGGTGAAGCGGCGCGGATCCGGCGCGCTTTCCTTGACGGCCTTGATGTTCGGCACGTCTTCGAGCTGACGCAGCACGTCGGCGCCGATGTTGACGCGATAGGCCGGGGGGTTGTTGTAGAGCATGATCGGCAGCGAGGTGGACGCGGCGACCGTCTTGAAATGGGCGACCAGCTCTTCCGGCTTCGGCACATAGACCATGGCCGGCAGCAGCATCAGGCCATCGGCGCCGAGCTTTTCGGCATCGCGGGCATAGGCGACGGCGCGGCGGGTGTCGAATTCGGACACGCCGGTCACGACCGGCACGCGGCCGTTCACCACTTCGACGGCGGCCTTGAGGATGGTGCGCTTTTCTTCCGGGTCGAGCGAGTTGTTCTCGCCGCAGGTGCCCATGACGATGAGGCCGTTGACGCCGTCGTTGACGAGCGCGTCCTGCACGCCTTGGGTGGCCTTGAGGTCGATCGAGAAGTCTTCGTTGAATTGTGTCGTTACTGCGGGGAAAACGCCGCTCCAGCCTGTGGTCATGAAATGCACTCCTCTGGTTGATGGGTCATAATAGGCGCGATTGCGCCGATATCTGTCACGCGAAGGGTTCTGCCGGGCCTTTGCTCGGCTCCGTGAACCATTGCGGCCCGGTTTCGGTCATGTGGATATGGTCTTCGAGGCGGATCCCGAAACGGTCCGGGAAAACGATCATCGGTTCGTTGGAGAAACACATGCCCGGTTCGAGCACGGTCGCATTGCCGCGCACGATATAGGGCTCTTCGTGGATTTCCAGCCCGAGCCCGTGGCCGGCGCGATGCGGCAGGCCAGGGAGGACATAGTCCGGGCCGAGGCCGTGTTTCGCCAGCACTTTGCGGGCCGCATCGTCGAGGCTGCCGCAGGTGGCGCCGAGGCGGGCGGCCTCGAAAACGGCCTGTTCCGCTTCGCGCTCGATCGCCCAGGCCTTGGCGAATTCAGGAGTCGGCTCTTCCAGCACATAGGTGCGGGTGAGATCCGAATGATAACCGTCGAGCCGGCAGCCGGTATCGACCAGTACCACGTCGCCGGGCGCATAGACCTGGTCGCCGTCGGCACCGTGGGGGAGGGAGGTCGCGACCCCGAAGGAGACGATGCAGAAGCTCGAACCGGCTGTCGCCCCGAGCGCGCGATGCTGTTCGTCGACATGGCGCACCACGTCCGAAGCAAGCACGCCCGGCTTGATGAAGGCATGCGCGCGGCGATGCACTTCCAGCGTCAGGTTCATCGCATGCTGTATAAGGTCGATCTCCGCCTTCGACTTCCGGAGCCTGAGATCGCGGATCAATCGGCCGCCATCGACGAGTCGCTCGGTGCCAAAGACAGTGGCAATCTGGTGGTAGATGAACAGCGGCAGCGCGTCGTCGAGCGCAAGTTTCACATTGGCAGGCAGAAGCGAGGCGACCAGTGCGGCACTCGCCTCATCCTCCTGCCAGACGACGATCTCGCCCGGCAGATGGGGCAGGCTTTCAACGCGGCTCCGCTCGAACCCCGGCACGATGTAGGTGACCGACCTGGGCGTCACCAGCGCGCCGAGCAGGCGTTCGCTCTGGTGCCAGACGAGGCCGGTGAAATAACGCAGGCTTTCGCTGGCGCCGAGCAGGATGCCGCCCAGCCCCTTTTCCTCCAATGACGCCTGGAGCCGGACAAGACGCTGCCGCCGCTCGTCGTCGGTGATCTTCGGGACGGGATGCGACCAGGCCATGTCCGGTTCCTTTCGATTTCGCTGACGTTATATCGTGCTGTAGTCAGTTTGTCGACAGAGATATTAGGCACATATAGCCGGCCGCCATCCCGCCGTCACCGAAACCGGCTGATGCTGTAAGGTTCGATATCGAGGGCAGGCTTTCGGCGTGCGGCGATATCGGCAACCAACCGGCCGGTCGCAGCGGACTGCGTGAGCCCGAGATGCCCGTGGCCAAAGGCATAGATGATCGCCGACGTCGCGGTCGAGGCACTGATCACCGGCAGGCAGTCCGGCATGGAGGGACGAAAACCCATCCACTGGCGGCCGCCCTCGGTCCTCAGCTCGGGCAGGAAGCTTTTTGCCTTTTTCAGCATGGCTTCCGAGCGCTTGTAGTTCGGTGCCAGCTTCAGCCCGCCGAGCTCGACAGCGCCGCCGACGCGGATGCCGGAGGAAAGCGGCGTCACCACGAATCCGTGGTCGTTGAAATAAAGCTGGCGATGCAACGGGAAGGCGCCCTGCGGTAGCGTCGTGTTGTAACCCCGCTCGGTTTCGAGCGGCGCATGGTCGCCGAGGCCGGTTACGATCTTCTTCGACCAGGCGCCGCCGGCCAGCACGACGGTCTTCGCGTCGAAGACGGCCCCATCCGCCAGAACGATCCTGGCGCCATCGGTTATCGGCTCGATGCGGACGGCCTCACCGATCCTGAGCGACGCGCCCCGGGACATGGCGTTGCTGAAGAGGGCCTGGGTGAATTCCAGCGGATCGGAGACCTGCAGGCCGGAGGGCGTGAAGATGCCGTGCCGGAACTGCGGCGCAAGTCCCGGCTGCAGGGCATCGATCTCGCCGCGGCCTACCCTCTGGAATTCGAAACCCGCGTCGCGTTTCGCCTGCCAGTCGGCGGATGCGGCATTGAGGCTTGCTTCGCTGTCGTAGAGGTCGAGCGTGCCGGTCTGCCTGATCATCGCCCGGAGGCCGGCGCGTTCGACGGTTTGCAGCATTTCGCTGCGCGCCATCGGCATCATCCTGGCATGCACGCCGACGGTACGCTCATAGGCCGGCCGGGCGCTGGCCCACCAGAGGCGCCACAGCCAGGGCACCATGTTGAGCGCATAGGAGGGCGGCAGGCTGAGGGGACCGAGCGGATCGAGCAGCCATTTCGGCGCCTTCCACATCATGCCGGGTGCGGCGATCGGGATGATTTCCGGAAAGGCGAGAATGCCGGCATTGCCGCTGCTTGCGCCCCGGGCAACCTCGCCGCGCTCGATGATCAGCACCGAACGTCCGTCGTCCAGCAGGTACTGCGCCGACATCGTGCCGATAATGCCCGAGCCGATGACGACGGCATCGACCGAAGAGGAATTCATGATTTCTGTCCTGTGAAGCGGATGCGGAAGGTGGGGTCAGGATGCGGCAAGATCGATCGGTTGGCCGAGATCGCGGGCGATATAATCCTGGATCTGCCGGACGATCTGTCCCGCATGCTTGATGGCGAGCCTGTCGGAACGCTCGACGTCGCGCGCTTCGATCGCGGCGATCATCTCCTCGTGTTCTTCGACATACTGGCGCGGCAGCCGATCATCGAAGGTACGATAATAAAGGCGCAGGATGCGGCGCCCCTCGTCGAGCAGCCGGGCGAAGAAGGTGGTGTAATAGGCATTGCCGGCGAGTTCGGCGATCGCCACGTGGAATTCCCGGTTCGCCTCGATCATCGCGAAGGCGTCGTGGGCTGCAACCGCTGCGGCGAACTCCGCCTGCCGCTTGCGGATCTCGCCCATCGCCTGTGGCGTCGCACGCATGGCGGCACCGCGGGTGGTGACGCGGTACATCAGCGTCAGGGCATCGAAATAGGGAGGCAGCGAGGCGAAATCGATCGTCGCGACGATGGTGTTGCGGTTCGGCAGCGTCGTGACGAGGCCATCGGCGGAAAGCCGCAGCAGCGCTTCGCGGATCGGCGTACGCGACATGCCGAAGCGCTCGGACAGCCGGACTTCGTCGAGCGGGCTGCCCGGGGCCAAGGTCATGGCGAGGATTTCCCGGCGCAGGATCGTATAGACGCTCTGAGTCCCGGAGCCGCGGGTGCGGGGGATATCGGTTTCTGCAGGTTCGTTCTTCGCCATCTTTCCCCGTATCTGCCTTGCAAGCCAATGCCGCAGAACAATTGCACATATTGTCGACAGGAAATAGCCCGCGCGACATTCGGCCGGGTTTTCAAGAGGTTTCGGCGGATGTGCGGCTGTGGCCATAGATATTGACCACGATGATCCCGGCAACGATGCATACGAGTGCGATGATGTGATGCGCGTCGATGCGCTCTTTGAGCAGCAGGATGCCGGCAAGCGCCGCGAGCAGCGGGGTCAGGAAGGTGAAGACCGACAGTTTGGTCGCCGAATAGCGGGCGATCAGTGCGAACCAGGCGAGAAACGAGAGCGCTGCGACAACCACTGTCTGGTAAGCGAGCGAAGACCAGGCGAGGAGGGAGTGCGGAACAGGCAGCGCTCCTTCGAAGACGATGGCGGCAGCCGTCAACAGCACTCCGGACACTGCGAGTTGGTAAAGCAGTGTCTGCGAGGCTGGTGCCTGAGCAAGGCCGCTGCGGCGGATCGCAAGCGTCGTCAGCCCCCAAAGGATGCCGGCCGCCAGCGCGCAGGCGTCTCCGAGAAACTTGCTGCTGTCGACCGAGACCGAAGCCTGCAGCACCAGCCCGGTGCCCACGAAGGCTATGACGATGCCGATCCAGCCCGCGAGCGACAGCCGTTCGCCCGGCATCAGAAAATGTGCGCCGATCGCCACCACGAACGGCGCCGTATAGAGAAGCAGTGCCGCCCGCGCCGCATCGGTGTACCCGAGCGATAGATAAAGCAGTCCGAATTCCACCGAAAACAGCGTGCCAACCAGAAGGCCGGACCAGAAAAGGCCGGGCGTCCACTTCAGCCCCGCCTGCCGGAACCAGCCAGCGATCACGATCGTGGCGCCGATCGAACGTATGGCCGACTGCCAGAACGGCGGGACTTCCGGAATGATCGCCTTGATGGCGATCTGCTGCAGAGCCCAGAGGCTGCAGAGCACGACCATGGCCGTCACGGCGAACGTATCGAGGGACTGTTTTCTCGTCATCGGTGGATCATGTCGAGCGGTGCCGGCGAATGCCAACGAAAAAGCGTGAGCGATGGATGAGAAATGCTGATCGACGCATCAGCCCCCGCTGACCTTTGATTGGTCGCCCTGCAATACGCTAATGACCCGCGCCGCCGCCAGCCTGCCTGCAACGATCGCGCCTTCGACATAACCCGGATAGGACGGGGACAGTTCCGACGACGCCAGGTAAACGGGGGGCACGCCTTCGTTGATGATGTCTTCCGCATAACGGGCATCGAGATCGATGATGACGTCGCTATAGGCGCCGCCGCTCCAGGCATCGTCGACCCAGTCCCGGACGTGAATGTCGCGCGGATTGCCGCCTTCGGAGCCGAAGGCAGCGGTCAGCTGCTCGCGGATGAAGGCGGCGAACTCCTCGCGCGGCCGCCCGTGCCATTGCTGCGCTTCCGGCCCGCCGACGAAGACGATGAGGCCGGCATAATCGTCGTGGCTGGCGTCGCAGGCGTAGAGGCCCTGGGGCTCGTGCCACATGACGGCGCCGGAAAGCCCCCTCTCGCGCCAGAATGGCTTGTCGTAACTGACCTGCAGCTTGATCGAAAGGCCGGGCGCCCAGGCGGACAGCGCCTTCTGCAGCCGGTCGGGAAGAGCCGGCGAAAACGGAAGCCGGCGGGTCATCACCGGCGGCAGCGCCAGGATGACGCGTTTTGCCAAGAACCGCTCGTCGCCGGCGATGACGGTGACCCCGGTATCGGAATATTCGATGCCCGTAACCGGTGTGCCAAGGCGTAGCCGGTGCCCAAGCCTCGCCGCCAGCTGGTTGGCCAGCGCATGCAGCGTGCCGGGCAGGAACATTTCCATTTCCGAATAGGTATTGGTGATGCGCCGGTCGTTCGAGGCGAGCCAGGTGAAGGCGACCTCCTCCGGCGCGCGGCACCAGAGGCCCTTGATCAGCCGCAGGAAGCTTTTCCGTATGTCGGCCGGCACGTCGTCCTGCCGGGCCACCCAATCGGCCACCGTCAGTTTCGCCAGGTCCGGGTCCTCCGGATCGGTGGCGATCATCCGGTCGCGAAGCGCATCGACCCCCTGCCAGCGCGCGAAACCCTGTTGCGGCGAGACCGGCGGCCGGTAGATGGGCTCCCCGTCATAGTGGGTCATGACCGGCGTCTTGCCGTTTTCCTCGATGAGGGCCATCAGCTCGGCCATGTCGCGGCAGAAGAACTGCCCGCCGGTATCGATCCGGGTCCCGTCGGGCAGGGTTTCCGACTCGACCTTGCCGCCGACCCTGTCGCGCGCCTCGAGCAGCAGCACGTCGAGCCCTGCCTCGACAAGCTCCAGCGCGGCGCTCAGGCCCGTGAACCCCGCGCCGACGACGATGGCATCCCGCTCAGGCATTCTCTTCTCCGACTATCTTCCTGCCTTTGCCATTACCGCAAGCGGTTGGGCACGTCCATGAGGCTGGAAGGGAGCGGTCGGAATCATGCCGCCCTCGGGCGTCGATGCCTGAGGGCGGCGGACCGGTGTCATTCGAGCGGCAGGATCAGGACGTCGCGGGCCGGCACCTCGATCTTGCCGCCATCATGGGCGTGTCCGATCGGCCAGACCGCCCTGCCGGCGGCAAGCCGGCCATATCCTTCGGCGAGCTTCACATCGGTCGCCTGCGCCGAGCGGGTCGGATTGACGAGCCAGAGGAAGCTGCCTTTTTCGCCCTTGTGGATACGCGTGAACAGCGCCTTGTTGGACAAGGCCGCATGCTGCGTGCAGCCGCTCCAGCGCAGCAGTTCGGCGAAGAAGGCGCCGTTCGTCTTGCCCTGCGACTTGTAATAGGCGACCGATGGATTGGTGCCGATCAGCAGCGTCCGGCCCTTGCCATAAGCGTTCTCGACCACGGCAAGCCGCCCGTCGTCGAAATTGCCGCGCGCGGTGCCGCCGGCAAGCACATAGGATTGCAGGAAACCGCCGCCATCGACCGCCGCCCCATCCAGCTTGAAATGGATGCGGTCGCCGATATCCGGCATGAACTCGACCTGGTCCTCGCGAGCGCCGAAAACCTTGTCGAGGCCCATGTTCGGCTGCAGCTGGCCGACATGGCCGCGGTCGCCGAAATAACCGGGGCAGGCTTCGGCAATCAGTGTGCCGCCGTTTTCCACCCAGGCGGCGAGGCGTTTTGCCTGCTCGGCGGTGAACATGATCGGGTAGGGGAAATAGAGGCGGTCATAGGCGTCGATATCGTCGATATGCACCCAGTCCGGCTGGACGCCGTTTTCGAGGAAGGCGCGATAGGCCCCCCACATGGCTTCCGGATAGGGTTTTTCCTTGCGGTCGTAGTTCAGCAGGTAATCCCATTCCTGGGTCTCGGGAACGACCAGGATGCCGATTTCGCCGCGCACCGGCTTCGCCTCCCACAGCGCTGCCTGCGCCGGGTCGTTCGCCCATTTCGCCATGTCGCTCTGCAGTTTCGAGCGTGGCGTGCGGGCGCCGTCCATACCATAGGCGCCGAAGGCACCGAACAGCGGACCGTCGAGCAGCGGCCGCCAGCGAAGGTTCAGCACCCCGCGGGCACCGCCCGCAAACGAGGTCATGCTCCAGAGCCGGATATCCTCGGGCTCGGCGACGCGGCCGTCATCCTTGTCGCGACCGATCACCTGCGGCTGCAGCCACAGCGGTCCGCCCTGTCGTTCGGCGTGCCAAAAGGGTTTTCCACGTGCCGCGGCGCGGTTGATATCGACACCGTACCAGTTCTTCCAGGCTTCCGACCCCTTGCGTGCCTGGATCCAGGTGAACCCGTAGATCTCGACCTTGGAGGCGGCCAGCCAGTCGTCGCAGCCGTTCGCCGCCATGTTGGGGATCGCGCCGGAAATGCCGTGGGCGGCGATGGTGTTCTTCGGATCGACGGCGCGGATGGTGTCGATGCGCCATTGCATCTGGTCGTAGAAATTGTCGCGCTTGAACTGCAGCCAGTCGATGCATTCCGGATAAGGCGCCAGGTGAACCGGCGGCTCGACGTCCTCCCATTCGGCATAGCTGTAGCGATGCCAGGCCTTGCCGAGCACTTTCAGCGTGCCGTATTTCTTCTCCAGCCATGTGCGGAACGCCGACTTGGTATAGCTGCTGTAATCGACATCGGCGGAATAGTTGCACTCGTTCCAGACGTCGTAGCCGTAGATCGCCGGATGGTCCTTGTAGCGGGTGGCGAGTGCCGTCAGGAACCGGCCGGCCGCTTCCTTCACTTCCGGGCAGTTGAGCGTCAGGGCGCCCGCACCGCCGCCATTGTTGGAAAAGCCGCCGGTCGCCGCCGAGACGCCCATATAGGAGCCGAGCCTGGTGCCGTCGCCATTGACCTGCAGCGCATCGGCATATTTGCGGACCGCCCAGTCGGGCACGGCGTGGATCAGTTCGGCGATGACCGTCTTGATGCCGTTCTGGGCGGCGAGATCCATCTGCTGGTCGTATTCCTCCCAGTCGTAGACGCCGGGCGCGGTTTCGATTGCGCTCCACATGAACCAGTGGCGGAAGATGTTGAGGCCGTCTTCGCCCGCCGTCGCATAGTCGCGCTCCCAGTCTTCGCGGGGCGGATTGGACTTGCGGAAATAGACAGCGCCGTAGGGGAATTGAATATCGTTTCTGAGCATGGTCCTGTCCTTCTTCATCGATATTCGGACATGGCTCCGCCTTCCGGAGAAGGGCTCCGGTCTGGAAGTGGCGTAGATGACGTCCGATTAGTTGGGAAAAGCGTTGATCCTAACGGGGCCCTCCGGAAAGATGGGGCTTCATCCACCCAAGGCCCTCGCTGGTGCCGGCCTTCGGTCGGTATTCGCAGCCGACCCAGCCGTCGTAACCGAGGCGATCGAGTTCGCGGAGTATGAAATCGTAGTTGATCTCACCCATACCAGGCTCGTTGCGGCCGGGATTGTCGGCAATCTGAACATGGGCGATCTTCTCCTTCAGGCGGGTGAAGGTGGGGATGAGGTCGCCCTGCATGATCTGCATGTGGTAGAAATCGTACTGGATGTAGAGATTGTCGGAACCGACCTTGTCGAGGATGCGTTCCGCATGATCGGTCGTCGACAGGAAGAATCCGGGAATGTCGCGCAGGTTGATCGGCTCGATCAGCAGCTTGACGCCGGCATCGGCGCAACGCGGCGCGGCATATCTCAGGTTGCCGACCAGCACCTCTTCCAGAACATCGACATCCGCACCCTTCGCCACGAGGCCGGAGATGACGTTGACCTGTTTGCAGCCGAGTGCCTTGGCATAGTCGAGCGCCAGAGCCACGCCGTCGCGGAATTCCTGGACGCGATCCGGCAGGCAGGCGATGCCGCGCTCGCCGCCGGCCCAGTCGCCCGAAGGCACGTTGAAGAGCGCCTGGACGAGGCCGCTTGCCTTCAATGCATCGACGACCTTTTCCTTCGGCTCAGCATAGGGGCCGAGATATTCGAGCCCGCCGAAACCGTCCTTCGCGGCAGCGGCGAAGCGATCGAGGAAGGGCAGGTCCTGATAGAGGAAGGAGAGATTGGCGGAGAATTTCGGCACTGGCACTGTCCTTTAAGAAACGGGTGCGACGAAGCGGTGCCGGTGCAGCATGCGCTTGTCGCGGGGGTCGGGATTCGGAACGGCGGAAATCAGGCTCCTGGTATAGGCCTCCCGTGGCGCGGTGCAGATCTGCTCGGCCTCGCCGAGCTCGACGATCTTGCCGCGATGCATGACGGCGACACGATCGCAGAAATAGCGCACCACCGAAATATCGTGCGAGATGAAGATGAAACTGAGGTTCAGCCGCTGGCGGATATCGAGCAGCAGGTCGAGGATCTGGCTGCGGATCGACACGTCGAGCGCCGACGTCGCCTCGTCGGCGATGATGATGCGTGGATCGAGCGCCAGCGCCCGGGCAATGCCGATGCGTTGCCGCTGGCCGCCGGAAAAGGCGTGCGGATAACGTTCCATGCCCATCGGATCGAGCCCGACGAGGCGCATCAGTTCGGCGATACGTTCCTCGAGCGCCTTGCCCTTGGCGAGGCCGTTGATGATCAGCGGGTCGCCGATCACTTCCTTGACCGTCATGCGCGGGTTGAGCGAGGCGAACGGATCCTGGAAGACGAGGCGGACTTCCCGGTGGAAGCCGCGCAGCTCCTTTTTGGTCAGGTTGGTGACCTCGACTTCGCTGCCATCCTTGTTGCGGTAGACGACGCTGCCGGTCGTCGGCTCGACCGTGCGCAGGATCAGCCGGCCGAGCGTCGTCTTGCCCGAGCCGCTTTCCCCGACGATGCCGAGGTTCTCACCGGGATAGAGATCGAAATTGGCGTCATCGACCGCCCGCAGCGAATTGGTTTTTCCGTGCCAGCCGAAGGTCTTGCCGAGATTGCGGACCGAAAGGATCGGCTGCCGCGGCTCCGACGACGCGGCCACCGCAGGTAGCCGGCCTTCGACATGGCGGGTCAGCTTCACCGTCGAGGCAAGAAGCTGGCGCGTATAGGGGTGCTGGGCGTGATGATAGATAGCATCGACCGGGCCGCGCTCGACGATATGGCCAAAGCGCATGACGGCGACGTCGTCCGCCACTTCGGCGACAATGCCCATATCATGGGTGATCAGCAGCATTGCCATGCCGCGCTCCACCTGCAGCCGCTTGATCAGGTCGAGGATCTCGGCCTGCGTGGTCACGTCGAGCGCCGTGGTCGGTTCGTCGGCGATCAGGATGTCGGGATTGCCGGCAAGCGCCATGGCGATCATCGCCCGCTGACGCATGCCGCCGGAAAATTCGAACGTGTAGCGGTCGGCCATCTGTTCCGGATTGGGGATTTCCACCTGGCGCAGCAGTTCGACCGTTTTCACTCGCGCGGCGCGCTTGTCGAGATCGCTGTGCAGGCGAACGGCTTCGCTGATCTGCGAGCCGATCGTATGGACCGGCGACAGCGAACTCATCGGTTCCTGGAAGATCAGGCCGATCCTGCGGCCGCGGATGGCGCGCATGGCCTGGCCATCCGGATCGAGCCCGGCGATATCCGTGATCTCGCCGGCGTTTCGCAAAAGGATGCGCCCGCCGACGATGCTGCCGGGACGGTCGACGATCTGCAGCAGCGAGCGGGCGGTGACGCTCTTGCCCGAACCGCTTTCGCCGACAAGGCAGAGCGTCTGGCCGCGCTTCAGTTCGAAACTGACATTCTCGACGGCATGCAGGATATGGGTCCGCAACCGGAAATCGATCGAGAGGTTTTCGACGGAGAGGACGACGTCTTCGGCAGGATCGATCATGATTTCCTCCTCAATTGTCATAGGGGTCGGCGGCATCGCGAAGGCCGTCGCCGAAGAAATTGAAGGACAACACGGCGACGATCACCGCGAGCGAGGGCCAGATCAGCAGCCATGGCGCCGTCGCCACCGTGCGGATGTTCTGGGCGTCCTGCAACAGCACGCCCCAGCTGACGACCGGCGGTTTCAGGCCGATGCCGAGGAAGGAAAGCGAAGTTTCGGCAACGATCATGGTCGGTACGGCAAGCGTGACGACAGCGAGGATATGGCTGGTCAGGGACGGCAGGATATGGCGGAAGATCAGCCGTTTTTCGCTCGAACCGTCGAGCATGGCGGCGGTGACGAAGTCTTCGCTGCGAAGGGCGAGGAAACGGCCGCGCACCTCGCGCGCGAGACTGGTCCAGCCGAGCAGCGAGACGATGATGGTGATGACGAAATAGACGTTGACCGGCGACCATGTGAGTGGGATCGCCGCCGCGAGGCCGAGCCAGAGCGGGATGGTCGGCATGGCGCTGACGACCTCGATGACGCGCTGGATCACCGTATCGATCCAGCCGCCGTAAAAGCCCGATATCGAGCCGAGCACGACGCCGAGGACGAGAGACATGACGACGCCAACGAGGCCGATCGACATGGAAATCCGGGTGCCATAGACCAGCCGCGAGAAGACGTCGCGCCCGAGGCGGTCGGCGCCGAGCAGATACATCGGATCGCTCGGATTGATCGGGCCGATCAGGTGGCGGTCCATCGGGATGAGGCCCCAGAGTTCGTAGCGCGGGCCTTTGACGAACAGGCCGACCGGCACGACCTTGGTGTCGTCGACGACGAAGGTGCGCCGCAGCGCCACCTTTTCGATCTCGACCTTGTAGCCCTTCACATGGAAATTGAACTCGGAACTGCCGTCCGGCTTTTTGACGAAGAAGCTCAGGCCCTGCGGCGGCGCATAGGTATATTGCGGCCGCGAGGTGGCGGGCAGGCTGGGTGCCAGGAACTCGGCGAACAGGCCGATCAGATAGAGGATCACAATGACCGCGCCGGCAAACATGGCCACCTTCTGGCGGAGCAGCTTTCCGGCGATCAGCCTCCAGGGGCCGACCGTTGCGGTCGAAACGGTCTTTCCGGCTTTAAGCGGACTGATCGAGGGGCCGTCGGCGACGGTGTGAGCGGGGCCGGAATAGGTTCCGAATGTGTCGTGCGTGCTCATGCGGCCTCCCTCAATTGAACCGGATGCGCGGATCGAGCAGCGCCAGCAGCAGATCCGATAGCAGCATGCCGACAAGGGTGAGGGCACTCAAAAGCAGGATGAAACTGCCGGCGAGATACATGTCCTGCGATATCAGCGCTCGGAACAGCAGCGGCCCGGCGGTCGGCAGGTTGAGGACGATGGCGGTGATCGTCACGCCGGAGACCAGATGCGGCAGCACCCAGCCGATAGCCGAGACAAACGGGTTGAGGGCGATGCGCACCGGATATTTGAGAATGACCTTGTATTCCGGCAGGCCTTTGGCGCGGGCGGTGATCACATAGGGTTTGTGAAGTTCGTCGGTCAGGTTGGCGCGCAGGACGCGGATCAGCGCCGCCGTCCCGGAAGCGCCGATGATGATGATCGGGATCCACAGATGGGCGAGGAAATCGCCGACCTTGGCAAGGCTCCAGGGCGCTTCGGCATATTCGGGCGAGTTGAGGCCGCCGACGCTCTGGCCGAGATAACGGTAGGCGACGTACATCAGCACCAGCGCCAGGATGAAGTTCGGCACGGCAAGTCCGATGAAGCCGAAAAAGGTGAAGACGTGGTCGCTGATCGAATGGCGACGGACGGCGGAATAAATGCCGATCGGCAGCGCGACGATCCATACGAACAGGAGGCTTAAGAGCGAGATGACCAGCGTCGAACCCATCCGGCCCCAGATCAGGCCGGAGACGGGCTGGTTCCATTCGAACGAATGGCCGAAGTCGCCACGACTGACGATGCCCCAGATCCATTTGAGATACTGGATGTAGAAGGGGTCGTCGAAGCCGTAGATTTCCTTCAGCCGCTCGATCTGGGCCGGATCGACGGTCTGGCCGCTGTCGCTCATCGTGGCGATCATCGACGTCAGGTAGTCACCCGGCGGCAGTTGGATGATCAGGAACGATATCAGCGACATGCCGAACAGGGTCGGGATCATGTAGAGCACGCGCTTGAAGATGTAGCCAAGCATCGGAATAGTTCTCCTCCCGTTGAAAGCGCCGTTGAGGCGCTACCTTCGGATCTTCATTCGCCCTCGGCCCCTCCAGGCCGAAAGCGTTCCTCCATTTTAGTCTCCCACCTTATTTCCAGGTGAGATGCAGCACTTCCAGCCGCTCTATTCCCGGCACCTCCACCTCCGCGCGTCCGTCCTTAACGCTGAAGCTTGCCGCCCTGTCCGCAACGACCAGCCAGGCTTTCACAACCGATTTGCCCTCTGGAATTTCCACCGAAACGGTCTGGGCCGCCAGAGGATAATTTTCGCGTATGGGCCCTTTCATCATCATCGGGTTGGAGAGGTTGAAGAGGCTGAGCGCGATACCCTCGGCGTTTTCCCTGAGGGCGAGGTCGATGACGCCCGGGCCATTGACGGTGACGCGCGGGGTCTTGCCAAGCGCCCAATGGACGGCGTTGGACAGCAGGCGGGCGTGATCGACGGCAAAGACTTCCCAGAAGATTTCGCCGATATTCCAGGGAATATAGACCGTGCGGCCACCCCTGCCGGTTTCGCGGGCGATGACGGCCGCCCCTTCCGGGTCTTTACGCGGATAGACCTCCTCCATCGGAAGGTCAGGGAAATCGGGAACGTAGAGGACGGGCGTTTCAGCGCCCGCAGCCGGCTCGACATGGATGAGCCTCGTGCCGCCCATGATCCGCTCGGCGCCGTCAAAACCCTTGTTGACCGGGTGGTCGCCGGACAGTGCCACATAGGTGTTCTTGACGATGCCGCGCGGGCCGGAAACGAATTTCGCGCCAAGCACGTCCGACAAGCCGAACTCGGGCCGCGTCTTGCCGAATTCGTCGCGAAGTGAGGTCTCGTAGGAGGCGACGACGCTGCCGCCGCGCGCCACATAGGCGCGGATCGCCTCGTTCTGCGCCTCCGAAAGGCAGGAGGCATTGGCAAGAATGATGACCTTGAAGCGGTCGAGATTGTCCCGGGTGAGCACCTGGTCGGACAGAAGCTCGAAGGGCAGGCGTGCCTCGACCAGGGCATGGTAGATACCGAGGTCGTGTTTCTCCGCCGCGTGGCGGTCTTCCGGTGCCCAGTGACGCAAGGTGGTCGACGGGTCGATCACTGCAATTTCCGCCGTCGGCCTCATGCTTTCGAGGACCGGCTCGACGGCCGACTGCAGCACGAAAGCCTCGGCGACCGGCTCCACCCAGCGCTTGTCAGGCACTACGCCATTGAATTTCGTGAACCAGGCGAAAAGCCCGTGGGCCGTGCCGTTGTTGATCCAGAGCTGCATTTCCTCGCCCGAGGTCACCGCATCCTTCCAGCGATACTCCTCCTCTGGACCGATCGAGGTGATCAGCACCACGGGGCGATCGGCAAACGTGGCGCGGATGCGCTTGCCGTTGCGCCCCGCCGACCAGCCGAGCTCCAGCCCCTTGCGGCCCTGGTGGTCGACGACGAGGAAGGGGCAATGTTTGGTGATGACGGAGAGGTCGAACTCCATCAGCGACGCGCCGCTCATGTTCGGGATGAAGCTTGCATGCGGCCGGATGGCTTTGACCGCGTCGTCCCACTGGGCGATCACGTCGGTCAGCACACGGCGGCGCCATTGCAGCCAGGCCTGCCAGGCTGGATCCTCGGCATCCGCCTTCCTGGGCAGGGCGTAGCCGGTCATGTCCTTGAAACGGCGGGCGCTATCCTCGCTGTAATCGACGCCATGGCCTTGCCAGCGATTGGCGAAGATCGCGTCGATATCGTATTCGCGGACGATCTCTTTCACGACCTCCGGCATGAATACCGAGTTGTAGTCGCCATAGGCATTGGTGACCCAGACATCCGGGTAGGCCCAGTGGCGGCGCGGCGTGCCGTCGGCATTGATCATCACCCATTCCGGATGGGCCTTGGCCGCATCGTCATGAATGGCATGCGGATCGACGCGGGCCATGACATGCATGTCGAGCTTGCGGGCGGCATCGACCAACGCGCCGAAAATGTCCCTGTCACCCAGATACTGGCTGACGTAGTGATAGGGAACTTTACTTGGATAGTAGGCGATGTAGCCGCCGGCGCTGAGGCATACGGCGTTGGATTTCGTGCGCTTGAAGACGTCGATCCAGAAGGCCGGGTCGTATTTTTCCGGGTCATCCTCCACGAAGGTCAGCTGGGTCCAGCGCGTCGCGGTCCTGTACCAGTCGGGAGTCCGCAAGGTGTCGGTGTTCTGTCGTCTCGCCTCGAGCATGATAGCTTCCAGTTATCGGAAAAAGGGGCCCATGGCGCCGGCCGGCTTACGCCGGCGCCCGGAAAAACATCGCAATTGGCGAGGCCTTCAGACCTTGTAGAACTGCTCCGGCATGGTCGGGGCAGGGGTCGGCCAGCCGAACGAGTTCGGCATGGTCTTGGTGATGTTCCTCATGTTGTTCTTGACGATGCCGTAGCCGTCCGGCGGCTGCGAAATGCCGAAGACATAGAAGTTGTCGGCGGCCCCCTGGAGGATCTGTTTCATGATCTCGCGCTGGCCGGCCTGGTCCGATGTCGCCTTCAGCTTGTCGTAAAGCGCGAGCAGCTTCTTGGTCTCTTCCGGCGGTTCCTCGGCATTGGCGTTCTTGGGATCGAGATACCAAAGCTGCCACGCCGGGGCATACATCGCATTGCTGTCGGTCGGCACGTAGTAGCGCGGATCGAGCATCGCCGCGACGCCGCCATTGGCGCCGAACTGATGCGCGGTCGCGTCGAAGTCGCGACCCTGGCGCACGCGGGTTTCCCAGAGCGAGCGGTCCATGGTGCGCATCTGCGCATCGATGCCGACCGCCTGGAACATCGGGATCGCCAGTTGGAAGAGATCGAGGAAGATTGGGCGGGCCTGGTCGATCTCGAAGATGATCGTCAGCCGCCGGCCCTTCTCGTCGAGACGGAAATTCTGGCTGTCGCGCTTCGGAACCAGCTCGTCGAGCATGGCATTCGCCTTGTCGACGCTGTACTCGGTGAACTGCTTGGCGAGCTGCTCGCTATAGAGCGGATCGCCTTCCTTGACCGACGGCTGGGCGGCTGCGCCCTGGCCGACCAGCACGGCGTCGATCAGCGTCTGCCGATCGAGCGCCGTCGACAGGGCCGCGCGGAATTTCTTGTTGCGGAAGAGCTTTCGCTTCGTCTCGTCATTGTGGTTCAGGTTGAAGATGAAGTTCATGACATTGGCCTCGGTCGAGGTCAGCGTGTAGAAATCATAGTCGCCCTGCTTGCGCGCGTCGTAGAGAACCGACTTGTTGTTCGGCGTGGCGATATACTGGTCCATCAGGTCGATTTCGCCCTGCATGCATTTCAAGAGCAGTACCTGCGGATCGGCAACCATCTGGTAGACGATGCGGTCCATATAGGGCAACTGATTGCCCGCGGTATCGACCTTCCAATAGTAGGGGTTGCGTTCGGCCACGACGCGCTCGGTATTTTCGCCAGGCGCGATCGTGAAATACCAGGCGTTGAGGCAAGGCTTCTTCGACGAATTGAGGAAGAAGGCGTTGTCGTCCTGGAAGCCGGAGGCCGATTGGAATGCGGCGATCCAGCTCTGGAAGCCGCGCTGCTTGGCCAGCTCGTCCGCTTTCGGATTGTAGTCGATATGGAACTGTTCGAGATAATGCTTGGGGCAGCGCGTGGTGTGATCCCAGTTGGACCAGGCGACCTGCAGCGGGAACATACCGTTAGGTTTTTCGAAGATGACCTTGAAGGTCTGTTCGTCGACCACTTCCAGCTTGGCGGGCTTGCCGGCGGTCTTCCAGTGGCCCTGGCTGGTGACGGCAACGCGTTTGTCGGTCAGCACGGTATCGTACCAGAACTTGACGTCGGCGGTGGTGTAGGGATGTCCATCGGACCACTTCATGCCCTTGCGCAGGCGGATGGTGTAGACGGTGGAATCCGCGTTGCCTTCAAAGGCTTCCGCGACATTGAGCGTCACCCCAGACCAGTCGGGCGTGTAACGCAGGAGAGGCTCATAGGCCTGATAGCGGAACAGCATCGAGAGTGAACCGCCGCCGACCAGCGCCAGCTTCCAATCGCCTCCGTATTTCCCAACGCTTTCAAGCGGTTTGATGACAAGGGGGTTGGCGGGCAACCGATCCTTGAGGGGAGGGAGGGCGCCACCGGCGACCTTATCCTTCAAGAGACCTGCTTCCTTGTAGTCGACGGCTAAAGCCGGCAGGGCCGGCAAAATCAAAACGGCCGAAGTCCCGGCCAGAAACGCGCGACGTTTCAGCTTGATCATGAGTGTCTCCTCCACACGCAGTCCCCGCCGTTACCTATTATTTCCCTTGGGCGTGGATAACAGAAAGTTTGCATTCGAATACTGTTAGGTAAAGTGTTATGTAGGCTTGTTTGGAAAAATTGCGTTTTGCAGTGCGGCAGTGCCGCCAGGCGGCAATGCAGAGAGGGCTGGAATGAAAAACAGGGGGCGGGTCACCTTGCAGACCATCGCGCGCGAGGTCGGCCTTTCGAAATATGCCGTGTCCAGATCGTTGTCGGGCAAGAGCGGCGTCAGCGAGGAAACCCGCGAGCGGATACGCGAAACCGCCGCACGGCTCGGCTATAGCAAGCCCGCCAGCCAGACCGCGCCGGGCGATATCGCGGTGGTGTTTCACGACCTCGATCCGGTCAACAGCGAGCTACACATGCAGATCCAGAACGGGGTCCAGGCAGAGGCGCACAGGCTCGGCATGGCTCTCAGGATGTTATGGACCCACAGCCAAGGGCAGCTCGAAGAACTGGCGCGCACCTGCGCCGGGCTGCTGCTGGTCGGACCGCACGACCGCGAGGCGATCCGCGCCGCGATGGCGACTGGCACTCCGATCATCCGGTTCGGCTGGGTCGATCCGCTCGAGGATGCCGATCAGGTTTCCGGCACCGACCACGAGGCAGGGCAGGCCGTGATCCAATACTTGGTAGACCTCGGTCACCGTTCCATCGCCTATGTCCATGGCACACCCGGTTATCGCGGCCGCCGCGAGCGCTTTTATGGCGCGCGCGAAATCGCCGAGCGTCACCCGGATGTCACGTTGCATGTCCTGCAGTTCGAGGAGGAGAATGGTTTTGCCGAAACCTATCGCGCACTGAAGGAAAAAGGTGCTCGGCCGACCGCCTTCTTCTGCGCGCATGACGGCTTGGCGCTCACCGTCGTTTCCGAACTCCTGGGCCAGGGCTATCGCATTCCCGATGATGTCTCGGTGGTCGGTTTCGGCGATTTTTCACCGGCAAAGCAGATTTCGCCGGCTTTGACGACGGTGCGGATGGAAGGCCAGGAATGCGGAGCCGTCGGCCTGCGGCTCCTGCTCGAGCGGATCGAGAACCCGCGCCAGTCCGGAACCCCCGCCCGCAGGGTCCAGGTCGCGTCGAGGATCATCGAGCGCCGCTCCACCGGGCCATGCAAGGGCGGCGTGCATCCCGATGATCGCATGGTACTTGGGCAGGAACCGCGTACAGTGACCGTCTGACGGTTCCCGCCGCCGCCAGTCCGAGCATCGCTGCTCCGGTGGCGAATGGATTTCGATGGCCTATTTGAGGCTCTTCATATCGACCATGTCCATGTCGGTGAAGGACTGGTTGTCTCCGGCCATGCTCCAGATGAAGGCGTAGGCGCTGGTGCCGGCGCCGCAATGGATCGACCAGGGCGGCGAGAGCACGGCCTGTTCATTGCGGATGATCAGATGGTTCGTCGCCGCCGGCCGGCCCATCAGGTGAACGACGAAGGCGTTTTCCGGGATCTCGAAATAGAGATAGGCTTCCATCCGCCTGTCATGCAGATGCGCCGGCATGGTGTTCCAGACGCTGCCGGTCTCCAGCCGGGTCAGCCCCATCAGCAGCTGGCAGGTCGGCAGCACTTTCGGATGCAGGTACTGGTAAAGCTTGCGCTTGTTCGACGTGGCACTTTCGCCGAGATTGTTCTCGATCGCATCTGCGCTGCCGACGAACCGCGAGGGTAAGGTGGCATGCGCCGGCGCACTGTTGATATAAAATTTCGCGGGCGCAAAAGGGTTGTCGCTCTCGAAGAAGATTTCCTTCGTTCCCATGCCGAGATAGAGCCCGTCCATCGGCCCGAGCGCGTAAGCCCTGCCATCGGCGATGACGCGGCCCGACCCACCGATATTGATGAGGCCAAGCTCGCGGCGTTCCAGGAGGTAATCCGCGCCGACAAGTTTCGCCAGCTCGCTGCCGACGCTGACGAGGTCCGGTGTCGGCGTGACACCGGCCACCAGCATGCGGTCATAGTGGGTATAGACGGCCTGCAGCGTCCCCGCGACAAACAGATTCTCGATCACGAAATTCTCGCGCAAGTCGGCGCTCGTCATACGCTCCGACTGGCTGTAGTGAACGGCATGGCGCGTCCGGACATCGATCGTCATGGTCTGTTTTCTCCTGTTTCTCGGCGCGAGCGCGCTGTATTGTGTCTCAGTTTGAATTTCGGCTTTCGGCCCGAACCGGAAGTTCGGTCTGCCCGGCCTGGTGTCCATCCGGACCTAAAACTCTGTGCGTCACGCCCGGCTCGCCCGAACGCTCAGCCACCAGTCATTGGGGCTCCCGACGCACCGACGTATCTCGCTGACAATCCAGCCGGCGTCCGTGAGTGCGGATCGCAGGGCAGGCTCGCGCCAGTACGTTTCGACGTAGCGCCGAGGCGCTGCAGCGCTGCCGTGTGTGGACATATCCTCGCCATCACCCTCTCTAACCGAGGCGTGCAGCCGGCCACCGGTCCGGGTCGCCTCGGCAAGTCGTCCAAGCACCACGGGCAAATCTTCGCGCGCGACGTGAATCAGGCAGGCACAGGCCCAGATCCCGTCATACGGTGTGCCGGGACGCTGCGGGTCGGCCAGGTCTTCGGTCAGCGGGTCCAGCAGGTCGGCCTCGAAGCCATTCTCGCGAAGCAGTTCGACGAAACCCTTCGAGATGTCGGTGCGCCGGACGCTAATCCCCCGCTTCTCAAGCTCAAGTGCATCCCGCCCGCCGCCGCTTCCGATCTCCAGCACCCTGCCCGAGCCACCCAGCCCGGTCACGAACGCATCGATCTCTGTCGCGACCCATTCGGGCATCGCCGCGGCTTCAGCAGCGTACTCCGTCGCAACCGTATCATAAGACCGCACAGTGTCCCTGTCGGTGCTCATCTTAGCGCTCCTCCGTCAAGACAAAGACCCCCAACGAGCGAAAGGCCATCTCCCAACCATAGCAGAAGTTCGATCTGAGATACTACCGGGCGTTGCTATCGTTTGACGGCGGCGCTGAGCTCGACCTGGTCTCCCATCCGCCCAGACTGGGACATCACCGATCGCGTGTCCAGCAGCGTTTCCGCATAGGCCATCATCAAAGGTCCGACACCCTTGATGTCGTCGGGGCGGATTTCCTCGGAGAGATAATAGCCGACGGTGCCGTCGCGATAGCGGCCGTTGAAGCCTCCGAGGCCTGCGACGCAACAGATGTTGTGAAGCCTCAGCCGTCCATCCGCATCCCGCCGCAGCTCCTGTCCCGTCAGCGATTGCAGGCTCGCTCGACCGGCCTCGGAAACGCCGGGGGGGCCGCCAAGCCGCGCGAGCTTCTGGAGGAAATAGGAGAACATCGCCGTGGCCGAGCTTTCGGGATAGTTCTGCGCTTCGTCCGGCCGGTCGATCACCTGCAGCCAACGGTGATCCGTGGTGCGAAGGGCAATGATCCGGGACGCCAGCGCCGCGGCGCGGTCGGTCAGCTCCCGCCGGGCCACGCCGGCGGGCAGGTGTTCGATGATGTCGACGAAGGCCATCGCCAGCCAGCCGATCGATCTTGCCCAATGGGCCGGCGAAAGGCCGCTTTCCGCATCCGCCCAAGCCTGTTGCCGGGCCTCGTCGTAACCGTGGCGATAAAGATCCGCCTGCCGGTCATAGGTAAGGTCGAGCGCTGTCGTGAACTGCCGGAGCGCTTCCTCGACGGCCTGGGGCTTTGAGACCGCTTGGGCGTATTCCACCTTGAAGGGCAGCGCCATGTAAAGCCCGTCCAGCCAGATCTGATGCGGATAACGCAGCTTGTGCCAATAGACGTCGCTGCCGGTGCGGGGATGTGTTTCGAGCTGCCGCGCCAGCGGTGCGGCGGCATCAAGCCAGCGGCTCTCGCCGGTCAGCCGGTGGAGAAAGACGAGCGCCCGGCCGGGCAGGATGTTGTCGATGTTGAATTCGTCGATCGCGTAGCCGACAAGCCGGCCCTGCGCGTCGATCTGGCCGCTCACCAGACGGATGAGATGATCCAGCCACAGGCGCTCGCCGGTCGCTTCGTAAAGCGCGATCAGGCCGCGGTAGAGGCAACCGTCCTCGTAACACCAGGCGCCGCCTTTGTAATATTCATAATCGCGCGCGTAATTCTCGAAGTAGTCCTGAAGCATTGGATTTCAGTCTTGAGCTGGATGAATGGAAACCGGAGAAAGCCGCGCCAGACGGCTGAAAACGGCGTTTTCCGCAACGATCCCGGCATGCCGGAGCGGCAGGAGTAGAGAGGCCATTTCCGGCACTTCGGCCTCGGCATCCGGCGCGAAGGAAACGGTGTAGTTCTCGAAGGCAATGTCACGGATTGCGGCTTCCGGCAGACCATAGAAGACGGCGGCGGCCGTTCGCGCGCCGGTAACGGTAACATTCTCGACGGAGATCGAGCTTATGCTCGGCGTCTCCAGGGAGACCGGCAGCGGCGACCGGGACTGGACGTAATCGGACCGGCCGTCGGAATCGCAGAAATAGAAAGAATTGACGGCGACCGGGGTTGCGACGTCCTCCATCAGGCTGTCGGCAAGGCGGATGTTGGCGACAGTGCCGCCGCGTCCCCGGCGCGTCTTGATGCGCAGCCCCCGATCGGTTCCCTTGAAGTGGCAGTTTCGGATGGCGATGTCGCTGATGCCGGCGCTCATCTCGCTGCCGATGACCACCGCGCCATGGCCGCGCTCCATCAGGCAGTTCTCGATCCGCACATGCTCGGTCGGGCGGTCCGGCCCACCGAGAAGGCTGCGTTTGCCGGCCTTGAGCGCAATGCAATCGTCGCCGACCGAAATGTGCAGGCCGGCGAGATGGATATCGGAGCTGCTTTCGGGGTTGAAACCGTCGGTATTCGGGGAGTCCGGATCGTTCTCAATCGTGAGATCCGCGGCGATAAGCCGTCTGCAGAAAACCGGGTGGACCGTCCAGGACGGCGAATTGCGGATGGTCAGGCCGGAAAGCGTGACGTCCTCGCAAGCCGACAGGAAGGTGGTGCGGGGGCGTCTGGCGCCTTGGCGTGTTTCCTTCGGCCACGACCACCAGTCGCCGCGGTCACCGCCGCCGTCGATGATGCCGGTGCCGGCAAGATGAACATTGCGGCAGTCGATCGCGTTGATCAGGCTGGCGTAGCAGGCCTCCGCCACGCCTTCCCAGGTGCCGAGAACGCGGCCATCCGCATGGCGCGCCGGCAGGATGGGAAAGTCGTGCCTGCTGGCGATTGCCGCGAGCTCGGCGCCGTCTTCGAGAAACAGGGTCATGTCGCTCTTGAGGAAGATCGGACCGCTCAGCCAGCGCCCGGCCGGTATTCTCAGCGTGCCTCCGGGAGCGAGCCCCGCGATGGCCCGCTGGATCGCCGGCGCATTGTCCTGTGCGTCCGTCGAGGCGCCGAAATCGCGGATGTCGATCGCGGCGGTTTCCCGCCGTGTGGTAAATTCGAGCCGGGCATCACCTGCATGGAAAAGGTAGGTTGTGCCCGGCTCAAGGGAAGCGACCGAGAAGACGACAGTCCGTGTCGTCCCCTCGGCGACCAACGCGCCGCCGATCTCCCGAACCTGCCAGGCAAGCGCGTCATCGCGTGTGTGAAGATGCCTTTCGGCATCGACGCGGAAGGTCGCGTTGCGGGGGCCGGCAATCAGGAGTTCGATGGCGACGTCCGTCACGTCCTCAGATCCCCGTCAGCGCTTGGTTGATGCCGGCGATGATCTCGGTTGCGGCATCCTTGGAGGATTGCTGGCCATAAGCGAAGGCTTCGAAATTGGTATCGAAGACTTCGGTGACGCGCGGATGCTCGTTGAGCGGCGAGACGCCGGGGCTGGTCGGCTCCATCACCCGCTTGTAGGCTTCCAGCTGCACCGGCTTGATCTTGCCTTCCTTGGTCAGCGTATCGAGCGCCGCCTTGCTGGAGGGAATGCCGCGCGTCGCCCCCATGATCTTGACCGCTTCCGGATCGTTGAGCAGGCAGTTGAGCACCTGCGCCGCGGCCTTCGGGTCCTTGCTGTTCCGGGAGATCGAAAACAGCATGGAGGGCTTGCGGTAGACGCCGTCGGTCTTGGCGCCCTCGATCGTCAACAGCTTGACGGGCACGAGCTCCTGGCCCTTTTCCATCGGAGTCGCGATCTTGCCGTAGGTGCTGTCCCACTGGTAGGTGCCGGCGACCTGGCCCTTGGCCCATTTCTGGTTTTCATGCAGCGGCGTATTGCCGCCGGCGGCGACCTGTTTCCAGCTCTCGATGACGCCCTTGTCGACCAGTGTCTTGTAGAATTCCAGGCCTTCGGCGAGTTCGGCTTCGCTCCAGGCGACCTTGTTGGTGGCCGGATCGATCAGGTCCTTGCCGGTCTTCTGGGTGGTGCGCAGGATCACCATCAGGCGGGCGTCGAGAGCGGCGCCTTCGAAGGGATAATACTCCTTGCCGAGCTTTTCCTTCATCTTCGGGGCTGCGGCGATCAGCTCTTCCCAGGTTTTCGGGATCGGGACACCGGCCTTGTCGTAGGTCGTCTTGTTGAACATGAAGACGCGACCGGTCGTGGAGACGGAAATGCCGTTCAGCTTGCCCTTGACGGTGCCGCTGTCGAGGTCCGACTTCGACCACTGGCTGAGGTCGATGATGTCCTTGTACTGGTTCAGGTCAGCAAAGCCGTCGCCGTTCTTGGTGAACAGCGGCAGCCATGGCCAGTTCACCTGCATGATGTCGGCCTCGGTGCGGCCGGCGAGCTGGGTGGCGATCTTTTCCTGATGGCCCTGGAAGCCGGTGAATTCAGGTGCGATCGTGTGGCCGAATTTCGCGCCGCAGACCTTCAGGGCCTGCTGGGTCGCGACATGGCGGTCGTCGCTGCCCCACCAGGACATGCGCAGGTCCGCGGCGAATGCGGTCGAAAGGCTGGTGGCGGCAAACAAAGCCGCCGTCATGAACATGGTTCTCATTTTGGCTCCTCCCAAGTTGGAACGATGAAGTTTCAAATCGCCAGGCTGATGTTCTCCCCGGACTGGCGGTCGAACAGATGCACTCCCTTCGGGTCCGGGCTCAGCCAGACCCAGTCGTCGCGAAGCGCGCCGCGGTCGTAGGACGCGGACGGCACCACGGCGATGAGGCGTTTCGGGCCGATGTCGACATAGAGGTAGACTTCGTGGCCCATGAACTCGATATGGGTAAGCTTGCCCTTGATGGTGCCGGGCGTTTCGGCCGCGACGATGTGCAGGTGCTGCGGCCGGATGCCGAGCGTGACGTGCTCGCTGCGTCCGGAAATCCGCTTGGTGAACTCGTCGCCGAGCACGATCACCTGCTCCGCTGCCCGCACGCTGTTCTCTCCCTCGAACGTGCCGTCGAGGAAATTCATTTCCGGGCTGCCGATGAAGCCTGCGACGAACGTATTGGCCGGGCGGCTGTAGAGCGTCACCGGATCGGCGACCTGCATGATGTGGCCGTCCCTCATGACGCAGATGCGGTCGCCCATGGTCATGGCTTCGGTCTGGTCGTGGGTAACGTAGATGACGGTCGCCTGCTGGCCGTCCGCCTTCAGCCGCTTGTGCAGGTCGGTGATGCGCACGCGCATCGAGGCCCGCAGCTTGGCGTCGAGGTTGGAGAGCGGCTCGTCGAACAGGAAGACCTGCGGTTTCTTGATCAGCGCCCGACCGACCGCGACACGCTGCGCCTGGCCGCCTGAGAGCTGTTTTGGAAGCCGGTCGAGCAAGGGGTCGATCTCGAGAAGACTGGAGACGTGCTGGGTGGCCTGTTCGATCTCGGCGGCCGGACGGCGCTTCAGCCGCATGCTGAAGGAGAGGTTCTTGCGGACCTTCATATGCGGATAGAGCGCATAGTTCTGGAAGACCATGGATATGCCGCGGTCGCCCGGCGTCTTGTCGTTGACCAGCTCGCCGCCGATGCGGATCTCGCCGCCGGTCACCCGTTCCAGCCCGGCGATCATCCGCAGCGTCGTGGACTTGGCGCAGCCGGACGGGCCGACCAGCACCATGAACTCGCCGTCTTCGACATCCAGATTGATGCCATGCACGGCGCGGAACGAACCGTAGTCCTTTTCGAGGTTTCTCAGTTGAAGACGCGCCATGTGACTATCCTTTGATCCCGCCGGAGGAGATCCCGTCGATGAAATATTTCTGGGCGAGGAAGAAGACCGCGAGTGCCGGGGCCAAGGACAGGACCGACATCGCCAGGACCCGGTTCCATTCGAAGGCTTCGGTCGTGTCGATCGACAGTTTCAGCGCCAGCGAGATCGGGTATTTGTCGACCGAAGAGATGTAGATCAGCGGCCCGAGGAAGTCGTTCATCGTCCACATGAACTGGAACAGGCAGACCGAGATCAGCGCCGGCATCAGAAGCGGCACGACGATGAAGATCAGCGTCTGCCAGGTGGTCGCTCCGTCGACGCGCGCTGCTTCCTCCATGTCGCGCGGTATGGCACGCAGGAACTGCACCAGCATGAAGACGAAGAAGGCATCGCCCGCCAGCGCCGAAGGCACCCAGAGCGGCAAATAGCTGTCGAGCCAGCCGAGATCACGGAAGATCAGGTATTGCGGAATGCGGGTGACGACGTTCGGCAGGAGCAGCGTCGCGATCAGCGCGGAAAACAGCACCTTCTTGAACGGGAAATCGAAGCGGGCGAAGCCATAGGCGACCGCCGTGCAGGAAATCGCCGTGCCGATCACTTTCGGGATGACGATCCACAGCGTGTTGATGAAGAAGGTGCCGAAGGAATAGGGCGTCGAGGTCTTCCAGCCCCTGATATAGCCGTCGAGCGTCGGGTTCTCCGGCCAGAAACCGGGATTGGAGAAGATCTCCGAATTGGTCTTGAACGACGCCCCGATCAGCCAGATCAGCGGATAGAGCATCAAGAGCCCGACCACCGTCAGCAGAGCGTAACGCAGCACGGCATTGAAGCGGTGGCGGCGCGTTTCGCGGCTGCGGACGATGTCGATGTCGCGGGCGGCTGCGGAATTCTGGGAGAGGATGTGATCGGTCATGGTCAGCTCCTCTTGTCGCCGGCGTAATAGACCCAGTGGCGCGAAGACCAGAAGGCGATGAGGGTGAGGGCCATGATGATGAGGAACAGGACCCAGGCGATGGCCGAGGCATAACCCATGTCGAAGCGCTTGAAGGCCTCGTCATAGATGTAGATCGGCAGGAGATAGGTGGATTTCAAAGGCCCCCCTTGGGTGATGATGTAGGGTCCGTTGAACTCCTGGAAGGCCTGGACCATCTGCATGATCAGGTTGAAAAAGATGACAGGCGTGATCAGCGGCAGGGTGATGTAGACAAAGCTCGTCCATTTGCCGGCGCCGTCGATCGAGGCTGCCTCGTAGAGCGTCTTGTCGATGCTCTGGAGGGCGGCGAGGAAGATCACCATGGCCGAACCGAACTGCCAGAGGCGCAACAGCGTGATGGTGAACAGCGCATTGGTCGGGTCGCCGAACCAGTTGACCGGCTCGAAGCCTATGAGGGCGAGGCCCATGTTGACGAGGCCGACATCGGCGAAGATGTAGCGCCACAGAACCGCGATGGCGATCGAACCGCCGAGGATCGAGGGCACGTAATAGGCGGTCCTGAAGACGTTGATGAACCTCAGCTTGTAATTGAGGATCACCGCCATGAAGAGCGCGAAAGCGAGCTTCAACGGCACCGTCGTGAACACGTAGACCAGCGTGACCCAGAGCGATTTGCGGAACGTCCGGTCGTTGGTGAACAGCCGGATATAGTTCTGCAGGCCCGTGAAGACCGGCTCGTTCATCAGGTTATAGTTGGTGAAACTCAGATAGAGCGACGCTAGGAAGGGAAGGGCGGTGAAAACCAGGAGCCCGAAGATGAAGGGCGACAGATAGATGAGCCCAAGGAACTTGTTGTCGCCGCTCATGCCGCCTGCCCCAGTCCGGCCAGCGCTTCCGGCAGGCGGTGCATCCGACCGGCATGTGCGGTGACGGCTCCATCACAGGCAAGGTCGCCCGTGAGGTTCGTCGCGCAGTTGAGCGAACCACCGCCGATAGAGGCGATGTTGAACGAAGAGACACTTGCTTTATTGTGCATCGCGACTTCTGGCCCTTCGATTTGCGCACACACCTGATCCGTCAGGCTCCCGCAATTGAAGCGCCATTTCCTCCCATTAATGTCTCAGGCGTGTTGAGTTCTTAGCTCCCGGGCTGATATTCTCACTTTGCCAGCGAGATCAAATCGACGAATTCGGGGAAAAGGATGGAGAAAATCGAAGGTAGCGTTCTGTCTGCCATTCCGATGAACGCGATGGCGTTGACGCTGACGCGTTCAACCATAAGGATGCAGCACTCGCATACCTGGGGCGTGGACAAATCGAACAGCGTTCATGACCTGATCATCTGCCTGACGGGCTCGGCTCGTTATGAAGTCGGGGGCGAGACGATCGACATGGCGCCGGGCAGGGCGATGCTCCTGCCTGCGAATACGTGGTTTTCCGGCCATTCGACCTCGCGGGAAGCCTATACCGGCATCGCCCAGCATTTCACGCTCGACCTCTTCGGACGGCTCGACCTGATCGCCCAGATGAACCTGAAACACGCCGTCACGCTGGCCCGCTGGGAGATGATGGAGCCGCTGACGCGTTATTACCACGACAATTCGCCGCCCTATTCGACGACGCTGCTTCAGCATCACCTCTTCATGTTCCTGTTGATCGAATTCATCGAGCAGGCTCATATCGGCTGGAGGGAGCAGTCGGTCGGCAACGTCAACAATCCGGATGCGCTGTCCTTTTCCGTCATGGTGGCGGCGAGCCAGATCGCGGCCGATCCGCTGGGCGAGGAGATCGTCGGAAGAACGATCGATTCGGTGCCCTACAATCCGGATTACTTCAAGCGGGAGTTCCGCAAGCGCGTTGGCTGGACGCCGGACAAATTCCAGGAATTCAAGCGGATGGAGCGGGCCATGGGCCTGATGGCCGGCGGTTGTACGGTAAAGCGCGCCGCCGAGCTTTCCGGCTATACGGACGCCTACTACTTCTCCCGCATGTTCAAACGCTATATCGGCATCAGCCCGCAGGGCTATCAGCAATCGGAAAAGCGCAGCCGCGAGGGCGCCTTCCCGAGAGGCGAGGAGGATGGCCAGCTCATCTATCCGCTGACCCGCTGAATAGGGCGAAGCCTTTGGGCCGGGTCTAAAGGCTGGCTCCCGCGGGTTCCAGGCCCACCTTGCCGCAGATTGCCAGGCCGGCGCCGGAATTTCTCCCGGCGCCGGGTGATTGCTCACGCGAGCTATCTGCCCGCCTGCCTGGCCGCGCGCTCGATGACGTCGGCGACCTTCTCCGGCTGGGAGGCGAAGACGGCGTGGCTTGCCTTGATCTCGGTGATGTCGCTGCCGGCTCGCCGGGCCATGTCCCGTTCCAGTTCCGGATTGATGGAGCGATCCTCGGTGGCGACGATCGACCAGCTTTTCCTGGTATGCCAGGCGGGATTGCCGACCTTGGCCGAGAAAGCCTCCTTGGCGGCAAATACCTGCGACCGGGCGAGGAACCGGGCCTCGTCCTTCGGCAGGTCCGCCGCGAAATCGCCCGGGAATGCGGCGGGGTCGATATAGAGATATTTGCCGTCCTTCGTCTCGCGGATGTTCATGCCGCCCGCCGGTTTGGAGCTTGCGAGGCTGAGCAGGCTTTCGCCCTTGTCGGGCTGGAACGCCGCCACGTAGACGAGGCCGGCGACATGCGGGTTGTGTCCGGCTTCGGTAATCACCATGCCGCCGTAGCTGTGCCCGACGAGCAGGGTCGGGCCGTCCTGGAGGTCCAGCACCCGGTTGGTGGCGGCGATATCGTCGGCAAGCGAGGTGATCGGCTGCTGAACGATCGTCACGTTGAAGCCGCGCCTTTCGAGGATTTCGGTTGCCTTGCGCCAGCTCGAGCCATCGGCCAATGCGCCGTGGACGATGACGATGTTCTTGACCTGCGCGGCCTGCGCCGCAAACGCGATGACGCTGGTGGCGAAGGCAAGTGCGAAGGTGGAAATACGTCTTTTCATGAGCTTAACTCCTGTTAGTTGATGTAGGATCGGGTTTGGGGTGGGGCCTAACCGAAGGTGAAGGCGTAGGCTTCGACGCCGGGATCGAGGAAGCGGATCTCGAAGCTCCGCGCCGCGACATCACCGGCCTGACGAACGAGCTGGTAGAGCTTTGTCGCAGTCACCGTGCCGTTGCCGTCTGCATCGATATCGGCGCCGTGGTTCATTCCCGGAGCCTTGCCGTCGATTGTCACCCGGAAGCGGACCGGCTTGCCGGCCGCGCCGGGACCGAGGACGAGATGCAGATCGCGGGCACTGAACCTGTAGGCGATGCCGCCGCCCGGCTGGCTGAGCGTCGCCTGTTCCGCGCCGACGGTCCAGGTGCCGGAGAGGCCCCATTCGTTGAGGCTGGGTTCCTCGATTGAATAGTCGCGGGCGGCGTCGGCGCGCAGGGTTTCCCGGGAGGCGAAATTGGTGGCGCGCTTGTAGCCGAGATAGGTTTCGCCGGAGCGGACGTTGCGCAGATCCGGGCTTGTCTCCGCGCCCTTGGCGTCGGGCACGACCGGTGCGCTGGCTGCCATCTCGCTTCCCGCTTCGCGCAGCAGATCCTGGATCGCCTGCTCGGACTGTTTGTAGTTACCCTCGCCGAAGTGGTGATAGCGGATCTGGCCCTTGGCATCGATCAGGTACTGGGCGGGCCAATAGCTGTTCTCGAAGGCGCGCCAGATCTTGTAGTCGTTGTCGATTGCGACCGGATAGCCGATCTTGAAGTCGCCGACGGCCTTTTTGACATTGTCGATCTTCTTCTCGAAGGCGAATTCCGGAGCGTGCACGCCGATCACCACGAGGCCCTGATCCTTGTACTTCTCGGCCCAGGCGCGGACGTAAGGCACGGCACGGATGCAGTTGATGCAGGAATAGGTCCAGAAATCCACGAGCACGACCTTGCCGCGGAGCTGCTCCGAGGTCAGCGGCGGCGAGTTCAGCCATTCGACCGCGCCATCGAGCGAAGGCGCACGACCCTCGACCGGCAGGGTGCTGCGGAACGGCCGGGCGGTATCGGCTGCGACACTCGCCATGCCATTGCCGGCGATTTCCGAAGGCGAGCCGGTTGCTGGCTTGGAATGCAGCCTGTCGAGCACCGCCTGTTCGAAGGAGGCGGTGCTGGCATAGGACAGACGAGCGAGCAGGCCGGTATCGAGGCCAAGCGCGATGACTGCGACGCCGGCAAGCACGGCGGCACCCAGGACCTGGCGGATCCGTTCACTGACACCGAGCGAACGCTTCATTCCGGCAAAGACCTTTCCGCCGACGATGAGCGCAACGGCGAGGGAAGTCGCTGCGCCGGCGGCATAGGCGACGAGCAGGAATGTCGTTTCGAGGTTCGCGCCCTGCAATGCGGCACCGGTGAGGACCAGGCCGAGAATGGGGCCTGCGCACGGAGCCCAGAGCAGGCCGGTCGCGACGCCGAGGACAAGCGAGCTCGTCACGGTGGGCACCGTACCAGGTGTGCCCGAGGCATTCAGGAGCCGGTTGCCGAAATCAACGACCGGACGGGTGACGAAGCTTGCGACACGCGGCGAAAGGAGGCTGACGCCGAAGATTGCGAGCAGGAGGATGGCGGCGAGCCGGCCGTATTCGTTGGCGTGGATCGCCCAGCTGCCGCCGACAGCTGCAAGCGTTGCGACGAGCGCAAAGGTGGCGGCCATGCCGATCAGCATCGGCAAGGTGCTGCGGACGAACGGTTGCCCGGCGCGCGCAAAGACGAAGGGAAGGATGGGGAGAATACACGGGCTGAGGATCGTCAGCGCGCCTCCGAGATAGGCAATGATAAGAAGCGTCATCGTCGTTTCCTTTGACACCGGATGTTCGGGTTCTGGGCGGCGGTGCGGCTCGACCAGCAACGGGGCCAATCTGGTCGGCGCGACGTATCCCGGATGTGTCCGGGTTTAAGGGAAAATGTACCGAAGTGTAGGAAACCGCCGATGCGCTACAGAGCGACACAAATCGCCAGGCGCGGCGGAAGGCGGCCGGATCGGCGGTGCCTGAATTGTATCAGAACGTATCCCGGCGGACGGATGCTACATCCGCATTCAAAACCCGCGGCTCAGGACACATCGGGGATACATGGGCACGGCTTCCTTCCGATCGTGATCAACACGAATTGGAGAGATCGATGTCCGACCCGATCAACCACCAGCGTCGCCGCTTCTTCGGCGTTGCCGCCATGACCGTTGCAGCGGTCGAATTCGGAATGACCGGCACTGCCGGCGCGCAGTCTTCGTCGCCTGCCTCGACGCAATTGACCGCCGTCAAGGCTGGCACCAACACGTCCTTCGCAGCGCTGAAGCAGGTCAGGGCGGGCGTGCTCGATGTGGGTTATGCCGAGGCCGGTCCGGCAGACGGTCCCGTCGTCCTGCTGCTGCATGGCTGGCCCTACGACATCTACAGCTTCGTGGATGTCGCGCCGCTGCTCGCTTCTGCCGGTTACCGGGTCATCGTGCCCTATCTCAGGGGCTACGGCACGACACGCTTTCTGTCGAAGGATACGCCACGCAACGGCCAGCAGTCGGCCATGGCGGCCGATATGATCGCGCTCCTCGATGCGCTCGGGATAGACAAGGCGATCGTCGCCGCCTTCGATTGGGGCGCCAGGACCGCCAACATCATGGCGGCGCTCTGGCCGGAACGCTGCAAGGCGATGGTATCGGTGAGCGGCTACCTGATCGGCAGCCCGGAAATCAACAAAAAGCCTTTACCGCCAAAAGCCGAGCTTGCATGGTGGTACCAGTTCTACTTCGCCACCGAGCGCGGCCGGTTGGGCTACGAGCAGAACCGGCGCGATTTCAACAGGCTTATCTGGCAGACGGCGTCGCCCACCTGGAAATTCGACGACGCGACCTTTGAAAGATCGGCCGCCGCATTCGACAATCCCGACCACGTCGAGATCGTTGTCCATAACTACCGCTGGCGGCTGGGTCTTGTCGAGGGCGAGGCCCGGTTCGATGCCTTCGAACAGCAGCTCGCCATGGGGCCGATGATCTCGGTGCCGACGATCACCATGGAAGGCGATGCCAACGGCGCACCGCATGCCGATCCTTCTGCCTATGCGGGCAAGTTCTCCGGAAAATACGAGCATCGGACCATCACCGGCGGCATCGGTCACAACCTGCCGCAGGAGGCCCCGCAGGCCTTTGCGCAGGCTGTTCTGGACGTCGACCGGTTTTGAGCCCCAATGGCTGCCGCGGAGATATTTCTTCGCTTCGCGGCAGCCATCCTGCGGTTTAAAGAAGGAAGGGCGGTGCGATACCGTTCTCATCGGACAAGGATTTGAAGCCCGAAAATGGATCATATCGACCATATCCTGATCGTCGATGACGACCGCGAAATCCGCGAACTGGTGTCGAGCTACCTGAAGAAGAACGGCCTCCGGGCGACGGTGGCCGCGGATGGCCGCCAGATGCGCAGTTTTCTCGAGGCCAATACGGTCGACCTGATCGTGCTCGACGTGATGATGCCGGGCGATGACGGGCTCGTCCTTTGCCGCGAGCTCCGGGCCGGCAAGCACAAGGCGACGCCGATCCTGATGCTGACTGCCCGCAGCGACGAGATGGATCGGATCATCGGGCTCGAAATGGGTGCCGACGACTATCTGCCGAAGCCGTTTGCCGCGCGTGAGTTGCTGGCGCGCATCAAGGCCGTCCTGCGCCGGACACGCATGCTGCCGCCCAACCTGCAGATCAGCGAGGCGGGCCAGTTGCTGAGCTTCGGCGACTGGCGGCTCGATACGGTCGGCCGCCATCTGCTCGACAGACAAGGCACGGAAATCGCGCTCAGCGGTGCCGAATACCGGCTGTTGCGCGTCTTCATCGATCATCCGCAGCGTGTGCTCAACCGTGACCAGATCCTCAACCTCACGCAAGGCCGCGATGCGGACCTGTTCGACCGGTCGATCGACCTGCTGGTGAGCCGGCTTCGCCAGCGGCTCGGCGACGATGCGCGCGAGCCGACCTATATCAAGACCGTGCGCAGCGAAGGTTACGTCTTCTCGGTTCCCGTCGAGATCTCGGAGCCGAAGCCGTGAGCGCCGGCGTCTCCCGCTTGGGAAAATTATGGCCGAGCACGTTGCGTGCCCGGCTTTTCCTCATCCTGTTCGCAGGCCTCGCCATCGCCTACGGGCTCTCCTTCAGCATCCTCTTTATTGAACGTTACATGTCGGCAAAGGCCGTCATGCTCGGCACGCTTGAAAACGATCTTGCGACATCGATCGCCATCCTCGACCGGCTGCCGGCCGGCGAGCGGGCCGATTGGCTGGATCGGTTGAGCCGCGGCAACTACCGCCTGGTGCTCGGGCCAGGGATTGCCGGCGTGCCGGAAATGTCGGGCCGGGGCGCCGAGATTACCGGCAAGATCCAGGAGGCGGTGGGGCATCGGTTCCCGCTGCGGGTGGAGACCATTCCCGGTGACGTCAGGCGGCTGCAGGGCCATCTCACCCTTTCCGACGGCTCTCCACTCACCATCGACGTCACGCCGAGGGGTGTCATGCCGATCGCCGAATGGCTTCCTTACGTGTTCGCTGTCCAGATGGCGCTTCTGGTGATCTGCACCTGGTTTGCGGTCCGACAGGCGATCCGCCCGCTTGGAGACCTTGCGGCCGCCGCCGATGCGCTCGATCCCAACAGGAAAGGCCCGCCCTTGAGCGAGGCCGGCCCGAGCGAAGTCGCCCATGCGGCACGGGCCTTCAACGCCATGCGCGACAGGATTGCCCATTATCTCGAGGAACGAGTGCAGATTCTCGCCGCCATCTCCCATGATCTCCAGACGCCGATCACCCGCATGCGGCTGCGCGCCGACATGGCCGACGATTCGCCCGAGAGGGACAAGCTGGTGCATGACCTCGGCGAGATCGAGTGGCTGGTGCAGGACGGCATAGCCTATGCGCGCAGCGCGCATGGCAATGGCGAGAAAGTTTCCCGCATCGATCTTGCCTCCTTCATCGACAGCATTGCCTATGATTATCAGGATACCGGCAAGGCGGTGACCGTCGCCGGCGTGGTACAGGGCACCGCATCCACCAAACCGCACGCGCTGCGCCGCATCCTCTCGAACTTCATCGACAATGCGGTGAAATTTGCCGGCGCAGCCGAGATCAGCGTCGAGCGAAGGGGCGAGGGCGACATCGTCATCACCGTCCTCGATCGAGGGCCGGGGATCCCCGAAAAAATGCTGGAGGCGGCCATGCAGCCATTCTTCAGGCTGGAGCAATCCCGCAACCGCGAAACCGGCGGCTCGGGGCTTGGTCTTGCCATCGCCCAGCAGCTTGCCGCAGCACTCGGCGGTTCGGTGAGGCTCTACAATCGCGCCGGTGGCGGGCTGGCTGCCGAAGTCACCATCCGCTGATCGGAAATCGGCTGATTTTTCGAAGCGTTTTGTATGAAAGGATGTCCGGCAAGGTCCGCGCTACGGTTCGATACATTTCCGGCGATTCTGGAAACATGCCGGATACCTCCGCCCGTCAAACCACTCCCGTCAACCGATGTCGCAACCGGCGACACCAACAAAGGAGTGTTCCATGACCAGGATCGACAAGGTTCTCTATACCGGCAAGACCCGCACGACCGGCGGGCGCGACGGGTTCTCGCGCAGCGACGACGCCCAGCTCGACGTCAAGCTTTCACCTCCCGGCAGCGCGCATGCCGGCACCAATCCCGAGCAGCTCTTCGCAGCCGGATGGTCGGCGTGTTTCATCGGCGCCATGGGTCTTGCCGCAGCTAAGCGGAAGATCAAGTTGCCCACCGAGGCGGCGGTCGATGCCGAGGTCGACCTCGGGACGACCGAGGGCGCATATTTCCTGCAGGCCCGCCTCAACATCAGCCTGCCGGGCATCGATCCGCAACTTGCCAAGGAGCTTGTCGAAGAGGCTCACCAGACCTGCCCTTATTCGAAGGCGACCCGCGGTAACATCAATGTCGAGCTGATTCTCGCCTGAGGAAACGCGGTTTGCGCGTCGCGCCGGATCTGCGCGACGACAGGCAGGAACCGATAACCGGACGAGGCGGGCGCCTCGTCCCTGGAGAACCCCATGAGATTGGTGATCATCTGCATCCTGGGAGCGGCCGTCTTCGCGGCGCCCTGCATATACGACGTAACCGCACTGGAGCCTTCGGCCTTGGCCGGCCTGCTGGCCGCAGGTTCCTCGTTCTGAAATCCCGTCTGGGAAAAGCGGCGGCCGGAAGCGCGAACCCGGTCGCCGTCGTCACATGCTTCGCGATCCCGACTGGTACTCGACCACGCGACCGTAGTGGTCTACTCCTCGGAATGCGCGTGTCCGCCATGCCGGTGAAACGAATATCGTCATGCTGTGGCCCTGTCGTTTCAAGCAAACTGCAACGGGCGCGCGTTAGGCAATGTGGGATATCGCGCTCGCAGGAATGCGGGCGGCTTTTGGAGGGAGCTTGGGCATGAGCCAGCCAATTCTGATCTGGGGCGCCGGTGCGATCGGCGGCACGCTGGGTGCGGCTTTCATCCGCGCCGGCGAGGATGTGATCTTCATCGACAACGTCAAGGACCATGTCGATGCGATCAACGAGAAGGGCCTGAAGATCGTCGGCCCGATCTTTGAGGATACCGTCCAGGCCAGGGCCTATCTGCCGGAAGAGCTGGAAGGCCAGTATCAGCGGACTTTCCTCTGTGTCAAAGCCCATCATACGGAGGCGGCGGCAAGGTCTCTCGTCCAGCATCTCCCCGCCGACGGATATGTGGTCTCCGCCCAGAACGGGCTCAACGAACGCGTGATTGCCCGCATCGTCGGAGAACATCGCGTCATCGGCTGCTTCATCAATTTCGGGGCGGATTATCTGGAGCCGGGCGTCGTGCAGTATAGCGGCCATGGCGCCGCGGTGATCGGTGAACTCGACGGGCGTTTCACCGATCGGGCCGAGGATATCTATCAGCTGATGCGGCATGTCGAACCGAAGGCCCTGATCACCAACAATGTCTGGGGCTTCTTGTGGGGCAAGCTCATCTACGGTGCGCTGCTGTTCGGCACGGCTCTCACCAATGACAGCATCGCCGATGTACTCGAAAATCCGATCGCCCGCCCGGTTCTACGCCGGCTCGCGCTGGAAGTAGCGACGGTGGCGGCTATCAACAACATCCGGCCGGAAGCCTTCGACGGGTTCGATCCGGCTGCCTTCGGGCCGCTGGCCTCACCGGAGCAGACCGACACGTCGTTCGACGACATGGTGGCGCATAACCGCAGGTCGGCGAAATCGCATTCCGGCATCTGGCGCGATCTCGCGGTGCGCAAGCGCAAGACCGAGGTGGACGCGCAGGTGATGCCGGTCGTCGAGATCGGCAGAGAATCGCGCGTTCCGACGCCGCTTGCCGCCCGCCTCATCGCCATGATCCACGAGATCGAGGACGGCAAACGCCCGCTCGACATGGCCAATCTCGAAGAGCTGGCGACGGTGACGGCATGAACATTTCGTTCGCCGGCAAGGTGGTGATTGTCACGGGTGCTGCCCACGGTTTCGGCCGGACGATCGCGCAAGGATTCGCGAGGCGCGGCGCGGCGGTGCATGCCTGCGACGTCGATGCGGCAGGGCTTGATCAAACGGTCAGGCTCTGCGGGCCGAACGCCGAAGCGCATGTACTGGATGTCGGCAATCGCAGCGCCGTGCAGGAGACCGTCCGAGCGATCGAGGCTGGCTCCGGCGCGCCGGACGTCCTGGTCAACAATGCGGGCGGCGTGCGCGGGCAGGTGGGCCGGCCGATCGAGGAAATATCCGAAAGCGACTGGCAGACGATCTTCGACGTCAACCTGTCCGGCGCCTTCTTCATGGCTCAGGCGGTTGCCCCGGGCATGAAGAGGAAAAATGCGGGGCGCATCATCAACATCTCCAGCGGCGCCGGTCTTGGAATTTCCCTGACGGGAATCCAGGCCTATGCCAGCGCCAAGGCCGGCCAGATCGGACTGACGCGCCAACTCGCCCATGAACTGGGGCCGTGGGGCATCACCGTCAACAATGTCGCGCCCGGCTTCGTGCGCTCCAACCCGGCGACCGAGCGACAATGGGAGGCGATGGGCGAGGAAGGGCAGGCGCGGCTCCTGCAGAATATTGCCCTCAAACGCCTTGGTACACCTGACGACATCGCGGCGATGGTGATGTTCTTCGCGTCCGACTTCGCCGGCTGGATTTCCGGGCAGATCATCAGCGTGGATGGCGGCAAATGAGCGTCGCGGGCCTATCTCGACGCGCATGATCAGGCCTGAAGAAGGGGCTCATTTCCGCTTCGCAATCTGCCAGAGAAAAAACGGACCACCGACGAGGGCGACCAGCAGACCGACAGGTACCTGCCAGGGAAAGATGATGGTCCGGCTGAGCCAGTCGGCAACCGCCATTGTGACACCGCCGAGGAACGCGCTGACGAAAAGCTGAGGTAGCGGCCGATGATAGCCGAGATAGTCGGCGGCACGTGGCGCGATCAGCCCGACGAAACTCAGCGGGCCGACAAACACGGTTGCGGCAGCCGCGCAAAGCCCAGCCGCCAGGAGGATGGAAAGCCGCACGGTTTTCAACGGAATGCCGAGCGACATCGAGGTCGCTTGGCCGAGCGGCAGGATTTCCAGCCAGCGCGCCATGAGCGGTGAACCGGCCAGGGTGACGAGCAAGATGCAGCCCGCCGTTGCCGCATCGCTCAAGGTTGCCCGGTAGGTCGAGCCGGAGAGCCAGGCGAGCAGAAAATCGATACGCTGATCGCCGCTTGCCAGGACGAGCGCAGCAAGCCCCGTGCCGATGGCTGACAGGGAAATTCCCGCAAGCAGGATATGGTCTGGCGAAAAGGATGCCCTTGCCGCCATCAGCACGATTGCCCCGAGCGTCAGCAATGCGCCGGCCGCAGCCGCCAGGATCATGCTCGTCCGGTCGAGTTGGATACCGATCAGAAACAGCAGGATGATGCCAATCGCGGCCCCGGACGATATGCCGAGCACCTCCGGCGAAGCCATGGGATTGCCTGTCATGCGCTGTATCAGCGTACCGGAAACGGCAAGGATCGCCCCCGCCGACAGCGCCACCAATGCGCGCGGCAGGCGTAGCGGCAGGAAGGTCGCAAGTTCGGCTCCGGAAGCCCAGTGCCATCCATCGACACCGCGTGCGAAAAACGGGCTGAGGGCGATCGTCACGGCAATCGTGGCTGTCGCCGCAAACGGCATCCACCAACGGATTACGTGGCGAGGCGAGGCGGTGTCTGACCCGCCGCGCGTCGGCATGATTGCCCGCATGCGCGGCAGAAGCAGGAGAAGCAGAGGAGCGCCGATGAGCGCCGTCGCTGTGCCTGTCGGCACTTCTTCCGACAGCGGCAGAACCTGCACGAGCTGGTCGGTGAACCAGAGGAGCAATGCGCCACCTGCCGACGCCGCAACCATCCGTAGCGCAAAAGTGCGCGCGCCGAGCGCCCCTGCGATATGCGGCGCTGCAAGTCCGACGAAACCGATGACGCCGACCGCGGCAACGACGGCAGCGCTTAGCCAGACGGCGACGGCCAGACCGGCCAGCCGGAGTACTGCGGGGGAAAACCCGAGGCTGCGGGTGCTTTCGTCATCAAGCTCGAGGATGCGCATCGGTCGGATCAAGCTTGTCGCCAGGGCAAATCCGATCAGCAGCTTGACCGAAAGGTTCGTCGCCACGGCCGTGCCATTCTGGATGAGGGACCCTGTCTGCCAGATGAAAAGCTCCGTCATGTAGTCGCGGTCGAGGACGACGAGGAGCGCACTTGCCGAACCGCAGACCAGGCTGACGACGAGGCCTGCGAGCACCAGCAAAACTGGAGAGAGATGTCGGCGCCAGGCGATGAGGATGACCGCCGCCGTCGCCAACGCGCCGCCGCCGATCGCCACCAGTTCGCGACCGGTCTCCAGCAGGAATGGCGCAAGGATGGCGGCTGTGCCGAGCGCCAGGTTGGCCCCGGCTGCCGTGCCGACGGTTGCGGGTTCTGCGAGCGGATTGCGCAGGGTCTGCTGGAAGATCGCCCCCGCAAGGCCGAGCGCTGCGCCGGCGACGATGCTGACCGCCACACGGGGAAGGGCGGAGTGATGGAAGAGCAACTGCCCGACCTGGGTCGTGTCAGGTGCGATCAGTGCGCTCCACCAGAGGTTCAACGGCAGAAGCTCGGTTAGCCGAAGCGAGGTCAGGAGAACGCAAAGACCAGCAAACGCCAGGAGCGCGGGGATGGCGAAGGGTGTTGATCTCCGCTCCAGTGAAGTTCGCGAGCCGGTTGTCATGCCGAAACCAGATTGTCGGCGAGCAGCGACGCAAAGCGGGCCGCTACGTCCAGTCCGCCGAACGGCCAGAGGGTGGGAATGGAGGTGATCGGGTGGGCGCGCACTGCGGGCAGGTTTTGCCACAATGAACTACTACGCATCATCCGCACCGCATGCGGCATGATCGGCTCCAGACAAACGAGCCGGGCATCGCCGATGGTTGCGAGCTGCTCCACGCCGACCGTCGAAATCCCCCATTCACTTGTCTCGCGGTCCCATGCGTTCCGAAGGTCCAGCCGGTCCAGCACATCCTGAAGCAGGCTGCCGGCACCGTAGATGCGCAGGTGCCGGTTATCGAAAAAGGTGAAGAGGCAGAGAGGGGCAGCCTTGCGGTCTGCGAGCCGCAGGCGCGATTGGTTGATTGTCCGTTCTGCCCCAAGAAGGAGAGCTTCGGCCTCGCGCTCCCGTCCCAGGCGCTCGCCAAGTCTTTTCGTCTCCAGCCTGGCCTGCGCATATGGCGAGGTTTTATCGGCATAGAGGGGGAGGTTGTAGGTGGGCGCGAAGCGCTCAAAATCGCCAACCTCCAATCCGTATCCGTAGGTTGCGATAATCAAGTCTGGATTGAGCTCTTCCAGCAGCTCGAGGCTCGGCTCGCCCCGTGACCCGAGGTCGAGCGTCGTCTCCGGCAATGTCGGCTGATCGACCCACTGCCTATACCCATTGAGATCGCCGACGGCGATCGGCGCAAGTCCGAGGGACGTCACCATCCCGGCCGCCGTCCACTCCAGGCAGGCGACGCGCCGGGGAGGGGATGACGCGAAACCGCGGAACGGGAAGGCGGCAAAGGCGCCCGTCCCGCCCAGGAACGCGCGCCTTGTCGGATAGTGGAAGCCAGCGCTCAAGTCGCCTTCCTTACCAGGTAACCCGCACGGAGGCCGTGATCCGGCGCCCCTCGCCATAGAAGCAACCGAAGCCGTCGGCAAAGCAGGAGGCAACGTAGTCCTTGTCGAAAATGTTACTGACGTTGAGCGAAAGTGTCGTGTTGTCCTTCTTGTAGCTGAGTGCAGCGTCGGCGAGCACATAGCTGGGAACCTTGAAGGTATTGGCATCATCGCCCCAGGTCTTGCCCACATATCGAACGCCGCCGCCGATGGTGAGGCCTTCCAGCGGGCCATTCTGCAACTCGTAGTCCGCCCAGAGCGAGACACGGTGCCGGGCGACGCCGAAGGGCGTCTTGCCGACATCACTTGTTCCGGCGCCGGAATCCCCGTTGGTTTCCTTTGTCACTTCTGTGTCGAGATAGGTGTAGGCAAGCCGCACATCCAAACCGGAATCAAGGCTTGCCACACCCTCGAGTTCAATGCCGCGCGAGGTGATCTCCCCCGTCTGCGAAATTGTCGCTCCGCCCGGGCCGCTATGGCTGACGACATTCTGGCGGGCGAGATCGAAGGCCGACACAGTCATGAAGGAGTTTGAACCCGGCGGTTGATACTTGATGCCGACCTCATATTGGCGGCCCGTCTCCGGTTCGAACCCCGCCTGGGTGATCGGATTGAAGGATTCGGTATAGCTGACATAGGGCGCCAGGCCGCTGTCGGTGAGATAGACGAGGCCGGCGCGTCCGGTGAACGCGTCGTCTTTCATGTTCACGTTATTGTCGGATTCAACGGCATCGCGAGCCGTTCCCCATGCCCAGTCGTAACGTCCGCCCAATGTCAGCGTCCATCGATCGAGCTTGATCTGGTCCTGTCCATAGATGCCAAGCTGGCTCTGTACGGTTTCAGTGTTCCGGTAAGGCGCCATCGCGCCGATCAGACTGCCGTAGACGGGATCGAAGATATCGAGCGTACCCACGTCACCGCTCGATGCGTAGTCGCGATAGTAGTGGCGCTTGAAGTCGATACCGGCGAGCAGGGTATGCGCCAACTCGCCCGTATCGAATTCGCCGATGATCTGCGTGTCGATCGTTGCGCCCTGGAGATTGGTGCTGCCGCCATCGGCATAACGATCATAGGTCCGGCCGTCTGCCTGCAGCCCGCCGCCGAAGACGCCCTGCTCCTCATGAGTCAGCCAGACATAGCGCGCGTTCTGCCGGATCTGCCAGGCATCGTTGAAATGGTGTTCGAATTCGTAACCGACGGAGCCGAGCGTATTGTTATATTCGTCGAAAGCAGGTTCGCCGACAAAACGGCTATTCGGGATCTTGCCAAAGCGATTGCCGGAAACGGTGCCGGATGCCGGAAGATATTGCATGGCCCAGCCGGAGCGATCACGCTGGTATTGGCCGAGAACGGTGAGCTTTGTGTCTCCGTCCGGCTTAAACGTGATCGCCGGCGCCAGGAAGAGGCGATCGTCGTCAACGAAATCGATCTGCGTCGAGCTCTCGCGCACAACGCCGGTCATGCGATAGAACAGCGTGTCGTCGTTGCCGACAGGTCCGCCGAAATCGAACCGGCCCTCATAATGCTCGAAACTTCCGCCGACGATCTCGACCTCGCGCAGCACCTCTTCGGTCGGCCGTTTGCTGACGTAGTTGACCAAGCCACCGGGTGTGGCCTGTCCGTAGAGAACGGAAGCCGGGCCGCGCAGGACCTCATAACGCTCGGCGCCATAGGACTCGATGGCGTTGAACATGGCGAAATTGGAATCCTTGAGCTGCAGGCCGTCGCGATAAAACACACCACTATTGCCCGTGCCCATGCCGCGAAGCTGGACCCCGAGCCCGCGATTGTCCGTACCGTAGAGGTCGCCGCTGGCGCCCGGGGTATAGCGCAGCGCGCTGTTGAGGCTGTTGACCCCCTGCACGTCCATCTGATCGCGCGTGATCACCGAAATAGACTGGGGGGTCTCGATCAGCGGCGTATCGGTTTTGGTGCCTGTTGCGCTACGGGTCGCAACGAAGCCGTCCACCGGCCCCCAGGCGGTCTCCGAGGTCAATATGATCGGAGCGAGCTCTGTCGCGCTGCCCGACGATGCGGCGGCACTGGTCGCGGTCGAATCCGTCAGCACGACGGTATTGGCACCCTGGAACCGCCAGGAAAGACCGCTTCCGGCGAGCAGCCGACCGAGCGCCTCCTGTGGTGACGCGGAACCGCTGAGGCCCTGCGTGCGAGCGCCGGCCGGCAGGGTGCCGTTGAAAAGCACGTCGATACCCGTCACCGAGGAAAAACGCACCAGAGCGGAAGAAAGGGGCTGGGCAGGGATCGAGAACGTGTAGGACGAGGCAGGAACCTGCGCCGCTGCCGGCATTGCCTGAAAGAGCGGCATGACGCAGGCGGTCGCCAGAAGCAGCTTGCGGAACGATCCTGCCGACATGCCTGGCAGATGGCTGTTGATGATAAGACGCGACACGAAAATCCCCCTTAGGCAACGCGACAGACCAGCGCGATACACACGCTCTGATCATGGTGACGAACGCTTTCCCCAAAAACCTGAGTGAAATTTGAAATATTTATCTCGGGTAAATAAAGGTCAGCCATGGCGATAGGGTCTGGACCTTGATCGGCAGGCCGAGCGCCAGCGTGTCGAGGATGGTATCGGACCGCTTCACATCGACGATGATCGTCACCCGGCTCTGCGCCAGTCTGTCGTCCATGACGATGATCTTGCCGGTGCGCCAGCGGGAGAGAGACGATACGACGTCCCGAAATGGGGTCGAAAGGAAAACCAGCTTGCCGCTCCTCCAGGAAAGCTGGGTCTCGACATCCGCCTTGACAGGCACCGACATCCGCCCGTTCCTGTAAATCAGGCTCTGCCCCTGCTCAACGCGCTGGAATTTGTCGCGAGTGGAAACGCTGACTGCATGTTCGGTGACCGTCACGGCGATCCCGTCTTCCTGGAAACCGACTGAAAAGGCAGTGCCGAGCGCCGTTGAAAAGAGATCCGAGGCCTGGACGACAAAGGGGCGGGATGGGTCCGGTGCGACCTGGAAAAACGCCTCGCCTTTTTCAAGGACGACCCGGCGCCGTTCGGCATCGAAATTGAGTGCCAATGCGGTCCGGGTCGATAGCGTGGCAATAGAACCATCGGGCAGTGTCACCGAGGCGGTCTCACCCGTCCCGGTGTTGTAAGCCGCCGCCGGACCCAATAGGCGCATGCCGCCCCAGGCGGCACCGGCGAGCACCACGGCAGCCCCGCCCGTTTTCAGGACGGTTCGTCGCGATGGGGACTGCGCCTTGCCGAGGTCATGGACTATGCCGGCCCCGGACCATAACCGTTCCAGATCGGAATAGGCCTTGGCGTGTCTCTCGTCGGCCAGCAGCCATTCCCGAAGGCGCTGGCGGTCGGACGCAGTCTCGCTGCCATCCAGCAGAAGCGCGAACCACTCCGCTGCCCTGCGTGAGATCTCATCCTCTGCCTGTCTGTGGCCGTCCGGCGCTTCTTCCATGAGACGCGATTCCTCAAAACCCATGAACAGAACGAATAGGACGAGGAGAAATCTGGTCCGGCATCATGAAAGAACTGCTTACATTCCGGCTTTCAGCCGTTCCAGCGCAGTCACCATATGGCTGAAGACCGTTTTGGGAGAAATGCCGAGCTTTGTGCCGATCTCGACATAGCTTAGCCCTTCTATCCGCGAGAGCAGAAAGACCTGCCGGCACTTCGGCGGCAGCGAATTGACGATTTCCTGCAGTTTTTTCAATTCATCGCGGGTGAGAACCACGTCTTCGGCAGAAGGACGATTGTCTGCGACGTATTCGAGGTGATCGACGCCGGCGATGAAAGGTGCGATGCGCCGGCGACGTTCATGGTCGGCAGCCAGATTGCGTCCGGTGGTCACGAAGTAGCCTGCCAGATCGGAGACGTCGCGTAGAAGACCAGGTCGCTCCCAGAGCCTCAGGAACGTGTCTTGCGTGAGATCGGCTGTGGTCGCCGCACATTCCACCCGCCTTTGGATGGCGGCGGCCAGACGTTCTCTCACGGAGAGAAAGACCTCAAGAAAATCGCGTCTACGGATATCGTCCATGCCTCCGACTATACCGGCGACCGGTGCGGCGGCAAGAGGCTCACTCAAAAATCATGACTAACTTCGTCAAGTTTTTTCAAGATCACGCATGACTCGAAATCGACGCGGGTTGCTGGTTCAACGAATGGGCGAAGCCGCCGTCGATCGCGCTCGACGAACCCTGAGTGAGAGCGTCAGCGCAGGTCGCTCTCACCTTCGGAAACCAGCTCTATCAGGAAAACCTCCGAGTCCCCGGAGATAACTAGGTCGTCCGTCACTTCGGCGCCAAAGATCAGGCAATCAAGCGGCCGGAGGTCAGCTCTCTGCGAACCGAACGCAATCACGTGTTTCCCTGTGGCAAGAACAAATCTCAAAAATCCCGACGGCCGCAGCGAGACGGGCACCGGCTGCCGGATGACGCGGTGAGAAAACCGGCCGCGCCGCGTCATCACGTTGAGGTCCGTTGTCACGCCATCGACCAACGTGGCAAAAACCGGCCTGTCGGCCGAGAACGGACAGGGCTCGGAATCGAGCTCGAGAGTGACGGGTGGGCCGCCATCGATCGTCAACTCCATTCCGGCACCGGAGAGGATCGACAGGGTTCGGTCCACGTCCGCAAAGATCGAGAACGGTCCGTCGGAGGCGACGGTCGCCATGCTGATGCGCCAGTCGAAATCCTCGATCGATGCCCTGGCGGGATAGACGGCGATCTCCACCGTCTCGCCGCCTCCGTTCTTCCACGGCATTCGCTTGTGATCGGATGCGCGCAGAATTTTCATGGGTCAGTTCCCGAGAATGCCGGGCAGGCGAAGTCCGTTTTCCCTGGCGCAATCCACGGCGATCTCGTAGCCCGCATCCGCATGGCGCATGACGCCGGTGGCGGGGTCGTTCCAGAGCACCCGTTCGATGCGGCGGTCGGCGTCCTCGCTGCCGTCGCAGCAGATGACCATGCCGGAATGCTGCGAATAACCCATGCCGACACCGCCGCCGTGATGCAGCGATACCCAGGTGGCACCGGATGCCGTGTTGAGGAGCGCATTCAGCAGCGGCCAGTCGGATACCGCATCCGAGCCGTCCTTCATCGCTTCCGTCTCGCGGTTGGGAGAGGCGACCGATCCGGAGTCGAGATGGTCGCGGCCGATCACGATCGGCGCTTTCAGTTCGCCATTGCGGACCATCTCGTTGAAGGCGAGGCCGAGCTTGTGGCGGACGCCGAGGCCCACCCAGCAGATGCGCGCCGGCAGGCCCTGGAAGGCAATCCGTTCGCGCGCCATGTCGAGCCAGTTGTGGAGATGCGCGTTGTCCGGCAGCAATTCCTTCACCTTGGCATCGGTGCGGTAGATGTCTTCCGGATCGCCTGAGAGGGCGGCCCAGCGGAACGGGCCGATGCCGCGGCAGAACAGCGGGCGGATATAGGCCGGCACGAAGCCGGGGAAGGCGAAGGCATTTTCCAGCCCCTCGTCCTTGGCGACCTGGCGGATATTATTGCCGTAATCGAGCGTCGGAATGCCGGCGTTCCAGAAGGCGATCATCGCCTCCACATGTTCGCGCATCGAGGCCCGGGCGGCTTTTTCCACCGCCTTCGGATCGGTCTCGCGTTTGGCCTTCCATTCAGCGATCGTCCAGCCCTTCGGCAGATAGCCGTTGATCGGATCATGAGCCGACGTCTGGTCCGTGACCATGTCCGGACGGATGCCGCGACGGACCATTTCGGGAAGAATTTCGGCGGCATTGCCGAGCAGGCCGACGGATTTTGCCTCGCCGGCGGCCGTCCAGCGGGCGATCATCTCCATGGCTTCGTCGAGCGTTTCCGCCTTCGCATCGACATAGCGGGTGCGCAGGCGAAAATCGATGCTGTCCGGGTTACATTCGACCGCCAGGCAGCAGGCGCCGGCCATGACGGCGGCAAGCGGCTGGGCACCGCCCATGCCGCCGAGACCGCCGGTCAGGATCCATTTTCCCTTGAGATTGCCGCCATAATGCTGGCGTCCGGCTTCCACGAATGTCTCGTAGGTCCCCTGCACGATGCCTTGGGTGCCGATATAGATCCACGAACCGGCGGTCATCTGGCCATACATGGCCAGCCCCTTCTTATCGAGCTCGTTGAAATGGTCCCAGGTGGCCCAATGGGGCACGAGGTTCGAGTTGGCGATCAATACGCGCGGCGCGTCCTTGTGAGTGCGGAACACGCCGACCGGCTTGCCCGACTGCACCAGAAGCGTTTCCTCCTCGGTGAGCGTCTTCAGCGTCGCAACGATCCGGTCGAAATCGTCCCAGGTGCGCGCAGCGCGTCCGATGCCGCCATAAACGACCAGTTCGTTGGGGTTTTCCGCCACGTCCGGGTCGAGATTGTTCATCAGCATGCGCAGCGGCGCTTCCGTCATCCAGCTTTTGGCGTTGAGCTGATTGCCGCGGGGCGCGCGAATTTCGCGGATGTTGTGGCGGGGATTGGTCATCGGAACGTTCCCTTTATCGGTTGTTGTTTTTCTGTGACGCGACGCAGAGGGCGATCCGCTCGATCCGCGTCAGGATATCTTTCAGATGGACGCGCAGCCGCTCTGCCTTGGCCGGATGATAGGCAAAGGGCAGGGCCTCCGCCGCAAGGTGGGTGGACTGGGCAAGTTCCATCTGGATCGCGTGGACGCCGGTTTCCGGCCTGCCATAAAACCGTGTCGTCCAGCCGCCCTTGAAACGGCCGTTCAGGATGCTCGTGTAGCCCGAAGCTACAGTTGTCACATCGAGCAGCGCCTGCTCGATTGCCGGGGCACAGGTCTTGCCCATGTCCGTGCCGATATTGAAATCGGGCAAGGTACCCTCGAACAGGAACGGGATGTGCGAGCGGATCGAGTGGCAGTCGTAGAGCACGGCAATGCCGTGGATGGATTTTACCCGTTCGATTTCGGCTGCAAGCGCCGTGTGATAGGGCGCATGGAAATCGCGCAGCCGATTGGCGGTGTCGGCTTCGGTCGGCTCGGCGCCATGCTTCCAGATGCTCCTGCCGTCGAAATCCGTTTCCGGGATCAGGCCGGTGGTGTTCTGGCCGGGATAGAGGCTGGCACCCTGCGGATCGCGGTTGGCGTCGATCACGTAGCGGTGGAACGTGGCCCGCACCGTCGTCGCATCGGCCAGAAGACCATCATAGAGCTGGTGGATATGCCAGTCGGTATCGGTAAGCAGGCGGCCGTTATCGTTCAGCCGCTCCCAGACCGACGGGGGCACGTCGGTTCCCGTATGCGGAAAGCCGAGAATGACGGGGGAGGCGCCTTGGGTCACTTCAAAGACAGCCATTTCACGCCTCCAGGACCGGCAGGATATCCGCTGAAACGGACGCGGCAAGCGCGCCCGAAGCGACGAGATCCGTCGCCGCCTTGAGATCGTTTGCCATGTAGCGATCCTCTTCCAGGCTCGGAACGACGGAGCGGATGGTGGCGATCACCTTCTGGAGTTCGGGGCTGGTCGTCAGTGGCTTGCGCAGTTCCACGCCCTGCGCCGCCGTCAGCGCCTCGATGCCGATGATGGTCGCGAGATTGTCGGTCATCTGCAGAAGCCGGCGCGCGCCATGGCAGGCCATCGAAACGTGGTCTTCCTGGTTGGCGGAGGTCGGCGTCGAATCGACCGAGGCGGGATGCGACATCTGCTTGTTTTCCGACATCAGGGCGGCGGACGTGACTTCCGCGATCATCAGCCCGGAATTGAGCCCCGGCTTCTTCGCAAGAAACGCCGGCAGACCGTAGGAGAGGGCCGGGTCCACCAAAAGCGCAATGCGGCGCTGGGAGATCGCACCGATTTCGCAGACGGCAAGCGCGATCTGATCGGCGGCAAAGGCCACCGGCTCGGCGTGGAAATTGCCGCCGGAAACGACGGTGTCATCCGAAAGCACCAGCGGATTGTCGGTCACGGCATTGGCTTCGATCTCGAGCGTGCGGGCGACGGAGCGCAGGAGATCGAGGCAGGCGCCATCCACCTGCGGCTGGCAGCGGATGCAATAGGGATCCTGCACCCGTTCGTCGCCCTGCAGATGGCTTTCGCGAATGACCGAACCCGACAACAACGCGCGCAGGGCCGCGGCCGCATCGATCTGGCCCCTGTGGCCGCGAAGTGTATGGATATCCGGATGGAAAGGCGCGGAGGAGCCCATGGCGGCATCCGTCGACATCGCGCCGGTCACCAGCGCGGTCTGGGCAGCCCGATGGGCGCGGAACAGGCCGGCCAGTGCCAGGGCCGTGGAGGTCTGGGTGCCGTTGATCAGGGCAAGGCCTTCCTTGGCGGCAAGCACGACCGGGTTCAGTCCGGCCTTCGCAAGAGCCTCGGCGGCGGGCAGCAGACTGCATTGATAGAAGGCCTCGCCTTCGCCCATCATCGCGGCCGCCATATGTGCAAGCGGCGCCAGATCGCCCGACGCGCCGACCGAGCCTTTTTCCGGGATGAGCGGGATCACGCCCTTTTCCAGCATCGCCTCGATCAGGCGTACCAGCTCGAGCCGGACGCCGGAAGCGCCGCGCCCAAGCGAAACGAGTTTCAGTGCCATGATCAGGCGGACGATATTCTCGGCAAGCGGAGCGCCGACGCCGCAGCAATGCGACAGGATCAGGTTGCGCTGGAGCGTGGCGACATCGGCACTGTCGATCTTGATCGATGCCAGCTTTCCGAAGCCGGTATTGATACCGTAGACCGGCTCGTTGCCGGCGGCGATCTGGGCGATCCGGGCCGCCGCCTTGCTTATCCCCGCGTCGAACCAAGGATCGATCCGCGCCGGGGTGCCGTTCCAGTAGATATCCTGAAGTTCGCGAAGGCTCACCGAGCCGGGTCTCAGAACAATGCTCATGCGGAAACCCTCTCGCCCTTGAAGATCCGCGCCGTCAGCGGATTGAAGCCGATGCGATAGACAAGCTCCGCCGGCCGCTCGATATCCCAGATCGCGAAGTCGGCGGATTTGCCGACTTCAAGCGTACCGGTTTCAGCCTGAAGGCCGAGTGCGTGCGCGGCCTCCCGCGTGACCCCGGCAAGACATTCCTCGACCGTCAGGCCGAACAATGTCGCGCCCATGTTCATGGTCATGAGCAGCGAGGTCAGCGGTGAGGTGCCCGGATTGCTGTCGGTCGCCAATGCAATACGGGTGCCGGCGTCGCGCAGTGCCTGGACGGGCGGTGCCTGCTTTTCGCGCAGCGTATAGAAGGCACCCGGCAGCACCACCGCGACGGTGCCTGCCTGCGCCATCGCCCTCGCGTCCGCCGCCGAAAGATATTCGAGATGGTCAGCCGACAATGCGCCATATGAGGCGGCGAGGAGCGCGCCGCCGAGATCGGACAACTGTTCCGCATGCAGCTTGACGGGAAGGCCAAGCGCTTTCGCCTTGTCGAAAACCCGGGTGATTTCGGCCGGCGAGAAGGCGATGCCTTCGCAGAAACCGTCGACGGCATCGACGAGCCCTTGCAAATGCGCAGCCTCGAGACCCGGCAGGACCACGTCGGTGATATAATCGCCGTTGCGGCCCTTGTAGTCCGGCGGTGTCGCATGCGCGGCAAGCCAGCTCGTGACGATCCGCACCGGCCGGACTTCGCCGAGCCTGCGGGCAACCCGCAGCATCTTCAGCTCGCCTTCGATATTCAGCGCATAGCCGGATTTGATCTCGACCGTGCCGGTCCCCTCGGCCAGAAGCGTGTCCAGCCTGCGAAGCGCCTGGGCGAGGAGCTCGTCTTCCGAGAGGGCATTGGTTGTCTTCACCGACGAGATGATGCCGCCGCCGGCCCGTGCGATCTCCTCGTAGGTCGATCCGGCCAGGCGCATTTCGAATTCCATCGCGCGGTCGCCGCCGAATACCAGATGGGTATGGCAGTCGATCAGGGCCGGGGTGATCCAGCGCCCGCCGCAATCGGTTTTGTGTTCGGATTTCTCAAATTCGGCAGGCAGGTCGGCCAGTGTGCCGACAAAGGCTATCCGCCCGTCGCGCACGGCGATTGCACCGGCTTCGATTATGCCGAGACCGGATGCCGACGGAGCAAAAGTGGCGATCCGCGCATTGTGCCAAAGCGATGCGGAGCCTGCTGCAGATTTTGAAGAATCTTCCCCATCCATAAGCTTTTCGCCTTTCCTTATGGGCGAACATGTATATACATAATAATCCGGGTGACAAGAAGAATTTTGGTCTTCGCGAGGAAAAGGGAAGGGCGTCCATGGCCACGCTTCATGCGCAATTGGCTCTTCTGCCGGAAGGCTGGCAGCAGAATGTAAGGTTGACGATCAACGCGGACCGGCTCGCCGGAGTAGAGGTCGGCATCGAGGCGGCGGCCGAAGACGAGCGGCACAAGGTACTGGTGCCTGCGATGCCGAACCTGCACAGCCATGCCCTCCAGCGCGCCATGGCGGGTCTCACGGAGGCTCGCGGTGCCGGCGACGACAGTTTCTGGAGTTGGCGGACGCTGATGTACAAGTTCGCGCTGTCGATCACGCCGGAACAGGTCGAGGCCGTCGCCTCGCAACTTTACATGGAAATGCTGGAAGCCGGCTTTTCGCGGGTCGGCGAATTCCACTACCTCCACCACGACAGGGATGGCAGCCACTACGCCAATATCGCCGAGATGGCCGAACGCATTGGGGCTGCAAGTGCGGAGACCGGGATTGGTTTGACGCTCCTGCCAGTCTTTTATGCTCATTCCGGCTTCGGCGGCGCTTCGCCGATCGCGGGACAGCGCCGTTTCATCCACTCGATCGACGATTTCGCCAGGACCATGGACGGCTGCCGTCGCCTGACCGCGGCCATGCCCGGCGCCAAACTTGGCGTCGCGCCCCACAGCCTGCGAGCCGTGACCCCGCAGGAGTTCAGGCAGGTCGTGCCGATGGCGGGCGACGGGCCTGTGCATCTCCATATCGCCGAACAGGTGAAGGAGGTCGAGGACTGCCTTGCCTGGTCAGGCGCCCGACCCGTCGAATGGCTGTTTGCAAACATGCCGGTCACCGAACGCTGGTGCCTCATCCACGCAACGCATATGACCGAGGATGAAACCCGACGCATGGCGCAAAGCGGCGCTATCGCCGGGCTTTGCCCGATCACCGAGTCCAATCTCGGCGACGGCATTTTTCCCTGCGAGCTTTTCCTCGGGCAGAACGGCCGCTTCGGCATCGGCTCGGATTCGAACATACTGATCTCAGTCGCGCAGGAATTACGCCAGCTTGAATACTCCCAGCGCCTCGGCTTGAAGAAGCGCAACGTCCTTGCGCAGCCGGAAGGTTCGACGGGTCGGCGGCTGTTCGAGACGGCGCTTTCGGGCGGCGGAATGGCGCTCAACGCTGCCGTTGGCTTGGCCCAGGGCAACAACGCCGATATCGTTTCGCTCGATGTCGAGCACGTTCCCTATCTTGCCGCCGACCAGATTCTCGACCATTGGATCTTTGCGGACGGCGTTGCCGTGGATTGTGTCTGGGCGCTTGGCCGCAAGCAGGTCGAGGGCGGGAAGCATGTCCGGCGCGATGCGATCGGCCGGCGGTTCAGGACGGTAATGCAGGAATTGCTGACACTATGACCAATGGCGGCAAGGAAGCCACCCTTCATCATCGCATTCTGAGCGACATAGAGGGGCGGATCGTCTCCGGTGAATGGCCTCCCGGGTATCGCCTGCCTTTCGAGGTCGACCTTGCGGTACAATACGGCTGCTCGCGGATGACCGCCAACAAGGTGCTGACGCATCTGGCGAGGACCGGGCTGATCGAGCGCCGCAAGAAGTCCGGCAGTTTCGTGGCGCAACCGGTGACGCAGGCCGCAGTGCTCGAAATCCATAGTATCGAGGCGGAGGTCCGCTCCCTCAAGCTTCCCTATTCCTACCGGCTGGAGAGGCGGGTTCGGCGCGAGGCGAGCCCCGTCGATCGGCAGCACCTGGAGCTTTCGGAAACGGCGCCGGTCCTCGACCTCCTCTGCCTTCACCATGCCGGCGAGCGGCCGTTCTGCCTTGAGGAGCGGCTGATCAATCTGACGACCGTGCCCGAAGCGGAAGGTGAGGATTTTCTGGAGTCGGCGCCGGGGAACTGGCTCATCAGCCAGATCCCATGGAGCACTGCGGAACATCGGATCTATGCCCAGTCGGCCAGCGCGGAGGTCGCAAAGACGCTCGACATTTCCAGGAATGCAGCCTGCCTGGTCATCGAACGACGGACCTGGGGCAGCACCGGTCCGGTAACATTCGTGCGTTTCACCTATCCCGGCGACCGGCACGCATTGGTCGCCCGTTTCACGCCCGGCGGAGAGAGCTAGGCGACGCGACTGCGCTATCAATACCCTCGCCCGTCAAGGCGTCAGGGGCACGATGATCTCGAATTCAGTCCCTGCGCCGGTCGCCTGCCGCAGGTGAATTGTGCCGCCGTATGATCCCAGCATGGTGCGGACGATGTCGAGGCCCATGCCGGTGCCACCCTGTTCGCGACGGGTCGAGAAGAAGGGTTGAAAGACGCGTTCCCGGTTTCCCTCGGAAATGCCGCTGCCGTTGTCGCGCACCAGAATGGTGACGGTTCGCGCGTCGGCCGCGACGACCAGCTCCAGTCTGCTGGCGCCGTGCTGAGCCGCGTTTTCCGCAAGATTGGCAAAGACGATGTCGGCTGCTTCGAATGGCAGGGCGACGGTACTTTGCGTGTCTCCCAACCCGAAAATTTCAAGGCCGGGAAACCGTTTGCGCAGCCGGGGCAGGACATCTTCGACGCTCGTTTCGCCCTCAGCCATGGGAAGCTCCGCCTGAGCCAGCTCCCTCAACCTCGACAGCAAGGCGTCGAGCCTTTCCGCGTCGGCGATGATGTTGTCGAGAAAACGCAGGCGTTGCGCTGTTGTCATCGGCAGGTCGGCCTGGTCGTCGCGCAGCAGTTCGGCAGCGCCCCGGATCGCGGTCAATGGCGATTTGAGCTCGTGGGAGACATGCGCGGCAAAGGAGCGGACATATTCGGTGCGGTCGACCAGCCTGCCCGCGAGGTCGAGGAAGCTTTGCGACAGCGTCGCAATCTCGCGCGTTCCATAACGTTCCAGCGGCCGGATTGCCGCCTTGCCGCCACGGGCGATCTCCTCGGTACGGGCGATCAGCGCATTGATGGGGCGGGTTATGGTGCGGGCGAGCACGTAAGCGACCGCGAGCGTCAGTGTGAGGACGACCACCAGTGCCCCCGTTTCGGCGGGCGTCATCCGGATCGAGGTCGTTTCCGTGGCACGAAACCAGATGATGATCAAGACCGGCAGTGCCATCACGGCCAGAAGCACTGCGTATACGATCAGCGCCAGCGGCGGCCGCCATTTGGTCCGCACCCTTGGCGCCGGCATCACGCCTTCCTCCCGAGATCGCTGCCCAGCCTGAAGCCGACACCGTGAACGGTAGCGATAATGCCGATCGCGCCTGCCGCCGAAAATTTGGCCCGGATGTTGCGGATATGGCTGTCGATCGTGCGATCCGCCACATGGATGCCGGGGCCATAAGCCGCCGCCATCAGCTGCTCGCGGCTGAACACCATCTCGGGGCGGGAAAGCAGCGCATCCAGAATGGAAAATTCGAGCGCGGTGGTCGTGACTACGGTACCGCCGAAGCTCACGGTCCTGCCGGCCCGGTCGAGGCTGATCTCTCCGGCGACGAGGATATTCTCACGGTTGTCGAAACCGCCGCCATTGCCGCTGCGCTTCAGGATCGCCTTGACGCGGGCGACCAGTTCGCGGGGGCTGAAGGGCTTTGTGACATAGTCGTCCCCGCCGATCTCAAGCCCCAGCACCCTATCGATCTCCTCGTCCCGGGCCGATAGGAACAGGATCGGAAGCCCGGAGGTCTTGCGGATCTGGCGGCAGACCTCCAAGCCATCCATTTCCGGCATGCCGATATCGAGAACGATGAGGTCGATGTTTCCCCGATGGAAGGCCATCATTGCTTCGGTGCCGTTGCGGGCGGTCGTCGACACCATGCCGGCGCGCTCCAGGGCAAAGCAGATCACGTCGCGGATATGAGGTTCGTCATCGACGACGAGGATGCGATGCGCCATGATGGGTCCTGCAGAAATGTACCGCCGCTGTTGTTATCGTTCTTCCTCTATCTTGCAATGGTTGCAGGTGAACGAAGATAGGCTTCGATCCGCTCCGCGCGGAAACTCCAGCTCCGCCAGTCACGCGGCCGGGCGGCAAAATCATGGCCAAGCGACTGCCTGACCGACAGCGCCCTGTGCTTCTTGTCGATCGCCTCGTCGGGCAGGGCGGAGAGATAGAGATCAAGCGCCGGAATGGCGGAGGGGCCGAGCGACGACAGGTAACCGATATCAAGCGGGACGCCGTCATGGTTCAGTTCCAGGCTGTGCGTGACGTTGAAACGGGCGATGAAGGCCGGAAAATCGATGAAGGCACTGAGATAGAGCACGCCTGCCAGCACGGCGATATTCGTGGCGATCAGCCATTGGTTGGATTGGCGCAACACGATCCGCAGCAGGATCAGGACAAGGCCGACGGCAACGAGGCCCATCCATATTCCCGCGGCAACGCGCAGTTCCGTCAGCGAATACACCTCGACATAGAGGTCGAGCCGCAGGATCGACGACAGGCAGAGAAGCACGTTCTGGCCGATCCAGACATGGACGAGGCCGCGGATCAGGGGCTTTTGTCGCCGGGGCCGCCGCGACGCATGGCGATCAGGACGAAGGCTGCGGCAAGCAGAGCGGTGGCGATCAGAGGGTAGGCGCCGCGATGGGCATATTCCGCATGGGTCATGCCGTCCGGGAGATCGACGCCGCCCCAGAGATAGAGGAGATCCAGCAAGGTCTGCATCGCAAAGAGCGCATTGAAGAGGAGGAGCGACCGCAGCAGCGAAGCATGGGTGAGAAATGGAATTTCGTTGGGATGCGCGGCCGTGTCGTCTGCCCCGCGTCGAGCGATCCTGCGCTTGAGGCGCGGCCGCAGCATGGCCCAGACAAAAGCGGCCATCGCCAGCCAGAAGCCGATCCGCCAGAGATCCATGAATTGCAGCAGGAATGCGAGATCGATGCTGCGCAGCGCGTCTTCGATCAGCGGATTGGCGACGGCGAAGAGAAGCAGGAAAACCGAAGCGAGAATGAGCGGCACCATCCAGATGCCGAGGTTGCGCCAGATTGCGGCAAAGGACGAGCGTTCAGCCCGCAAGGCAAGATGTTTTCGGCAATCCTGCAGAAGTCGTAACGGGACAACGAGGACAAAACGAAAAAGGACCGCGGGAAGACCGCTCGGCCGCTGCGGCACGAGCCCAGCGCTCGCCAGCGCAACACACATGATCGCGCCAAGTGAAATCGCGATGCCCATTGGTGATGGGGTTTCGATAAGCGGCGCCGCGGCGAAAGCCGAAAGACCGAACAGGAAGGCCGCCGTCAAGGGCTGCGCGCGCCGCCTTGCCGACAAGAGAATCGCGGCGGCTGCCAAAATCGCAAACAGGAAAAGGTTGAGCCCAGGCGCCTGATCGAAGATCAGGAAATCCGAAATCGCCACTACCGCCAGAAGTGCGGCGATCCGATTGGCGCCGCGTGCTCTGGGCATCGGTGCCGTCATCTTATCAGTCATCTGCACTGCTGGTCCTCTCTCTGACGCCGCCCTCGATCACGATGAACATGGTCGCCGGACGCCGGTCAGGAGAAATTCCTTCGGGCTGGCGATCGTCCACCAGCCACCATCCGTCATGGCGGAGGCGATCTGGCAGTGTGGAGGGAGTGATGCGGGGCGGGGTGCTGCTCTTGTTCATGACAAGAGAATGCCGGACCGGATTGCAGAATCTGTGCAGGCGGCAAGGAATAATTCAGGAGAATCGCGAGGCCGCGATCCGCGTTTTCGACGCGCGGTCATGCCGCGACGGAGCGAGGTTCATCGCCGGATGATCCTATCCGAAATAAAGCTGGACGGTTGGCCGACTACACCGCGGGTTTCGAGATCGGAGCCGGCTCCTCGATCGCCTGGATCGCATCATAGGCGGAAAGCACGCTCTCCATCTGCGCCGTGTGGCCCTGGATGAAGGCCGGGCCATAGATGGTTTCGTCCGGATATTCGGTGATCAGCGTCAGTGGAACCGTGTGGCGGTCGTCGACGGAGATCAGGCAGGGAAAACCGTTGATGATGCGGAAGCCGGTCTCGCCGGCATGGGTTTCGAAAAGCTTGATCTGTGCGGCGTTATAGGCGACGAGGCCGGGAATGGCGGCGAGGTGGCGGCTGACGCGGTCGATCAGGATTTCCGCCTGCGCGGTCCATTCGGCGTGATGGCGCATGATGAGGAAAAAGCCCTTCGGCACCGTCCACATTGCAAATGTGCGCGGCACGTAGCCGGAAAGCGGCCGCGTCCATTCATGCGAAGGATAGCCGTGCAGGTTGACGTGCAGCTTCGCACCGCTCAGCCTTTCCGCTTCAACGCGGATCGCCTTTTCGAACAGCTCCTTGCCCGAGCGGTATTCGAGATCGTCGCCAAGCGCGGTATAGCGCGCCGCATGGTGCATGTGCAGCGGGTTGTCAGTGCGAAGTCGCCAGTGCACCTGATAACCGTCGGGATTTTCGAGCGGCGATATGACGAAATGCGCGTTCGGTCTTGAACTCAGCGTCTGCGCGGCACGCAAAGCGCCGACGATGCCGGTCGTCTCGTTGGCATGCTGGCCCCCGCTGATGATGACGGGTTTGTCGCCGCCGGCGTGATAACGGGCCTCCACGGCGCGGCCGGTCCGGGAGCGGGCTTCGAAGGCGACGCCGTCGATCGCGGCGAGTTCCCGGCGGATTTGCGCCACGGAGACAGGAGACACGGCGGAGGCGAGGCGCTGTGGCTCGGCCATGGCCTCGGAGGTCCAGAGCGGGCGCGTTTCGATGCGGACGGAGACGGTTTCTCCGTGACGAATCTCCGGGATGATCTGCCCCGGCTGCAGGCCCCGGTCGCCGATCGGCCGGCCGGACTTTTTCTGGAAGATTTCTAGAAGCGTGAAATAGAAATCCTCGTGCAGCGCCTCGCGCAGGCTGACGACCTCTTCGCCCACGGCCAAACGCCGGTCTTCGGCCGGCAGAGTAACGGCGATATTGAGCTCGTCGAAATAAGGCTCCGTGGTCCCCCAATCATGGGCCGCGACGGCTTCGACGGCCGAGAAGAACAGGAGTTCGTAGTCGGTCTCCAGCCGTTCGCCGGCTCCGCCGTCGAGGCACAGCCAGCCGGTCGGCGACAGCAGCGTTTCGCCGATGAAATCCGTATGGAGCCGGTTCGGCGCGAAGACTTTACGGGTCTCGATGCTGCGGTCCCTTGCGGTCAGCGTCACCACGTAAAAGGCATCTTCGGACCCGGCCTCGAAGGTCAGCCGTGCCGCGCCGACAAGACCGGCGAGCGGATAGGCTTCCAGCAGGAAACGGTTCTTCGGGCAGGCCTTGTGAACGGGGTAGACGATATGCAGAGCGGAAAGGTTCTCGAGATCGACCTCTTCGAGAAAGAAATGCAGCAACGGCTTGTAGGCGCTGCGGAACTTCGCCTCGACGCCTGCGGCGGCAAGTATCGCCTCGGCCTTCCCGCGGCTTTTTTCGTCGTCGAACACCCAGGCGTCGATCCTGGTACCCTTGGCGCCGGAAAAGCGTGCGACGAGGGTGTCGAGCGTGCGATCGACCTGCTGTTCGTGGATCAGTGTCATGCGGAGGTTCTGCCTGTGGGATCGAGACTGTCGCGCAGCCAGTCGCCGAGAAGGTTGAGGCCAAGGACGGTGAGGAGGATGGCAAGGCCGGGAAAGACGCTGACCCACCAGGCCGTCTGCAGATAGGTGCGGCCTTCGGCGAGCATGCCGCCCCAGCTCGGGATGGTCGGGTCGATGCCGAGGCCGAGGAAGGTGAGGCTCGATTCGAGCAGGATGTTGGTGGCGACATTCAGCGTCATCAGCACGATGACCGGGCCGATGAGGTTGGGCAGCAGGTGCTGGACGATGATGCGCCAGTTCTTGACCCCGATCGCGCGGGCCGAAAGGATGAATTCGCGCTCGCGCAGCGTCAGCACCGAACCCCGCACCAAGCGGGCATATTGCACCCATTGCGAGACGATCAGCAGGATGATCGTGTTGGCGAGCCCGCCGCCGACGATGGCAATGAAGGTGATGGCGAGCAGGATGAAGGGGAGCGCCAGCTGGATATCGGCAAAGCGCATCACCAGCATGTCCCAGATGCCGCGGTAATAACCGGCGATCAGGCCCATGAAGACACCGATGGTGACGCCGCCGGCAACCGAGACGAAACCGACCAGCAACGAGATCTTGCCGCCGGCCATGACGCGGGCGAGCACGTCGCGTCCGAGCGGATCGGTGCCGAAGACATGTGCCGGTCTGATGAATGGCGGCACGAGGCGCGACATCAGGTCGATCTTTTCGGCGCCGCCCGGAAAGATCACGCCGGAAAAGATGACGGCAATGCCGATAACGCCGACCAGCAGGGCGCCGAGGACGAATTCGAGCTTCAGGAAATTCGAGGAAGCAGTGCGCGAGGCCATGGCTCTCACTCCGTCCGGATGCGGGGATCGACGAGGCCGTAGGCTATGTCGACCAGAAGATTGATGCCGATGATCATCAGCGACAACACGGTGATGACCGCCTGCAGCACCGGATAGTCCCGGGCGCCGACGGCGTCGAAGGCGAGCGTGCCGAGGCCCGGCCAGTTGAAGACGCGCTCGACGACGACGATGCCGCCCAGCAGGCCGCCGAACTGCAGGCCGAAATAGGTGATCAGCGGAATGGCGCAGTTTCGAAGCGCGTGCTTGTAGAGCACCGCGTTTTCGCTCAAGCCCTTGGCGCGGGCGACCATGATATATTGCGAGCGCAGTGTCTCCAGCATGGTGGTGCGCACCAGGCGGACATTGGTCGCCGTCAGGATGATGCCCATGGTGACGGCCGGCAGGATGAAGCTTTCAAATCCGTCCATTCCGCTTGGCGGAAGCAGCGGCAGCGCGATCGCGAAGAGCAGGACCAGCATCGTCGCCAGCCAGAAATTCGGAAACGACAGACCGACGAGCGACAGGATGCGGATCATCTGGTCGGCCCACTTGCCGCGCGCGGTGGCGGCCTTGATGCCGAGCGGAATGGAAATCACGATCGAGACGATCAGCGAGGTGAAGGCGAGCGCCAGCGTCGCGGGCAGCGCCTTGCCGATCAGCAGCGATACCGGCGTGCCGCCGAGGAAGCTGTTGCCGAAATCGAGCGTGAATATGCCCTTCAGGAAATTCAGGTATTGAACGAAGAACGGCTCATTGAGGCCGAGGCCCTCGCGGATGCGCACGAGATCGGCCTCGGTGACGCTGCCAGCTCCCTGCGTCAGCATCAGCGCCGGGTCACCGGTGAGACGGATCGCGAAGGCGACCGTCAGTGTCACGGCGATCACGACGAAAATCGCCTGCAGAAGGCGTTTTACCAGGAATGCGGCCAATCTCTCGTTCCCTTGTTTTCTTATCGGAGCCGCCGCCCCAGTCGAAGGCAGCGGCCCCGCGAAGTCTTAATCGACGGTGACGTCGGTGAACTTCAGACGGCTATCCGGCACGGGCGTAAAATTCTTCACGCGCTTGTTGATGCCGAAGATGGCGTTCAAGTTGTAGAGCGGCATTTCCAGCGCCCGGTCGGCGGCGTAACGGGCGATTTCCTGCAGAACCTTCTCGCGCTCGGCGACATTGGTGATGGTGCGTTGCTTGGCGAGTAGCTCGTCCATCTTTGGGTCGCTGTCGTAGGGGTTCCACTTTTCCTTGGTCTTGTACATCGCGACCGCAGTGTTGTCGTAGTCGAGCGTCCAGCCGCCCCAGGACTGCTGGAACATCGCGCCCGTCTTGCCATTCGGGATGATGTCGTTCAGCAGAACGTTGGTCTCATAAGGCTTGATCGTCGCGGTGATGCCGATCGTCTGCAGATAGGCGGAAATCGCCTGGGCGACCTCGATGAAGGTCGCTTCGTTGCCGCGAAGGTCGATTTGCAGGGCCGTGCCCGGAGCGACGCCGGCTTCTTTCAGCAGAGCCTGGGCCTTGGCCGGATCGTAGGGAAGCGGCTTCATGGCCTTGTCGAAGCCGAAGGACAGCGGCCCCTGGAAGCTGGCGATCGGCTGTGCCTGGCCGCCGAGGATCGACTTGATGATCGCGTCGCGGTCGACACCCATGATCAGCGCCTGGCGCACCTTTGGATCCTTGGTGATGCCGTCGCGCGTGTTGAAGCGCAGCGCATAGACCGTCGGGCCCGGCGAGGTGACCACGGCGAGCTTGGCATTGCCCTGGATGGTCGGGATCATGCCGATCGGAATGGTCGGCGGGATGACCAGATCGACGCGGCCGGCCTGGAGTTCGGCAACGGCTGTCGCCGGCTCGGAGATGAACTTGTATTCCAGGTCCGAGATTTTCGGCGCGCCGCCGAAGTAATCGGCATTGGCGGCGAGGACGATGTTCACCTTCGGCTCGTAGGAAACGAACTTGAAGGCGCCGGTACCGACCGGATGGGCGTTGAAATAGGCGTCGCCCTTTTCGGCGATGTATTTCGGCGGAACGATCATGCCGCCGTAACCGGCGAGCTTGGTGAGGATGACCGGATCGGCGACTTTCATCTTGAACTCGACGGTGTTGGCGTCGATGATCTCGACGCTGCCGATCGAATTGTAGTTGGACTGTTGCGGACCCTTGGCGCCTTCCGGACCGAGCAGGCGGTCGAAGGTGAATTTGACGGCATTGGCGTCGAAGGCCTCGCCATTGTGGAATTTCACGCCTTCACGCAACTTGAAGCGGATGCGCATGCTGTTGTCGAGCACTTCCCAGGAGGTCGCGAGACCCGGGACGAGCTTCAGGTCGGGGCCGCGATAGGTGAGGCCGTCAAAGATGTTGGTCGAGACCGAGGCCCAGTTGACCAGGAAAGTGTCGATCGGATCCCAGCTGCCCGGATCCTGCGGCGAGGACACCGTCAGCTTGCCGGCGGCGAGAGCCGAGACCGGCGCGAATGCCGTGCCTGCGAGCGCCATCGCCACGAATGCCGTCCGCAAACCCCTCTGCATTTTTATCATCGTTTTTGCTCCTGTTGAAAAACCGAATGTCAAATCGTCACGCGCTGCGCGCCACGTAATGGCCTGGCGCGATCTCCTCCCGGGCGAGAAGCACCGGTTCGTTGCCGACAGCCCGGACCGGGCTTGGAATGTCGCCCTCGATCATCGCCAGCGGCTTGCGGCGGCGCGGATCGGCGACCGGCACGGCTGAAAGAAGCCGGCGCGTATAGTCGTGAGACGGCGTTTCGAAGATCTGGCGGCGATTGCCGAATTCCATGATCTGCCCGAGATAGAGCACCGCCACCCGGTGGCTCATCTTCTCAACCACGGCCATGTCATGGCTGATGAAGAGGTAGGCGAGGCCGCGCTCTTCCTGCAGGTCCATGAACAGGTTGATGATCTGCGCCTGGATCGAGACATCGAGTGCGGAAAGCGCCTCGTCGGCGATGATCAGCTTCGGTTTCGAGGCGAGCGCGCGGGCGATGCAGACGCGCTGTCGCTGGCCGCCGGAAAACTCGTGCGGATAACGACGGGCATGCGCGGAGGTGAGGCCGACCCGCTCGAGCAGCGCATCGACGGTTTTTGCGATCTCCTTCTCGCTGTCGAGAAGGCCGTGGGTGCGGATCGGCTCGGCGACCGAGAAGCCGACCGTCTTGCGCGGATCGAGCGAGGCGAACGGATCCTGGAAGATATATTGCACATCCCGGCGCAGGTTGTGGCGCTCGGTCATGCTCATCGCCGACAGTGGCTTGCCTGAGAAGGTGATATTGCCGGCAGTTGCCTTCTGAAGCTGCTGGATGGTGCGGCCGATCGTCGACTTGCCCGATCCGGATTCGCCGACCAGCGCCAGCGTCTCACCCGGATGGATGTCGAAAGAGACTTTTTCCACGGCATGGACGCGGTGTGTGACCTTGCCGAGCAGGCCCTTCTTGATGTCGAAGCGCACCACGAGATCGCGCACCGACAAGAGCGGAGCGGCATCGTAGCGGGCGGTATTCTGGATGCGCTCGACACCCGACAGCTTCGGCTCTCCGTCTTCGAGCACGGTCAGCGGCAGGCGCTTGGGAAACTCTTCGCCGGTCATGCTGCCGAGCTTCGGCACGGCTGCGAGCAGCGTGCGCGTATAGGCATTGGTCGGCCGTTCGAAAATGTCGAGCGCCTTGCCCTTCTCCACCGCCTTGCCTTTCCACATCACCACAACGTCGTCGGCCATCTCGGCGACGACGCCCATGTCATGGGTGATGAAGATGACGGCGGCGCCGAGTTCCTTCTGCAGGTCGCGCAGGATATTGAGGATCTGTGCCTGGATGGTGACGTCGAGCGCCGTGGTCGGCTCGTCGGCGATCAACAGCCGCGGCCGGCAGGCGAGTGCCATGGCGATCATCACTCGTTGGCGCATGCCGCCGGATAGCTGGTGCGGATAACGGGTCAGGAGTTCCGCCGCATCCGGCAGGCGCACCATGTCGAGCAGGCGCTTCGCTTCGGCGAGCGCTGCGCTGTTCGACTTGCCCTCATGCAGCTTCAGGATTTCGGCCACCTGGTCGCCGATCGTGAAGACCGGGTTCAGGGAGGTCATCGGCTCCTGGAAGATCATCGAGATCTCCTTGCCGCGAATGCTGCGCATCCTCTTCTGGTCGAGCTTCAGCAGGTCGATCTCGCCGCCTGCGGTCTGGAACAGGATGCGTCCGGTCGGATAGTTGGCGCCGAGCATGTCGGCAAGCCGCATGATCGACAGCGAGGTCACCGACTTGCCCGAACCGGACTCGCCGACGATCGCGACCGTCTGGCCGGCTGAGATGGAGAAACTCAGGTTCTCGATGACGCGGGAGGCGCCGAACTCGACCGACAGGTCGTCCACGGCCAGAAGAGGGGTGGAGGCGGTTGGCGTCACGCGGGGAGCTCCCTACCGATTGCGGCGGCGCAGGGCGCCTGATTGAAGGCATGGCCAGCGGAATTCACGAGATGCTCGTGACGTCTGGCATGGCGGCTGCTGGCAGCCACTCCCATCGGTACCCGCTTGCTTTCCCGTCTATGGCGGCTCCGAATTTCTTTCGGTCTTTCCGTCAACTGCCTCATCCCTGCCTTGATAAGAATATGTCATCACTTTGTCGACAATTTGTCAACGGCGCAACGAGCTGATATTCCCACCGGTCGGATGGCGAAGGTTCAGATGGTCTCTACCCGGGCAGTTTCACTTGTTTCCGCCCCGTTGAAGGTCCCCGGCCTAGCGGAAATGCAGGACAACCGGCGTATCGTCGAACGTTTCCACCCGCATCTCGAAACCGAAGATGGCTTGCAGGGTGTTAGGCGTCAGCAAGTCGGACGGCGTGCCATCGGCGACAATCCGGCCGGATTTCATTGCGACGATCCGGTCGGCATGGGCACCCGCCTGGTTGATGTCGTGCAGCACGATGACGATGGTCTTTCCGTTTTCGTCGGCGATCCTGCGGAGCGAACGCATCAGTTCACGGGCGAAATACATGTCGAGATTGTTGAGCGGTTCGTCGAGCAGCAGATAGTCCGTCCCCTGGGCGAATGCCATCGCCACCAGGGCTCGCTGCCGCTGGCCGCCGGAAAGGGTTTCGATGAAGCGGTCGGAAAGATCCGTCAGGTCGAACTGCTGCAGCGACTGGTCGATGATGGCGTAATCGTCAGGCGTCAGGCGTCCGCGTCCATGCGGAAAACGGCCGAAGCCCACGAGTTCGCGCACGCGCAGCCGGCTGGTGACGATCGAGTCCTGCCGCAAGATGGCGAGAATCCGGGCGAGATCGCGGTTCGGTGTCGTGTCTACGGGGAAGCCGTCGACACTGATCCTCCCGGCCTGCAACGGCTGCAGCCTGGCGATGAGCGACAGGAGCGAGGACTTGCCTGCGCCGTTCGGGCCGACCAGAGCGGTGATGCCGCCCTTCGGGATCGTCAGCGAAATGTCCTGGAGGACCTGCGTCTGGCCGTGCCGCAGCGAGACGTTTTCTATCCGGATCATTTGCGGCTCCCGAAAACGAGCAGAACAAGGAAGGCGAAGCCGCCGACGAACTCGATGACGATGCCGAGTGTCGAACTGCTGCCCAGCGCATGCTGAAACAGCGTCTGTCCGCCGACGAGGATGATGACGGCCGTCAACATGGCGGCCGGCATCAGAGCCGCGTGGTTCCGCGTATCGACGATGCGTTCGGCAAGCGCCACGACCAGCAGGCCGAAAAACGCGACAGGGCCTACCAGCGCCGTCGAAACGGCGACAAGTGCCGAGACGAGCAGCAGCAGACCGGTGACGGTGCGCGACCAGCTGATCCCGAGCCCGGTCGCCGTATCTGCGCCGAGTGCGATGACATCGAGCACATGCCGGGCTCTCCAGGCGATCACGATGCCGGCGATTGTCAGGATGGCGGCAAAGGCGAGAAGATCGGTGCGGACGTCGTTGAAGTTGGTGAAACTCGCGCCCTGGACGACGGCGAAGTCATTGGGACCGATCAGGCGTGCCAGCAGGGAATGCAGGCTGCGGAACAGGATGCCGAAGATGATGCCGGCGAGCAGCATCAGACCCATGTCGGTGCGGCGGCGGAGCATCGGCAGGAGGAGGCCCGTTGCCAGTGCCATCAGCACGACAATCTCGCCGCCGAATTTCAGCTGCGCGTCGAGCGCCGCATAACCGAGCCCGCCGAGCAGGAAGACGAGCAGCATCTGGCCGAACAGGTAAAGCGCGTCGAGACCCATGATCGACGGCGTCAGGATACGGTTGTTGGTGACGGTCTGAAAGATCACCGTCGAGACGGCGATCGACACGCTCACCTGCAGAAGGGCGGCAAGCTTCATGGCGCGCAGGGCGAGCACGAAGCCGATATTGCCGCGCAGCCCGATCGTCATGAAGGCAACGATGCAGAAGAGGGCCGCCCCGGCAAGACAGAGAAGCCGGCGATCGGGCATGTGCCGGCGCTCAGACATGGGAAGGCCGCCGGAACAGAAGCCAGAGGAAGATCAGCCCGCCGACGCAACCCATCATGGTTCCGACCGGAATTTCGTAAGGATAGCGGAGCAGCCGTCCGAGAATGTCGCAGCCGAGCACCAGGATCGCGCCGCTGGCGGCCACGAAAGGCAGCGTGCCGCGCATATTGTCGCCCATCAGCCGGGAGACGATGTTCGGCACCACGAGGCCTACGAAGGGGATCATGCCGACGACCACGACGCTTAAGGCCGAAATGACGGAGACGATGACCAGCCCGAGCTGCAGCATGCGCGCATAGTCAAGGCCGAGCCCGATGCTGGCATCGCGGCCGAGCGCCATGATCGTCAGCCGGTCGGCGACGATCCAGGCGATCACCACCATCAGTGCCCCGAGCCATAGGAGTTCGTAACGGCCGCGCAGGACGCCGGAAAAGTCGCCATTGGTCCAGACCGAGAGATATTGCAAAAGGTCGGCCTGCCAGGCGACAAAGGTGACTGCCGCGCCGATGACGCCGCCAAAGACGAGCCCGAAGAGCGGCACGAGGAAGGGCTGCGTCGGCGGAAGCCGGTGCGCCGTCATCAGGAAGAGCGAGGTCCCGAGAAGAGCGACGGCACTCGCCGCAAGGCTTTTGAACAGAAGGCTGGCGGAGGGAAGGAGCAGGGTGACAAGCAGGATCCCAAGTTCGGCGCTCTGCGCCGTTCCGGCGGTGGAGGGCTCCACATAGCGGTTGCGGGCAAGCGTCTGCATGATGAGCCCGGCGATCGCCAGGCCGGCGCCGGCGAGGATCGCCGCGAGTGTGCGGGGCAGGCGGCTGACGAGCAGGAGTTCCAGCGCCCGCCCGTCAGAGAACAGCCGGGTGATCGGCAGGTCGCCGATCCCGACACAAAGGCTGAAAACAAAAAGGATCGCAAGCACCAGGCCGGCGATCCACCCCGTTTTCGACGATTGCTTGGCGGCGGCAATGCTCATCGGGCGGCGGTGAACGCCTCAGCGACGGTCGCGACGACACGCTGTATCGACTGCACCCCGCCGGCGGCGATGTAGAATTCTGCGGCCGGCAGATAGATCACCTGGTTCTTCTTCCAGGCTGTCGTCTTGGCGACCAGTTCGTTGTCGAGCGTCGTCTTGGCGCCCTGTTCGCCGGAACCGATTGCGGCGGCGCGGTCGAGCACCAGAAGCCAGTCGGGATTTGCCTTGGCGATGAACTCGAAGGAGATCGCTTCGCCGTGATTGGCGGCTTCGATGCCGGGCACCGCCGCTGGCAGGTTCAGCGCGGCATGCACCCAGCCGAAGCGCGAGCCGGGACCATAGGCGGTGACCTTCGGCCCGTTGGTCATGATGATCAGGCCGTTGCCCTTGCCGGCAATTGCTGCCTTGGCGGCCTCTATCCGGGCATCCAGTTCCTTTACGGCGGAAGCGGCCTCCTCCGTCTTGCCGAAGAGCGTACCATAGGTAGCCAACCGCTCCTTGGCCTGGGCAACGAGGTCGTCGCCATCCATGGTCATGTCGATGGTCTGCGCAACCTGCGCGGTCGCCGAAGCCTTGGTCGAGGAGCGGCCGCCGACGATGATCAGGTCCGGACCGAGCGCGCTGAGAGCCTCGAGATCGGGCTCGAAGAGATCTCCGACGACTTCCGCGCCCTGTTTCAGACGCTCCAGTTGCGGGAGGTATAGTTTCTGCGGAACGCCGGCTGGCTTGATGCCGAGGCGATCGAGCGTATCGAGCGCCGCGATATCCAGGACCGCGATCTTGGCGGGTGAGGCGGCGACCTGCACCGGACCCTTGGCAGTCAGGATATCCACCGCTTGCGCGGGGAGGGCTGAAAAAGCAAAAGCGGCAAAAGCCGCGATCGTCCTCAAATTCATTCTCTCACCATGTCTTGACCCGTCGGCAGGATGCTCGATCGGGCCTCAGGCGGCCCGATCGGGTCTCTGCCATTGCAGGGCCTCCAGATTTTCACGGAAGGCGAAGCGCACCAGATGCCTCTCGATCACCGATTCCGTTTCCGTCAGCTGTTCCTCGTCGGTTGCGGTCGCGAGGATCCTGAGGCCGCCGTCATCCGCATCGAGAATGGCGGTGCCGCAGGCAAAGCGGCACTCCCCATGGGTCTCGGAATAGGAGACGTCGATCTTGTGAGCGAAATGCTTGCACAACTGGACGAGGTATTTTCCGCCGTGCTCGGTGCGCCATTCCGTAGTCGCCTGTAACAAAGCCCTCTCCTTAAGATGACTGCTGCTCTCCACTTATCTCACCCCTGCTGCGGCGGCAACCGGGAACGCGGTTGCCGCACGGTCATGTGAACGGATGATCATGTTCTTCAGAACGTCGCCTTGGCAGTCAGGAGGAAGCTGCGGCCCGGCTCATAGAGGGGTCTGACGGTTCCAAATTCCTGACCGTAAGTGGCGCGGTCCGCATAGGTCTCGTCGAAGACGTTCTGGACCTCGGCGCGGAAGGTGAAGTTTGGCAGAGCCTCGGGCTTCCATTCGGCGAAGGCGTTGACCACCTCATAGGCCTTGTAGGCCGGGGCATTGCCGGCGACATGGTCATATTTAGGGGCGATCTCGATATCGCCGCCGATCGTCAGGCCCCAGCCGACGAATGTATGGGCGGCCGTGATGGTGATGATGTCGCCAACCGGCGTGGCGAGATAGTTGCCGGTATCAGAGTCGGCAGGAACGCCGTCGATATCCACTCGAATATGAGCGTATTTGACCTTCACATAGCCATTCGCCCACTCATAGCCTGCGCCGAGTTCGAAGCCTTGTGATACCATGTCCCGTTCAATGATACCGCCTGTCGTGGGCGGGTTGTAGCGCACCGCACGCGCATTGTAGATGTCGGTCCGGAAAAGGCTTGCCTCTGCAGTGAAGCCTTCATATTCCGCCTCGAGCCCAACCATGTAGTTATTGGCGGAGACCGGTTCCGGCCCATCGGGACCGTAGGTCCAGGCTGGGTTCATGACGAAGTTTTCTGCCATCGGTATGCCGGCCCAGACATGCGAGAAGCCGGCCTTGGCGGTCAGTACGTCCGTCAGGTCGTATTCACCGGAGATATTGGCGCTCAGGCCGCCGTTGTCGTAATCCTGCCCACCGACACCGGTGAACCACTGATAGTCCGCTCGTCCGCCGAACGAAAGGCGGGTGCGGTCCCAGGGCTCCAGCCGTGCCTGTGCATAGAAGCCAACATTGCGCGCTTTTTCCTTCGACGAATCGACGTCGGCATCGAGATCCGCAATGTCGGAATAGAAGTCGACGCCTGCGACGATATTGCCGATATCGAAGGAGAACTTGTTCTCGAACTTCCCGTTGAAGCTGGTCGTATTGCCGGTGGCGTCATATTGATACCCCAGAGAGCTATAGACCGGCACGGTGACTTCCGAGCCGCTATAGGCAAGCACCACTTTCGGATCCCACCAACCTTCGGGCGAAGTATCCGTATAAGTGAAGACAAGGTTCTGGCGGTCGATCTCGTAATTGCGTGTCAGCGGTTCCCATGGCGGCCGGACGATATGGCCTGCATTGGCGCGGTAGGGGCGCAGCCCGTCGTCGCGGCTGCGGTCGTAACTGATCTCGAAGCGGTCGCCGCTCTCCGCTTCATAGGCGAGTTTGCCAAGGCCCGAAATCAGATCGGTTTCCGTGCCGGATACTTCTCTGCCATTGCCGCCGACGAAGTCGTCGCCTTTGGCAAAATTGAAATAGCCGAGGAACTCGAAGCCCTCACGCTTGCCGTAAGCGGAAAGCCCGGTCGTCACCGTATCGCTGTTGAAATTGTAGGTCGACGTGACGAAGCCGCCGAAGGATTTGCCGGGCGCCAGAAGGTCGATCGCATCCTTGGTCTCGTAGTTGATCGAGCCGGCGAGGGCGCCGGGACCGGCGTCGGCGGGCGCGATGCCGGCGTCCACGTCCACTGCCTTCAGCAGGCTCGGGTCGATCAGGTTGGTCGCGTTGTGATGGAAGACCTTGTTGTTCTGGCGTGCGCCGTCGATGCTGATGGCGAGATTGGTTTCCTCGACCCCATGGACATAGACCTTCTGCGACATGGGAAGCGAGCTGCCCACCTGTATGCCGGCCTGTTCCCGGAACACGTCCGCGAGGTCGGTCGGGTTGATGCGCTCGAGCTGCTCGGGTCCGATGACCGTTTCACCGACATCGCCTTCGGCACCCGGCTGGCCCTGCAGGACGATCGGCCTCAGCGTCGTGGCCCCTTCGGCCGGCACATCGCCGGACGCATTTGCGGGAGTGCCGATGACAGCCGTGCCGTTGGCGATCCTGTAGTTCACGCCCGTCCCTGCGAGCATGCGGGCGAGCGCCTGATCCGGCGTGAGATTGCCGCTGACGGCCTGCGCGGCGACACCGCGGGAAGTCGAGGCAGCCAGCGTCACCTGAAGGCCGGACTGGCGGCCGAAGGCATTGAGAGCCGAAGCAAGCGGCTGAGCCGGGATATTGAAGCTGCGCGTCGCCGTCTGGGCGAGGGCCGGGGACGCAAAGATCGCGCTTCCGCCAATCGCGGCTGCTGCGACCGTTGTCATCAAGCTCAGTGCAAAAGCGTTCCGCTTGCCCTTTGCCCCCACGCCACGCACTACTCCACTCACCGGCAAAATCATCCGCCCCGTCTCCTGCTACACTGTGTTCGCCAAGGCCCCCCGGCCTGCGCTTCAGGGTAAAGACGACTGCGCCCGGCGCTTTTTTCACCGCATCGCAAAAATTTTCAGGAAATTTTAACGGCCTAGAAAAGCGCAAGCACCCTGAGATAGGGGGAGATGTGGTGCACCCTGCCGCCATAAGGCTGGACCAGCGCTTCGAGGGCCCGATCAGGATCGGAGAGATCGTAGAGGCCGGTGACGCGCCGATTGGCGAGATCGTCGCTCGGGATGCTGATCCACGCGGAATGATAGCGCTGCAGTTCCTCGACGACCGAGGCGACGGTCACGTCGTTGACGAACAGCCGCCCGTTTCGCCAGGCCGCCATGTCTTCCGGCGCCAATCTTGCTCGCGACACCCGGCCATCGGTGTTGCTGACGGTCACGGAATCGCCGGGAGAAAGCTCGAAGGCGCGCGCCGCGCCGTCGATCGTGAGGCCGACCACCCCGCGAACCAGTTCCACCGTCGTATTTTCGGGCTTGATATGGACATTGAACGCGGTGCCGAGCACGGTGACCTTCACGCCGGCTGCGGTGACGGTGAAGGGCCGCGCCGGATCGTGCTTGACGTCGAAGAAGGCTTCGCCGGAAAGCAGCGTCACATGCCGTGCGCCGTTGGCGAAATCCGCATCGATCGCGCTTTCGGCGCCCAGTTCGACCGCGCTGCCGTCCTCGAGCGTGATCTTGCGCAGCTCGGCCGTTACGGTCCTGAAATCTGCCCGGTAGCGAATGAAGAGGGAGGGGCCGGCCAACGCCAGCACAAGACAGGCCGCCAGCGCGAGCGCCGTGCCCACACTCCAGACGCGCCGTCGGTGGCGAGCGGCAAGCATTTTCGCTTGGCCGGCCGGCCTCCAGAGGTCTTCGTGGATGGGCGTCGTCTCGCCCATCAGCTCCCAGGTCTTGCAGGCTTTCGTCCAGGCATCGCGATTTGCAGGCGACCGGTTGAACCAGAGGCTGAAATCGCGCTCGTCGGCGGCTGTACGATGTGGTTCGCGCAGGCGCAGGAACCAGTCCATCGCCTCCTCCAGAATGCTCTCGTCCGTTTTGTCGTGCCCTGCCAAGTCTCAACCTGCTTCGGATGTCTTGCGATCTCTATCCGAAATTCCCCTTCTTGCGTAGGAACGATTGGCTGCTCCGGATTTTTCGCATGTGTGGAGATATTCAGGCGGTTTTCCTGTCGAGCGCGGTGGCGATCTTGACCATGGCGGTCCGCACGTGACGATGGGCGGTGGCGACGGAGATGCCCAGGTGGTCGGCTACGCCTTCGAGCGTATGGCCACCGAACCGGTACATTTCGACAGCAATCCGGATCTCGCTTGGAAGCGCGTCGAGTGCCGCCGCCGCCACACGCACTTCGTCGCAGAACATCGCCGTCTGTTCCGGATTGTCGGCGGCTTGTGGAATGGTCCAGAAGGGCGGGTCTTCGGCATGGCCACGATACTCGATCTTGCGGCGCTTCAGGACGTCGAAGGAGAGATTGCGGACGATGCGATAGAGATAGGCCAGTCCCTGGCGCGCCGATTCGCCGGGCGTCTTCCCCGGCGCGAAACGCAGATAGGCTTCCTGCACGATATCCTCGGCCGCCTCCCGGGAACCCAGGATCCGAGCGGCATAGTCGACCAGCGCCGAGCGGTGGGCGAGATAGAGGCTGTGACGACTTTCAGCTTCCAAGGTCATAGGGTCAGAGTATCTGAGCTCGTCTAATATGCTGACCCGGTGCTCGCCACGAGATGCAACGGATGGGTCGATGATATGAATGACATGGTTGGACTACCTATCATGCGACGCATATCTACCATCAAAAACTTGAATGCAATAGTCATATTATGATGACGGCAGCAAAGGCCGGGCTGCCTTTGCTGCCGTCCTCAGTCCCTCCCACCCGTCGCGACACTCTGGGAGAAGCGAAGCGGCGAGATATATGTACGTTTCAGCCCTATCCGGCCGCTCTTCTAAGTCTCGGGGCGGTGAGCGGTAGATTTTGGTCGCACCAATCGGAAAAGACCTCGCCAAGCCTGTTCTTCAGGTTGCGTTCCAGCCGGTCGGCCTCGTCAAGGCGCTCGAAGACTGCACCGGCCTGGTTCCGGTCGCCAGTCTGGCCGAGCTTCATGCAGGCGTAATGCAGATTCTTCAGCGATTGGACGAGCGCTTCGATCTCCTCGCACCAGGTTTCGAATTCGGCGGATGGCAGTTTCAGGGCGCGCCAGAAGAAAGCGAAACCGTGCTCATAGGCATATTTGCGGATGGTGATCACCGGCAGTTCACGAACCGCCGATGCCAGGTTCGCCAGCTGCAGTCCATTGCGGCCCTCGATATGGGCCGTGACGATGTCGCGTACGGCATCGGAGAGCGGATTGCGGTCAGCAACGAAGCAGGCCTCGAAATAATCCCTGAGATCTTCCGGCGCCGGATTGCGTGCCTGTGCGTTGTCGAAGACGTAACCACCGCCGACCGTCGGCTGCATGATCGCGTGGATCCCCTTTTCCCGCTCGATTTCGCCTTCCCAACGATAATCGGGATCATGCACGAACCATTTGTCCGGGTCGGCGGTCTTCTGCAGCATCAGGTAATGCGGGAAGGGGTTCTGGTTGAATTTGTTCTCGCGCTCGGGAAGGTGGAACATGTCGAGCATGACCATGACCGAGCCGGTCTCCGGGCGGCTGTCGACGAGGTCGAAAAGCGTGGCGAGGTTGTCGCTCTTCGATTTCGCCGGGTCGTACCACTCCCGGACCTGGACCTGGTAGAGCCGCTGGAACCAGTCGCGGAAGAAGTCCTGGGTAATCTCCGGCGAATGATAGAGGAGCTGAAAGCTTTCGCTGACGGTGAACCGCGCATCCCAGACCCCGAAATAGAAGGGCCGCTGGTCGAGCCCCTGCCGTTTCAGGCCGTCGCAGACGCAGCTGACAAAGCAATGCACCTTGATGTCGTAATAGGCCTCACCGTGGACCCCCTCATCTGCGGTCCCGCCCGTCATCGGGAATGACGGAATGATGGCCTTCGGCACATAGAGCGCCACGAGGTCCGCAACCGTGTCGAGTTCCTGCCGCGCGATCGCCTCTTCCGGCATGGCAAGGCCGTATTCCAGCTCGATATTGAGGAAGATCTGCAGGATCAGAACGGAATCGAGATAAAGATCCTCGTTGAGGCGGGCTTCCGGTGCGAAGCCACGCATATGCGGATGGGCCATGTGCTCGGAAAGCACGGCCCGGACGGCTTCGAGAATATCTTCACGGGTCATGAGGCAACTCCTGCTTCGGGGCCTGCGAACTCGCCGGCCGCGTGACGGGCCGCGACCTCGCGGCGGCTGATCTTGCCGTTCGCCTGGCGGGGGACTTCTGTGACCTGGATCATTTCCATCGGCAATTGGTGGCTGGCGAGATGGCGGCTGCACCATGCGCGGATATCCTGCGGTGCCACCGGCTGATTGGCGCTGTAGAGCAGGGCCACGCGTTCGCCGGCAAAACGGTCGCTCCTGCGGAAGGCGACGGCGTCGGTAACGCCAGGCATCGCCATCACCGCGTCCTCCACGTCACCGGGATAGACGTTGAGCCCCGACACGTTGATCATGTCGTCCATGCGCGACACGAAGACCAGCATGCCGTCCGCGCGGCGGTAGCCGACGTCGCGGGTGTGGATTGCCGCGCCGCCATCGCTCCGGACGACGATCTCGCCGGTATCGTCAGAGCCCGTTCCGGTCTCGGCCGTCAGGTGCGGCAGGACGAAACCCATGTCGCCTGCGGCCCGCATGTCAGGGTTGATGGCGATGCAGCCGGATTCCGAGCAGCCATATTGCTGGAAGAGATGCTCGCTCCTTGCGCGGATCTGCACGAACCACGGATCGGGAAGCAGTGTGCCGGAGGTCATCGCCGCATGAAGCTTTTCCCCCTCGGGCAAAAGCCGCGAGAGCGTATGGAGGATCGCCGGGGAGGAATAGAGGAGCGGTCGCTCGGTTTCGCGCAGCACTTTCAGGAGATATTTCGGATTGGCGGTCTCGACGATGACGGGGACCTGGCCGCGTTTGAGGGCCACGAGAATCCCGCAGATCAGCCCGTAGGAATGGGTGGTCGGGCAGGCGATCACCGGCGTCATGCCTTCGGGTTCGCGGAAGGTCGCGACATAGCTTTCGACCTCCCGGTCGATTTCGGCCCACGGCCGGGCGATGCATTTTGCTGCCCCGGTCGTTCCCGAACTCATGTGCAGCAGCCGACCCGGCTTTGGCGCCTCTTGCTTCGGGTCGAGCACTTCGGCCGTCAGGCTGTTGTAGAAAAGCCGGTCGCAGTTGGCCGTGATCGCCAGTTTTCGGGCGGCGGCATAGGGCGTGCCGGGATGGATCGGCAGGACGCTTGCGCCGGCCTTGCGGATGGCGAAGAACAGGGACAGCCACTGGGTCGTCTCGCTGAAGCAGACCGCGTAGCGTCCGCTGTCGTTTTCAGCAAGGCCGATCTGCGCGGCGATGCGTCGCGATGTTTCGTCGAAATAGGCGTGATCGTAGAGCCGTCCATCGATCTGGATCATGGTTTTCTCCTTCGTTCAGACGTCCTGGCAGCCAGGGCATTCGGCACCTCGTGGTGATATTCCGGCTTCAGCGCGAGGAGCTTTCGGGTGATCAGGGATTCGGTGAGGATGAGCGCGCGGTCATGTCCCAGCAGCGATTGCCGGTGCTGCATATCCTGCTCTTGCGCATAGGACGTGAGTAGGCTTTCGACCCGCTGCCAGAAGCGGAATTCCGGAAGTCCGTAACAGACGTCGAGAAGATGCGAGATCTCCGCCAGGTTGAACACGAACAGCGTGTCCATCACGAGTTCCCGCAGGGAATCGAGATTGTCCGTCCAGTAATACTGATCCGGTTCCGCATGGCGGTAGAGCGGGTTCAGCGCAGCGAAATCCGGAGCTCTCTTCGGCTCGCGCAGAAAATCGGGCACAAATTCCACGCTCTCGTGGAAATCGCGCAGGATAAGCCGCACCGGCCAGCCGTCCCGGTGGACGAGCAGCATATTCTGGCCGTGGGCTTCAACGGCGATCCCGTGGCCGACAAGGAGGTGCCAGACAGGCAGAACGGCGACCTCCAGAAGCCGGTTCATCCATGGCATGAGGCCGAAACGGTCGATCCACTTATCCGCAAAGGGCTTTCCGTCCGCTTCGACCATCATCAGGGCGTTGAACGGGATGATTGCCTCGCCGGGCGACAGCGTCGCCTCGGCGTTCTCCCGCCAGATCGCGCCCAGCTGGCCGGCCAGAGGGCCTCCGGCGTCGGCGATGACCCCGGCATATTCCTGCAGGATGGTGAGGGGAAATTCCCGGCCAAACAACGAATCGTCGCGGACGATGCCGGCGATCCAGGCAGACAGCACCGGCGCCGTGCAGACCGAATGCGGCTCCAGCGTCCTGCGAGACGAGGTGTTGATGATGTTGAGCGGCAGCTTGATGCTCGCTGCGAGCGGCCGGTCGACATTGAACAGGGACCGAATCGATTGGCTCGCCACGTAACGATCTCCCGCAGGGCCGAGGTAATGCGCCTCTCCCGCGGCGATCCACCCCGCGCGCATGGTGTCGCCAAGGTCTTTCCATTGCCACGGGTGCAGCGGCACCAGCCCGAAATCCCCGGCCGGCAAGCCAAGCTGTTTCCGCCTCGCCTCCAGGATTGTCCACGTCTCGTCGCCGAGTTCGGTGCGCCAGAAGGCGTCTCTGCTACCCGGAAGCGCCTCGGCGAGATGTTTTTGCGCGATGAGCAGCCAGACGAGCTGGAATGGCTGCCCGGCTTCCGGCCCGTAGGCGGCATGATCGGCAAACGAAAATCCGGTTCGGGCTCTGTAACAGGGATGGTACGGATGCCCTTCATCGACGGCACTTTCCAGTTCGACGAAGGAAAGGGCACGGCGGTTCTTCGGGGGCAGGTTCTGGTGGTTCCATTCGGAAAAGGCGATCGTCTGCTCCAGTTCGCCGAGCAGCTTGCCGCGTGTGATCCCGGTGCCGGGCAATGACGGGATGATCGTGCCGAGCGAGGCGCTTTCCCAATGGCCATCGAGGGCCCACATTTCCACCGATCCCTTCGTGATGCGGGCGCGTCCGAACGGGCCGATCGTGCCGCGGCACCGGAATTCCCGGCCACCGAGCATCCATTGAAATTGCGTCGCACCGCCACAGGCGCTTTCGCGCACCTCTATGACGCCCTCGAACAGCAGTGCCGCCACGAGCTGGCGGATGACGCGGTCGCGAGGTTCTCCCGCGGCTTCAAGAGGCAATGGCATGGCCGGTCCTCGGTGCTGCAAGCGCGATCGGAACCCTCAGCGGGTTCGGGATGGGCCGATACAGGGAATGCACGCCGCTCGACTGAAGCTCGTCGACATCGAAAAGCCGGGTCGTGAGATTGGCCTTCGACGTGATCGTCGGCAGATCGAGAACGTGCCTTGCAAAATCCCGGCCGCCGCCGGACATCGTTTCGGCGCAGTGTTCCAGATGCGCCCGCAGGGCAAAAAGAAGAACACCCTCGTCGCAAACTCCGTCATGGCCCATGCGGCTGATGACGGAAAAGACCTGGTTTACAATCAGGTAATAGGCGAACCGGTCACGGATTTCGGCATCCGCGAAATAGAGCGAGGCAATCGTTTCCGTTTCCGGGGCATGCCCGGCAAGCAGGCTGCGATAGCGCTCCGAAAGATAAAAGCCTTGGTTGTCGCGATAGTAGCTGGTGGCCGGATAACCCATGCTGATATCGAGGAGGGTGTTCTGCTGGTGGGCTTCGAGCGCCACCCCGTAATCGTCGTAGAGCCGGATCAATGGCTCCACGGCACAGCCAAGATAACGCCGGAACCATGCAAGCGCGGTGTTCGAAATACCGTCGCCGCCCCTGGCTGCGAGCTTGCGGATGGTCCGCTCCAGTCTCGACAGGTTGCCTGGAAGCGGGTCGGCGGTGAGGGCGGCGACCGTCACGACGCCCTGTGCCCTCGCGCCCTTGAATGGATTTTCGCGCAGGATGACTTCGAAACCGCTCTCCTCGCGACCCGGTATATCGAGGGTGATGTAGGCGGGGTCCTGGATGATGCGGAAATTTTTAGAACGCTCGGCAAAGCCGATGCCGTCTATCAGTTTCGCCATCGCTACCCCGGCTTCAAGCTCCGGCCGGCGATTGATGCGGACGGAATTGGTGATGCGCACGGGAAGCGAGAACTTCAGCATCCAATCGGAATACGGGCTGTAGACCGTGCGTACCGACGAGGTCGCGGTAAAGAGTGACCCGGCGGGACCGAGATGGCGCAGGCGGCCGTCGCGCTGCATCGCCTGGACACCCGGATCGAGAAGCAGCGCTTCGGCCTGCAGCGGATGCATGGGTATAAGGCACTCGTCCGGGTCGATGCCGAGATCGGCTCCGGACGCGCCAAGCTCGGAGCGGATGATCTCGTGCGCCTGCATCGTTCGCGCCGAAGCCTCGCGGACATGTTCTGTCCTGGCGGCAAAATACTGCAGCTGGAAGTGTCCGTGCAGTTCCGGGGCGTATCGCTCCTGCTGCCAGAATGTCATGCCCTGCCGGCTTTTCGGCGTCGGATGCTGCCAGTGGCCGAAGACGAGCGATTGTTCGGCCTCGATGAAATGTCCCTCGTCCGATGGCGCGGGAGAGGCTTTTTCGAGGTAGAGCGTCATCTGCTGGTAGCTGTCGAGAACACGCACCAGCAGCTCCAGTTCAAAGCTGCGCAGGGCATCGGTCCGGTCGTCCTCCATTTGCCGGTAGGCCTCCTGGAGGAGGAGATGCAGCGCCGACATCGGCTCGACCGCCCGCCAGGACATGTCGGACGCGGCGCGCGTCCACAACCTGCCGAAATGCTGCGGTCCGCAGACCGACGCGGAGACGATCTCTGCGCGCAAGAGGAGCTGCTGCTGCGGCAGTGGCCATTCGATGGCATCGACCGTCCCGCTCACGCTGCGGTGGACAATCCGGCTACCGGAACTGACCTCCCGCAGGTAGCAGTTCGCAAAACTCTGGAATGTCGCCGCTTCCGCGGTCTGTCTTGACGATTGCATATGTCTCCATCCCCATTGCGCAAGCCGACGGCCACGCAATGGCTTTCCAGTCAGCGTCCGGCGGCCGACAGCCTCTGCCGGTTTTCAGCCAGGCTTCCGCCGACAGTGATCTGGCTGCTGGGCGTGTTTTCTCTGGATTGCCGGCTGCAGCGCCGGGGCAGGGAACTGTTTGAGGTTGGGCCCCGTAGGAAGAGCAGGAGCCGAGCGTCCCGCTTTGCCGCGATGCAACGGGCTCGTTTCGGCCTGCGGTGCCTGAAGCTGTGATCTCATGGCGGCGAACCCGTTCCTGTCATCCGTTTTTGCGTGCCTTGCTCTTGCTGTGCAGGCGCTCGGCAACAAGGACGATCTGTCCGCACCTTTTTTTCACCGCTTTCAGAATTTTTGATCCGCGCCGGCAGACTCTGCTTTGATGATTATCCTGTGGGCGACAAAATCGCGGGTCTTGCCTTACCAAAGGCCAAGGCCTGTGGTTGAATTCACAAGGGAGGCAACAATGAAGATCACCAAGCTTGAAACTGTGCGCGTTGCAGAGCGTGCGAACCTGCTGTGGGTACTGGTCCACACCGACGAAGGAATTACCGGCCTCGGCGAAACCTTTTTCGGGGCAGAGACCGTGGAAAGCTATATCCACGAATACGTGGCTCCGCGGGTCATCGGCCGCGACCCGCTGCAGATCGACCTCCTGGCGCAGGAACTGGTCGGTTATATCGGTTTTCGTTCCTCAGGCGCGGAAGTTCGCGGCAATTCGGCGTTCGATATCGCCCTTTGGGACATTTTCGGGAAGGTCACGAACCAGCCGATCGCCCAGCTGCTCGGAGGCTTCAGCCGCAGGGAAATCCGCACCTACAATACCTGCGCGGGGACCGAATATATCAAGAAGGCGACCGGCCAGGCGACCGCCAACTACGGTCTGACCGGTGGCACCAGCTATGACGATCTGAACGGTTTTCTGCATCGCGCCGACGAGCTGGCCGAATCGCTGCTCGAAGAGGGCATCACCGCGATGAAGATCTGGCCGTTCGACGCGGCCGCGGAAAAAACCAAAGGCCAGTATATCTCGATGCCGGACCTGAATCTTGCGCTTCAGCCTTTCGAGAAGATCCGCAAGGCCGTCGGCGACAGGATGGATATCATGGTCGAGTTCCACTCCATGTGGCAACTCCTGCCGGCCATGCAGATCGCCAAGGCCCTGACACCGTACCAGACCTTCTGGCATGAAGATCCGATCAAGATGGATAGCCTGTCGAGCCTGAAGCGTTATGCGGAAGTTTCGCCGGCGCCGATCTCAGCCTCCGAGACGCTCGCGACCCGCTGGGGTTTTCGCGATTACCTGGAAACCGGCGTTGCCGGCATCGTCATGCTCGACATTTCCTGGTGCGGCGGCCTTTCGGAGGCCCGCAAGATCGCGTCCATGGCGGAAGCCTGGCACCTGCCGGTCGCGCCACACGACTGCACCGGCCCGGTCGTTCTTTGCGCATCGACCCATCTGTCACTCAACGCGCCGAACGCGCTGGTGCAGGAAAGCGTGCGCGCATTCTACAAGACGTGGTACCGGGACCTGGTGACGGCGCTGCCGGAGGTGAGAAACGGCATGATCACCGTGCCGCCAGGCCCGGGTCTCGGGATGGAGCTCAATCCCGAGCTCGATCGAGCCTTCACCGTCAGCCGGCGGACGTCCGACGCCTCCATTCTCTAAGGTGCAATGAAATGACTATATCCTCGGCGACCGTGCTCAAGACCGCGGGCACGACCGGCCCGATGCTGATGCTTCTCGGCATGCTGATGTTTGCTCTCAACGATGCTATGGGCAAGTGGCTGGTCGCGAATTACGGGCTCGGTCAGGTTGTCCTGATCCGCAGCCTTGCAGCACTGATCATCCTCGTGCCGATGGTCTGGAAGGCAGGTCTTGGCAATCTGCTGACCGTCGAAAGGCCCGGCATGCAGTTCTTCCGCGTGGCGTTTTCGACGGCTGAAGTGTTCTGCTTCTATTATGCGGTCATGTACCTGCCGCTCGCCGACGTCATGACCTATTGGCTAGCGGCGCCGATCTATGTTGCGGCGTGCTCGCCCTTCCTGCTCGGCGAAAAGGTCGGCTGGCGGCGCTGGACGGCGATCGCCGTCGGTTTCGTCGGCGTCATCATCACGCTCGAACCCTCGAGCGCCATGTTCAGCATGCCGGCGGTCATTTCGATCGTCGGCAGCGCCGCCTTTGCCTTCATGCTGATCTCCGGGCGTTTCCTGCGAGGCACGCCGGATAGTGCGCTGGTCTTTTTCCAGGTCGTGGGAGCCGGCGTCGCCGGCCTTGCCTTCGCGCCCATGGACTGGTCGCCGATTGCATCGAGCCGCGATCTTCTTCTGCTCGGGCTGCTCGGTATCGTCGCCATGGCAGCCCATATGCTGGTCAACCGCGCCCTCAAGATCTCCGATGCCGCGACCGTGGCGCCGCTCCAATATACGCTGTTGCTCTGGGCCGTGATCTTCGGCTGGATGTTTTTCGGCGACATCCCACGGTTCGGCATGATGGTCGGGGCGGCCCTGATCGTCGCTTCCGGCCTCTTCATCTTCATCCGGGAGCAGATGCTCAAGAAGCGTGAGAGCGTGCTTCCCGCTATTCCCGAATAGAGAAAAGCCCGCGATCACTCGCGGGCTTTCCCAAATGGTCGCTGTCGCGCGAAGCCTTCGGCTTACTTCTTGCGGACTTCCTTGAGCTCGGCGACGATGCCGTCGACCACTTCGGCGCCAATGACAGCCTTGTGCTTCTCATAGACGACCGCGGACTTTTCGCGGATGCGCTGCTGCTCTTCCGGCGAAAGCGTGTTGACCTGCAGGCCGGCCGCCTTGATCTTCTCAAGCGACTTCTTGTTGAGATCGCCGATCACCTGGCGTTCCACATCCCGGCCGACGACCGCGCAGGCGCGAAGGGCAGCCTGCTCGTCCGGGGCATAGGTGTTGAAGATTGCCTTGGAGAACAGGAAGAGGAACGGCGTGTAGGCGTGGTTGGTCTCGGTGACGTATTTCTGGACCTCGAAGAACTTCGAGGTATCGATCGTCACATAGGGATTTTCCTGTGCGTCGATCGCCTTGGTTTCGAGCGCCGAGAAGACCTCGCCGAAGGCCATCGGCGTGGCATTGGCACCGAGGTTCTGGAAGGTGTCGAGGAAGATGTTGTTCTGCATGACGCGAACCTTCATCCCCGAGAAATCTTCCCATTTGGTGACCGGGCGAACCGAGTTTGACAGGTTACGGAAGCCGTTTTCCCAGTAGGCGAGGTTGACGAGGCCGGCGGCATCCAGCTTCTGGTTCATCATGTCGCCGAACTTGCCGTCGAGCACCTTGTGGGCTTCCTGCGGATTGCCGAACAGGAAGGGCAGGTCGAAGACGCCGAGTGCCGGAACGATGCCGACCAGAGGCGACGACGATGTCACCACGGCTTCCTGGACGCCGGAGCGCAGGGCCTGGGTGGCCTGCAGGTCGCCGCCGAGCGCGCCGCCCCAGAAGGCTGTCAGCTTCATCTTGCCGCCGGACTTCTCGTCAAGGCACTTCTGCATGGCGGCGATGCCGTTGCCGACCGGATGGTCGGCGTTGATGCCGTTCGAAACGCGGATGTTACGCGCCTTGAATTCGGCGAAGGCCGGTGCGGCCGATGCGCAGGCGATGGCAAGTGCAGTAGTTGTGAGTAGCAGTTTTCTCATATTATCCTCCCATGGATGTGTGAGACGGGGTTAGCGGAGCCAGCGTGCAGGGACGAGCACGAGGTCCGGGAACAGGACCAGAAGAAACAGAACGATGGTTTCGGCAATCAGGAACGGCCAGACCCCGGCCGTCACCTTGCCAAGCGGAATGCGCGCTACGCCGCTGACCACGTTCAATACCACGCCGACCGGCGGAGTGATCAGGCCGATGGAATTGTTCATGATGAAAAGCACGCCGAAATAGACCGGGTCGATACCAGCCTGCTTGACGATCGGCATGAGGACCGGCGTCAGGATCAGGATGGTCGGTGTCAGGTCGAGCGCAGTGCCGACGACGAGCACCAGGATCATGATGGCGAACATCAGCAGCATCGGGCGGTCGATCAGGGGCTCGATGTAACCGACGATCTCGGCCGGGATGTTGGCCGCGGTGATCAGCCACGAGGACACCAGCGCCGCCGCGACCAGGAACATGATGACCGAGGTGGTCTTGGCGGCCTGCAGGATGACGTGCGGCAGGTGGCTTGGCTTCAGCTCCCGATAGATCACCATGCCGACGAAGAGCGCGTAGGCGGCGGCGACGACGGCGGCCTCGGTCGGCGTCATGATGCCGGCCTTGATGCCGCCGAGGATGATCACCGGCATGCCGAGCGCCCAGGCGGCCCTGCCGGTCACACGCAGCCGCTCGCTCATCGGCGCTTTCGGTAGCGGCTGGACCTTGTCCCGACGCACGGTGATCAGCCAGGCGATGACCAGCGCAACGCCCATCAGGATGCCCGGAAAGATGCCGGCGAGGAAAAGTTGGGTAATCGACACGTTGGCCGCGACGCCGAATACGATGAAGGCCATGGACGGCGGAATGATCGGCGCGATAATGCCGCCGGCGGCGATCAGGCCGCCGGAACGGGGCACGTTGTACCCAGCCTTCGCCATCATCGGGATAAGGATGGCGGCAAGGGCTGCCGTATCGGCAGCGGCCGAGCCCGAAATGCTGGCCATGATGACGGCTGCCATGATCGCGACAATGCCGAGGCCGCCGCGGATATGGCCGACACAGGCAATGGCAAAATCGATGATTCGGCGCGACAAGCCGCCCGAGTTCATCAGCTCGCCGGCCAGGATGAAGAACGGAATGGCAAGCAGGGTGAAGGTATCGACACCTGCGATCATGTTCTGAGCGATGATCTGGGTGTTGAACATGTCCATGTACCACATGAGCACGACGCCGCAGAACATCAGCGAGAACGCGACGGGCACGCCGATCGCCATGGCGCCGAGAAGCGATACGATGAATACGATAAGTGTCATCAGGTACGCTCCGCCATCTGCTCGATCGTCAGGTTTTCACCGGCAAAGATGCTGATCTCCTCTGCCGTCGCGCGGCCGGTGACATAGCGGAACAGCCGCTCCAGCGCTATCAGCGACAAGCCGGCGCCGGTAAACAGGCCGATGCCGTAGACCCAGATCATCGAAATGCCGGTTACCGGCGCGCTCATGCTGGCGTTGATCTCGAACTGCTGCCAAGTCCCCCAGAAAAAGATCATCGAGCAAGCGAGGATGACGAGGTTAGAAAGGATCATGCAGACCAGCCGGCCCTTGCGGCCGAAAAGCGCCACGACGCTTTCGACGCCGAGGTGGCCATGTTCGCGAAATGCGACGACTGCGCCGACGAAGCTCAGCCAGACGAAGAAGTAGCGGGAAAGTTCTTCAGAGACGGACATGCCGGAATTGAAGGCGTAGCGAAGCACCACATTGGCAAACACCATGATCGCCATTGCTGAAAGCAGCAGGATCAATAGGACTTCCAACGCCTTAAAAAAAAGAACGATTGCCTTTTGCATGTTCCCCTCCGAATTCTTACAAGAGCCCGCGCCGTGCGAAGGTCTTCGTCACCGTCGACAACGTCAAATTCCGCTCCGGGCGTTTGCCCCGATGCTCCACTTCATCGACCAGCGGCTCAAGCGGCAGCCTGGACGTCACGATGCGGTTTCCTATTTGGTATGCGATCAGACTCTCCTCCATCGCAAAGATCTCTCCCGCGCTCCCTCAATTGTCAGGATGTCTGACAACCTCCACCTGCGGTATCTCTAAAGAGAGTTTTACTCGCTGTCCAGCGGCCCTTGGTCGCTTTCGGGAAATCCGCTGGATCGATCTAACGAGGCGGCTGACTGGAAGCTTAGTAAACTTTCAATTGAAGGTCGAGACGGCTTGCCGCACCGTGAAGGTGATGGCGCATTGCCTCCCGAGCGCGGATGGGATCGCGGCTCGCAAGCGCATCACGGATTGCGGCATGTTCCGCGATCGTCACTTCGACGATCTCGGTCAACACGGCTGCCTCCCTGGCCGTATTGATGGCCAGATGAATTCGCTCCGCGATAAAACCGAGGAATAGCAGGAAGTATTCGTTATGCGTGGACGCCGCGATCTGGCGATGGAAGGCGAGATCGGCGAGGACGCCTTTCTCGGTCCACTTCTCTCCGCCCGTCATCTGTTCAAGCGCTTCGTCGAGTTTCACAAGGTCTTCGGCTGTGTGATTGACGGCTGCGAGACCGGCCGCTTCAATCTCAAGGGGCAGCCGGAGCTGAAACAGGCTTTGAAAACTCGCGTGGTCGGCAAGATTGCCCTGTTCGATGCGAATCGACTGCCGGTGCTCAAAATCGGTGGCGAACGCTCCCACACCTTGCCGGGTCTCGACCAGACCCTCGTTGCGAAGCTGCGCAATCGCTTCGCGCACGACCGATCGGCTGACGCCAAAGGTCTTCGCCAGAATATGTTCCGTCGGCAGCTTCTCGCCGGGTGCAATCCGGCCATCACTGATCTCGCGCCCGATCTGCGACGCGATCCGTGCGGGCAGATGCTCGTTTCGTCTGATCTGGCTGAAGTCCATTACCACGGCGCCGCCCCTCCCTTGTGACGCTCTTCTATGACTTCCGAATAAAATTCAACTGGCAGCCCGGATTCATCACCATGTCGGGATCGATGGCATTCTTGATGGCCGTCAGCAGCCGGCGCTTGGTGTCCGGAAGGCGCGCATCGAAATCCGCCCGCTTGAGGCGGCCGATGCCGTGCTCGGCGCTGAGGCTTCCCTGGAAGCGGTCAAGCACCTGGTTCAGGATGGTTTTCGACTGATAGATCCTTACGAGCCGCTGCTCATGGGGCAGTTCCACGGATGGCAGAACGTTGAGATGGACATTCCCATCGCCGACATGACCGTAGGAGACGCAAACGCAGTCGGGCAACGCGTCGTGGATCGCCTTTTCGGCCTCGGCGACAAAGGCGGGCACTTTGGAGAGTGGAACCGAAACGTCGCTGCGCATGTGGACACCACGTTTCGCCTGGCCTTCGTTCATCCCTTCGCGGATCAGCCACAGGTTTCGCGCCTGGGCCTGTGATGAGGCGATCGCGCCGTCGAGGACGATTCCGTCTTCCATGACGCCTTCGAGGAACCGCTGCATCAGGTCGCCGATATCGACGAGGCCCGAACCGGAAACCTCCATGAGAACATAGCAGGGATAGTCGGTGGCCATCGGGATCGGCAGGTCAGGGATGGCTTCCCGGGCAAGCGTGAAGGCAAGTGGCGGCATGAACTCGAAGGCGGACATCAAATCGCTGCAGTCGCGCCGGGCGCGGCGATAGAGGGTGATTGCGTCCTCCAAGGAGGCAAGGCCGACAAGGGCGGTCGCCACCTGGTCGGGATTGGGCGTCAGCTTGATCGACACGGCGGTGACAATGCCGAGCGTGCCTTCGGCGCCGATGAAGAGCTGCTTCAGGTCTATGCCGCGATTGTCCTTCCTGAGCGTCGAGAGGCCGTCGAAAATCGTACCGTCCGGCAGCACGACCTCAAGGCCCAGCACCAGTTCGCGTGTCATGCCGTATCGAAGCACGTTGATGCCACCGGCATTGGTCGAGACGTTGCCGCCGATCCGGCAGCTTCCCTGCGCACCGAGCGCCAGCGGGAAGAACATTCCCTCTGCGGCGATCGCCTCCTTCAGCTCCCACAGGATGCAGCCCGCCTCGACGACGGCCGAGAAATCGTCGACGTCGATCTTGCGGATGCGGTTCATGCGTTCCAGGCTGAGAACGACCTGACGCTCCGGCGCATCAGGAATGCCGCCCAGCACGAGGCCTGTATTGCCGCCCTGCGGGACAATCGCGAGGCCGAGGTCACGGCAGCCTTTCACGCAAGCCACCACGTCATCCGTCGATCGCGGCCTCAGGACGGCAACCGCAGCACTGGTCACGTCACCGTGCCAATCGCGACAGTATCGCGCCATCGCATCTGCATCGGTCAGGACAAGGTCCTCGCCAAGCATCGATCGCAGGAGGAGGCGATGCTCTCCGGCCGGGTCAGTTTGCAGGCTCGTCATTCTGCGTGGTTCCTTCGGATGATCAGTCCCCTGGCTGGATAGTGTCGTTTGCCCCGCGCCTTGTCCCGGCGCACAACTATCCTGTTTGCAACGGAAGCATATAAGGTTATCAGACAACCGTACAATATAAATTTGGCGCATCCGGGCAGTCATGTGGTTCGGTCGAAATGGGAGGAAGCATGCATATTCTGATCATAGGCGCGGCCGGGATGGTGGGCCGCAAACTGACGGCGCGTCTCATCGCCAACGGCGGCGTTCTCGGCAAGCCGCTCGACAAGCTGACCCTCGTCGACGTCGTGAAGCCCGATCATCCGGAGGGGTTTTCGGGATCCGTGGTGACGAGCGACGCCGACCTCTCGATGCCCGGCGAGGCCGAGAAGCTCATCGGGTCCCGCCCCGACGTGATCTTTCACCTTGCCGCGATCGTCTCGGCGGAGGCGGAGCTCGATTTCGAAAAGGGCTACCGGGTCAACCTGGATGGAACCCGCTACCTGTTCGACGCGGTTCGCCTCGCAAACGGCGAGGATGGCTATAAGCCGAGGGTCATCTTTACGTCATCCATCGCTGTCGCGGGTGCTCCCCTGCCGTTCCCCATTCCCGATGATTTCCATCTGACGCCGCTTACCAGCTATGGCACCCAAAAGGCGATCTCGGAGCTTCTCCTCTCGGACTACACCCGCCGGGGCTTCTTCGACGGCATCGGCATCCGGTTGCCGACAGTGTGCATCAGGCCGGGTAAGCCCAACAAGGCTGCATCCGGCTTCTTCTCGAACATTCTGCGTGAGCCGCTGATCGGGCAGGAGGCGATCCTGCCCGTGTCGGATGACGTGCGTCACTGGCATACATCGCCTCGCTCGGCTGTGGGATACCTCGTCCATGCGGCGAATATGGATCTCGATCGCGTCGGCCCGCACCGCAATCTTTCCATGCCGGGCGTCAGCGCGACCGTCGGCGAGCAGATCGATGCGCTTCGCCGCGTGGCCGGCGACAGGGCAGTAAATCTCATTCGTCGCGTCCCGGACGAGATGATCATGAGAATGGTTGCAGGCTGGGCACCCGGTTTCGAGGCAAAACGCGCGACCGCCCTCGGCTTTACCGCGGAGAAAAATTTCGACGAGATCATCCGCGTCCATATCGAGGATGAGCTTGGAGGCCGCCTGTGATGAGAAATCCGCGAATGGACTAAGGGGCTTGCCTCAAAAACGAACGGCGGTCTTCGCTCAGATGTCGGAATGCCTCGGAGCGAGGCCGCGTCATTTATATGCGGCGTTTGAACTTTAGCGATTTATTTCATTCTTGCCGCGTATCCTCCATCCGTAGATTTTTCCGGGCAGATCAGCGGTGCTTGAAGGGCTATGCTTGGTGCGGAAGTGATGACCCTGCTGGAATCCTGTCCTCTCGCCGCGCTCATTGTAAACGCGGCGGGCTTCGTCACCTTTGCGAATGCCGAGGCAAGAGCACTCTTTGGCGCAGCCGACACTTTGCATGGCACAGCCATAACCGATCTCCTGCCCGGGTGGCCGCTGGACAATCCCGAGGGTTCGCCGGTTCTCTTGAGCAGCAGGGCAGGGGAAGCCCGGACCTGCAATATCAGAGTTTCGCCATGTCCCGGCTCGGACGAGCCGCTCACCATGGTCTGGATCGATGCCGGCGGCCAGGAGAAATCCGCGGGGCTCGCCGCACGGGAAGCCAATCTTCGTCTGCGATACGTCATCGAGATGTTGCCGCAGGCGGTCTGTGTCTTCGACGCCAAGGACCGTTACGTCCTTTGGAACCAGAAATACGCCGATCTCTATGCCGATATCGCGGAATACCTGACGCCCGGAATTCCGTTCGAGGAGATTTTGAAGATCAGCCTTGCAGGCGGCAGCATCCAGGAAGTGGTGCCGGACCAGGACGTCTGGCTCAGCGAGCGCATGGCGAAGTTTCGACAGCCCGTTTCCCAGGAGGAGCGGCAAATGAACGACGGGCGATGGTTGCGTTATGACGATCGCCGCACGCCGGATGGCGGCGCCATCGGGATGCGCATAGACATTAGCAGCCTCAAGCAACGGGAGGAGTGGCTTCGGCAACTGTTCGACGCCAACCCGATGCCGATGCTGCTCTGCGACGGGGACAGCCTTGCGATCCTTGAAGCCAATCACGCGGCGCTTCAGTTCTATGGCTACGAGAGATCGGTCCTTCTTGCCAAAGCCGTTTTCGACATGCACGCCGAAGGCCAGGGTGAAGAGTTCGCCGCGAGGCTCCGCAATCTCGACGGCAACTGCGAGGCCCGCACCGTCTGGCGCCAGCGAACGGCGGAGGGCCGGGAACACCACGTCCTCATTTATGTCCGGTTGCTCTACGACGGCGGCGATCGACGGCTCCTGCTGACGATCGCGGATGTCAGCGACCGGGTGCTGGCGGAGGCGGAGGCCAACAGGTTGGCGCATCATGATATTCTGACCGGCCTGCCGAACCGTATGCAATTCTACAAAGCGCTCGATGAGGCATTCAAGACTGAAGCGACCGAGGGCGTCGTCATCGTCTACTGCCTCGATCTCGACGGATTCAAGCCGGTCAATGACACATTCGGCCATGCCGCCGGCGACGAGGTCCTGCAGCTTGCCGGTGAGCGATTGCGTTCGGCCGCAGGCGGACATCTGGTGGCCCGCCTCGGCGGCGATGAATTCGCAATCCTCGTGAAAACCGAAGACCAGGCGGATATCGGCCTTGCCGATCGGTGCATATCGGCCTTGAACGCACCTTTCCGGATCAAGGGATTATCGATCAGCATCGGGGTCAGCATAGGTATAGCCGCTGCAAGCGTTGCCGCCGGCGACCGGGAAACGCTTGTCCAGGCCGCGGATCGTGCGCTTTATCGGGCAAAGTCGGCCGGCCGCAACACCTGGCGGATGGCCGAAGACGAGATTATGCCGTTGGCTGTCACGGTTGGCTGAGGCCACGGGCAGAACCCCATCGTCGCTTCGCATCTGATCCTAAGAACGCAGCGGTTCCGGCGGGTTTAAACGTCATTCTCAGGATTGACTGCCATGCGACATCTCATGTTCGTAAAGCTGTTCCATGCTCAACGACGCAACTTCGGCAAAGGGCGTCTGATTGCGGACGCGGCCGGCACCGAGAATGACGACCTCGTCGCAGAAGGAAATGGTGCTGTGGTGATGGCTGACGACGATTGTGGTGCGGCGCCCGGCTCTTAATTTCAACGTCTCCACGATCGATGCTTCGGACAGGCCGTCCATGGCATTGGTGGCCTCGTCCAGGATCAGGATTTCCGGATCGCGGACCAGAGCTCTTGCCAGCGCGATCCGCTGCCGTTGACCAGCCGACAGGCTCGCTCCCCGATAGCCGACGACAGTTTCATATCCGTCAGGCAGCTTCTCGATAAATTCATGCGCTTCGGCAAGCCTCGCTGCGCTTTCCGCCGCGAGGAGGGACGTATCGTGGCCGTAGACGATGTTCTCGAAAATGGTGCCATCCACCAGTTCAAGATCCTGGCTGGCAAGCGCAATTTGTCGGCGCCATGCAGCGGGATCGATTTGGTCGAGTGGAATGCCGTCGACAAGAATATTGCCTTGATCCGGCTCCACAAACCGGCATAGGAGATTGACGATCGTGCTCTTGCCGGCGCCCGACCGCCCGACAATTGCGGTCGAGCGGCCCTGGCGAATGTCGAAGCTTACCGAACGCAGGACCACGGGCCGCGTGCTGGAGCCCGGATACCTGAAGGTCACCTGGTCGAACTTGATCTGCTGGCGGAGCCCCTGGATCGGGTGGCTACCCTGGGGCGCCGCTGGTTTGTCGGAGGAATCCAGCAGCCATTCGACCTCTTCCAGCGCCCCGCTCCATCCCTGGATCTGGCTCCAGGCCATCTGCAGCGCCCGGACATGCGGTTGCAGCCGATAAAGCAGGACGACGAAAGCGACGATGACCGGGAACCCGACCCCGACCTGCCATGCGCTGACAACCACGCCCAGAAAGAGGGCGGAATGCAGCACTTCGGTTAGTGGCGGGAGAGCTGCCTGGCGGCTGTTAAGAACGAAGCCCGCCTTCCGCACCGCATTTGAAGCCGCGTCGAAGATCGTTCTCTCACGCAGTTCCTGTCCGAAGGCGCGGATCAGGCGCCCGGCGTGAACGAGGTGAAGCATTCTCGCGGCAAGTTCACTGTTGAACGACGTGACGTTGCGGCTCGGGCCCTTCAGGCCTGCCGACAGCAAGGCATGGATAGCCTGGATCAGGACAAGCCCAAGCGTGACGCACAGCGACATCTGCCACGAAAGAAGCAGCAGAAATGCGAGCAGGATAACGGCCGCCGATGCATTCACGATCGCCGCAAGGACGGTCTGGACCGCGTCCGAAGCCCGCCAGGATTCGTTGGAGATGATGTTCAGCAGCCGCCCCGGGCTTTGCTGCAGGAAGAACGGGTAGCCGATCGTCAGAAGCTGGTCGGCGAGACGATGCCGGATCGAATGACCGGCCTTGCCATATATGAAATTGGCAAGCACCGCGTTGGCAAAGGCCAGCACGTTCTTGACGGTGATCAATCCGAGAATGGCGGCCGCTATGACGATCAGCCGCGTCTGATCGTCCAATCCGGTTCCCACTCGCTGAAAAACGGCGGAAAGGCCGGCCATTCCCGAAGCATCGCTCTCACCGGCAATGATGCTGAGCATGGGGATGACAAGACCGATGCCGGTGCCCTCGAGCACGGCGCTGCTCAGTCCCAGGACAACCACGATAGCCAGCAGGCCGGTGTTTTTCCCCAGAGCCTCGCGCAGGAGGTGAGAACTCGATGTGAGGAAATCTAGCATGGCGGCGTTTCCCGTTGCGGGCGGGGCAGACGGCTGGGCGTGTCGGTATCCGCCTGGTTCGGCCACCGAACGGCGAGCAAGGCAAACTTGGCTGCTCCGACCAGGTTCATGGCCACGATCGTCAGGTGGGACAGGGAAATCTCCGGATCGAAACGGTAGCCGCCGAACAGTTCCCGCCAGGCCGATCGGGTCGTCCAGCAGAAATGACGAAGCAGCCAGGGGGCCTTGAACGCATGCTTGACGCAAAGGCCGCCGTTTCCAAAGCTGTAATCCCGGTGAAGCCGTTCGATTGCATCGCGTGTGGTTCGGCCGTGAAAGTGCTGGACCGTCATGTCGGGAACATATTCGATTGGAATGCCGAGCTGATGGGCACGGACGAGGTAATCCGTATCTTCTGCGGACCGCAGCGGCCCGCCAGCCCCGAACCGCTCGTCAAAGCGCCCGATGCGGGCTGCCGCTTCTCGATGCATGGTCATGTTGCAGCCGAGCACGAACCCGCCCGGATGAACATCCGGCGTGAAACGGGCCCGGAATCGCGACCGCTTGATTGTGAAAGGCAGATCGCGCGGGCTGCCGAGATCGACGCGGCCACCCCGGACGATACACCGCTCGCCTGCCGAATAATGCCGGTTCAGATCCTGCAGGTAGGAGTGCTCGACGATGCAGTCATCGTCGATAAAGATCAGAAGCCTGCCTCGCGCCCGCTCCATTCCCGTATTGCGCGCGGCAGCGAGGCCAGGCCGTAGCTCCACCATCCACCTGACGGAAACAGCGGATTTGGCCGCGATACGGGATAAACGCGCGGCTGTATCGTCGGTGGATCCATTGTCGACCACCACCAGCTCGCAGCTTAGGGAACAGGCTTCGCAGGCGGCTTCGATCGAGCGGATACATGCCTCGAGCGCGGCCGCTCTGTTGCGGGTGCAGACGATAAAGCTTGCGTCGACAGGGTGATGCGCGTCGGGGGACAAGCGGGGGCTGGCGCGTACGGGTTGCTCGTGCTCCCTGGACATCAGGCGAGCCCTCGAAGCGGTAACACCGTCTTGGCCGGCACCGATTGATAGTACCGTGCCACCCCATCGAGCCTCCGGATCGCCTCTTCCGACATGCGGCTCAACCAGGGTGCCGCGACCGCGGCTCGAAGGCCGTAGCGTTCCCGCCGCCGGATGACATCCCATTTTCCCGTTCGCATAAGAAATGCGTGGGTCAACGCCGGACGCAGCTCGTCAGCAATGAATTGGTAGAGAAAATAGAAGAAGCACAGGGCTCCTTCTGCGTAGCTGCTGGCGCTCGCACCAACTTGCTTGGCGACCTTTTCTTCGATCGCGAGCATGCAATCGGCGGCTCGGCGCACCGTATCCGGCGTAACGGCTGCGCCGATAGCAAGAAGAGCGTCGGGATCGTCGGTAAGAGCCTGTCGTTCAAGGTTCTCGGCGACGATCTTCAGGTGGGTTCGGCGCATTTGCCGCCTGTGCTTGTTGGTAACGCTGTCGCTGTGGATACGATAGGCGATCAGGCTCTCATCGATCATCGCCGCCGGAAACTCACGGGTAATGCGCCTGAAGAGATCGAAATCCTCCGCGTGGACATAGCTTGCGTCATAAACCAGCATATCCTCGGGAATGATGTTGCGATTGTACATCACCGTCGAATGCAGGAAGATCGTGAAGAACAGCGACAATATGTGCCAATCCCCCGACTGATAAATGGGATTTGGCGTGCTGCGCACGACGCGGCTGCCGAGAAGCCGATCGACTTCCGTTCCGCAGATCGCAAGCTGAGGCTGCTGCTCAAAGAGCGCGATTTGACGGGAAAAGCGGGTTGGATAGGAGATATCGTCCGCGTCCATTCGGGCGATCAGGTCACCTCTAGCCAGGGCTATGCCCTCGTTCAAGCTCGCGATCAGTCCGCGGTTCTCGCGCGAGACGATGCGAAGGCGATCGTCAAGCTTCTGATATCGGTGCAGAATATCCAGCGAGAGATCGTTCGAGCCGTCATTGATGGCGACGATCTCAAGGTGTCTGTAGTCCTGGCGCAGGATGCTCTCGACCGCGGCCGCGAGATAAGGTTCGCCGTTGTAGACGGGTAATACGACGGAGATCAGCGGGGAGGACATCGTTCGACTCGCAATGGCGTGGCAAATCGGAGTTCCTGCATTTGCGCAGCCTCCGAAATGGCTGTGGCAGACGGCGCGTCACACGTCGGGTCAAGCTTTCTTGGCGGGACGTACGGGAAATAGCGCTTGAGCCGGTTGAGTGGTTTTTCGAAGGCCAGCCACGAGATCGCGGCCAACGCCAACGTACCCGTGGTTCCTAAGATGAGGCGTCCGAAACCCTGTTCCGAGACGTTGAACGGAATCCACGGTTGTGCACTTACGACGAAGGAGAGGACGATCGGATGGAACAGGTAAACCCCGTAGCTGACACGTCCGACAGCGGTGATCGGGGGCAATTCCAATAGACGGCCGGGAGCTCCCCGCAGACCCGAGGAACAGTATCCGACCAGTACTGTAAGAGGTATAAGAGGAAGAACCTCCAAGCCGATCCAATTCATCCAGGCAAGCGTCGGCGACAGGGGGAGCGGTTTCAGCCACATCAAGATGGCTGTCGCAACGAGCAAGGGTGCCGAACTCAGCCGCATCCAGTGCGGCAATGTCCGTGACCGCGTGCGATGGAGTGCAAGGAGCGCGCCCGCCACCAGCGCGTCCATCGACGCCGGAGGCAGAAGGTCCCGCGCAAGCGACGGCGTCCCCGTGAATGGCCAATAGAATCGATAGGCAAGCGAGCATGCGATGAGAGCGATGCAGATCGGCTCAAGCCAGCGGCGCGAGGCGAGCAGGATGACGAGCGGCCACACGATATAGAACTGCTCTTCGATGCTCAGGCTCCAGGTGTGACAAAGCACCCAGGGCGTCCATTCATCGCGAAGGGCGTACCAGAAATTCGAGAGGTAAAGGGCGTGCCATTTGATGCTTCCGCGGGCCTGCTCGAGGTTGGCCAGCCAGACGAAGCTGAGCACTGCAAAGTACGGCGGGAATATACGCAGCGCCCGGCGAATATAGAATGATCTTATCGCGGTGCCTGGTTCGTACTGGGTGGCAGAGCGCGCTTCCAGCAAAAGCCGGGTTATCAGGAAACCGCTGAGAACGAAGAACAGGCGAACGCCGATATGGCCCCAGTGCGACCCATCGGCCGCGAAAAAATGCGCGTACAGAACCATCGAGACGGCAAGGGTTCTAAGGCCATCCAATTGTCGGTCGCGTGCATGAAGCATGGAGCCCCCCAGTTGCGCAGAACTTGTGATAACTCCCGCCTCGCTCGAATTTTGCCGCCGTGCTTTTGTTTGGAACCCGAAAACTACTTTTGCACTGCGAAAAGTTCAGGTGGAATCCGACCAAACTGTGGCCGCCCACGCCGCTTCAGACTTTAGCCCCGCAATAGGGCAGCCTTTAGTCCTATTCGCAGGCGCAGAGTTTTCGACCGCACGTTGTGGGCCGCTGCTCCGGGACCATCTTCCGATGCGGCGCCAGATTCCCGGTGCGGCTTGATCGACAAGATCGCACGCTCAGCAACCGTGCCTGATGGCCGCATCAGCCGTTTCAGGAGCGCGTTCACCGATACACTTTTATACAAATTCGGACGCCCGCGGCACATCTGTGCGACAAACCTCCGGTAGGTCTTCCATGTGATCGATGGCGCCGGAGCAATAACGTGCTGGCGCCGGTGACAACTCAACATGGGAGAGGTTTCATGGCTCGGCTTTCTATAAACGATATCATCCGTGACGTTGACGTCGAGCCTGACACACCGCTGCTATGGGTCATCCGCGAACAGGTCGGGCTGACCGGTACCAAATACGGCTGCGGCATTGCGCAATGCGGTGCCTGCACGGTTCATATCGACGGAGTTGCGACGCGCTCCTGCGCCATTCCGGTCTCCAGCGTGACCGAGCAGCAGAAGATCGTCACCATTGAAGGCCTTTCGCCGGACCTGACGCACCCTGTTCAAAAGGCTTGGCTGGAACTTGACGTGCCGCAATGTGGCTACTGTCAGTCCGGCCAGATCATGGCGGCGACAGCCTTGCTGAGCGCCAATGCCCGGCCAACCGAGCAGCAGATTCGTGACGAGATGACCAACATCTGCCGCTGCGGCACCTACAATCGGATCAAGGCCGCGATCGAACTTGCATCCAACACGATGGCCGGCTGAGGAGGATACCATGAACACGATCACTGTTTCCCGCCGCGGCTTCCTTGCCAGCGGCGCTGCGGCCGCCGCGGGCCTCACGCTCGGCTTTCACATACCCTTTGCCGGTGACGCTTCTGCACAGTCCGTCACCCCCGAGGTCAATGCCTGGGTGGTTATCAGGCCCGACGACACCGTGGTGGTGCGCGTCGCACGTGTCGAAATGGGGCAGGGCACGCTGACAGGTCTCGCGCAACTCGTTGCCGAAGAGCTTGAGTGCGACTGGGAAAAGGTCACCTGGGAGTATCCGACGCCTGGCGAGAATGTCAGACGCGGCAGGGTCTGGCAGAACTTCGGCACTGCCGGCAGCCAGGGCATACGCCAGTCCAACGAATATGTGCGCAAGGGCGGCGCGGCGGCGCGCATGATGCTGATACAGGCCGCGGCGAATGAATGGAAGGTGCCGGTCGGCGAATGCACCGTCGCCAAGGGCGTCATCACGCATGCGGGCACGGGCCGCTCGACCAGTTATGGCAAGGTTGCAGTGGCGGCTTCCTTATTGACGCCGCTCGCGGCCGACAGCATCACGCTGAAAGATCCGAAAACTTGGACGATCGCCGGCCGGCCGTTGAAGCGTCTGGACACGGCGGAGAAATTGAACGGCCGCCAGGTCTACAGCATCGATATGAAGCTGCCGGGCATGCTGAATGCCGCGCTGAAGGTCTGTCCGGTATTCGGCGGCAAGATCAAGAGCTTCGATGTCACCCAGATTGAGAAGATGCCTGGCTTCAGGAAAGCCGTAAGGCTGGGTGATACTGGCGTCGCTGTGATCGCCGACACCTGGTGGCGCGCCAAGACCGCACTCGACGCCCTGCCGATCGAATGGGATGAAGGCCCGAACGCCAACGTGCAGCAGGCCGATATTCTTGCGGCACAGCAAGAAGGGCTGACGGCCCGCGAAGCCATTCTCGGCAGCAAGAACGGCGATGTACCGGCGGCTCTTGCGAGCGCCAGGCGTACCGTCGAGGCCGTCTATGCCGTCCCGCACCAGCACCATGTCACGATGGAGCCGATGAACGCGACGGCGCTCTGGACGGCTGAGAAATGCGAGGTCTGGACGGCCACCCAGAACGCCGAAGCAGCTCTCGCGACCGCCGCGGAGGTTTCCGGCCTGCCGATCGACAAGAACGAGGTTTACCGGCTGCATCTGGGCGGCGGATTTGGCCGACGCTCGTCGAGCCACGATTTCGTGCGCTACGCCGTGCTGATCGCCAAGGAGATGCCGGGCACGCCGATCAAGACGATATGGTCGCGCGAAGAAGACATGACCCATGGCTGGTATCATCCCGCCACGCAGTGCCGCCTGGTCGCAGGATTTGACGACCAAGATAATCTGAGCGCGTTGCACATGAGGATTTCCGGCCAATCCATCCTCGCAACCCTCAATCCTGACCGTCTGCAAAATGGTCGCGATGCGGCGACATTCCAGGGTCTCAACCCCCAGGGGCCGGAAAGCCAGTTGGGTTATACCGTTCCGAACCTGCTGATCGAGCATGCGATGCGGAATCCGCACGTACCCGCAGGCTTTTGGCGCGGCGTCAACAATAACCAGAACGCCATCTATCTGGAGTGCTTCCTGGATGAGCTCGCGCATTCGTCGAAACAGGATCCACTGGAGTTCCGCCGCAAGTTGATGGCGAACCATCCGAAACATCGGGCGGTGCTCGACGCTGTCGCAGAGAAGGTAGGATGGGGCACGCCCGCGCCTGCCGGTGTCTATCGCGGCATCGCACAGCAGATGGGCTTTGGCAGCTACGTCGCGGCCTGCGCCGAAGTTTCGGTAAGCGAGGCGGGCATCTTGAAGATCCATCGCATCGTCGCAGCGACGGATTGCGGCCATGCCGTCAACCCGCAGCAGATCGCTGCGCAGGTCGAAGGCTCGTTCGTCTACGGCCTTACCGCAGCGCTTTATGGCGAGATCACCGTCGCCAACGGCCGGGTCGAGCAGGAAAATTTCGACACCTACCAGATGCTGCGCATGGACGAGATGTTCGACGTCGAGACGATCATCATGCCGTCAGGCGGCTTTTGGGGCGGTGTGGGCGAGCCGACGATTTTCGTCGCGGCACCGGCGGTGCTGAACGCCATCTTTGCTGCAACCGGCATAAGGGTGCGGCAGGTTCCGCTATCGAAAACCAGCCTCAAGAAGGCGTAAGCACACCAATTGTCGCAAAGTGAGTGGCATCGATGAAACGGGTGCGGCGCATGAGGGAAGTTTGGATCTCGATCGGTCTTCTAGTGGCGTCATCTCCTGCGATGGGGCAGCCGGCGATTAGTCCGGCTGCGGCGCCGCCGGGCGCGTCATCCTGCTCGGGTTGCCATGCACCGTCAGCCGTCGGCCATTCGATCGGTTCGCTGCAGGGTCTTTCTGCGCCCGACATCCTTGGCGCTCTGCAAGCCTTCCGCAATGGTCAACGCGAGGCAACGGTCATGGGTCGTATCGCAAAGGGCTTTAGCGATGGCGAGATGCGGGCCATCGCGGAATGGCTGGCAAGGGGAGACGAATGACACGAGCTTCCTTCAATCGTCGGGCAGTGCTTCAGGCTGGTGCGGCTCTCAGCGCAGCCGCGGCACTGGCGTGGCCTGCAATTGCGCAGTCGGCTGGCCGCGTCGTGGTAGTCGGCGGCGGCTTCGCCGGGGCAACCTGCGCGCGCGAACTCAAGCGCGGCGGTTTCAACGTGACACTTGTGGAGCCATCGACCACCTATACGGCATGCCCGTTCAGCAACGGAGTGCTTGCCGGCTTGCGGCCGCTGTCGCGGCAGCAGTTCACCTATGACGCACTCAAGAAGGACGGGTTGGCGGTTGTCGCGCAGCATGCGACAAAGATTGACGGGCAGCAGAAGCGCGTCTCGTTATCGGATGGTACAATACTCGGGTACGACCGCCTCGTGCTCGCGCCGGGCATCGACCTGCGCTTTGACGCACTGCCCGGCTACTCGGAAGACGCCGCGCAGATCATGCCGCATGCCTGGAAGGCCGGTGAGCAGACCTCGCTGCTGCGCAGCCAGATCGAGGCGATGCCGGATGGCGGTACAGTGATAATCTCAGTGCCGGCAAATCCCTATCGGTGTCCGCCAGGACCGTATGAGCGGGCGAGCCTGATCGCGTATTATCTCAAAATCCAAAAGCCGCGCGCAAAGCTCATCATTCTCGACGCCAAGGACACGTTTTCGAAGCAGGGGCTGTTTCAGGCGGCGTGGAAGGCGCTTTACCCAAACCTCGAATGGGTCTCGATGTCGTCGGGCGGCAAGGTCATCGAGGTGGATGGCGGGCAAAGGGTACTCGTCACCGAGTTCGGCCGCCACAAGGCCGACGTCGCCAATGTCATTCCGCCGCAGCGCGCGGGCGAGATTGCCGCGCTTGCTGGTGCCACCGACCGCAGCGGTTGGTGTCCGATCGATCCGGTCACCTTCGAGTCGCGACAGCAGGCGGGCATTCATATCATCGGGGACGCCTGCGTCGCCGGCGGCATGCCCAAGTCGGCGTTCGCAGCGAATGCGCAAGCGAAAGTCTGTGCCGCAGCGATCGCAAGTCTGCTCGGTGGCCAGGCACCGCAGACGCCGAAATTGATCAACACCTGCTACAGCCTCGTTGCACCCGATTACGGCATCACGGTCGCGGGTGTCTATCGGCCCGTTAACGGCGTGCTGACGGACGTGGAGGGGGCAGGCGGCGTCAGCCCGGCCGATAGTTCGGCCGCCTTCCGCTCGCGGGAAGCCTCGCACGCCGATGCCTGGTTCCGCACCATCACGGATGAAGTCTTTGGTTAGATGGCTGGTTCTCATTTCTGCGTTATCCGTCGCCCCGCCGGCGATAGCACAATTGCGCGCCTTCACCGTGGTTGGCGACGCCATTCCGCAATCGCTGACCGGGAAGGCCGGCGACGCGGCGCGGGGCCGCGCCGTCGTCACCGACCGCCAGAAGGGGCTTTGCCTCCTGTGCCATACCGGACCGTTCCCCGAACAGCGGTTTCAGGGCAATCTCGCGCCGGATCTTCGCGGCGCCGGCAGCAGGTGGGATGAGGGGCAGTTGCGATTGCGTCTGGTCGACAGCAGCAAAGTGAACCCGTCGACGATCATGCCGGCTTATTATCGTCTCGATGGTCTGACGCGCGTCGGAGGCGCCTGGCAGGGCAAGCCCGTCTTGTCGGCTGAGGAAGTCGAGGACGTCGTGGCCTTCCTGCTGACGTTGAAGGATACGCCATGACGGAGAGATCGGTCCAACCAAAGCTTTCTCGCCGCGCCGCACTTGTCGGCGGCCTTGCACTGATCGTGGCGCGGCCGGCGCGTGCCACGCCGGAGGCTATGCAGGACGCCATCCGCGATTTCATCGGAAGTGCCCCGGTCAAGGCTGGCCGTGTGAAGATGGACATTCCCCCGCTCGTTGAGAACGGCAATTCCGTGCCACTTGCGATCACCGTCGAAAGCCCGATGACAGAAAGTGACTTCATCAAGGCGATTGCGGTCTTCAACGAGAAGAACCCGCAGCCGAACATCGGCGTTTTCCATCTGAGTCCTCGATCCGGCCGGGCGTTCGTATCGACACGCATCCGGCTCGGCGATTCCCAGAACATCACGGCGATTGCCCAGATGAGCGACGGCAGTTTTTGGTCCGGCTCGGTCGAATTGATCGTCACCCTTCCGGCCTGCGCGGAGAATTGACATGGCGCGCGTCCTGATCAATCTGCCAAAGGCGAAGCGGGGCGAGATCGTCGAGATCAGGACGTTGATCCAGCATCCGATGGAAACCGGCTATCGCCCGAAAGGGGATGGCACGTCGTTCCCGCGCGATATCATTCGGAATTTCGTGTGCAAGCTGAATGACATCGAGGTTTTTCGCGCCGATCTATTCCCGGCGATTGCAGCAAACCCGTTCATCGCGTTCACGATCAAGGCGGAAGAGGGCGGCACCATGGCCTTCGCGTGGATCGACGACCGCGGTACGTCGCAAACAGAAACCGCAGATTTCATCGTCGAATGATGCCCTCCGTCGCCTTCACCTCGATGCTGCTCTGTGCGGTGGCGGTTTCAACCGTTATTGCCGCCGCCCAGACACGAGATCCCCGGCGATCGGGGTTCGAAGACATGAGCCGAGAATCGCAGGCAATGCAGCGCGACGATACTGCCAATCCCGGCATGTTTGCAGTATTGGAGGGCGAGGAATTATGGAGGGCGAAAGTCGGCAGCCGGAAAACGTCTTGCGCCGATTGCCACCAGAATGCCGAGGTCAGCATGAGAGGCGTCGCAGCGCGCTATCCGTCCTTCAGCACGGCACGGAACGGGCCGGTCGATCTGCAGGGACAGATCAATCTCTGCCGCGAGACCCGTCAAAGCGCGCCGCCGTTTCCGCTTGAGGGGCCGGAATTGCTCGCGCTCTCGGCCTATGTCGCCAAGCAGTCGCGAGGTATGCCCATCGCGCCGCCGGACGATGTGCGGCTCGAGCCGTCGCGCAGACAAGGCGAAGCGCTCTACAACATGCGGCAGGGACAGCTCAATTTCTCCTGCGCCAACTGTCATGAGGATCATGCAGGGCGGCGTCTGGCCGGCTCGCCCATCCCCCAGGGGCATCCGACCGGTTATCCGCTCTATAGATTGGAGTGGCAGGGTATCGGATCGTTGCAGCGGCGGCTGCGAGGCTGCCTTATCGGGGTCCGTGCGGAGCCCTACGCCTATGGCGCGCGGGAATATATCGCACTCGAGTTGTTTCTGATGTCTCGGGCGAAAGGCATGGCGGTCGAGACGCCCGCCATCAGGCCGTAGCTGTACCGGGTGACGCCTGTTCACCTCGCGTCGAGGCAACGACACGCCGCCGACAACGGCTACTGTCTTTTGCCGGATGCGTCGAATTGTTTGAGATAGGCGATCAGGTCGGTGATCTGGTCGGGATTCTTGATCCCCGCATAGATCATTTTGGTGCCCGGGATCTTTGCCTTTGGGTTGGTCACAAACTCACGAAAGCTTGCATCGGTCCAGGTGATTCCGGCATTTTTGTTTGCCTCCGTATAGGCGTAGCCCTCCACGCTGCCGCTGGTGCGTCCGAAAAGCCCGTTGAGGTGGGGACCCGTAACATTGCGTGCGGTCTCGCCGACCTGGTGACACGCCCGACATTGCACAAAAACGCGCTCACCGGCTTCGGGACTCTGCGCCAGCGCGCTGCCGGGTTGCAGGAGAGGTCCAAGAATCAAAACAACAACCAGCCGCTGCATGCCTTTACCTGCGGTGTTTCGGCGCGCAGCGCCCGGGCTTTCGGTATTCTCTGGGTGTGGGACTGCCATGTTTGCTCTCTGTTTAGTTTGGGAAGCAATGCGTCGGGGCGCGCCAGAACAAACGCTCGCCCTTCCAGCTGGTCTGCCGATTGATACTTTACCCCTGTCGCACAACTGTGCCGTCAGGCAGGAATTTTGTCGCAAGATGTCGCAAAACTTGGTGGTTGGTCTTGCGTCTCTGCAACGTTCTCCGATCCGCGAAGCCGCGCATGACTGCCTAAAAGAACGATAAAGCCCGCAAAGAGGCGGACGAAGGCATTCCGGAACGTCCCGTAAGGTCATCGGAAGGTCAACGGAACGTAGCCGCCGGACAGCAGGCTTGCGAAACTTTGATACACTTTTCTTGGTGCGGGGTAGGGGGATATTCTTATATAGAATGCTGAACAGAGGTTACGCAAAATGCATGACTTGGCGCATGTCGTGGTCGTCGACGATCACAGCGATATCCGGGATCTCGTTCGACAATATCTCAAGCAGCAAGGCTATAAGGTCAGCGTCGCCGAAAGCGGCTCGGTGCTGCGGCGGGTGCTCGAGCACCATACCGTCGATCTCATCATCCTCGACATCATGATGCCGGGTGAGGATGGGCTGTCGGTCTGTCGGCAGGTTCGTGCCACTCTGGACGTTCCCATCATCTTCCTGACGGCGATGGCCGAAGATACCGACCGGATCCTCGGCCTCGAACTGGGGGCGGATGATTACCTCGTGAAGCCATTTAATTTCCGCGAACTGCTGGCGCGTGTTCGGGCTGTTCTGCGCCGGGCTTCCAATCCCGCGGTCCCGGTCGCAGCACGGCAGTCCAAAAAGCTGCGCATCGCGGGATGGCGGGTCGATATGGGTCGCCAGGAAATTTCCGGAGAAAACGGCGTCGGCATACCTTTGAGCACGGCAGAGTTTCGCTTGCTGAAGGTCTTCATCGAACGGCCGGGCATGATCTTGAGCCGCGAACAACTTCTCGACCTCACCACCGGAAGAAGTGCCGATATCTTCGATCGCAGCATCGACAACCAGGTGAGCCGCCTGCGCAAGAAGATCGAAGAAAATCCCAAAAACCCTTCAATCATCAAAACCCATTGGGGCGGCGGGTACAGCCTGTCGGTCGAGGTGGCATTCGAATGATCAAGCTCTGGAAAAAAAGCCTGGCGGCGCAGTTCATAGGACTGATGCTTGCCGCCCTGATCATCTCGCAGGCGCTGGCTTTTCTGATCTCGTGGGACGAGCGCACGATGGCGTTGAGAGCCGCGGCGAAAAGCGAATTCTTCAGCCGGGGCGCGTCCATAACCCGATTGGTCGAGTTGATACCCCCGCAGATCCGCGCCCAAGCTCTTTACGCCAGCGAAACCAACTACTCGAAAATCTGGCTGACGGACCAGGAACCCGAGAAAGCCAGCGCCTGGCGCCTGCAGGCGGTGGGGCAGCTTTCCCGCCAACTCGAAAACTTCGTCGATCTTTCAAAGCAGGTTGACTGGACTGCTCCCTCCAAGCCGCAATTGCCCGATCCGAAGGAAGTCGCGCGTGAAAATACCGACGAGGAATGGGCGAGCCCGCCGCCGATCCTGTGGAACCTGCCGCAACCCGCGAAATTCACCTATTTCGACCGGCGCAGAGGGTTTGGTCTTGCGGTCCAGCTTGGCGATGGACGCTGGCTGAATTTTGCTTCGTACCAGGAGAACACCGGCCGATGGTGGAACTCCAAGTCGCTGACCTCGGTCGGATTGACAGCGCTGATCCTGGCGTTGATCGGGGTCTTCATCGCAAGCCGCATTTCCCGCCCCTTGCGCAATCTGGCGCGGTCGGCGGAGGCGCTTGGGCGCGGAGAAAACCTTCCGCCTATTCCCGAGGGCGGGCCGGGAGAGATCCGGCGCACGGCGGAAGCCTTCAACAGGATGCAAAGCCGCCTCCACCGTTTTGTCGAAGACCGGACCAAAATGCTTGCGGCGATCGGCCACGATTTGCGAACGCCGCTGACCTCGCTTCGTTTGAGAGCAGAATTCGTCAAGGATCAGGAAACCCAACAGAAGATGCTGTCTACCATTGACGAAATTCAGGCAATGACGGAAGCCGCCATTGCGTTTGCGCGCGGGGAATCGACGGTAGAAGAAACCCGTGACATCGAACTCGATGCTCTTATCGGCAGTATCTGCGACGACCAGTCGGACCTTGGACATCCGGTCAATTACGTGGAGGCGGAACAGACGCCTTATCGCTGTCGGCCGGATGGGCTCCGCCGTGCGGTCCGAAACGTCGTGGAGAATGCCGTACGATATGGCGGCGAAGCCAAGGTCTTCATCCGGCACACGGCAACCACAGTCGATATCGTCGTCGAGGACCGCGGACCGGGGATACCCGAGGCCATGAGGGAAAAGGTTTTTGCTCCCTTCTTCCGTCTTGAAGTATCACGGAACAAGGATACTGGCGGTATCGGCCTGGGGTTGTCGATCGCCCGCGCCATCGTGCGGCAACATGGTGGCGACATCTCGTTCCTCTGCGGTGAAAGGGGAATGCAGACAATCATCTCCCTTCCACGAGAAGGGATAGTCGATCCGGTACCCCTTCACCAAGGCCGCGGGTGGAAACTGACGCGAGCGCCGGCTTCTTCGCAAATCGCGGGAATACCCGGTAAAATTGCTTCTCCGTCACGGCGGTCCGCTTAGTCCCGCACGAGGGTCGTCGCAGATGCAGGAGCCGGTGGTTTCCAAGCTCTTGGGCGGCCTGGCGGGATTGATCCGTAAATCCGATGGCGCCGCGCCGGGGTGTTGCATCAAGACGGCGATGGTGGGGGCATACGAGACGTGCTTTCTCGGACTATAAGCTCCCATTCCACAAGTGTCGTATAAGGCGTGACGTCATTGATCCGCGAGACGATCGCCTCCGCCGTCAATCTGCCGATGCGTTCGCGGTCGGGGCGAACTGTCGTCAGCGAGGGGCTGACGCAGCTCGCCGCCTCGTTGTCACCGAATGCAATGACACCGATGTCTTCGGGTACGCGCCGGCCGAGTTTCCTGAGCGCGCGCAGCACACCGAACCCAACCACATCGCTGTTGCAGGCGATCGCATCGATCTCCGGATGGCTTTGCAGAAGCTCGGTCGCGAGCCGCTCTCCGAGTTCCGGATTGCCGCCCTGCTGCGCCGTATGCTTGACGACGTCGGGGAGCGAGGCCTTGGTTGCTGCGGCTTCCAGCCCGCTCAGGCGCTTCTGGGCGCGTTTATCGTTTTCGCGGACACTGCCGACGAAGGCCAAGCGCCTATATCCTTGAGCTATCAGATGGTTGGCCTGGGCCGCCCCGACGCTTGCGTGGTCGAAACCGACAGCGGTATCGATCACGTCTCCGCCCGTGTCCCACATCTCGACAATCGGGATGCCGGCTGCCTTGAGAAGCTCGACGACTTTCGGGGGATGATCGACGCCGATGATGGCAACCGCCGCGGGGCGCCAGCTCAGGATGGACCGGACGAGCCGCAGCTCCTGGTCAGGATTGTACCTGGTATTGGCGAGCATGACCTGCAGGTCGTGCTCCAGCAAAGCCAATTGCAGCGAATCGATGATGTTGGCGAACTCCGAATAGTAGAGCGAGGTTACCACGACCCCGACAATATCCGACCGCGTCCCGGAAAGCCCGCCGGCAAGCCGGTTCGGCACGTAGTTCAGCTCTTCCATGGCGGCATTGATCCGGCGGCGTAGTTCGACGCGGACCGTGTTCGGAGCGCGCAGCGCGCGCGAGACCGTGTTGACCGAAACGCCCACACGCTCGGCGATCGAAGCAAGGGTCGGGACGGTGCGCCCCGCACCCTCGGAAAGGTCAACTGTCATTCGGCTCTAAAAAATCCTCTGAGTGATCGTTGCGTTAACGATAACTTTATGCCATCGTTTTGAAGGAGAGGCAAGCGAAAGACGGGCAGCAGCCCATTCTTCCGCCTGATTAGGAGCGCTGGTCGGTATCGGCCATGTGGAGGAGCAGGAAATATGGCTGAAAAGCCAAACATCATTCTGATTATGACGGACCAGCAGCGCTACGACTCGATCGCCGCGCTCGGATACCCCTATGCCATGACGCCGAATATCGACGCGCTCGTCGAGAAGGGCGTGGCGCTCACCAATTGCCACATCACCGCACCGAGCTGCGTTCCGTCTCGTGCGAGCCTGTTCACCGGTTATTATCCGCATACGACGGGTGTTCTGGCGAACGGCCAGAAATGGCAGCATACCTGGGTCGAGCAGCTTCGCGATGCAGGCTATCGCTGTGTCAACGTCGGCAAGATGCACACGATTCCATACAATTCGGATTCCGGTTTTCATGAGCGCTATGTCGTGGAAAACAAGGACCGCTACATGGAAGGCCGCTGGTATTTCGACGAGTGGGACAAGGCGCTTGCGGCCAACGGCCTCGTCAAGCAACAGCGCGAACTTTACCGTGAGCTCGAGGATTACCGCGACCGGTTGGGCTGCTTTGAATGGGAACTGCCTGAGGCGCTGCATTCCGATGCCTTCGTCGGCAATATGGCGAAGTGGTGGGTCAATACCTATCCGCCGACCGAGCCGCTTTTCCTTCAGGTCGGTTTTCCAGGCCCCCACCCGCCGTTCGATCCTCCTGCTCGTTATGTAGAGCCCTATCTGAAGCGTAACGACCTTCCGCTGCCGAAGCCGACCAGGGAAGAGCTGGATTCGCTTCACCAGGAGCTGAAGGAAAAACGCCAGCACGACGTCGAGGTTGACCATGACTCCGTCGTCTGGAGCCTTGATCCGAGAGAAGACCAGATGCAGCGGCTGTGGGCGCATTATCTCGGCAATGTCACGCTGATCGATGAAAAGGTCGGCGAGTTGCTCGAAGCGCTCGAAGCGCGCGGCTATCTGGAGGATGCGATCGTTATCTTCACCTCCGACCATGGCGAATGCCTCGGCGAACACGGGCTGATTCAAAAGTGGTCGATGTACGACATAGTCACCCGCGTGCCGACCATCATCTGGTCGACGGCGAACCGGTTCGAGGGCGGCCGCGCCGTGGATGGGCTATGCCAACTCTTCGACCTCGGCCCGACGATCCTGGAATATGCCGGCATCACGCCGCCGATATCCTTCGAAGCGCAAAGCCTGAAGCCGGCGCTGGAGGGCGAGGACTGGAAGCCGCGCTCTCATGTGTTCTGCGAGCAGATCGGCGACGTAGCGATGGCAGGCGGTGTCGAGTTCATGACCGGCGTCAGAAGCGACCGGTGGAAGCTCGTTCACTTCAAGGGCTCAAGCGACGGGCAGCTCTTCGACCTCGAAAACGATCCGAAGGAAGTGAAGAACCTCTGGAACGATCCAGGCTGTGTCGAGCAGAAGCGCGAACTTTTGGATGTGATGCGCGACTGGTTGATCGAATCGAATTTCAAGACACGCGACGTCATGGTGGGGATGCGATGAACCACCGATATCAGCAGAACCGGCAAGTTTTCGCGAGGGAGGCATGACCTTGTCAATTTCAACGATTGAGGAAAAGCCCGAACGAGCTCCGAGGCGCTCTTTGCTGTCGCACCCGATGGGCATGCTGGCGATCAATTTCGCCGCGGTCATCTTCGGTGTTCTGGTCTGGGCGACCGTAACGGCGCAAGGCATCGTCGGCCTGCCGACACCACTTGCCGTGGCGACGCAAGCGGTGATCCAGGCAAAGAGCGGCCTCCTGTGGTCCGACGCCCTGGCGAGCCTCGGACGCGTCTTTACCGGTTTTGCACTCGGCATTGCGGTAGCAATCCCGGTCGGTTTCCTGATGGGCTGGTACCGCATCGCCCGCGGCATCATCGAACCCTATGTCCAGTTCTTTCGGACGATCCCGCCGCTTGCCATCATTCCCCTGGCGATCGTTACGATGGGCATTGACGAAACTCCCAAGATCTTCGTCATTTTCCTGGGGTCTTTCCTGTCGAGCGTTGTCGCGACATATCAAGGTGTCGTCAACGTGGACAAGACGCTGATCAATGCCGCCCGTGTGCTCGGTGCCAACGACTTCACCATCTTCCGGCGGGTCATTGTCCCGGCATCGCTGCCCTATATCATGGTCGGCGTCCGCGTCGGCCTCGGTTCGTCATGGGCGACCGTCGTGGCGGCGGAGCTGATTGCTGCGCAGTCTGGCCTCGGTTTCCGCATGCAGCAGGCGCAGCTCTATTACGATCTTCCGACAATCTTCGTCAGTCTCATCGCGATCGGCGTGCTTGGTCTCATCATGGACCGCATCGTCATCGCATTCGATGGCGTTCTGACCGCATGGCAGGAAAAGCTATGAGCATCAAGATCTCGTTCCAGAACGTCTCCAAGACGTTCATCATCGCCGGGCAGACATCCTTCAACGCGCTCCAAGGTCTCAACCTGGACATCGAAGACGGAGAGTTCATCACGGTGGTCGGGCCGTCCGGCTGCGGCAAGTCTACGGCCATGAACATTGCCGCAGGCCTCACAGGTCCGTCTTCAGGGCAGGTCCTGGTCGACAGCGTGCCGGTCAAGGGACCGGGTCCCGAGCGTGGCGTGATCTTCCAGCAATATGCGCTTTTCCCCTGGCTGACGGTTCGCGAGAACGTCGAGTTCGGGTTGAAGATCGCCAGATACCCGAAGGCGGACCGCCGGAGGATCGCGGACCGCTTTGTGGACCTCGTCGGGCTCTCCGATTTTGCCGATTCGCTTCCGAAGACATTGTCCGGCGGCATGAAGCAACGATGCGCCATCGCCCGCGCCTATGCCGTCAATCCAAAGATCTTGCTCATGGACGAGCCATTCGGCGCGCTGGATGCTTTGACCCGCGTGCAGCTCCAGGGCCAGTTGCTGGCCACCTGGAGCAAGGAGCGGCGTACGGTGATGTTCATCACCCACGATGTAGACGAGGCGGTCTATCTCGCGAGCCGCGTCGTCGTCATGGCCGCCCGGCCCGGCCGGCTTCACAGGATCATTCCGGTCGATCTGCCCTATCCGCGCACCGAGGAGATGCGCCTTTCGCCGGAATTCACGGCTTTGCGCAATGAGGTGTGGCGGTCGGTGTACCACCCGGCCGCGGCCTGAAACCTGCAATCACTATCGGCTGTTACAAGGAGGAGATGAACATGCTGACGAGACGAAATTTGGTGAAGACGACAGCGGCCGTCGCTGCCGCGAGCGCTTTTTCCATCGGAGGAAAGGCAAGCGCCCAATCTGCCGACATGACCATCGGATATATTGCCGACTTTCCGAATGCCAGCGTCCTGGCGATCGCGCAGGATCAGAAACTCTGGGAAGCGGAAGGCATCACGCCATCCGTCAAGGTTTTCACCAACGGCCCGATCCAGATCCAGGCGATGGGCGCCGGCAGCCTGAATTTTGGCACGATCGGGCCCGGCGCACTCTGGCTGCCCGCCAGCGGTCGGGCCAAGGTGATCGGCGTCAACGATATAGGCTTCTCCGACCGCGTCATCGTCCAGGGCGGGATTGCCTCGATCGCGGATCTGAAGGCCAAAAAGGTTGGCGTCCCGCAGGGCACGTCCGGCGACATGATACTCCGGATGGCGCTGACCAAGGCCGGCATGACCATAGGCGACATCCAGGTCGTGCCCATGGATCCGTCCACGGTGGTTGCCGCCTTCACTTCCAAGCAAATCGACGGGGCCGGCATCTGGTATCCGCTGATCGATACGATCAAGCCGCGCGTGCCGGATATGAAGGAGCTGGCTTCGAACCAGGATTTCTACCCGCAGACCTCGTTCATCAACACCTTCGTCGCCCGCAATGAGATCGTCCAGCAAAACCCGGATCTCGTGAGGAAATTCCTGCGTGTCATGAAGAAGGCAATGGACTATCGCGTCGCAAACCTTGATCGATCCATCCAGATCACCACCGCATTCCTCAACGCTCCGGTGGAGGTGACCGAGAAGGTGGCGCGCAGCCGCAAGATGCTGACGAGCAAGGAACTGGACGCCTTCACGAAAGACGGCACCGTCAATAAGTGGCTGACGGAATTCAACAAGATGTTCCAGGAGTTCGGCACCATCAAGGAGCCGCTGCCGCCGGCACAATTCTATACAGGCGACCTCTTCACCAGCGCCTGATCGTTAGGCCTTCACTTTCCGCCGGTGACGGCGGAAAGTTCTCCTCGACGAGGGTTGCGGGAAACCATCGGGCTTGAGCGACTCGTTTCGATCGTCGATATTGATATTCGTCCGCTAGGCAAAAACTAGAGCGTCCATTGGGCGGCGATTTTTTCTCGCGGACGTCGAGCCGCCGGTGACAGTTCGGGTCGCTCTATGACGGGAAGAGAGATCGAGGCTCTCAAGCCCGGATTGTTCGAGGCAAGAACGATATCCCCGCCATGGTGCCGAACGATGGCACGGGCGATTGACAAGCCCAGACCGACACCGCCGGTTTCACGGTTGCGAGACTTCTCCAGGCGGAAGAAGGGAGAGAAGACCTTCTCGCGCATCGCATCAGGGATGCCGGGGCCGGGATCCTCTACGACGATTTCAGTCGCGGATGGCGATTGGCGCACGAAGACCTTGGCCTGCCCGCCATAGCGGATAGCGTTTTCGATGAGATTGCGGACAGCGCGGCGTAGCCCGTCGGGGCGGCACCTGTAGGTTATCTTCCTGCTTTCGACATACTCAACCCGTTGGCCCATTTCTTCCAGATCGGCACACAGGCTCTCCACCAATGCATTGAGGTTCACCGTTTTTGTTTCCTCGACCGTCGCCTCGCCCTTTGCGAACGCGATAGTCGCCTCGGTCATGACCTGGATCTCGTCGATCGTGACCAGCATCTTCTGCTGGAGTTCCGGATCCCCGACAAACTCGGCGCGCAAACGTAAGGATGTCAGCGGAGTACGCAGATCATGGCCGATTGCGGCCAGCATCCGGGTCCGGTCTTCCACGAAGCGGTGGAGGCTCTGCTGCATCCGGTTAAATGCCTCTGCGGTCCGTCGGATATCGTCGGGCCCTTCCTCCGGCAGGGGCGGGAGAGACTCTCCGCGGCCTAAAGCCTCCGCCGACACGGCAAGCCGTCGAAGCGGTCTTGCGATACGGTTTGCCGTCAAAACCCCGATGACCGAGAGGACAAGAGCCGTTATCGACAAGGTGAAGAGGGATTGTGAAGTCCACCAGTTGTTGGGAATTACTTTGTAATAGGCAGAGTTCAGCCACAGCCCGTCTTGAAGCTGGACCGCAAGGCCAAACCCGTCCGACCGGCCTATATAGGCGAACTTTGCCGGCTGTGAGAGGTTCCACAAACCAGAGGCAGGCGTGACCCAGGCCTCGCCTGCGTTTTTCGCGGCAATTCTCCTGCGTTCCTCGGGCCTGTCGATGGCTGCCGGCTGAACGCGCCATTCTGGCGGAAAGTTCGGGAGGTTCGGCAGGGGACGTGCAAGCTCTTCGACGGCGCGTCCCCGCCAGGCATCGGCGTCATCTGGAGCCTGCTCGCTCAGCCAGAACCGGGCATAGCTGGTTTCACTGGCGGCGAGGGCGTCCTGCCTCAGATTGAGCGGAATCGACTCCATGAGCCTGGTAATGGTCGCCGTGCGGCTGAAGAACTCGCTTTTTGATACCGCCTTGAGCGCCTTGTCGCGTTCGTCCCAGGAGATCAGGAACGACAGTGCCTGGGAACACGCGAGCGCGAGGAGCATGAAGCCGATGAACTGTGCAGCGAGACTTCTGGTCCAAAACCGTATCATTGCAGCACCACATCGGTGGAAAGACTGTAGCCGCCGCCCCAATGGGTTTTGATGATTGTCGGGTTCTTGGGATCGGCCTCGATCTTCTTGCGCAAGCGGCTGACCTGGTGGTCGATGCTGCGATCGAAGATCTCCGCGGCTTTGCCGGCAGTCAGATCAAGAAGTTGATCGCGCGTGAGAACGAACCCGGGATGTTCGAGAAAAGCTTTGAGCAGACGGAATTCCACGGTGCTCAGGGACACGACGACGCCGTCCTCGTCGGTCAGTTCTTGCCGGCCGACATCAAGCCGCCATTGGTCGAACCTGATGACTTTTGCCTTGATGTTGTCGCGCTGCTGCGTTGGCAGGGTGGTTGCTCGCCGCAAGACGGCGCGGACGCGGGCGAGCAATTCCCTCGGATTAAACGGCTTCACGACATAGTCGTCCGCTCCCAATTCCAAGCCTATGATGCGGTCGGTATCATCCGCCATGGCGGTCAGGAATATGATGGGCACGTCCGTCGTGCTGCGTATGTGCCTGCAGACCGAGAGGCCGTCTTCGCCGGGCATCATGATGTCGAGAATGATGAGATCAAGAGCGTTCCGCTCGAGGATCTTGCGCAAGGCGGCGCCGCTGTCGGCGGAGCTGATGCGATAGCCTTGCTGTCCGAGATATTTCCCGACCAGATCCCTGATGTCCTGATGATCATCGACAACTGCGATATGGGATGATGCCTGCATGAACTGCCCTCTAGACCCGGAAATTATAGCATTGCATCGGCAAGCCCTTCCATCGAATTCTGTAGCAAGTTCCCAGGCCCGGCTCCCATGACGTGCCGCAGGATTGGGCGTGGGCTGGCATAGGGCGGGGTGGGACTGCAGCGAAATTGATAACTTTCGTTCCCGCTCATCCGCCTGAATTCTGTTCAGACCGGAGAGGGGCCGCCGCGGCAATATTTGCGACCTTGCCGCGGACGGTGCCTTGAATGAACTGCGAGCTGTTAGTTCGGACGATTGGCGCCCTCATAATAGTCGCCGCTGTCGAACGGGCGACGATCATCGCGGGTGGTCTTGCCAAACAGCGACTGGCCGGACTGGTTCGGATAGCCGAAGGTCCTGGTGCTGTCGGCCCGCAGAGGATCGGCAGAACGCGGCGAAGCGCCGCTCTTGGAGGCGCCTTCATAATAGTCACCCTCGGCAAGTGCCGGGACGGCGAACGTGGCCGAAGCCAGCAGAGCAGCGATAGCGGTGGATAGGAAGATCTTGGTCATGAGTTTCTCCTTCAGTTTCGATAGCGTCTCCTTGACGCATCCCAAACATAGAAGGTGTTTGTCGCACGCGTATGCCGCAGAACAGGGAAATTGTCGCAAAGTATCGCAGCGCAACATTCCATTCCCGAATGTCGAGACAGACGATTTTATGCACGCCGACTGCATTGTCGGCCCAAGCTGAGAGACGTCGCCAGGCTGCCCGTGAGGGCTCAAAAGCGGTCTGTGCCGCTCCATCTAGTGGGCCGCGCCCCTCAAGATTCTGACGCACGAGCGTGCCGTAACATTTCTTAATGTGACTACACAGTGCGGCTCCGCCCCATCGCTATCGTGTGACCAAGCAAGCCAGGGCGCTCTGCGGCCCACTTAAAAGGTCCACTCAATGATCGCGTTATCGACCGTATCATCCACGCTTCGACGCTGCTGCGCGCTTTTCGGTAAAGCAGCGATGCTCGCATGTGTGTTTTCGACCGTGGCGTTCGCAGACGCCCAAATGCCGGTGACGACGATCGTCGCCAAGCGAGGTGCGCTGACGGAAAGGATCGAGGTGGTTGGTTCGCTCGCAGCGCGGGAAGAGATCGAGGTCTACCCCGCCGTCCTCGGCAAGGAGGTGCGACAGATCTTGGTAGAGGCCGGGCAACATGTTGAACGCGGCCAGGCGCTCGCGGTCCTGGACACGACCGAAGCCCTGATGTTGCTGGACAAGAATGCGGTGAGCCTCCTTCGCGCGCGTGCTGCCGCGGCGGTTGAGAGCAGCAAGATAGATGTGGCAACGGTCACCGAAGCCGAAGCGCGCAAGAAGCTTGAACGCAGCCGCTCGCTACAGCCAAAAGGTGCGATCGCCGACAACGTCCTCGAGGAAGACTTGAACGCTCACGCCCGAGCCGTCGCGGAGTTGCGACTGGCGCGCCAATCGTTGGAGCTCGCCAACGCAGATCAACAGCTGATCGCCAGCGAGCGGCGGGAAATCGAACTGACTGTCCAGAGAAGCACCCTGCGGGCCCCCAGCTCGGGTCGGATTTTGAGCCGGAAAGCGCGTGTCGGTGCGATGACATCGAGTTCCGCCGAACCTCTTTTTGTCATCGCTGACGATGATGATATCGAGTTCGTGGCGCAGGTGACGGAGACAAGCTTCGTTCGGCTGCGCGAAGGCATGAGCGTCGAAATTACCTTGCCAGGACGCGACCAAGCCATCGCAGGAACCGTCCGGCTGAATGCCGCGCAACTCGATCCCAAGACAAGAAGCGGGACGGTGCGGATCGAACTTGCGGACAAGGCCAGACTTGTCCCAGGCGTCTTTGCGCGCGGTAGCATCAGTGTCGAAGACCGGCAGAATGTTCTCCTCCCGGGAACGGCCGTCAAAAGCACAGCGGCTGGCCACAACGTTTACGTCGTTTCAGACGGGCTCGTGGATATCCGCCCGGTTCGCATCGGATCACAGCAAAGCGGCTTCGTGGAAATCCTCGACGGCATCCGGGAGGGAGAGGAGGTCGTCCTGAAATCAGGTGCCTTCCTGAAGGCACAGGAGCGGGTGAGGCCCGTATTGGCCGCGACGCCGGCAACGCGCGCCGACGCGTCCATATCTACCCCAAATCGGCTCGGAGCTCGACTTCAATGAACATATCGGCCTGGGCGATCCGCAATCCGCTTCCCTCGATCCTCCTATTCCTCATCCTTGTCACCGCCGGTCGCTACAGCTTCTCACGGCTGCCCGTCACTTACTTCCCGACCATCGACGAGCCGGCTGTGAATGTGATCATCGACCAACCCGGGGGCGCGCCGAGTGAGTTGGAGACTGAAATTACTCGTCTTGTTGAAGACGCGGTAGCGTCTCTTGCAGGCGTAGAAGAGATCAAGTCGACCGTCACTCAAGGCCGTTCCGTTACCGCTGTCGAATTCGAGTTGGGCGTGATTTCGCCAGACCGCGCCATGGGTGACGTCCGCGACGCAGTTGCCAAAATCCGTAGCGACCTTCCCGATGGAATAGATGAGCCTGTCATCGAACGGGCCGAGGAGGACGCGCAGGCGGTCGTGACCTATGCCGTGACAAGCCAGGACATGACCGTTGCAGAGCTTTCGTGGTTCGTCGACGATGTTGTTGCCCGGCAGTTGCAGGGTCTGAAGGGCGTTGGCCGCATTGATCGTGTCGGAGGTGCTGACAGGGAAATCCATGTCGAACTCGATCCTTCGCGATTGCAGGCGCTTTCCCTGACGGCGAATGCCGTTAACGAAAGCCTCATCGCAAGCCAGTTGGATCGTTCCGGGGGCCGCAGCAACCTGAATGGCCGAGAGCGGACGCTGACGACCGCTGCGGCGGCGCAGACGATTGCAGAACTCGGTGGTTCTCGCATCCTCCTGTCGGACGACGCCAGTGTGAAACTGGGGGATGTCGGAAACGTCCAGGATACGATCGCCGAAGCCCGCGCCTTTGCGACTCTGGATCAGGAGGACGTCGTAGGTTTCGCGGTCTATCGCTCAAAGGGTTCGAGCGAGCTAGCTGTTGCGGAGGAAGTGGCCACAGCACTGGAGAAGCTACATCTCGAACAGCCGTCGATCCGCTTCAAGCTGGTCGACGACAATATGTCCTACACGGCGGGCAACTACAACTCGGCCATGCATACCCTCTATGAGGGCGCGGCATTGTCAATCGTCGTCGTCTTCCTATTCCTGCGCGACTGGCGGGCCACGGTCGTAGCCGCAATCGCGCTTCCGCTTTCGATCATCCCGACCTTTTTTGCCATCGATCTCCTGGGCTTTTCCCTCAATATCCTCAGTCTACTTGGGATCACCCTGGTGACGGGAATTCTCGTGGACGATGCGATCGTTGAAATTGAAAACGTGGTGCGTCACCGCGACATGGGCAAATCCGCCTACCGAGCTGCATTGGACGCCTCTGACGAAATAGGGTTTGCTGTCATAGCCATCTCCGCAACGATCATGGCTGTCTTCACACCCGTGGGTTTCATGAGCGGGGTGGTCGGGCTGTACTTTCGAGAATTCGGGCTGACTGTTGCGATAGCGGTGTTCTTTTCACTTCTGGTGGCTCGATTGATAACCCCAATCATGGCGGCATACATCATGACGAACGTTCCTCCGTCCCACATTCGGAAAGGGCGCCTGATGTCGGCCTATGAGGGACTGCTGAAAGTCAGTCTGCGGTGGCGATGGATGACGGTCGGATCCGCATTTGCGGCTTTCGCACTGGCTTTATATGTCCTGACCTCGCTGCCGACCGCCTTTTTGCCGGAAGAGGATACGGGGCGGTTGACCCTTTCGGTGGAGCTGCCCCCCGGGACGGCTTTGCACGAAACAAGAGCAGCGACGGATGAAATAGCCGCCTTGGTCCGGCGGGATTCCGCGGTGGAAGGCGTATTCGTCAGGGCGGGGTCGAGTACGGCCGGACAGGAAGACGTACGATATGCGGTCGTCCTGATCGATCTGTTCCACAAATCCGAGCGCGACCGTTCATCGTTCTCGATACAAGCCGATCTTGAAAAGGCGCTTTCCTCCATTTCGGACGTCAGGCTGCGTTTTCTCAACACACGCGGTGGGCGGGACATATCTTTCGCTGTCCTGTCCGCGGATGGCGCCATGGCTCAGCGCGCCGCAGACAACATATTGCAGGAGCTCGCCGCCGACGAAAATTTCGTCAACCCGACCGCCGACAACGCGGTAACGCGCCCAGAACTGCGGGTGAAAATTGATGCGGACAAGGCTTCAACGATCGGTGTATCTCCGGCAGAACTTGCCCGCACGATCCGCGTATCGACTGTGGGCGACGTCGACAGCCGACTGCCCAACTTCATTGATGCCGGCCGACAGATTCCAATCCGTGTGCTGCTCCAGACGCATGCTCGCGACGATTTGCCAACCCTTGAAATGCTCTCGGTACCGACGACGAGAGGGACGTCGGTTCCGTTGTCTTCGATCGCCGACGTCAGCTTCGATGAGAGGGTCGCCGCCATCGAGCGATTTGATCGCCAGCGTCGCATCGAAATCTCAGCGGATATGGCTGACGGCATGACGTCGGGCCAGGGTCTCGACAGGCTGGCACAACTCGATAGCGTCAAGAGCCTGCCGGCGGGCGTGCGCATTCAAGCGACGGGGGATTCCGATACCGAAGGCGAGGTGTTCTCAAGCTTTGCGGTGGCGATGGGATCGGGTGTCATGCTTGTGCTTGTCGTTCTCATTCTCCTCTTCGGAAGCGTGTTGGCGCCCTGGACCATTCTGGCCTCCCTTCCCCTGTCGATCGGCGGCGTTGCAGCTGGCCTCATGCTAAGTGGCAACGCTGTCTCGCTTCCCGTCGTCATCGGTATCCTGATGCTGATGGGGATCGTGACGAAAAACGCCATCATGCTCCTGGATTTCGCCATTGAACGCGAAGCCCATGGGCTGTCTCGGGTCGATGCGATCGTCGAAGCCTGCTCGGAGCGGGTTCGCCCGATCATCATGACCACGTTTGCTATGATCGGGGGAATGGCCCCCTCCGCGCTCGGGGTAGGGGACGGTGGCGAATTCAGGGCGCCGATGGCGATCGCGGTGATTGGCGGTCTGCTCGTGTCTACGGTTCTATCGTTGGTCGTCATCCCGTCGCTCCACCTGATCGTTTCCGACTTTGGCGATCGTACCGCTCGGATCTTCAAGCCCTTCCTCCAGTCGGCCGAGATCTGAAGGTTGCAGGCGCCGCAAGGACGCTTGCACTACCAGCGGAGGGCCGGCCAACCACCTGGCCGGCCCTGCCGTATCGCCGAGCGGTTGCGGCGCTTATCGCCATGGCTGGGCACGTTTGGTATCACTGCGAGCAGCGACCGTAACAAAACTTAATAAAGCGAAACATTCGAGGACCAGCAGCCGGCCCATTGTAGGGTCCTCAAACAGGAAAAAACCTATGCAGCCCAATTCAGCATCCGCGAAGATATTGATCGTGGAAGACGACTTCGAAATCGGCAATCTTCTGGCGTCGACAATTCAGGAAAGCGGGATGCTGCCGACCGTGGCTGAGGACGGAAACGTGATGCAATCCCTGCTTCGCAGCAATTCCTATGATCTGATCATCCTCGATGTCATGCTGCCGGGCGAAGATGGCTTGAGCATTTGCAAACGCATCCGTTCGGAAAGAACGATCCCGATAATCCTGCTGACGGCACTCGGAGAGGAGGTCGACCGGATCGTGGGACTGGAAGTCGGCGCCGATGATTACATTACAAAGCCCTTCAGCCCAAGAGAAGTGGTCGCTCGGATTCGCAGTCTCCTGCGTCGCGCCTCTTACGGCCTGACAAGCAGCTCTGCTCAAAGGAAGCTGCGCTTCGACGGATGGGTGATTGACCCGATGCGGCGCCGGCTTCACGACCCCGGCAACGCTCGCATCGCTTTGACAACGACGGAATTCGATCTTCTGCTGGCGTTCTGCAGAAATCCGGGCAGGGTCATCACCCGCGAGGAGCTGCTCTTGTTTACCCATTCCGGGCTGGCGGGGCCGATCGAGCGCAGTATTGACGTGCATATCAGCCGCCTCCGTCAAAAGATCGAGGCTGATCCTCGCGAGCCAACGCTCCTGCAGACGGTCAGGCTGGGAGGATATACTTTCACCGCGTCGGTGGAGGAAGTCTGATACAGATGCCTCAATCCTTCTCCGGCGCCCCAATTGCCATGCGGCCGCGGTTGCAGGGCCAGCACAGATAAGCGAGCAAGATCGCTTGGTGCAAGCCCGATGCTATGACTGGGAGCCGGCGCTTGGGTGCCCGCTCCCAGCGGCCACGGCATTGCATCTTGGAGTCAAAAGTCTTGCCACACGGCAACGCGTGTCGCCTGCTGCATCGGAAGCGATCCGTGCAGGCGACACGTCATCTATTTTCTCTCCCCGGCTTCAGAACTTGTAGCCGACAAAAGCAGAAACGGAAGGTTGGATCTTCTTCTCGACGATCGGGCTATCCGCGGCATCTCCGGTGAGCACGCCGATGCCTGCTTCACCACGCACCAACCAATGATCGCTCAGTGCGTATGTGGCGGAGGCAGAGAAATCGACACGCTTCAGGCCCGCTTCTGCTTTATATTCAGGCAGGCCTGAACGTGCCGATTGAGCGGCATCGACGCCAAAATAGGCCTGCATGTGCTTGCCATCGGCCACGGTGGCTTCGGCGCGTGCGCCCAGAATGAGACGTTCCGTGACCGGGGCCGAGTATTCTACCCCAAACTTTCCAATCAGGCTTTCGCTGCCGCCGATGGTCTGGTCGACGCTCGCATAGATTTCGACCGGGCCCCAATCATAGCCGACTTTTGCACCGACTGTTGCTGCGAAGTTGATGTCGCCGAGACCGCGGAGGCGATCACCGTCACCCTCATCCCGTCCCGATTCGTAACCAACCGCAGCGGAGATGGAAAATCCGTCTTGATCCAGGACGGTGACGCTGATCCCACCTGGATCGATTTCCAACCATTCGCCATAGGTGAACACCACGAAGGGAATAGGGCTGACTTCAAATTCGTCGCTCCCTTCGTATTTGGGGTCGTAAGAAGCGCCGGCACCAATGATCAGGCTCCAATTGCGCTCCGGTTGGCGTTTGTCGAAACGCTGCTTGTCGAAAGGTGGCTCCGGCGTCTGTTCCGTGGCGGTCTGGTCGGCGCCATAGGCGTTTGGGGAAAATCCCGCAACGCAGAATGCGGTGCATAAGGCGAGGGGCGAAAGACGCCGCTTGGCTTTTTTTAAATGTAGCATAAGGGCTCCAGAACAGGTTATCAGTCCCCCCAACAGAGGAGCCTGCGACGACTTGTGTTTCATGCCAGAGCCCTCCGGTGCATGTTTTTTTGTTACGCTTTGTTGCAGCCCGAGCGATCGGCAAAGAGGCAGCCCTGCCGTTACAAAACGTAATAATCGCGCAGCAGGAAACGCGGGATCTTGTGAGGGAAATCGCCTATATTCCTGCTTCGCCGATCGACCTCGGCTCAAGCGCGCTTCACAAGCCAAACGGGTGCTCATGTTTTTCCGCCGGCTTCCAGGCCTATCGACGATCCATAGTCAGATCACGGGCGTTATTGTTCTCGGCCTCACCATCACCGTTTTAGGCGGCTCTTTTCTCGAGCAGCGTGTTGGAAATGGATATCCGATGGTTGACGTTGAGGAACTCGCCGATAGTGTGTTTACGATAGGTTCCATCCTCAAAACTGCCACGCCCGAAGAGCGCGACATCGTTCTTCGGGCAGCCAATCGTGCCGGTTGGGATCTCAATCTGCGACCGCGCGCCTTGGCGGAAACGTTCAAGAACTCATCACCGCAGGAAAGCGTCCTGGACGCGACGATAGATTGGCTTTTTTCCCCCGACGGGAGGCAGACGCCACTCGGTGGCTGGCAAACCTTTGTCGATGACAAGCGCGTCCTCTCAACCGAGGTTGACGATAAAACAATCCTCGTTTTGGGCGGTCTTCCAAGCACGGCGTTCTGGAGCGAGGTCCTCGTCCGGGGGCCACACTATCTACTGGCGCTCATCACCTTGATCGTGCTGTTTTCTTCGTTCGGGGTCCGGGCGATCACGCGACCGCTGCGGAAGATTGCTTCAGCGGCTGCGAATGCCGACATCACGTCCGGCCGGGTAATCTTCGACGAGGAAGGCAGCGTGGAGATCGTCGCTGTTGCACGCTCCTTGAACGGGATGAGCGATCGCATCACCGATATGATCCAAGGCAGGACGCGGATGCTGCGTGGGGTGAGCCACGATCTGCGCACGCCATTGACGAGACTGAGACTTCGAGTGGAGCGGGTCGGCGACGGGCAATTGCGCGATATGTTGCTGGCGGATATCTCTCGCATCGATAGTCTTCTCAAAGAGAGCCTCAGCTATCTGCGTGATGACCATCATCGAGAGCAGGTGGAAAGTATTGACTTGGCAACGACGCTGCAGACGATCTGCAGCGAATTTGACGATGTGGGTCACAAGATCAACTATATCGGCCCCAATCATCTGTCCGCCAATTGCAAACCCCTCGCGATAACGCGTGCAGTGACCAACCTTTGCGAAAACGCCGTGAAATTTGGCGACAAGGTCGCAATCGAGCTGAAGCGAAGCGGAGACAAGGTGGTTGTCGACGTATCGGACAATGGCCCCGGGATACCGAAGCAATCACGTGCGCAGGTGTTGGAGCCATTCTTCAAGCTGAATGCGGCGAGGACTGATGGCAACGCCGGGTTCGGGCTGGGATTGTCCATCGTTGCGGAAGTCGTGCAAGCTCACCGGGGAACGCTGGAACTGTTGGACGGGGAGCCATCCGGGCTCTTGGCGCGGTTGACGTTTCCAGCAGATCTGCAGGCTGACGGCGTCACCGCGCAGGTTCGGTGAACGCTTGCGCGAATGGCTTTGATCGGCCTGCGGGCGTGTTTTCTGGCTTCGCCTATCTGCGTGGTAACCTTAGCTATTGCTATAACTCGGCGTTTGCCCGTTCCAGGCCGACATTTGCTGTGGAGCCATGGGCGGCCGCCTCGAAATTGTTTGCGGCATTGGCGAGAGAAGCCAGCATCGCGTCCGCCTGATTGAAATATTGTTTGATCCATGGGACGGGACCGACGCCAAATCGCCTTTTCGATCCCCATCGCTGGCCTTCTTCGACCATCGTATCCCAGGGCCTCGGTTTTCCGTGGAAGACGATGATTTTCGCGTTCTGCGGCTGCTTGATCCTCGGCAGGAGCAGATTGATCGGAAAGTATTTCGTGCAGCTTCTCTTGAAGCTGACGCAAAAACCTGCCGGCCAGTAACTTTTTTGCCGCACCGCATGCGTCAGGTAGGACTGGTCGTTCTTGAATTGCGCGATGATCGCGTCGGCTTTGCTTACGAAGTCGTGGTAAATTCCATCGACATTTCCGGCATGAAATCCAAAGACGGATGACTGCGCACCCCTGTCAGGCCTGAAGTTATTTGGGAGCAGGCTCCAGAGATCCGGATTCCATTCCCGTTGGATCACAAAATGACGGCGCTCCCGAAGCAAGCCGATCAGCGGGGCGAGTGATCGTTGGACCATGACGTCGAGATCGAGGAAAAGCACGACGTCTCCGGGCGGGAAAAGACCCGGGGCAAACACTCCGATCTTGGGCCAGCACCCTCGTCTCCACGCCTGCTCAGGCAGGCCGAGGTTCGGGATATGACGAGTGAGAATGCTGGAAGCAAGGCCGCGACGATCGTCCGTCAGGCAGACAAAGTCGAACGGCTCCTCCATATTGCGCAATACGCCGGCATAAAGAGCATTGACATGGCTGGCGGTGAAAGCCGTACCCCATTTCATGCAAACAATCGTAACCAACATGCCGCTCCATCAATAATCTGGAGACGGTTTAAGCGACTTTGGTGCGGGTGATTGTTTATAGTTGTTATATGATGTTGCCGAATATTGTCATTGATGTCGGCGGTGCGGCTGAACCGATAGTGCCCCGGCTGAAGATACGTGCGATCAATTTGCTTCGGCCCATACTGGCCAAACAAGGTCAGATCGGCCGACCCCAGGCCACCGGAAAATTCGCTCTCACTAAATCAAAAATCTTGATATAGATGACGGGCAACAGCATGATCTGAAGTATGAAGCCGAATTTTCTCTCAATATCCGCCAACACCGGCAGCCTGGTTCTCAAAGGCCTGGCGTCACCAATCCGGGTCAACATCCTTCAACTTCTCCATGATCGGGGAAAGCTGAACGTCAACGAGATCAGCGCGGCACTCTCGCTGCCGCAGTCGACGGTCGCGGTGAATATTCTGACCCTTGAAGAGGCCGGCCTCATCGAGACCTCGTCCGTCAAGGCGACCAAAGGCAATCAGAAGGTTTGCAGCGCCAAATACGACGAGATCATCGTCCGGTTCGACACCGCTGAAAAAGCGACCAGAAACAACCAGATCGAGGTCGCGATGCCTCTCGGGCTCTACACGAGCTGCGAAGTTTCTGCACCATGCGGGCTTTGCTCACCGGAAGGTGTCATCGGCCTACTGGATGTTCCTGATTTCTTTCTCGATCCCGGCCGGGTACAGGCAGCCTTGATCTGGTTCGGCCGCGGCAATGTCGAATACAAATTTCCAAACAATGCCAAGCTTGTTAAGTCGGCGGTCGAGGCAATCGAGTTTTCGATGGAGCTCTCGTCGGAAGTGCCCGGCACGAATGTCAATTGGCCTTCCGACATAACCCTGTGGATAAACGAACATCGCATCGGGACCTGGACGTCACCCGGTGACTATGGCGACAAGCGCGGGGTCTATACGCCACAGTGGTGGAAGCTTGAAGGTTCTCAATACGGCAAGCTGAAGACTTGGCGCGTTACCAAGCAGGGATCATTTATCGACGGCGTATCGATCTCCAACGTCACAATCGACGACATCGGCCTGGCCGAGCATCATTCGATCAGGATGAAGATCGGCATAGAAGAAAATGCCCCCCATCCGGGGGGCATCAACGTCTTCGGTCGCGGGTTCGGCAACTACGACCAGGATATCATCATGCGGCTCTATCTTGCCTGACGGCAGATAGGGGCGCTACGACCCGTCCTCGACTTCGGTTTCACAGGGAAGCGCCAAACCGGACGACGCTCCATGACGCCGGAGGAACGGTGACCGTGACGCTGCCATTCGTCACGTCTATGTCCCTCAGATCGTGAGGAGCCACCTTGTTCGGCTCATTCTTGGTGTTGCTCGCCTTGAGGTCATGGTGATGCAGCGAATGTGCTCGCTGCAGCTTCAGTCCGCCAAAGCCGGTTGCCGCGACGTCAATCTGCATATCGTCGGAAAGATGCCGGTTCAGGATGAAGAGGGTGACCGTCTTGTTCTCCTCCGAATGCACCGCCGAGAACTTGAGGTAAGGAACGGCGTCGATCTTGTCGTACAGGTCTTCCGTGTGCGTGGGGTCGTAGTAGCGAGTGGCATAGGTCGGCGTATCGACGCGGGTCCTGAGGACGCTGCCCCTGCCAAGATTGCTGAAGTCCGAGAAGGGCCAAAAGATCGTCTGCCGCCAGGCCGGACCACCGGTTTCCGTCATGATGGGGGCGATGGCGTTTACAAGCTGGGCCAGGCATCCGGCCTTGACGCGGTCGGCGTGATTGAGGAGCGAGATGCAGGCGCCGCCGAAGGCAAGCGCATCCTGCATGTCGTATTCCTCCTCCAGTATCGGTGGGGCGACGGGCCAGCCTTCCTTGACGCGGTTCTGTTCGCCGCGCCGGGTGCGATACCAGACATTCCATTCGTCGAAGCTCAGCATGATGCGCTTGCGGGAGCGACGTCGGGCCGCGACGGCATCGGCGATCGAAACCACCTCTTCGATGAAGCTGTCCATCAGGTCGGGACTTGCCAGGAACGACGGCGTGTCATCGGCATAATTGTTGAGATAGGTGTGCAACGATATGAACTCGACATGATCAAACGTGTGTTCGAGGACGATCCTCTCCCATTCGCCATAGGTCGCCATTTTTCGTCCGGAGGATCCGCAGGCCGCCAGTTCGATCGTCGGATCGGTCATCCGCATCATCTTTGCGGTCTCGGCGGCGATCCGGCCGTACTCTTCGGCCGTTTTCGCTCCCATCTGCCAGCCGCCGTCCATTTCGTTGCCCAGGCACCAGAATTTGATGTCGTGCGGTTTCTCCCAGCCATGCTGGTGGCGAAGTTCGGAAAGGTGGGTGCCGGAAGGATGATTGCAATATTCAAGCAGATGGCGGGCTTCGTCCGGTCCGCGCGTGCCGAGGTTGACAGCCAACATCGGTTCGATACCGGCAACCCGGCACCAGTCCATAAATTCGTTGGTTCCGAAATGATTGGTGTCGACGGATTTCCATGCCAGGTCGAGGCGGCGTGGGCGCTGCTCGACCGGGCCCACTCCATCCTCCCAATTGTAACCGGAAACGAAATTGCCGCCGGGGTAGCGCATGATGGTGGGATTGAGCTCGCGCACGAGCTCCAGAACATCCCGCCTGAACCCCTTTTCGTCAGCCGTTGGATGTCCAGGTTCAAAAATGCCGCCATAGACGCAGCGGCCAAGATGCTCGACGAATGCGCCGAACAGACGGTTGTCGGTTTCACCAATGATAAAGTCCCGGTCGAACCGGGCTTGGGCCTTGATCATCTCTCAAATCTCACTTTGCTTCAGGAAATGGGTAATTCGCCGCTAGTGCGACTGCAGCTCTGTCTCTTCGATCGACGGCTGGGGTGATGCGCGCGCTTGCTGGGACGCGGCGCTGTCGCCGGTCAGCACGCCGCGACCGTTCGGGTCGGGAGACAGGATGGCGGACTTCAGGAGTTGCGAATACGGATGCTGGGGGTTGTCAAGGACCGAGCGAGCCTCGCCGCTTTCGACGACTTCACCCTTGCGCATGATGATGATCCTGTCGCTGACGTAATAGGCCGTCGCAAGATCGTGCGTGATGTAGATGATCGAAACCTTGAGATCATCGCGCAGGGCACGAAACAGATTGACGATCGACATTCTCAGCGAGGCATCGACCATCGAAACCGGCTCGTCCGCGACCAGCATCGACGGGCCGGGGATAAGCGCCCGGGCAATCGCCACCCGCTGGAGCTGACCTCCGGAGAGCTCATGGGGAAACCGGCCGCGGACTTCGGCAATCGACAGGCCGACGTTGTTCAGCGCCCTGTCGGCAACGGCTTCCAGCTGCGCGGGTGAATGGGCGTCAGTGAAATTTTTTGCCGTCATGAACAGATAGCGATCGACGCGTTTCAGTGGATTGAACGCTTCGAAGGGGTTCTGGAAGATCGGCTGGACCTCTTTCATGAATCTTCGCCGCGCTCCCGTCCCACGGATCGAAGCCAGGTCGCCGCCCTTGAAGAAGATCGTCCCCGCGCTTGGCCGGACCATGTTGAGGATCATCCTCGCAAGTGTCGTCTTGCCGCTTCCGGATTCGCCGATGATCGTGAAGACCTGAGGTTCATCGCCCTCCAGGCGGAATGATACATTGTCGACGGCCCGGAATTCCTGACGGCCAAGCAGGCCGCCTCGTTTGTAGAGCCTGGTGACGCCGTCGAGATGCAGAAGAGGAGCCGTCATCGCTCTATCTCCAATTCCTCGTGCCGGTTTGGTTTTCCATCAAGTGTCGGTAGGACGTCCGAGCTCGCTGCGAAACATGCCACCCTGTGATCTTTGGCGAGGGTGGTAAGGGCGGGATTCTCATGTCGACAAATCTCCATCGCCAGTGGACATCGCGGATGGAAGCGGCATCCTTTTGGAGGATCGGCGAGGTTCGGCGGGGTTCCGTGAAGCCCGTCGCGTGTATGCCTGTCGCCGAGCGTCGGCAGGCTGGCGATCAGATGGGCCGTGTACGGATGCAAAGGGTTGGCAAAAACGTCGGCGGTTCGCCCTTCTTCGACAAGCCGGCCGGCATACATGATGCCGAGCCTGTCAGCGATATTTGCATGAACCGTCAGGTCGTGGGTCACGAAGATCATTGACGATCCGAATTCATGTTGTGTTTCCCGGATCATCGCCAGGACGTCTTTCTGGACGACAACATCGAGCGCGGTCGTCGGTTCGTCGGCGATGATGAACTCCGGCTTGCAAAGCGTTGCGAGCGCGATGCAAACGCGCTGTCGCATCCCGCCCGAGAGTTCGTGCGGATAGGAGCGGAGGATCTCAGCAGGAAGGCGCAGCCGTTCCAGATGGCGGCGCACCTCCTGGTCGAACTCGGCGCGTGGCAAATGCATGTGCCGGAAGGCGAAATCCTCGAACGTTTTGTGAATGCGACGAACGGGATTGAGCACGTTCATCGAGCCTTGCAGGATGTAGGAGAGGTGCCGCCAGCGTATGGCCGTGCGTCGTGCCGGGGGCAACGCATAGAGATCATCGTCGATGAAGCTGTAGTTCACCTGGCCGCCGACAATTTCCAACGGAGGCCTGATCGCAGCCGCGATCGCTTTGATGAACGTGGTCTTGCCGCAGCTGGATTCACCTGCAATGCCATAGATCTCGTGCTTGCGCACATGCATCGAGATCCCGTCGACAGCCCTTACCTCGCGGTCGATCCCAAAATATTTCATCCGGTAGTAGGCGCGAAGATCGCTCGTTTCCAGAACGTGGGCGTGCTCGCGGCCGGCTGAGGCTGAGATTTGCGTCATCAGGAATTCCCCATCCGATCGAGCCGGCTTCGCGGATCGATATATTCATTCATCGAGATGGCCAGCAGGAAGAGCCCGATGAACGTCAACGTCACGAAGAGGGTGGGAAAGAAGTACCACCACCAGACTCCGGACACCATTGCGCTGTGCTGGTTGGCCCAGAAGATCATGCCGCCGATGGTAGGGGTGTCGACATCTGTAAACCCCAGGACAGCAAGCGTGACTTCGAGCCCGATCGACCAGTTCATGTTGTTCATGAATGTCGAGAAGACGATCGGCAGCACATAGGGTAGATGTTCCTGCGTGACGATCCTCGGCATGGACATGCCGGAGAAAACGCTGGTGTTGGTGAATTCACGGGTTCTGAGGCTGATCATCACCGATCGAATAAGCCGCGCGTCATAGGCCCATCCGAGGCCCGCCATGACGAGCGCAAGCACGAACCAGGTCATGTCGTCCCGCAATACGAAATAGAGCAGGACCAGAAGCGGGAAGAGCGGAATGACAATAAACGTATCGTTGATCGACATCAGGATGCGGTCGACGATTCCGCCCATATAACCGGAGATCAGCCCGATCACCAGGGAGAGTATCCGGCTGATGAGCGCCACGATGAAGCCGAAGGCGAGGGTATTGCGAATCGCAAAGGTCAATTGCCAGAAAATATCCTGACCGCGCGAATTGGTGCCGAATACATATTCCAGCGACGGTGGCGCATCCAAGGCCACAAGATAGGAGTCGATCGGCTCGTAGGGGGAGAAGAAGGAGGCGGCGGCGATGCCGAGGATGATCGCCATGATCATGCATCCGATCGCGAACTCGCCGTTATAGCGGAACAGGTCTCTCAGGACGGCAATCATTGGGTCACCTGTACGCGCGGATCGATCAGGGGATAGATGATGTCGATGATGAAGACGGCTGCCGAGACCGCGATGATGGCAATCGACGTGATCCCCAGAACGAGCGAATAATCGGCTGCATGAACTGCCTCGACCAGAAGGCGCCCGATGCCCGGGTAGCCGAAAACCTGTTCCGTGATCACCGCACCGTTGAAGATTGCGCCGATCGACATCGCAAGGCCGGTGATCTGCGGCAGGAAGGCGTTGCGCATGACGTAGGACGTTACGAGCTTTTTGTCCGGTACGCCGGCGAGTGCAGCGTAGGTGACATAGTCGTCGGTAACGATATTCGAGACCAGCGCCCGCATTCCCATGAACCAGCTGCCGACACCGACGAGGATGAGGGAAAGCGATGGCAGAATGGAGTGCAACAGCGCGCTGCCCGCGAATTGTGGCGTCCAGCCGGTCGCAAGGTTCATCTCATAGCCGCCGCTGCTCGGCAGGATCGGCAGGAGGAATGTGAAGACGATCAACAGGACGAAGGCAACAATGTAATAGGGCACCGGATGGAGCCCCATCATGATCATGCCAAGGATCCGAAGGATACGATTGCGGCTGTAGTAGCCCGCCAGTCCGCCAAGGATATTGCCAATAAACCAGCTCAATATGGTGGACACTGTCAGGAGACCAATCGTCCAGGGAATGGCTCTCCCGATCAGTTCACTCACGGGCGTCGGAAATGCCGACAGTGAGGGGCCGAAGTCGAGCATGGCAAGTCGACGCCAGAAAATCAGATACTCCTCCCACAGATTGTCTCCGACGCCGTAGAGTTCCTTGAGGGACTGCCGAAGAAGCTCGATGGATTCGGGGCTGGAAAAGCCAAATGTGCTCACTTGTGCGACGGCATGCTCGACCGGATCTATCGGCGTAAGATGCGTGATCAGAAACGTGATGCTGATGCCGACGAAAACGACCAGCGCGAGCTGCAGGACGCGCTTGGCCACGTAGATGGCATAGGATCGCATTGATGCCTCGTATTTCGGGATGAGGTCTCCGCCCGGTGCCTTGGAGGCTCCGGGCGGCAGTTTCTCACTTTGCCGGCTTGGTCGGCTTCAAATTGACCATCATGTATTTAGTGTTGCCCCAGTTGGCGACCGGGTTCGTGTATGGCTTCGTTGCGAGGCTCGGGAAACCGGTCCAGTAGGTCGTGTCCATGGTCGCGAAGACGTTGTAAGCCATGAGCGGAATGATCGGCATTTCTTCCGCGGCCAGCTTCAGATAGTCGAGACCAAGCTCGACCCCACGGGGATCGTCGAAATCGATCGTGCGGATCTCCTCGATGATCTTGTCCAGCCTCGGTTCTTTCCAACGTTGCCAGTTTCTCGGCGGTTGCACCTTGCCGACATCGACAACAAACTGGGAATGCCAGCTGTCGAGGAAGAACGACAGGTCAGGGTGACCACCCCAGGTCTCGACGCTCCAGCCTATGAAGGTGTCGAAGTCGCCGACGCCTCGCCGGTCAAGCATCGTTCCCTGGGCGACGTCGATATTCGCATCGATGCCGAAACGCCGCCATTGTTGCGCGATGATCGATCCGGCGCGCGTCATGACCGGCCGGAGATCGCCTTCGACCATGACCTTCACCGAGAACGGTTGCCCGTTCGGTTGAAACCAGCGGTCCCCCTGTTTGGTGAAGCCGGCTTTCTGGAGAAGTTCGGTTGCCGCCTCCGGATCAGGTTTCCACCATCCCCTGCCAAACGCGGTCGCAATATCTGCCGGGTCCGTTGGTATCTGGTCCTTGAGGGACGGACGCAGCATTTCTGCGATCTGTTTGCCGATCGTCGGATCGTAGGGCTTGATCTTCCGCTTGCCCGTGTCGAGCTCGAAACCAGTCAGCCACTGCTCCATGGGTGCGAAATAGTATTTCGGATAAAGTCCGGTGGGCGGCACCCCGATCGCGGAGATAGTGGCTGCGCCGCGATAGGAGGCCATGCTGACGGCCTTGATGTCGATCAGCAGCGCCAGCGCCCAGCGGACGTCCTTGTTCTGGAATTTTTCCAGCCGATTGTTGAAGATGACCGAAGGCAATGTCGGATCAGGATGTGCATAGGGGAACCCCTTGAACCAGCTGACCGACGAGGGCGAGTCCTTGGCGAGCGTGAACATGCCCTCGGGGGACAGGTCATGGATGACGTCGAGACGATGATTGAGCTGCTCGATAACCCGCTTTTCGGGCGGTCCCGGGTCAATATAGGCGAGGTAACCGGGGCCGGGTTCGCCGAACCGGGCGACCGAGGTACGCTTCCAATCCTCGCGTTTCTTCCAGATGAACCACTTGCCGCCGCGGTCGAAATTGTGGAGCGTATAGGCACCCAGCCCAACCGGCGGGTTGAAGTCGAACTTGAGAACGTCGCCGACCTTCTCAAACACGTGCTTCGGCATCATCCACATGGCGTTCCAGCGAACCGTAAACAGCGCATGGAAGCGTGAATTGGGCTTTTTGAGTTTGAAGAGCACTTCCGTCGGGCTCTTCTTCTCGATCGCCGCGACGTTGATCTGGACCGGTGCACTCCAGCGCAGGCCGCTGGTCTTCATGTGGGTCTCGATGGTGAACACCACGTCGTCCGCGGTGAACTCGATGCCGTCGCTCCAGAAGACGCCGGAGCGGAGCTTCACGGTCATCTCCGTGAAATTCTTGTTATAGATCGGCTTTTCGGTCGCAAGGGAATTGTCCCAGACACCGTCGATGCCGTGATCGGGGTCGATGTACCAGAAAGTGTCCATCACGTTCTGATGGAGACCCGTCGACTGACCGCCGGCGTTGATGGCCCAAATGTTGAACCATCCGGCGTTTTTGATCGTCCCTTCCGGGTTTTCGAGAATCAGCAGCTGTTCTCGGGGCAAATCGTTGCTCGGCACTTGCCCAAGCGCCGGCCTGGTCGCGAGAAATGTCCCCGCGAGCCACATAAACGTCCTTCTCGAAAGCATGCCGTTATCCTCCCAGTTCCAGCGTGCTAATCGGCTATCCGAATGGCCTCGATACTGCCTGAGAGACTAAAAATGTCAACCGAATTTGTGATCTATATCATATTTACGGATATAGTGCCATTTTGCACGGCAAAGGTCACGAGTGCGTGGAAGGGACGAGCAAGCGAACTATGGCCAAAGGCATAGTCTCATTTTCCATGATGAACACGAGATGTTGCTTATTCATCCGGTTGCCAAGAGGGCATCATTGTTGCACCACCATTGCGTAGTATAGACTCGATTTTGCAAATGGGATCAAAGCTGAATGCGCATACGATATGGTTTCCTTGGCCTGTTCCTTGCAATCGCACCGTCGGCCTACTCCTTGGAACTTGGACCGCCGCCGGTCCTGTCGCCACTGCAGGAGCAGGCGCAAGCCGCGCATTTGAGTGCACAATTCCTGACGCGATATGCTTACAAGCCTGTTCCGCTTAACGATGCCTTGTCGGCTAAAATCATGGATCGGTTTATCGAGTCTCTGGATTCCGACCGGAGCTTTTTCCTGCAAGCCGACATCGACAAGTTCGCGGCCGACAGCACCAAGATCGACGATGCCATCGTCGGCGAAGACCTGAAGGTTCCGTTTTCGATCTTCAACGTCTATTCGCAGCGAGTGGTGGACCGCATGACGTATGCGCGCAACCTGCTCAAACAGGGCTTCGATTTCAGCGTGCGGGAAGACTATTCCCTGTCGCGCGACAAAGAGCCCTGGCCGAAATCCGAAGAGCAGAGCAATGACCTCTGGCGCAAGCGCGTCAAAGGCGACTGGCTGCGATTGAAACTGGCAGGCCAAGCCGACGCAGCTATTCGCGATACCCTCGACAAACGTTACAAGAATATCCTGGAGCGCGTTTATACCTACAAGAGCGACGACGCGTTCCAGTCATTCATGGGCGCCTACACCACGTCCGTTGATCCGCATACGGACTATTTTGGTGCCGCCGCTTCGGCTAATTTCGACATTTCGATGAAGCTCTCGCTGGTCGGTATCGGCGCGGTGTTGCAGGAGCGAGATGGTTACACGACGGTCCGTGAGCTCGTGCCGGGTGGACCTGCGCAATTGTCCGGAATGCTGGCCGTCGGCGACCGCATTGTCGGTGTCGGTCAAGGTGATGATGGCGCCATAAAGGAAGTCGTGGGCACGCGCCTTGATGAAGTCGTGCAAATGATCCGCGGGGCGAAAGATTCCGTTGTGCGCCTGGATGTCTTGCCGGCGGATGGTGGAGAGAACGGAAGCCGCCGCGTCATCAGCCTGGTGCGAGACAAGATCAGCCTCGAAAAACAGGCTGCAAAAAAGACCATCCTGCCCTTGGAGGACCGCGGTGTCGCGCGCAGAATTGGTGTGATCACCTTGCCGGCGTTCTATGAGGACTTCGAAGCGCGGCGAAAAGGCGAGAAAGACTACAGAAGCGCAAGCCGAGACGTTGCCAAGCTTCTTGGCGAACTGAAACGGGAAAAGGTCGACGGCGTTCTGATCGATTTGCGCGACAACGGTGGGGGCTCGTTGGCCGAAGCGATTGATTTGACAGGCCTGTTCGTCGGGAAAGGCCCTGTGGTTCAGCAGCGCGACGCCGATGGCAAGATCAAGGTAGAAAGCGATGATCTGCCGACGCCCGCGTGGGCGGGTCCGCTCGGGGTATTGATCAATCGCGGCTCAGCGTCGGCCTCGGAAATTTTTGCCGCAGCGATACAGGATTACGGTCGCGGCGTGATCGTCGGCGAACCTAGCTTCGGTAAAGGTACCGTGCAAACGGTCGTCGATCTCGATCAGGTGGCCCACAACAGCAAACCAAAATTCGGCCAATTGAAACTGACGATCGCCCAATTCTTCCGTGTCGACGGCGGCACGACACAGCTGCGCGGCGTGACACCCGACATCAGCTTGCCGGGCCTCTCGGACCCCAAGACCCTTGGTGAAGCGAGTTATGACAATGCGCTGCCATGGGGTCAGATCAAGCCTGCGAATTATGCGGCCGCAGGCAACAGGAGCGGGTTGCTGCAGCAACTGCAAAGCCGGCATGATGCTCGGGTACAAAGCGATCGGGATTTTCAACGTTTCGCAGAAGACGCCGCAGAGCTGAAGGTGCAACGCGAAAAGCGTGTCATCTCCCTCAATGAAGTTGAACGTCGGAACGAACTCACTGCCCTTACGACCCGTCTCAAGGCGCGCGAGCAGGCAAACGATGGTTTGGTTCCCGATAAAGACGATGGCCTGCAAGCAAATGAGCGGAGCCTGAATGCCGATATCGCGATTGAAAATGCCCGCAAGAACGCCAAGGACGTCTTGAGAAACGAAGCAGCCTCCATTGTTGCCGATCAGGCCGATTTGGCGGAAAATGCGCGAAAGACCGGCACTCGGTAAATGGGGAATGCCTACACTCAGAGCGTGGGCTTCCAAACCCCGAACGGAAAGCGTTCCGCCTTGGGAGAAGTCCTTTCGTAGGGGGACGAAGTCAGATTGACCGGCCACCCGACGCACCTGAACAGATGGACCAAGTCAGCAATAGACCACGGCGCAAAATTAGGCCAGTTTGCTATCAAGCAGGAGTATAGCTGCCCTTCATCGGCCGGAGAATAAGAGGCTCGAAAAGAGCCCCACTCAGCCATCGATCGGCCGTTATCAGCAATCGTTGGAGGTTGAATGGCTGGTCGTCTGGACGGTAAGATCGCGCTCATCAGTGGCGGCGCGGGTGGGTGCGGCCTTGCCGCCACCGAGCTTTTCGCGCGAGAGGGGGCGGCGGTGGGGATTGTCGATCTCCCCCATAGCCAGGGGGCGGCTGTCGCCGCCCGCCTGCGTGAAGAAGGCCTGAAGGTAGCATTTGCACCTGCCGACGTTTCTGACGAACTGCAGGTGAATCGGGCGGTAGACGCAATTTCCGGTGAACTGGGACCGATAACGGTGCTGTTTAATCATGCCGGAACGATCATCGTCCGGCCATTCCTCGAAACTTCGGTGGCGGACTGGGACCGGCTGATGGCCATCAATGTCCGCAGCATGTTTCTGATGACCCGTGCGGTCCTGCCGCACATGATCAAGGCGGGTGGCGGGTCCATCGTCTGCACGTCGTCGATCTCGGCGGTCGCCGCGACACCGATGGAAGTTCTCTATGATACGACCAAGGGCGCCTGTCACATGTTTGCGCGGGCGATCGCGGTCGAGTTTCGCGACCGCAACATCCGCTGCAACGCGGTTTGCCCCGGCTTCATCCAGACGCCACATGGCCAGAAGGAGGTCGACGAACTGACCCGCTACGGCGTGGACGTCTCGGATGCGGCGATCGCGGCTCAGCAGGGCAGGATGTGCCGGCCGGACGAGGTCGCCAAGGCGGCGCTCTACCTGGCGAGCGACGACGCCAGCTTCGTCAGCGGTACCCATCTGTTTGTCGATAATTGTTTTACAGCGATGTGAGGGAAAACATGGCTCTGGAAAAAGGCGGCCTATGGCGCAACTGGGTCGGCAATCAATATTGCGTTTCACAATTCAAGGCTTCGCCGGAAACGGAAGCTGAAGTGGCGGAGCTTGTCCACGAAGCCGACAGGCGTGATCTGGCGGTGCGTGTTTCGGGCTCGGGACATTCCTTCACACCCGTCGTCGGCACCAACGGGCTGTTGCTGTCGCTCGCAAATCTGCGCGGCGTGCAGAACATCGACCGTGATCGAAAACAGATCACCGTGGCAGGGGGAACACGCATCAACGAAGTGGGCAGGACGCTGAAAGAACACGGCCTTTCATTGATCAACCAGGGCGACATCGACAGCCAGGCTGTTGCCGGTGCGTTTACGACCGGAACCCACGGCACGGGGATCAAGCTCGGAAATCTGGCCTCATCGATTGCCGGCATGCGTATCGTCACCGCGGCCGGGGATGTCCTCGATATCGACGGTCGCGACAGTGACAGGCTGCACGCAGCTCAGGTCTCGGTGGGAACGCTCGGCGTTATCTCCTCGCTGACGCTCAACGTCATGGACGCCTATAGTCTGCACGAGCGTCTCTGGCGGGACGATTTCGAGACCTGCATGGAGCGTCACGACGAACTGGCCTCGAGGCACCGCCATTTCGGCTTCTTCTGGTGCCCGACGCCGGAAAGCCGCCATCTGTACTGCCTTCCCGACACGTCTGCGGTGTCGAGCACGAACAAGCTGGCCGATGTCTGCGAGATGAAGGTGATGGACATCACCGACGCCGCTCCGATGGAGAGCGAATTCGAAAAGATCGCCTACAGTTCCGAGGTCTATCCGATCGAATACGTGCCGAATTTCGTCGAACTGGAATATGCTGTTCCTCTCGAACACGGCAAGGCCGCGATCAGGGCTGTCCGGGATTTGATGCTGAACAAGCACACCAACTGCATCTATCCGATCGAATACCGCTTCACGGCCGGCGATCCGGCATGGATGAGCCCCTTTCATCGCCAGGACAGCATCACCCTGTCGGTGTCGGGTGGTCCGGGTATTGATTACTGGCCCTTCCTGAAGGATGTGGATCAAATTCTAGGCGGATACAATTCCCGCCCGCATTGGGGAAAGATGCATTTCCTCGACACGGACGACGTGACAAGGCTTTACCCTCGCGCCAAAGAGTTTCGAGCACTGAGGCGGGATTTGGATCCGAAGGGCCGGTTCCTAAACGATCATTTGAAGATGTTGTTTGGATAAGAGCCAAGCAAGACGGGCCTCGACTTGGCGCTTCGGCCGATCCAATAGGCTCGTTCGGGCCGGGTATCGCCATGGGTATGGACCGGCGGGGCGATAGAGGTTATCTGCAGGGCTTGTTGCGATGCTGAAAGCGTCGCCGAAACATCACCGCAGACACCCAAGGCCTCTCAAAGTGAAAAAAGTCCAGCGCAGCTTTGCCGTCGAGTACAGATCGGGTCGGCGAAAACTCAATTCCAATCCGAACTCGATCTGGGGAGACATGGACCTCAAGTCCGTTGCACAGGATCTGCAGGACGAGGCAATGCCATTCCTTCCGGAAACGTCTCAGGTTGACAGCGCCGGAGTGTCTTTACCCGGCGAACAACAGGTCGCGGCGTTGTTGACACCGCCGATCGAGCAGGAGACAAATGCATCGGCTTTACAGGAGACCATAATGGCCGACGAAAACAATACGATGACGGATGCTGACACGCCGACGGTTGCGGCGCCCGCACCGAAGAAGGAGCGCAAACCTCGCGCCAAAAAGGCGGCCGCTGTGACGGCCTCAGCCGCAGTTTCGGCGCAACCGGCAGCGGCTTCGAATGCCGCAGCGGTCAAGCCGAAGAGAGGACGCAAGGCAAAGTCCGACGAAGGTGCGCCAAGCGCCAAGCGTGCGCCTGTCAAACGGGCTCCGAAGGCGGTGCAGGCAGTGACCGCTCCGTCGGCGGCGGCGGTCGACGAGTTTGCGGATCTCCTGCAGCTGGAAGAGGAAAACCAAAGACTGCGCAAGCAACTGGCCGAGAAGTTGCGTGCTGAAAATGCCGATCTGCGAAAGCGGCTCAACCTCGGTTGATCGGCAGCCGTCGGTCAAGCGCGGGCCGCATTCTCAAGGCTATATCGAGATGAATATCTTGGCGGCGGCTGGTCCTGCCGCCAACGCTTTTGCTCGCAGCCTGCATGCGAGGTAGAATACGAGGTCGAATACAATGGCGTCTCCATGGAAACTTCTTGCCCGGCTTGTGTCACCGCGACGTCAGCAGCGCCGAGAACACGGCTCGACCGATGACGTGAAGCCGGACGTATTGGCCATCGCCAAACCGACTGAAACGGCTGCCGACAACGGGTTGAACGCCACCGATCCTAAGGTCGACGAAAAGCCGGTCGCTTACGAACAATCGGAGGCGGTGCCAGCGGCCCCGGATCCCGGTGCGGCCGCACACGACGCATTGAAATCTTCCCAGACTGGCGAAGGTGCGACGCGAAAACGCAGCACGCGGCACAAGAAAACGGAACCGATTGAAGCCGTTCCGCCACCCTCTCTAGGCGTTCCCGCCGTTTCTGACGATGCAATCCGTCTTGATGAAGAGATCAGGCTGCTGCGGGACCAGCTGGCGCGCAAGCTTCAGCTGCAGAATGCACAACTGAAGAGAATGCTGGAGCGGTTCGAACGCTGAACGTGCCGTTGTCCACCGCACCTAACCCAGCCAATGCAACTTGGCCAAGCTTCATGGACGATCCCACAAATCCTCATGCTCCCCAAAATTGCACTTGATGGCCCCCGTCGGTCCGCTACAAAACGACGACGATAGCCACGAAGCAAAGAATTTGGGATGCATGGCAAAAAAGGCAGATAGCGGAACGTCCAAAGTCGATCGCGCGGATGAGCCGCGGGAGCGGATTGTTGCGGCCGCGCGCGAAGTATTTATCGAGCAGGGGTTTGATCTGGCGACCGTTCGCGACATCACGAGGCGGGCCGATGTGAATGTTGCTGCCGTCAATTATTATTTCGGCTCCAAGGAAGAGCTCATCAGCGAGGTGCTGAACCTGATGATGGAGCCCTATACCCATGCCCGGATAGAAGCTCTGGAAAAATGCGAGGCTTCGGCCCGGCCGGGATTCCCGATTTTGGAGGACGTCGTCGGGGCTCTTGTCCGGCCGATGGTACAGTTCAGCCGCGATGCCTCGGGCGCCCGTCCTTTGACGCGGCTGATCCTGCAGGTCCGTTCGCGGCCGCGTGAATCGACCAACCGTTTTTTCATACGCCGCGTCGATCCTGCCGTGTTCCGTTTTATCGATGCCTTCAGTCGAGCACTACCGGATATGCAGCGCCGCGACATTTTCTGGCGTTACAATTTCTCGATCGGCGCCATCATGCAGGTCCTGATCGATTCAGACCCGGCATCGTACCGCCTCAAGCAGCTGTCCGGCGGGCTTTGCGATACCGATGACGACGAAGAGATTATCCGTCAGCTCTCGCGGTTTATCTGCACTGGATTCCAGGCACCTGCCACCGGGTGATGATACCGGATTTCGACTTACAGCTGGAATCTGCTCACGATGAGATATACTTCAGTTTCTATCCAAAATCGGGTCTACGCTGGATAATAATCTTTTTTATTGCCTTTTGAGAAAAAGGTTGGGGCATATATTTCAAGATTAGACTGTCTTTCCGGTTATCACTTCGATCGCATGCGGGCTTTTCCAAAATCGCCGGCCGCTGCTTGATTCTTGGGCGGTATGACCGATTAAAGTCATTGACTCCGCCTCGTCTCAAATTATGTTTCAAACATCGTTTAACATTCCTGGAGTCGTGCAATGACTGCTGCTGCCCCCAAGATCACCGGATCCTTCGTTGCCTTGATCACACCGTTCGACAAGTCGGGCGCCGTCGATATGGGCGCATTCCGCGCATTGCTTTCCTTCCACCAGGCGAACGGCACCTCTGCCGTCTTGATCATGGGCTCGACCGGCGAGGTATCCATGCTGTCGGCTGACGAGAAGAAGAAAATCATCGTCGAGACGTCGAAGATGAAAACGGCTAAGATGCCGATCTTCTTTGGCTGCACTGGCAACAACACGGACGTTACGATTGAAAATGTGAAGTTCGCCAGGGATAACGGCGCAGACGGCGCCATTCTCGCTGCTCCAGCGTATATCTGCGCCCCGGAAGCCGACATCGAAGGTTATTTCCTGGAGGTCGCCGACGCGACCGACCTGCCTCTCGGGCTTTACAACAACCCACCGCGCGTCAAGAGCGACCTGCACTGGGATCACCTGCTGCGCATCTTCAAGCATCCCAACTACGTCATTCACAAGGAATCCACCGCGCGTGTCGGCCAAGTTGCCCAGGTTCTCGCCGCGCGTCCGGATGTTTCGGTCATGTGCTGCGACAGCCCCAATCTCGGCCTCGTCGTGCCAACAATGAGCCTTGGTGGTCATGGCACCGCCAATATGGGCGGCAATATTGCCCCGGCCGAAGTGGCGGTGATGTCACGTCCGTGGACGAGCTATGTCGAAGCCGAAGGGTTCCGCGACACCTATTTGAATCTTCTGCCGCTGCTGCACTACAATTACTCGGCCATCAATCCGGTGGCGGTGAAATCGCTGATGAAGGCTGTCGGACTGCCGGCTGGCGAACTGCGGCGGCCATTGACCGGCCTTGAAGGCGAAGCGCTCGCAAAGGGCATTCGCATCGTCCAGGATCTCGGCCTCGACAAGAAATACGGCTGGAAGCTGAAGCCCGCTTCGGCCTTGGCCGCCTGAGGCTCGGCCGATGGATCTCGGGATCTCCGGTCGGAATGCTATCGTTACCGGCGCAAGCCGGGGCATGGGTAAGGCCGCCGCAATGGCTCTCGCGCGGGAGAATGTGGATCTGACCATCATCGCCCGCACGCCCGAAACACTGCAGGCGACAGCCGCAGAAATCCGAGCGGCTACCGGCGCCCGCGTCACCGCTGTCGTCGGCGATATTACCACGCTTGCCGGTCGTGAAGCCGTTCTGTCTGTCTGCCCAAAACCGGACATCCTGGTCAACAACGCCGATGGCGAACTGCCCGGTGATTTCCGCAACTGGTCTCGTGAGGACTGGTTGCGGGGCATCGATCGGATGATGCTGACACCGATCGACATGATGCGCCTGACTGTCGACGGAATGATGGAGCGCGAGTTCGGCCGTATCGTCAATATCGTGTCTCGGAGCGTCAAGATCGCCCAGGCTGAGCTTGGCATGTCAAATGCGGCACGCTCCGGCCTCGTCGGTTTCGTCGCGGGCCTGGCCCGGCAGACGATCGCCCACAATGTGACGATTAACAATATGCTCCCGGGCATTGTCGCTTCGGATGGCCAGCGCCAGCATGTCGGGGTACTTGCTCAGGAAAGCGGTCGCTCTTTCGACGAAATCTGGGCCGCCCGTGCGGCACAGAATCCGGCTGGCCGCTACGGACGCCCCGAAGAAGTCGGCGCCTACATTGCCTTCCTCTGCTCGGCGAATGCCGGTTTCGTCACTGCTCAGAACCTGCTGATCGATGGCGGGCAATATCCCGGAACGTTCTGAGGTCGGAGCGGATTGCTGCTCGCCGTGAAGAATCCGCGATGCATAAAATGACTTTCGACTGCATACATCCTCTTGGAGCCAGAAGGAATCCATCTATGAACCGCTTCGGAACAGCATTGCTTTTTCTTTCGATGACGCTGCCGGTGGCCGGCCTTGCCAAGGCGGACGACTATCCCAGCCGGCCTGTATCCATCGTCGTGCCTTATCCGCCGGGCGGTGCAGTCGATGGCGTTGCACGCGTTCTTGCCGCCGCGCTTTCGGTCAAGACCGGCAAGACCTTCGTGGTCGATAACCGTGCGGGCGGTGCCGGCGGGGTGGTCGGTTCGTCCGATGTGGTCAAGGCTGCTCCCGATGGCTACACCCTGCTGCTGAATGCGTCGATCCATGTGGTCACGCCGCTGATCAACAAGAACGTGCCTTTCGATGTCGTCAACGATTTCACGCATATCAGCGGCATCGCGGCCGGCCCGCTGCTGATCACCACCAATCCGTCGGACAAGGCGAACACGCTGAAGGAATTCTTCGCCGAGGTGAAGGCGGATCCGGATTCCTACAACTTCGCCACCTCCGGTTATGGCTCGGCCGGTCATCTGGCTGTGGAAGTCCTGAAGGGCGAAGCTGGCGTCGATACTGAAGTGGTCACCTACAAGGGAGCCGGTCCGGCACTGACCGACATGATTGGCGGCCAGGTGCAGCTGATCGCCGACCCGATCCTGTCGTCGCTGCCGCATGTCAAGGCAGGCCGGCTGAAGCCGCTTGCGGTGACCAGCCTGACCCGCTCGCCTCTGGCGCCGGATGTGCCGACCGTTGCCGAGAGCGGCATGCCTGCACTGGAAATGCTCTCCTGGTACGGCGTCTGGGCGCCGAAAAATCTTGATCCAAAGGCGGGGGAATATCTCGGCAAGGTCCTGCAGGACGTTGTCACCTCCACCGAATTCAAGGACAAGCTGACGGTCTTCGGCTTCGAGCCGATGTACAAGAGCAGCGCCGATCTGCGGACCTTCGTGGTGGACGAGACAAAGCGTTACCGTGAGATCGTCAAGACAGCCGGCATCAAGGTGGAATGAAGATGACGAAGGCTCCGAAAACGACGCGACATTCGGAGCCTTCAGCAGGCCAGCACCATGTCGGAACCCATTGGGGGTTCTACACTCATGATGGCTTGCATGGCGGCATTCGTCCGATGGCGGGCGACCCCGATCCTGTTCAATTCGGTGGCGAGCTTCCAGCCGACAGGCTTGCGCCGTGCCGAATCCTGAGGCCAGCAGTCAGGCGATCCTTTCTTGAGCAGGGACCGGGTAGTCGTGCCGGCCGGCGGGGAGCCGAGGCATTTGTCGAGGTTTCCTGGGAGGAGGCAATCGAACTGGTTGCCGGCGAAATCCGCCGCGTCAGGGACGAGCATGGCAACGGCGCGATCTTTTCCGGCTCCTACGGCTGGTCGAGCGCCGGGCGATTTCATCATGCGCAAAGCCAGCTGAAGCGCTTTTTCAACATGAATGGCGGTTCGGTTCGTTCCGTCCAGACCTATAGTTATGCCGCCGGCGAGGTCATCCTGCCGCACGTCATCGGTTCCACCGATGGACTGATCTCCGGCCACAGCCCATGGAGCCAGATCGTCGGCCATACGGACCTGATCGTGATGTTCGGTGGCACGCCGCTTCGCAACGCTCAGGTCAATGCCGGCGGCGTTTCCCGCCATGAAACCCGACGGTATCTACTCGACTGCAAGAAGGCAGGCGCGCATTTCATCAACATCGGACCCGTCCGGGATGATGCCGCAAGCGAACTCGATGCCCAATGGATGGCTCTGAGACCCGGTACCGACGCCGCCCTGCTGCTGGCCATCGCCCACGTGCTGATCCAGGAGGATCGTCACGACGCGGCTTTCGTCGAACGTTATACCGTCGGCTTTGAGACATTGCGGGATTATCTGTTCGGTAAGGTGGACGGCGTCGTCAAGGATGTCGAGTGGGCAGCCGGCATTACCGGCCTTGAAGCGCAGGATATCCTCACCCTTGCCCGGACCATGGCCTCGAAAAAAACCTTCATCATGATGGCATGGGCGCTGCAACGCGCCGACCATGGCGAACAGGCCTATTGGGCGGCAATCGCGGTGGCATCGCTGCTCGGTCGCATTGGTCTGCCTGGCGGAGGATTTGGTTTCGGTTATGCATCCATATCGGGCATCGGCCAGCCGGCACCGGCCGTGAAATGGCCGTCGCTGCCGCAAGGGCAGAATGCCATCTCCGACTACATTCCGGTTGCGCGGATTGCAGACATGCTGCTTTCGCCGGGAACGGAATACGACTACAACGGCCGGAAACGGATCTATCCGGACATACGGCTGATCTATTGGGCTGGTGGCAATCCTTTTCACCATCATCAGGATCTTCATCGGCTGGTCGAAGCTTGGCAGAAGCCGGAAACGATCATCGTTCACGAGCACTGGTGGAATGCCAACGCCCGGCATGCCGACATCGTGTTGCCGGCCGCGACATTCCTGGAACGCGACGATCTGGTTGCCAGCGGCCGCGAGAGTTTTTTCGGATATTCGACACACGCGGCCGCACCACCTGCGGACGTATTCTCGGATCACGAGATCCTGCGCCGCATTGCCAAAAAGCTGGGGACTGAAGCGGCATTCACGGGCGGATTGAGCGAACCAGAATGGCTGGAGAAGCTTTATGCCGACGCGCAGGCGAACGCTGTGTTACGCGACATTTCCCTACCGGATTTTCCCACGTTCCGGAATGCGGGGCTGATCGAAGTGGAAAGCCAAAGCGCTGACCGGCCGTTCCTTTCTGCGTTTCGCGCGGACCCGGTTGCCCATCCGCTGCGCACGCCGTCCGGTCTGATCGAGCTCTCCTCGGAGCTCATTGCCGGCTTCGACTATGCCGATTGCCCCGGCCATCCGGCATGGGTGGAACCGGCCGAATGGCTGGGGGGCGAATTGGCGGCCATCTATCCACTGCATCTCCTGTCCTGCCAGCCGCATGACAAGCTACACAGCCAGTGGGACCATGCAGCACCGTCGCGCCGGACCAAAAGCGGCGGCCGTCAGCCGGTGCGCATTCATCCCGATGACGCGTCGGCTCGCGGGCTGGCGCAAGGCGAGGTGGTCACCATTTCCAACGCCCGCGGTGCGTGCCTGGCGGTCGTTGCCATTACCGACGCCGTCATGCCCGGTGTTGTGCAGTTGGCGACGGGCGCCTGGTTCGATCCGGCGGACTCCTTGAAGCCGGGTTCGCTGGAACTGAACGGCAATCCGAATGTACTGACGCCGGATCATGGAACTTCCCGTCTCGCACAAGGGCCAAGCCCGAACTCATGCCTTGTCGAGATTTCCCGCTTCATCGGCACGCCGCCGGAGGTGCGGGCCTATCGCCCGCCGGATCTGGTCCCCGATCCGCGATCGAAAGCGTCCAACGGAAAGCAATGCCCATGACCTCACGTCTCAATCCGCAACTGATTGCAGGGCTCCTGTTCGTATTGATCGGCGCCGCTTTCTTGTCGGGCAGCCTCGATCTCTCCTATGGTACCTGGCGCAAAATCGGCCCCGGTGCATTTCCGGGCCTGATCGCCTCGGCCCTGATCGCCATGGGCCTTATCGTCGCCTTCACGGCCGAAAAACATGACGCCGGCAAAAAGCAACCGAGGCTTTATTCCTCGAAGGTCACGTTCATCATTGCAGCGATCGTGGTGTTTGGACTGGTCGTTCGCGGCGGCGGGTTGCTGCCGGCGATCTTCTGTTGCTGCTTCATCTCCTCGTTTGCTTCACGTCCTTTGCAGCCGGCAAAATCGGCGTTGTACGGGCTCGGACTCGGTGCGGCCTGCAGCCTCGCCTTCATCAAGGGGCTCGGTATGCCGATTGCCATCATCGGCCCCTGGTTCGGGTTTTAGGAAGATCACATGGACACGCTGAACGCCCTGCTGCTCGGGTTTGACCAGGCAATCCTGCCGACGAACCTGTTCTGGTGCCTGATCGGCACACTGCTCGGAACCCTTGTCGGAGTCCTGCCAGGCCTCGGGCCTGCCGCGACCATGGCCATCCTCCTGCCTTTCACCATCGGACTTGAGCCGGTGACATCGCTGATCATGATGGCCGGTATCTATTATGGTGCGCAATATGGGGGTTCGACGACGGCCATCCTTCTCAACCTGCCCGGCGAAGCATCGTCCGTGGTTACAGCGATCGACGGCTACAAGATGGCCCGCAACGGACGAGCGGGCGTGGCACTGTCGACAGCAGCGATCGGCTCCTTTTTTGCCGGCACCGTCGCCACGCTGTTGCTGGCATTGTTTGCGCCTTCGCTTGCCGAAATCGGATTGCTGTTTGGCCCGGCGGAATACTTTTCCCTGATGATCCTCGGGCTTGTCGCTTCGGTCGTGCTTTCGCGCGGATCGCTGCCGAAGGCACTCGCCATGGTCTTCATCGGCATTCTGGTCGGTCTTGTCGGCCAAGACGTGCAAACTGCCGTACCGCGCTTCACGCTCGGTTTTGAAGAGATGTCGAGCGGTATCAATTTCGTCGTTGTAGCGATGGGATTATTCGGCATCGGCGAGTTGATCAAGGATCTGGAAACCCCGGAAAGCCGCACCGCCATCAACGCACCATTCTTCTCGATGATCCCGTCGCGGGAAGACTGGCGGCGGATGGTTGCGCCGATTCTTCGTGGCACGGGGATCGGTTCAGCGCTGGGACTTCTGCCGGGCGGCGGCGCGCTTCTCGCCGCTTTTGCCGCCTATGCCGTCGAGAAACGCGTTGCCAACCCGCCCGAAGGTTTCGGCGGTGGTGCGATCGAAGGCGTGGCATCGCCCGAGAGCGCCAACAATGCCGGCGCCCAGACTTCGTTCGTCCCGCTGCTCACGCTCGGCCTACCGGCCAATGCCGTCATGGCCCTGATGTTCGGCGCCCTGATCATGCAGGGTATCGCACCCGGGCCGACGCTGATTTCCGAACATCCTGACGTTTTCTGGGGCGTCATTGTGTCGATGTGGGTAGGCAACCTCATGCTGCTGGTCTTGAACCTGCCGCTGATCGGCATCTGGACCCGCTTGCTGACGATGCCTTTCCATTATCTCTTTCCGGCTATCGTGGTGTTCTGCTCGATCGGCGCGTTCTCGCTCGGCAACTCGGTCTTCGATATTTGGCTGCTCGGCGCCTTCGGCGTCGCCGGCTACGTCTTCGCCAAGCTCGATTGCGACGCTGCACCACTGGTGATGGGCCTCATTCTGGGGCCGATGATGGAGGAAAATTTCCGTAGAGCGATGTTCCTCGCACGCGGCAATCCCAGCGTTTTTGTCGATCGTCCGATTTCGGCAGGTCTGCTTGTCCTTGCTGTGGTCGCCATCGCCGTGGTCGCCCTGCCGAAGATCAAGGCCGTCCGCGAAGAGGCGTTTCAGGAATGAACCGGCTTATTCCAGTCACGCAGAGTGAAACGCCATGCATGTAGTGGTCATCGGAGCGGGTATCGTCGGTGCATCGACGGCACTCGAACTGTTGAACGACGGGCACGAGGTCACCATTATCGAACCGGAACAGCCCGGCGGTCGCCACGCGGCGAGTTATGGTAACAGCGGCTGGCTGAGCCCTGCCTCGATCATCCCGATGTCGATGCCCGGCCTCTGGAGAAAGGTGCCCGGCTATCTTGCCGATCCTTCCGGACCGCTGACCATCCGCTGGCGGCATCTGGTACGCCTCGCACCCTGGTTGCTGCGGTTCATGCTGGCCGGCTCGACTGGATCCAAGGTCGAACGGACCGCAAGAATTCTGGCGAGCCTCCTGCATGATGCGCCAACCCGGCATGCGGCACTGGCGGAAAAAATCGGACGGCCGGATCTCATCCGGCGCAGGGGCCTGCTCTACGTGTACCGGGATCGCGCGGCTTTCGAGGCCGAGGCTTTTGCGTGGCGCCTGCGGCGCGACAACGGCGTTTCCTATCGAGAGCTATCCTCAGCCGAACTGCACGAACTCGAGCCCAACCTTTCACCCCGCTACTCCTTTGCTGCCTTCGTCGAGGATGGCGGTCATTGCGTGGATCCGGGAGGCTATGTCGCGGCGATGGTGGATCACGCGGTGGATCTTGGCGCCCAGCGCATCAATGCAAGGGCGACCGGTTTCAATCTTACCGGCAACCGGCTTTCGAGCGTCCGGACAGAGGCGGGCATCGTGGCATGCGACAAGGCCGTCATCGCTGCCGGAATACATTCGAAAAAGCTAGCGGCGCTCGCCGGTGAGACAATCCCGATGCAGAGCGAGCGCGGTTACCACGTGGTCGTTCCCTATCATCTGGCGAAGGGGGAGATGCCGATCATGCCGAGCGACGGCAGGATGGGCAACAATCCTACACTTGCCGGACTTCGCATTGCCGGACAGGTCGAGCTGGCAAGTGTCGAGGAAAGACCGAACTGGATCCGCGCCGACATTCTGCTGAAACACGCGAAGGACACCTATCCCGCGCTGTCGGATATATCCGAGGACAGGAATATCGACCGGTGGATGGGGCATCGTCCCTCGACAGCGGACGGCCTTCCGGTGATCGGGTTTTCGCGGTCTTCCGAAAATATCGTTCATGCCTTTGGTCACGGTCACGTCGGCCTTGCAGCCGGACCGGTTAGCGGCGCGCTTGTTGCCGACCTGATCGCCGGGCGCGAATGTGCCATCGATCTATCAGCGTTGTCTGCCGCCCGTTTTCGCTGATCTGCAACGGCTGACGCGCCATGAGCAACGGCCGAAACTCGACGGGGTGCCCGATCGTCCGCACGGATTTCGGAACTGAACCGGTCCATCAAAAGTTCGTCTGACCCCATCGGCGGCGCGATCGTGTTACGCAACGTTACCGTATCACGCGACTTGATCTCCGAAATCGCGCGGCGGCATTCGAAATACCGAGCGCGAATATGGACCTCTCGAAGATCAAGACCCTGATCGACTTTGTCGGTCGATCGAGCATCACCGAACTCACCGTGACCGAGAAGGACCTGACGGTTCGAATCTTCCGGTCGCAGCCAATGGCGGGGGAGGCCTCCGTTGATTTGGCGCGCGGGCAACAGCCGGTTACGGGTGTGTCGATGGGGCCTGATGAACTGTCGGCTGTCGGTCACGCGTCGGCCATTCCCGTAAAAGCGCCGGTCTCCGGCGTGCTGCATCGCAGTTCGGCACCGGGCGAGGGGCCGTTCGTCAAGCCTGGAGATGAGGTGACGGAGGGGCAGACTCTCTTCATTATCGAAGCGATGAAGGTCTTCAACAAGATCGCCGCATCGCGGTCCGGGCGCATTGTCAGCCTGACCGAAATCGACGGCGGTGAAGTCGAGACGGGTGATCTGCTCGCGGAGATCGCGTGATGCCGGAGACATTCGACAATCGCCCGCGTTTCGATACGGTTCTCATTGCCAATCGCGGGGAGATCGCGACCAGGATCCAGAAGGCCTGCCGGGAACTGGGTCTCAAGACCGTCGTCGTCTATTCCGAAGCGGATCGGCAGGCACCCTATGGCAAGACCGCCGATAGCGCCCTGTGCATCGGCCCTTCGAGCGCGGCAAAAAGCTACCTCAACAAGGATGCTCTTCTTCTGGCGGCGCGCTTGACGGGCGCCGGCGCCATCCATCCCGGTTATGGTTTTCTCTCGGAAAATGCCGCATTCGCCGATGCGGTCGAAAGGGCCGGACTGGCGTTCATCGGTCCGAGCGCGTCGTCGATCGAGGCGATGGGCGACAAGATCTCGGCAAAGAGGGCAATGATCGCAGCTGGAGTTCCTTGTGTCCCGGGACCGGATACGGCGCTTTCCGACGATCCGGCCGCCGTCGAGCGCCTGGCCCTTGAGATCGGTTATCCCGTCATCATCAAGGCTGCCGGCGGCGGCGGCGGGCGGGGCATGCGTGTCGTGCCGGAGGCCGGTCTGCTGCAAGAGGCGGTCGCGCTCACCCGGGAGGAGGCGCGGCAGGCTTTCGGCTCGCCGTCGCTCTACATGGAAAAATTCCTCCAGCATCCGCGCCATATCGAGATCCAGGTCCTTTGCGACACCCATGGCAATGCAGTCTGGCTCGGGCACAGGGATTGCTCGATGCAGCGCCGCCATCAAAAGGTCGTGGAAGAGGCGCCGGCACCGGGGATATCGCCGGACGTGATCCGGCCCGTCGGGAGAGCCTGTGTCGAGGCCTGCCGCCAGATCGGCTACCGGGGCGTCGGAACCTTCGAATTCCTCTACGAGGATGGCGCTTTCTATTTCATCGAGATGAACACCCGGCTTCAGGTCGAACATCCGGTCACCGAAATGACAAGCGGGATCGACATCGTGCAGGCGCAGATCAAAGTGGCTCAGGGCGATCCGCTCGAACTGGCCCAGGCTGACGTTAAATGCGAGGGTCACGCCTTCGAATGTCGCATCAATGCCGAGGATCCCGAAACGTTCCTGCCGTCGGCCGGTGTCATCACCAGTCTCGCCTTTCCCGAAGGGATGGGCATCCGGGTCGATACCCATATCCATGCGGGGTACAAGGTGCCACCCTATTACGACTCGCTGATCGCCAAGCTGATCGCTCATGCGCCGACGCGGGCGGAGGCGATGGCAAGGATGCGCGAGGCGCTTGCCGGAACGCAGGTGGACGGAATTTCCACGAATATTCCCTTCCTGCGTGCGCTCTTCGAGGACAGCGCGTTTGCGCGCGGCGAGACGGATATCCATTATCTCGAGCAATGGCTGAAACAACGGAGAGCGCCATGAGCGCGATCGATTTCAGCGATCCCGCGACGATCGCGTTCCTCACCGAGGCGCTGACAGCAGCCGGGGTAAGTGGCCTGGAAATCTCCTGGCCCAGCGGACGGTTACGCATCGTCATTGCCACGGGGAATGAAGCCGGGATCGATGTGTCCGTGACCTCTCGGCCAGCGCCGACGGCTCAGCCGCCGGTGGTCGTCAAGGCGCCGATGGCCGGCCATTTTTACCCAGGCAGCCCATCGCGATCGGTTTCCGCCACAGACATCCTCGGCTTCCTTCGCGTCGGCCCCGTCCTGCTTCCACTTTGTGCCGGCCGCACGGGTATTCTGACCAAGCAGCTTGCCGAACCCGATGCGCTGGTCGGCTTCGGCGATCCCCTGTTCGAGATCGAGCCTCAACCATGATTGCCACAATCAACAGCCATGCGCCGTTGCGCGAAATCTTGCCCGCCGCCCGCGGCCGGGCTCGGGTTTCCTCGATCGGCGCGAGGTCCTTCCTGTTGGAGGCGCCGGGAGAATTCGATCTCGCCGCACAGCGCCGGATTTGGGCCCTCTCCCAGGCGGTCCGAGGCTGGCCGGACATCGCGGAAATCGTTCCGGGAATGACCAACCTTCTGACGATATTCCGGGAGGCGCCGCAGGATCCGGATGCCGTCGTGGCGCGGCTGCTGGAGGCATGGGACAATGCCCGCAGCATCGATCTGGACGGAAAGACGATCGAAATCCCTGTTCACTACGGCGGGGAGCATGCGGTGGACCTGCCCGCGCTTTGCGACCTTGCCCGGCTCAGCGACCGTGAGATCGTCCGTATTCATCACGAAGCGACCTACCGTGTTTTTGCCTTGGGCAGCGCTCCAGGCTTCGGTTACCTGCACGGCCTCGATCCGCGCATCTACATGCCGCGAAAGACCGTGCCGTCGCTGAAGATGGCGAAGGGCTGCGTGACCATTGGCGGCATGCAGACCGGCGTTGCAATGCTCACCGGCCCGAACGGCTGGAATTCCATTGGTTTCGCAGAATTGCAGATGTTCGATCCGACGTCGCGCACACCGGCGATGATGGCGCCGGGCGATACGGTGCGGTTCGTGCCGGCTAGGATCGAGCTATGATCGAAATTGTGGAAACCGGCCCGTTCAATACGGTCCAGGATCTCGGGCGACCGGGGTATCGCGATATCGGCGTTTCGGCCAGCGGTGCGATGGATCCGCTTGCCGTGAGGATCGGCAATATTCTTGTCGGGAATGATGAGGGTGCGGCAGGGATAGAGGTGCAGACCTTTCCATTCAGCCTGCGTTTCGACCGGCGGACCGTCTTCGCGGTCACGGGCGCCGATGGCGATCCGATACTGGACGGGTTGGAATTGCTTCCCTGGTGCGCCTATACCGCCGAGGTCGGACAGGTGCTCGAGCTGAAGCACCCTCCGACACTTGCGCGCGCCTATGTTTCCCTCGGCGGGGGCCTGGATGTCCCATCGGTGATGGGATCGCGCAGCACATCCCTGCGCGGCAGCTTCGGCGGCAATGCCGGTCGGCCTTTGGTAAAAGGTGACCGGATCGCGCTCGGTGACTGCGCCAACTTTGCCCCGGTGCCGGCCAGCGGCCTGGCTGTCATCGAGCCCGCCGTGGCGCTCCGGGACGTCTTTCCGGATCTCGTTGACGGCGCGCTGCCGGTCCGTGCCTTGCCCGGTGGCGAGCATGCCCTGTTTCCCAATGACGGCGACGCCTTTTGGAGCCAGACATGGAAGATTTCTTCCCGCAGCGACCGCACGGGCTATCGTCTGTCGGGCGAGCCCATCAAGCCGACGGCGTCGGTTGAGATGCGTTCCCACGGGATCGTGGCCGGTGTGATCCAGGTCCCGCCCGGTGGGGAGCCCATAGTCCAGATGAGCGATGCGAATACGGCGGGTGGCTATCCGAAGATCGCCGGCGTGATCGAATGCGACCTGTGGCGGCTTGGCCAGGCCCGCATAGGCAGCCGCTTGCGGTTCGTGCGGTCCACGCATGCGGAGGCGCGCGCAGTGGAGCAGGCGGTCGCGCGTTATGTCGAAGACGTCCGGACCACATCAGGGATGGTCAAACGCGCCTTGACGGCGATGGCCTGAAATACGATCGGTCAAAGGGAGTTGCCGATGAGAATCGATCTGAATTCCGACATGGGCGAAGGGTTCGGCCCTTATCGGCTATGCGACGACGAGGCGATGATGAAGGTCGTGTCGTCGGCCAATATCGCCTGCGGTTTCCACGGTGGCGATCCGGATACGATGGCGCGCATGGTGCGGCTTGCCAAGGCGAACGGGGTTGGCATCGGCGCACATCCGGGCCTGCCCGACCGGCTTGGCTTTGGACGGCGCGAAATGCCCTTCCAGGCGGATGAGTTGCGCCAGCAGATGCTCTACCAGCTCGGCGCGCTGATGGCGATCGCCGCGAGCGAACGCGTTACTGTCGGGCATATCAGCTTTCACGCCGCCATGGGCAATATGGTCAACCGTGACCCGGTGCTCGCCGATCTGATGATGGATGCCATCGCGACGGTGGAACCGGGTCTCGTGGTTTTCGTGACGCCGGACAGCGAAATAGAGCAGGCGGCCAAACGGGCGCGGCTGAAGACGCTGGCGCTTTTCCTGGCCGACCGGGCCTATGATGCCGAAGGCAGGCTTGTTGTCCGCGGCCTACCGGGCGCCGTGATCAAGGATGAGGCTTCGGTGCGGGCAAGGGTGCGCCGCTTTCTTCTCGACCGAACCGTCGAGACTATCGAGGGCGACACCATTGCCATGCCCGCCCGGTCAATCCTCGTCCACAGCGACACGCCGGGTTCCCTTGAACTTGCGCATATTGTCCGAAGCGAGATCGAAGCCTCCGGCGCGATGCTCGCGCCGGCTGCCGAACTCGCGCTTTGACTCACCGGCTGCCTGGTCGGCCGTCTCCCGTCCCAATCTTCGTCGAAAGTTAATGCCGATGTCTTCTACAGCCGATCGCCTGAAAAACGTCTCCATATCCGCCTCCGCTGCCATGACCCAACGCGCCCGGGAACTGGCCGCAAAGGGTATCAAGGTTGTCAGCCTGTCTTCCGGGGAGCCGGATTTCCCGACGCCGCTGCATGCCATCGAGGCGGCCCATGCCGCGGCGCTTGGCGGTGATACGAAATATCCGCCGATGGACGGCACGCCGGCGCTCAAGGCGGCGATCAGTAGGAAGTTCAAGCGGGACAACAATCTGGACTATGATGCCAGTCAGATCGTCGTTTCAGCCGGCGGCAAGCAGGTGATCTTCAACACGATGCTCGCTACCTGCAATCCCGGCGACGAAGTTGTCATTCCAACGCCCTCCTGGGTCAGCTATGCCGATATCGTCAAGTTCGCCGGTGGCGTTCCGGTGGCGGTACCCTGTTTCGAGCAGGCCGGCTTCAAGCTGCGTCCGGAGGATCTGGAAGCCGCGATCACGCCGCGTACCAAATGGCTGATCCTGAATTTTCCCAACAATCCGACCGGCGCGGCCTGCTCCCGCGCGGAAATGGCGGCGATCGCGCAGGTCATGCTGCGCCATCCGGGCGTGTGGATCCTGACTGACGATATCTACGAACATCTGGTCTATGACGGTTTCGAATTCTGCACCATCGTAGACGCGGAACCGCGGCTCTATGATCGTGTCCTGACCATGAACGGCGTCTCGAAGGCTTACGCCATGACCGGCTGGAGGCTCGGCTTCTGTGCCAGCGGCTCCAAGGAACTCATTGGTGCGATCAGCAACGTCAACGGGCAGAACGGCGGTGGCATCACCACGGTGACGCAGGCGGCAGCCATCGCGGCGCTGGACGGGCCCCAGGATCTCCTCAAGGAGCGAGCTGCGATCTACCGCGAGAGGCGCGATTTCGTCCTCGATCGCTTGTCGGAGGTGGAGGGATTGCGTTGCCACAAGCCAGAGGGCGCGTTCTATCTCTATCCCAACATGTCCGGCTTGATCGGCAAGACCAGCAAGGGCGGGCGGAAGATCGAGACCGACGTCGATTTCGTCATGGCTCTCGTGGACGAACATCATGTGGCGACAGTGCAAGGCGCAGCTTACGGCATGAGCCCCCATTTCCGCATTTCTTACGCAACGAGCATGGCAATGCTGGACGAGGGATGCGCGCGGATCGCCCAGTTCTGCAGGGACATGCGTTGACGATTGATCCGATCATCCGGCGCGGCTGCCTCGTGCCGGGACTCGTCTTATGCTCTCAGCCGCGCGGTCAGCTCGAGAAGGATATTCTTGACCGCCAACGCCGGCTCGGACAGCGAGTTCTGTTCGGCAATGCAGAGCGACAGGGTTTCCTCGATCCGCGGGGAAACGAGCCGACATATCAGCGGCTCGCCTGATTCCGTCACGATACGGTCGGCGATGGCTTTCGGCATGATGGTCGCTCCGAGACCGCTGCCCACGGCGCGCGCCAATGTCCTGACGATTTCGACTTCCGCCACGACCTTGAGGTTGATCCGGCTGCGCGTGAACGCGGTGTCGACCGCACGGCGAACGAAGTTGTAAGCAGGCGGCATCAGAAGCGGCAAGCCGTCGAGAGCGGTAACCGGAATGGGCTTGCTGTCCGCTTCGATCGCAAAATCGCGGTGGGCGACGAGATAGAACTCCTCGCTCAAGATCGGTTCGAACCGTACGCCCTTGATCGGCCCGGCCCCGTGGATCAGCGCCATTTCGAGACGGCCGTTCATGATCATCTGACTGTAGGTCTGGCCGACGCTTTCCGTGAGATGGAGCAGGATGCCGGGATGGCGCCTGCGCGTTTCGGCCAGCAGGTCCACGGACAGCGTCGCGGCACTGCTGAACGGCACGAGCCCCACGGAAACGCGCCCGGCAAGTGAGTTGCCGGCAGCGGAAGCGTCCGCCTGCGCCTGTTCCATCTGGCGAAGAATGATCTGCGCATGGCGGTACACCGCATGCCCCGCATCGGTCATGCTGACGCCCTGCTGGCTGCGGATCAGCAGCTTCTGACCGAAATGCTCCTCCAGCGCCGCCAGCTGCTGGCTAAGCGCAGGCTGCGCGATATGCAGCAGGTCGGCAGCGCGCGTGATGCTGCCGCTGTCGACGATCACAATGAAGGATTTGAGGCGTCTGATGTCCATTCGGATCTTTTTCTTTTTGTCTTGAGCAGACGTATGTTTGCAGACGCGATCTTCTTTTGCAACGCCGCCGACTGCGATCCCGCCCGGTGATGGTCATCTACCGACATTGCGGAGCCGAGCCTCCATAGCCGTTGCTTATTGCTCCACAAATAATCGGTCTTAGGCAAGAGATTAAAGGTTCGCTACTGTCAGCAACAACAACAAGGGGATCCGAATGCCATTCTCCGATTACAAGACCGCACTGGTTACCGGCGCTTCCTCCGGTATCGGCGCCGCTGTGGTGGAGCGGCTTCGGCGTGAGAATATCGAGGTCCACGCGATCGCACGCAGCGGCGATGCTTTGCAGGATCTGGCCAAACGCACGGGCTGCATCGCTCATGTGATTGACGTTACCGACCGTCCGGCACTCGCCGAACTCACCGGTCGCATCGAGTTCGATATCCTCGTCAACAATGCCGGCGTCGATCGGCCGAAGAAATTCCTGGAAGCGGACGAGAGCGATATCGACCTTCTCGTTGATGTCAATCTCCGTGCCGTCCTGCACATTTGCCGTTTGATCGTGCCGGGAATGGTCGCCCGCGATCGGGGCCATGTCATCAACATTTCCTCGATCGCCGGCAACTATAACTTCGGCGGCAACTCCGTCTATCACGCAGTGAAAGCCGGCGTCGCCATGCTATCGAACCAGCTGCGCATCGATGTCTTCGGCAAGCGGGTGCGGGTGACAGAAATCTGCCCCGGGCGGGTCGCGACGGACATTTTCAATCACGTGCACGGCGACGATCCCAGTATTCGCGAACGGTTCATCGATGGTTTCGAGCTGCCTCAGGCAGCCGATATCGCCGAGGCCATAGCATTCGCGATCGCCGCGCCGGTGGCCGTCAATATCGGCCACATGGAAATCACGCCGACTTTGCAGGTCATGGGCGGCCTGCAGACAGCCCGGCCGCAGCCGGCTCCCGCAGGTCCGGACAGTTCCAGGGAGCCGGGGCGGTGAACGGATTCGATCTCTGGGCCGTCCTGAGGAACCCTGAATATACCGCGATGCTCCTGCACGGCATCGAGATGACCTTTGTCATCTATATCGGGTCGTGGCTGCTGGCCATGACCCTCGCGCTGCTGCTTCTGTGCATCCGGTTTTCGCCGCTCCGCTTTGGCGACGGGGCCGTGGCCGCCTATGTCTCCTACCATCGCAACGTGCCGACCCTCGTGCAGCTGATGCTGTGGTATTTCGGCATATTCACGCTGTTCCCGCCAGGCCTGACGTCCTGGCTCGCGGCCCATAATGCCGAAACGATCTTCGCCGTCATCGGCCTCGGCCTGTGCCAGGCAGCCTATTTCAGCGAGGACCTGCGGTCCGGCCTTCGCTCCGTAAGCCCGGGCCAGATGGAAGCCGCAAAAGCCCTCGGTCACAGCTATGTCTCGGCGATGCGCTTCGTAATCATGCCCCAGGGCGTGCGCAATGCACTTCCTCCGCTCATCAACCACAGCGTTTCCCTGTTCAAGAACAGCAGTCTCGCCATCGTCATCGGTGCGTCCGAACTGACGCATGCCGTGAAGGAAGTCGAAAACCTGAGCTTCCGCACCTTCGAAATCTACCTGGTTGGTACGGTTCTTTACCTGTTCTTCTCGCTCCTGATCATGGGCGCCGGCGCCTATCTCTCGATGCGCGCCGATCCGGCCCGGAGTGCGCGCGCATGATCAACGATGTCATCGCCATCATCCAGGACTACTGGCTTCTGCTGCTGATCGGTCAATATCCGAACGGCCCGCTCGGCGGGCTTGCAAATACGCTGATCCTGTCGGCGCTCAGCATCATGCTCGCCTTCCCGGTCGCCATCCTGCTGGCACTCGCGCGACTTTCGAAATGGCGACTGCTGCGGTGGCCGGTCACCGCACTCGTCTACATAACCCGCGGTGTGCCGCTCCTGATGCTTATCCTCTGGAGTTACTTCCTCGTCCCACTTTGGACGGGCGCAGACGTTCCGAGCTTCGTGACGATGCTGACTACGCTCGTCGTTTACCAGGGCGCCTTCCTGAGCGAAGTCGTACGCGCCGGCATTGTCGCGCTCGGCAGCGGCCAGATGGATGCCGCCCGTGCCCTCGGGCACAGCTCTCTCGGAGCGATGCGCTTCATCATTCTTCCGCAGGCGCTCTACAACATGATCCCGAGCATCATCTCGACCTTCGTCTCGACGATAAAGGACACGACGCTCGGATATGTCATCAATGTCCCGGACCTCACTTTTGCGGCCAGCCAGGTCAACAACCAGCTTCTGACCCAGCCCTTCCAGGTCTTCTTCATCCTCGCGGTCGTCTACTACGCGATCTGCTGGAGCCTGACGCATGTCGCCAACATAGTCGAGCGCCGTATCACGCGCCGCCGCGCGGGTCTGTCCGGCGGCGCAGCGCCGGTGGCACTCGTGCCGGCCAAAATCATATCGGAGCAGCTATGAGCACCTCAGCCGCACAGACCCAGCAGTTGCAGACAATCCACCTTTCGGACGTCTGCAAGAGCTATGGCGATTATCCGGTCCTCAAGAACATTGACGCCGAAGTTGCCCGAGGCGAGGTCGTGGTGATCTGCGGACCTTCCGGTTCGGGGAAATCCACCCTGATCCGTACGATCAACCGTCTTGAGGAGATCAACAGCGGATCGATCACCCTGGATGGTCAGAACATTCATGCGGCAATGCGGACGAGGGAACTCAACCTGCTGCGCAGCCGGATCGGTTTCGTATTCCAGAACTTCAACCTGTTCCCGCATCTCTCCGTCGTCGAAAATGTGTCGATGTCGCCGATCCGCGTGAAGGGCGTGGCGGCGAATGTCGCCCATGAGAAGGCGCTGAAGCTTCTCGATCGCGTTGGGCTCGCCGACAAGGCGCGGGCATATCCCGGCCAGCTGTCGGGCGGGCAGCAACAGCGGGTGGCGATAGCGCGCGCACTCGCCATGGAGCCGCCGGTCATGCTGTTCGACGAGCCGACCAGCGCACTCGATCCGGAAATGGTCGGCGAGGTGCTGGCGGTCATGAAGAGCCTGGCATCGGAAGGCATGACCATGATCTGCGTTACGCATGAAATGGGCTTCGCCCGCGATGTCGCCGACCGCATCTGGTTCATCGATGCGGGACAGATCCTCGAAACGGCCCCGCCCGACGAGTTTTTCAAGACACCCCGCCATCCCCGTGCTCAGCGGTTCCTCGCCGATCTGCGCCATTGACACTCACCACCAATAACAAAGGAGAACAGCAATGAACTGGAAATACGCAACTCTTACCGCCGTGCTGGCAGGTGCCTCGGCGGCCTTGCCGGCAAAAGCGGATCAACTCGACACGATCATGTCGGCCAAGACGCTTCGTTGCGCGACGTTTGCCGACGTGGTGCCTTTCGCGGCACCCGATCCGAAGACCCGCGAGATGGCCGGCTTCGACGTCGACCTCTGCAATGCGATCGCCAAGGAACTGGGCGTCAAGGCCGAAATCAAGCCGGTCTCGGTTGAAGCGCGCGTGCCGGAAGTCAAGCTCGGCCGCGTGGACATCACTGTCGCCAATCTAGCCTATACGCTGAGCCGCGCAGAGCAGATCCAGTTCAGCGATCCCTACTACCTTGCCAAGGAAATGCTGATTGTTCCGGCCGATGATCCCGGCAAGAAAAAGGTCGATTACGAAGGCCAGCGCATTGCCTCGACCAAGGGCTCGACTTCGGAAATGTCGATCAAGCTCAACAAGTCCGACCCGCTGACCTTCCAGGATACTGCGTCCGCCTATCTTGCCGTCCAGCAGGGCAAGGCGCGGGGCATGGTGGCGAACACGATGACGACGACAAAGTTCGTCAACGAATCCAAGACCAAGGGCAAGGAAATGCGGATGATCGAGGACCCGATGCTGTTCCAGCCTATCGGGATCGGCATGGCAAAGGACAATCCGGGGCTGACGGTCAAGATCAACGAGGTGCTCCGCAAGCTCGACACCTCCGGCGACCTCAACAAGATCTGGGACAAGTGGCTTGGCCCGAATACCGAATACAAGATGACGCGTAACGACAAGGTCGTGCCGCTCTCCGAACTGAAGTTCGACCCGATCCCCTGAGGCCTTTGGTCCGGGTACTCCATCCAATTGCAAATCATCGAAGACTGCAGGCGGCGGGACGTGCCCGCCGTCGGCCTAACCGTGGGAGGTTTCCATGATCCACATTAAAGACATCGCCGAACGGCCGAGCAAAGCCGACATCGAGGCACTTTCCAAATTTTCGCCGGCGACCATCCACGAAGCGCAAGGACGCCGCGGAGCGCTCTCCTCACGCCTGAAGCCAGTGGATTACCGGATGAAGCTGTGCGGTCCGGCCTTCACGGTCAAATGCGCGCCGCGTGACAACATCATGCTTCAGCTGGCGATCAACTATGCCAAGCCGGGTGACATCATCGTCGTGTCCGCCGGCGAATACGAAGAGGCAGGCTCGTTCGGCGACGTACTTGCCAATGCCTGCCTGGCAAAGGGCATCGGCGGCCTGGTGACCGATACGGGCGTGCGCGACACGCTGCAGCTGAGGGACCTCGGCTTTCCGGTCTTTTCCCTGAGCGTCTGCATCAAGGGTACCGTCAAGGAAACCATTGCGGCGGTGAACGACACGATCATCGTGGGTGGCGAGACGATCAATCCGGGCGACATCATCGTTGGCGATGCCGACGGACTGGTCGTTGTCCGCCGCGCTGAAGCACAGGAGGCCGCCGTGCTTTCGCAGGCCCGCGAGGATGCCGAAGCCGGCTATATCGCTGCCTACAAGCAGGGCAAGTCGGTGATCGAGGTCAGCAAGCTGGAGCCGGTGCTGAAAGCCAAGGGCCTGATCGTCGATATCTGAACCCGGCCGCGATTGTCACGCGAAGCGCCGGACTTTCTTTTCGGAAAGAGGTTTGAATGACCTTCCCATTATTTGATTTGGCCGGCCGGCGTGCGTTGGTGACGGGTTCGTCGCAGGGCATTGGGCTGGCGCTTGCGCGGGGGCTTGCGCAGCATGGTGCTTCGGTCGTGCTGAACGGCCGCGACCCTGTGAAGCTTCAAGTCGCCGTCGATAGCCTGCAGAATGAAGGCTACGAGGCGAGGGCGGCCGACTTCGACGTTACCGATCCCAATGCCGTCAAACGCGGGGTCGAGGCGATCGAGCACGGGATCGGGGCGATCGACATCCTGATCAACAATGCCGGGATGCAGTTCCGCAGTCCGCTGGAGGATTTCCCCATCGACCGCTGGGAGCAGTTGCTGAAGACCAATATCTCCAGCGTCTTTTATGTCGGCCAGGCAGTGGCACGCCACATGATCGGCCGAGGGCAGGGGAAGATCATCAACATTGCCTCGGTGCAGAGCGAGCTGGCACGTCCGGGCATCGCTCCCTACACGGCCACCAAGGGCGCGGTGAAGAATCTGACGCGCGGCATGTGCGCGGATTGGGCAAAGCACGGCCTGCAAATCAATGCGATTGCACCCGGCTACTTCAAGACACCCTTGAACCAGGCACTGGTCGATAACCCGGAATTCTCGTCCTGGCTTGAGAAACGCACACCGGCAGCGCGCTGGGGCGACGTCGAAGAGCTCGTCGGGGCAGCGGTGTTTCTCGCCGGCAAGGCTTCCTCGTTTGTGAACGGGCACACGCTCTATGTCGACGGCGGCATCACGACCTGCCTCTAGGGAAGCCCGCCAAACGGGCAGCGACAAACCATCATCTACATCACAATGGAGGAAACCAATGGCCAAGCCGGACATCTTGCTCGTCGGGCCTTACCCCGAATGGGATCTCGTCGAGCTGGAAGCGCAGTACAACGTACGCAAGCTCTACGAGGCTGAAGACCGCGATGCCTTCGTTCAGGATCATGCGGGCGGCATTCGCGCCATCGCCACGCGGGGGGAGCTCGGCGCCTCCGCCGAACTGATCGCCAGGCTGCCGAAGCTGGAGATCGTCTCGGTCTATGGTGTCGGCTACGACGCGGTCAATCTCGACGCCTGCCGGGCGCGCGGCATCCGGGTCACCAATACGCCCGATGTCCTGACCAGTGACGTCGCCGACCTTGGCGTCGCAATGATGTTGGTCCAATCGCGCGGCATGATCGGCGCAGAGACATGGGTGAGGGACGGCAGCTGGGTGGCGAAGGGCCTCTATCCGCTGAAGCGCCGTGTCTGGGGGAGAAGAGCGGGCGTGCTCGGCCTCGGCCGTATCGGCTTCGAAGTCGCCAAGCGCCTCAAGGGCTTCGACATGGACATCGCTTATAGCGATGTTGCAGCAAAACCTTATGCGGAAGGGATGACTTTCATCGCCGATCCGGTCGAACTCGCCCGGCATGCGGACTTCCTGTTCGTGACGCTCGCCGCCTCGGCCGCGACCCACCACATCGTCTCCGAAGACGTGATCGCCGCCCTCGGTCCAGAAGGCATGCTGATCAACATCTCGCGCGCCTCCAATATCGACGAGGAAGCGCTGCTCGCCGCACTCGAAAGCGGAGCGCTCGGATCTGCGGCACTCGACGTGTTCGAGAGCGAGCCGAAGCTCGATCCGCGTTTCCTCGAACTCGGCAACGTGCTGGTGCAACCGCATCACGCGTCCGGCACGATCGAGACCCGCAAGGCGATGGGCAAGCTGGTGCGCGACAATCTCGCCGCCCATTTTGCAGGCGTCGCCCTGCCCACCCCCGTCATCTGAGGATATGCCCGTGAAAGCCGTCGTCATTCATGCCGCCAAGGACCTGCGCGTCGAAGAGAGGGAGGTCGAGGCGCTCGGGCCCGGACAGGTGGAGGTCGCCATCGAGGCCGGCGGCATCTGCGGCTCCGACCTGCACTATTACAATCACGGCGGCTTCAGCACCGTGCGGGTGCGCGAGCCGATGATCCTCGGCCACGAGGTTGCAGGAACGATTAAGGCGTTGGGGGCGGGGACATCGGGCCTTGCCGTCGGAGACCGGGTGGCGGTGTCGCCGAGCCGTCCCTGCAATGCCTGCGACTACTGCTTGAAGGGCCAGCAGAACCATTGCCTGAACATGCGCTTCTACGGCAGCGCCATGCCGATGCCGCATATCCAGGGCGCGTTCCGCCAGCGCTTGGTTGCCGAACGGTGGCAGTGCCACAGGATAGCGGACGGTGTGTCGATCAACGAAGCGGCGATGGCGGAGCCGTTCGCGGTCACGCTGCATGCGGTGGCCCGCGCCGGCTCGCTTGCGGACAAGCGCGTGCTGGTCACCGGCTGCGGTCCGATCGGTGCGCTGGCGATCATCGCTGCCCGTGCCCATGGTGCCCGAGAGATCGTCGCGACCGACGTCATGGGTGCGGTCCTCGACAAGGCGCTGGCAGTCGGTGCCGATCGGGTCATCGACGTCGCCAGCAATCCGGAACAGCTTGTGGCCTATTCCGCAAACAAGGGCTATTTCGACGTGCAGTTCGAGGCTTCCGGCAACGAACGCGCCGTACGAGCCGGCCTGGAAGTGCTCCGGCCCCGCTCGACGGTGGTCCAGCTCGGTCTCGGCGGCGACGTCGCCATCCCGCAGAACATCGTCGCCGCCAAGGAAATCGAGATGAAGGGCACCTTCCGTTTTCATGAGGAATTCGGTCTTGCCGTGGATCTTATCGGAAAACGCCGCGTCGATCTGAAGCCGCTGCTCACCGGTATCTTCCCGGTCGACAAGGCCGTGGAGGCTTTTGAGACTGCCGGCGACAGAACCCGGTCGATGAAGGTGCAACTGGCTTTCTAGCGATCGAACCAGGATCGACAGGGTTGGCATCAGAGGAATTGAAACAGCGCCTCTGCCCGGACAACAAGAGTAGGAGGCGGCTTTTGAGAAGCCGCCTCCTACATTCTTGGGTTCAATACCTGCAGAATAGGATGCCTTGACCTGCCGAGGCCCGGGCGAGAGTTCAGACAGTCTTTTTCTTGTACAGCAGTGTCGCCAGAGCCAGAACGCAGCCCACCGCACCGACGGTCGCGAAGATGTAGAAGTTCCATTGTGGCGCAAGCCCTGCTCCCAGGACGGCGCCGCCGATGGCGGGCCCGATCATGCCCCCGACGCGACCGATGCCCAGCGAAAAGCCAAGGCCGGTGCCGCGAATTTCGACCGGGTAAAGATTTCCGACCAGGACATTGGCCAGAATCTGCGTTCCGATCGTTCCGGTTCCAGCCAGCGCGACCAGACCGTAGACCTGAAGGCCCTGGCCTACCTGGGTCAACATCCAGATCGAGCATGCGCCGAGGAGGAACATTCCAGCCACGACCATCTTGACGTTGCCAAGGTCGGCAATTCTCGCGCCGATCAGCAGGCCGATTGCCGCGCCAAGATTGAGCGTGACGGAGAAGAGAAGGGCGGAACCGAGGTCGTAGCCCATCTTGTTCATGATCGTCGGCAGCCAGTTCACCATGCCGAAAGTAAGCAGAAGCGAACAGAAATGGATGCCCCAGGCGTTCAGGGTCGGCAGCAGGCGGCCTTCGGAAAACAGCGACTTGATGCCTACCTGACGCAGAGCAGCAGGCCTTGGATTGGGATTGGGCAACCCATACTGATCTGCAATCCGATTGGCTTCTGCCTGGCGGTTCTTGGTCGCCAGCCATTCCGGCGATTCCGGAAGGAGGCGCAGGAACAGCGGAAGAAGCAGTATCGGTGCGCCGCCGATGAACATCAGCACGCGCCAACCGTAAGTCTCGATCAGCATAATGCCGAGAATGCCCGAGATGATGCCGCCGGCGAGATAGCCGAGAAGCGCCGTCGAGTAGGCCATGGCTTTCCGCTTGGGCGGAGAAAACTCGATGATCAAGGCAGTTACCGTCGGGAACAGCGCGCCCAGGCCAAGACCGGCGAGAAAACGGGTTCCTTCGAAAATCAGGAAGCTCGGAGCCAAACCGCTGCCGATCATCATCACCGAAAAGCTCAGGAGGCTCCCGATTATGACTTTGCGGCGGCCGATCCTGTCGGCAAGGGTTCCGGCAATCAGGGCGCCGAGCAGCATCCCGAACAGGGTGATTGACGCGGCTCTTCCGACCATGCCGGGCGTCAGAGCCCAGCTTGCCTCTCGAAGCAGCGAAGGTGCGACCGCACCATAAACGATAAGGTCATAACCGTCGAAAAGGATCAAAAGGCCGCATAGGGCGATGATCATGTTCGGGCTGCGGACGCGTTCCTTGGCGATAGCGACATCTTGTATGGTCATTTTCCCTCCCCACACATTTGAGTACAGGAAGTACGCTCCCGCCATCGGCAGGCCAGCATCGATCCATGTACAAATCCTCCGGATCGTCGTCGGCGTGTTTCCTCCCACACCGGACCCTCATCCCGAAGAGAGATGATGCCAGGACAACGATTGACGCGCCATTAGATACTTGCAGATAAAATATTTGCAAGTGCAAAAGTTATTGGTCGCTGGTTTTCCCTTTTCCGGACATGGCCGGCAGATTGCTGTGCATCCGCTTCAACGCACTTTTCAGGGCGGTGACCTCCTCTTTGGACATGCCCTGCACAGCCGTGGCCTCGAGTTCCATGGCAAGCGGCATCAGCTTTTCAGTCAGTGCCTCTCCCTGTGGGGTCAACCGAACGATGACGATACGGCCATTGTCCTCCGGACGGGTTCTGGAGACCAGCTTGCGTTTCGCCAGAGTGCCGACGAGCCGTGAGAGGGTGGAGATTTCAACCGAGACGACGTCGGCAAGGTCCCCAAGCGTGCTTTCCTTGCGCTCCCTCAACATTGCCAACACTCGATACATGGCAACGCTGAGATCGTTCTCGGCAATTCGTTGTGAGAAGACCTCGGCGATCCGCACGCCCGCACGGTTGAGCAGGTAGGGAACTGAATCGGTAAGTTTGTACATGTCTCAGTCTGCTGGCGAAATCTCGTGTGCGGCTGACCGCGGCTTGTTCCGACATGCACCTAAATGGCCCAAATGACAACACGAGCCGCTGGATCACTTCGCAAAAAGGATCAGCATCGAACGAGAAATTGCCCGCAGTCTAAAATTTGCATTGACAATAGTTGCGTTTGCAATAATTTAACACCAAGGAGACTCGGGAGGAACTCATGTCTGCCACAGCTGCCGCCGGCCCTATACCGGCAATTCCGCCTATCAGCGATGCGTTTCGCGCAACCATGCGCAGGTTTCCGGCGACGGTTACCGTGATATCCGCCTGTCGCAATGGAGCCGACCACGGCATGACCGCAACGGCGGTGACATCGCTTTCCATGGATCCGCCGTCGCTCATTATCTGCCTGAACAACCGCACTTACCTGCACGACATGCTGCTGGAAGTGCCGGAATTTGCCGTCAGCGTTTTGACGCACGAACAGGTTTCCGTATCGGAAGGGTTCAGCGGAAAGATCGCTCCGGAACGCCGGTTCGAAGCGGCCGATTGGGTTCGCCATGAACGGGGCATGATGGTCCTGGATTCGGCCCATGCCGCCGTGATTTGCCGTCGCATGGGTGCCGTTCCCTATGGAACGCATACGATCTTCATCGGCCAGGTGATAGACACCCGTCTTTCCAACGATACCACCCCGTTAATGTACGAAAACTCGAATTATTGCGCGCCACAGCACGCGCCTTTTACCTCCCATAACTGAGGGCAGTTCCATGAACAGTACAGCAGCCTTGTTTCCCGCTTCGATGCGGGCAGAAAACCCATGTCTTGCCGAGCGCATCGCGCCGGTTCTTGATGAGATCCGCGCCACTGCTCGTGATACCGAGAAGGCGGGGCGCGTGCCGGCCCGCAATATCGACCTGCTGCGGGGCGTCGGGTATTTCGATATCGTCAAGCCGGGCCGTTTCAGCGGTGATCAAGGCTCCTTTGCAGAGCTTGTCGATGCCAATATCGAGCTGTCGTCGGCTTGCGCCTCGACCGGCTGGGTCGCGGGACTTCTCTCTGCGCATCAGTGGCTTCTTGCGATGTTCGATGAACGGGTTCAGCAGGAAGTCTGGGGCACGAACCCCGATGCACTTGTATGCGGTTCCTATGCGCCGACGCGCATGGCGGGGCGCGTGGAGGGCGGCTTTCGCCTTTCCGGCGACTGGGCCTTTGCGAGCGGTTGCGAAAATGCGCAGTGGGCATTGTGCGCTGCCATCATCCCGCCAAAAATCGAGGGAGAGCGCGCCGTCCCGTCCTTTCTCCTGGTGCCTGCAAGCGACTATACGATCGCCGAGACGTGGGACGTCGTCGGTCTGGCCGGTACCGGTTCCAAGAGCCTGATCCTGAAAGACGTCTACGTGCCCGCGCACCGTATCCTGGCTTTCCCGGATGCAACTGCGGGCAGAACGCCGGGCGGGCGGGGATACGAGGGCATCGGCCTTTTCAACATTCCGCTCCTCATGGGGATTCCGTTTTGCCTCGGCAGCGCCGCCATCGGTGCCGCGAAAGGCGCGTTGACAAGCTATCTCGACCATATGGGCACGCGGATCACGCGCGGCGCGGTCGCCGGGGGCAACAACAAGATCGCAGAGTTTCCGACCATCCAGCTGAGGGTGGCAGAGGCATCGGCATCTATCGATGCAGCACGCGAAATCATGTTGCGTGATGTGGCGAGGGCGCAGCAGCTGGCGCAGGCACGCGAAAACGGCACCGTCGAGATCACCGAGGAAGACAGGATTCTGGCGCGGCGCACGCAGTCCTTCGCCGTCAGCCTGTCCCTGCAGGCGGTCGAAGCCTTGAACGCCTCCACCGGCGGTCTCGGTCTTCAAATGTCCAACCCCGTCCAGCGGGCATGGCGGGATGCGAATGCCGTCGGACGCCACATTTCGATGAACTGGGACGCCGTTGGGACCATGGTCGGCCAGCATCTCTTAGGCCTGCCGCCCAAGGGTCAGTACTGATCCGTACACGTCCATTCTAGATTTGAGACAGGAAAGAGAGAGTATCGTGCAAGGTAAAATAGCGCTTGAAGAACACTTCGCCATTCCCGACACGCTGCAGGATTCGGCAGGTTTCGTGCCTGGAGACTACTGGACGGAACTATCGGCCCGCCTTCTGGACATACAGGACAAGCGCCTGTGGCTGATGGACGCCCACGGCATCGACAAGATGATCCTTTCGCTGAATGCTCCGGCTGTGCAGGCTATCCCGGACAAGGCCAAGGCTTTGGAAATCTCCCGCCGCGCCAACGACTTCTTAGCGGAGCAATGCCTCAAGAACCCCAACCGCTTTCTGGGTTTTGCGGCGCTTCCCCTGCAGGATCCGGATGCTGCGATAGAGGAACTTCAACGCTGCGTGACGACGATGGGCTTCGTCGGCGCGCTGGTGAACGGGTTTTCGCAGGAAGGCGACGGCTCGACCCCGCTTTACTACGACCTGCCGCAATACCGCCCGTTCTGGGCGGAGATGGAAAAGCTCAACGTTCCTTTCTATCTCCACCCGCGCAACCCGCTGCCGCAGGACAGCCGGATCTATGCCGGCCATTCGTGGCTGATGGGCCCGACCTGGGCCTTCGCACAGGAAACCGCCGTGCATGCGTTGCGGCTCATGGGGTCCGGCCTCTTTGACGAGCATCCTGGCCTGCGCATCATTGTCGGTCACATGGGCGAGGGGCTGCCCTATATGATGTGGCGGATCGACAACCGAAATGCTTGGGTCAAGGTCGAAAAGGGCTATCCCGCCAAGCGCCGCATCGCAGACTATTTCAACGAGAACTTCTACATCACCACGTCGGGGAATTTCCGCACTCAGTCGCTGATCGATGCCATGCTGGAAATCGGCGCTGACAGAATCCTGTTCTCCACCGACTGGCCGTTCGAGAATATCGACCACGCCGCAGACTGGTTTGATAGCACCACGATCTCGGAGGCAGATCGCCTGAAGATCGGCAGGACCAACGCAGTTTCGCTGTTCAAGCTCGATCGTTGAACATGGCGCAACGAAGACGGAGTTGATGGGTGTGGTAGCGTCCTTCCAATACAATATCGGTCCGGCAAGGGTCATCTTCGGGCCCGGCTCGCTTGGCCAACTCGCCGACGCAATCACGGGGCAGGGCTGCAAGCGCGCCCTGATCCTGTCCACCCCACATCAAAGTGCGGAAGCCGAAGATATTGCCGCCGCCCTCGGCCCGCTTTCGGCCGGGCTGTTTACCGATGCCACGATGCACACGCCGGTCGATGTGACCGAGCGGGCGATGGCAACTTATCGTGCCGCCGGAGCCGATTGCGTTGTCTCCTTCGGGGGCGGATCGACGATCGGGCTCGGGAAAGCGATCGCCTATCGCAACGACGCGCCTCAGATCGTGGTAGCGACGACTTATGCCGGCTCGGAAGTGACGTCGATCCTCGGCCAGACGGAAAACGGTGAAAAGACGACCGTCCGGGCCGCCAGCATACTGCCCGAGGTCGTCATTTACGACCCCGAATTGACCGTCGGATTGCCGGTCGCCATGAGCGTGAGCAGCGGCCTCAATGCGATGGCCCATGCCGTAGAAGGTCTTTACGCACGGGATCGCAATCCGATCTCCTCGATGATGGCAATGGAAGGTCTGCGCGCTCTGAAGCGGGCATTGCCACGGGTTCTGAACGAACCGCAAGATCTCGGCGCGCGCGGGGACGCACTCTATGGAGCATGGCTTTGCGGAACGGTGCTCGGCACCGTTGGCATGGCCCTGCACCACAAACTCTGCCACACGCTGGGTGGCAGCTTCGACCTGCCGCATTCAGAAACCCATGCGATCGTGCTTCCGCATTCCGCCGCCTACAACGCCCATGCAGCGGCAGATGAACTGAAGTCGGCGGCCGATCTCTTCGGGGGCTCACTGGGAGCCGGTCTCTACGACTTTGCAGCGTCGATCAACGCGCCTACCGCGTTGCGAGATCTCGGTATGAAGGAAGCAGATCTCGACCGTGCAGCTGATCTGGCCACCCGCAACCCGTACTGGAACCCGCGTCCCATAGAGCGCCAGGCGATTCGCGCCCTGCTGCAAAACGCCTGGGAGGGCGCGCGGCCGCAATAACGCATTCGGAGGAGTTTCGATGTCTCGATATTTCAGCGAGGAAAAATCCGCAGAAGCGGTCAACGCACGCATGGCCCAGGATATAGCGCCACGACTGGCCGAGGTCATGGCGTCGCTTGTCACGCATTTGCATGCCTTTGCGAAGGATGTCAGCCTTACCCAGCAGGAGTGGGAGATGGCAATCAGCTTCCTCACCCGGACAGGCCATCTTTGTCACGACGAGCGACAGGAATTCATCCTGCTGAGCGACGCCTTGGGTTTTTCCATGCTGGTCGACGCCATCAATAATCGCCGGCCGGAAGGAGCAACCGAAAACACTGTGTTCGGGCCGTTTCACGTCGAAGGAGCGCCACTGCGTAAGATGGGAGAGACGATCTCCTTGGACGGCAGGGGCGAGAGTTGTCTTTTCACCGGCTGCGTGCTGGATCTTGACGGCCAACCCGTCGAGGGTGCGCTGATCGATGTCTGGTCGGACAATTCCGATGGGTTCTACGACGTCCAGCAGCCGGACATTCAGCCGAAATGGAATAATCGCGGGATTTTCGTGACGGGCGCCGACGGCGCCTATAGTTTTGTCGGCATCAAGCCGGTTTCCTACCCGATCCCCGATGACGGCCCGGTCGGCCAGATGTTGAGATCGCTGGGCCGCCACCCATATCGCCCTGCCCATACCCACTATCTGATCACTGCGGAGGGATACCAGAAGCTCGTCACCCACACGTTTGTCGGCGACGATCCCTATCTGGAGTCGGACGCGGTCTTTGGAGTGAAAAACAGCCTGATCGCTCCCTTCGAGCGGATCGATGAAGCGACGATCTGGCGCTCCGATTTCAATTTTGTCCTGACCTCTTTGGATTGCCGCGGACGAACTCTCTAGCTTCGTAAGGCGGATAACCTCCGTCTGCTGCGAGCCGGGGTGATGCACTCACCCCGGCCGGCATCCACAGCCAGGCGGCGGCCTCGCCGCCGCTCTGGTTGCGGCTTGCCGCCGCGTTGATAGTGTCAGACAGCAATCTTGCCGCCACCCACCTTGGTGATCGCAACGACTGCAGGCCGCACTGGCATGTCGGGCTTGAAGTCCGGCCAGCGGGTGGAAAGGTCCTCGTAGTAGGACGGACGGCCATGGCCCGGCCAGTCCTCGCCGCCATCGGCCGGATGCTGGACGGCGACGAAAGCCGTTTGGTCATCCGGGGTGAAGAGCGGGCCGCACATCTCAGCGCCGACGGGAACGCGGAAGAAGAGCTTGGACGTGGCGCGGGCTTCACCTTCCGTATCGACGGCCCAGAGACCGTCCGTTCGGCCGGTCGCCTTGTTGTTATTGCCATCGGTCGAGACCCAGAGCCGGCCGGCGGAATCGACGGCACAGTTATCCGGCATGCCGAACCAGCCGTTCTTGGTGGTCTCGGTGGAGAAGGTCGCGCCGACCGCCGCAACGGAAGGATCGCCGCACTTCAGAAGCACTTCCCACTTGCCGGAGGTCGCGGTGAAATCGCCGTCGTTTTCGGCGATCTCGATGATATGGCCAAAGGCGTTTTCTGCGCGCGGGTTGGCGGCATTGACCTGGTCGGCCTTGCGGCGGGTGTTGTTGGTCAGCATCACGTAGACCTTACCGTTGACGCCGTTCGGCTGTACGTCCTCCGGCCGGTCCATTTTCGTGGCACCGAGCACGTCGCCCGCGCGCCGACATTCGATCAACACGTCCGCCTGGCTGTTAAATCCGTTGGCGGCGGTCAGCGGCCCCTGGCCGTGGATCATCGGCAGCCACTGCATGGTGCCGTCTTCGTTGAACTTGGCGACGTAAAGCGTTCCCTTGTCGAGCAGGTTCATGTTGGCCGCGCGGTCGTTCGGGTTGAACGTGCCTTCAGTCACGAACTTGTAGACATAGTCGAACCGTTCGTCGTCACCGAGATAGAAGACGACCTTGCCGTTCTTGGCGACGATCGACTCGGCGCCCTCATGCTTCGTGCGGCCGAGCGCGGTGCGCTTTTTCGGCGTGGAGGCGGGGTCCATGACATCAACCTCGACGATCCAGCCGAAGCGGTTCGGCTCGTTTGGTTCCTTGGCGAGATCGTAGCGGTCGTAGAAACTGGCCCACTCGTAGCTGCCTTCCGGAACGCCGTAACGCTTGTAGTTGGCGGCCTCCTTGTGGCCTTCCGGCAGCTTGCCGGAGAAATAGCCATGGAAATTCTCTTCCGCCATGATGTAGGTGCCCCACGGCGTGACGCCGCCGGCACAGTTGTTGATCGTGCCGATGGCGCGCGTGCCAGTCACATCGACATTGGTCTTCAGGCGATCGTTGCCGGCGGCCGGGCCGGTAATTTCCATCGGCGTGCTGGCAGTGATACGGCGATTGTATTTGCCCTCGGTGACGACCTGCCACTTGCCGCCGGCCTTGCGGATTTCGACGATGGTGCCGCCATGGGCCGCCATTTCGACATCCACCTGCTCCTTGCTGAGCGCGCCCTGCTTGATCTTGCCGTCCACGACCTTGACGAGGCCTGGGAACATCAGGTGCGGATTGGTGTATTCGTGATTGACGACGAGCAGGCCGTGCTCGCTCGAACCTTCGAGCGGAATGTAGCCGACATAGTCGTTGTTGTAGCCGAACTGCTTGCTCTGCGCATCGGCCGTCTGTTTGGTCGGATCGAATTTCGGCGCGCCGGGCAGGACGGCATCGCCCCAGCGCAGAAGGATGTCGGCGTCATAACCATCGGCCACGTGGTGGCTGGCATCAACGCCGGCTTCCACTTCGGTGAACTTGAAGGCGGAGCCGCTCTTGTCCTGGGCACGGGCCTCGTCGGCGCTCATCAGGGCGACGGGGCTGACCGTGGCCGCGATAGCCGAGACGGCGAGCGAACCCTGCAGAAAATTCCGGCGCGAGAAACGCTTGCCGATGATTTCACCCATGGTCGGGTTGACGCTCGTGTTGTGGCCATCGCCATCCGCGTCTTCAAGCTGAGTCGTTGGGAATATCTTCTGGGAAGTGTGCTCGTTCATTGGCTCGCCTCTAAGTTAGGATTTGCCCCAAGTCTGGAGCCGTTCTAACCTAAAGTTACACTATTACAGGTATGCGACAGGCATCGCCGCGCCGTCCATCTCTTGTCTGCGCGCGAAGCCTTCAAAGAAGCGAATGTCGGGGGAGGGCGGAGCCTGCCGCGAGGTAAGCAAGGTCTTGATGCCGCAGCCTATGCCGAACAGCGCCGCAGCCACCGTCCTCAATGCGGCAGGGGCGAGAAAGATCGAAACCGGCCGATTCGGACCCATCTTGATCTCGGTTGGGCTATGTCGACTTGGGCATTGCGCTCTGCGAATTTACGATGAATTCGCACATAAGAGCGGCGGATTCCTGATGATGCGTCTCAAGCAGAAGGTGCGCCCCATCGTAAATATGCATATCCAACCGGTCGAGTTCGCGGGCATAAGCCATTACCTCATCGAGCTCGAAATACGGGTCGTGCCGCCCCCAGATTAACAGCGCCGGCGGCTGATGATCGCGATGATAGGCCGAAATCTCCGGAAAACGGGCGACGTAGCGGCCATAGTCGCTGAAGATGCGAAACTGTATTTCGACCAGTCCGGGCCGGCTCATCCGTTCCCAGTCGAGATGCCAGCCTTCCGGCGCGAACTGCGGTTTGAGCCTATCCGGGATGTCGCCGACATATGTGTGCCGCACCCCGTCGAAATTCAGCCATTCGGGCAGGTTCGCGCGGTTCTCCAGGGTGGGTTCCGCCCAGTAGGCTTTGCTGGCGTCCCAAACTGGACCGAGGCCTTCCTCATGGGCATTGCCGTTCTGAATGATGAGCCCAAGCACGCGGTCGGGTCGTGCCAGCGCCAGATAGTAGGCGACCGGCGCCCCAAAATCGTGGATGTAGAGGAAGAACCGCTCCAGCCCGATCTCCCGCGTTAAGGCATCGACCGTCCGCGCCATGGCGTCGAACGTGTACTCATAGTCATCGGGTGCCTCCGTGAAGCCGAAGCCGGGCAGATCGGGCGCAACGACCCGCGCTACGCTCGCCAAGGGGCTGATGACGTCGCGGAAACTGTAGGATGAGCTGGGTTGGCCATGGAGCAGCAGCAGACCGGGCGCATCGCGTCGCCCTGCCTCGCGATAGAACAGGTCTACCCCATCTACTTTGACTGTCTGATGCCTGGCCTTTTGCACGTCAAGCATGCCGACCTCCTCGTTTTTCTGACCCGCATGTCAACATTCAAGGAGAGGATTGGTTCACCTGAAAATCCTGCCGTCCGCCCCGTCGTGACCGCATCTGGCTGGATCGGGGCATCTCCAACCGGGCGCGACAAGGTTGGAGCGTTGCCATTTATCATCTGGCGCGCCACATTGCCGCCGCCGCTATAGGAGGAGTTCCATGCATACCGGAAGTGCCAAAGCAGGTCAGAACCTTGCCGGACGCAGGGAATGGATCGGGGTCTGCGTGCTCTCGATTGCCTGCCTCATCTATTCGATGGATCTGTCCATCCTGTTCCTGGCCATTCCCGCGATCGTCGCCGACCTCGACCCGTCGGCCTCCGAACTCCTTTGGATCAACGACATCTACGGCTTCATGGTTGCCGGCTTCCTGGTCACGATGGGCACGCTGGGAGATCGGATCGGTCGTCGCCGCGTGCTGCTGATCGGAGCAGCCGCCTTCGGCGTCGCCTCGGCGCTTGCGGCCTTTTCTACCACCGCGCAACAGCTCATCGTGTCGCGGGCGCTTCTCGGTATTGCCGGAGCGACGATCGCACCCTCAACTTTGTCGCTGATCGTCAACCTGTTCAGCAACGAGGCGGAGCGTAACCGCGCCATCGGCATTTGGGGCACGGCTTTTGCCCTCGGTGGCCTGATCGGGCCGCTCCTGGGCGGCTTTCTGCTGCAATATTTCCATTGGGGCGCGGTATTTCTGATCAACATCCCGGTCATGCTCATCCTGCTGATTGCTGCTCCCATCCTGCTGCCGGAATACAAGAGCGCGGACGGCGCCAGGCTTGACCTCCTGAGCGTACTGCTGTCGCTCGCGACCGTGCTGCCCATCATCTACGGCTTCAAGCATGTGGCGGCAGACGGTTTTGACACTCGTCATCTGCTGCCCATCGGCGGCGGGCTCATTGTCGGCTGGCTGTTCGTGCGCCGTCAGAAAACGCTGCCGGATCCCCTGATCGATCTGAAGCTCTTTGCTCTGCCCGCCTTCACGGCCTCGCTTCTGGTAAACCTTGCGGGGATGTTCTTCGTGTTCGGCGTCTTTCTCTACCAGAACCTGTTCCTCCAGTTCGTGCTTGGCCTCACACCGCTCGAAGCGGCTCTCTGGTCGGTTCCCTCGTCGATCGTCTTCACAGTCATGTCCTTGCAAGCCTATCGGTTCACCAACCGTTTCGGCCCGGTCCGTACCGTACTGCTGGGCCTGGTGATAAACTCTGCGGGCATGTTTCTGATGTCGATCGCCGCCTATTGCGAAAGCCTGTTCGGGGTTCTCGGCGCAACCATGGTGATCGCCGTCGGTTTCGTGCCGGTCGTGCTGACGACAACCGGCCTGATCGTCGGAAGCGCGCCGCCGGAAAAGTCGGGCTCCGCCTCGGCGATTTCGGAGACAAGTGCCGAATTCGGAGGCGCGCTGGGCATCGCGTTGCTCGGCAGCCTCGGCACCTTGATCTATCGCATGCTGATGGACGGGGTGAATGTTGCGGGCCTCGATGCCGCTGAGAGGGCAGCGGTGAAAACGACGATCGGTGGCGCCGTCGAAACCGCAAGGGCGCTTCAGGAGAGCGTCGTGCCGGCCTGGCTTGAAGCGGCCCGCCAGTCTTTCTCAACGGGCTTTGCCAGCTGTTGCCTAGTTGGGATGGTGACGCTGCTCGTGCTCGCGGCCATCGCCCGAAAGATCTATGCCCGCGCAAATATCGACGAGCAGGCCGTTGCGTCTGCCCATTGAGAAAAAATGTCAGCTTCCCGCTACCGGTACACCACTGGCCAAGCTGAACGGCATCCTTGACGAACTGCTCGCGGAAAAACAGGCGGCCACAGCGACAGAACCGCCTTCAATATTGGCCACCCTCACTGGAGCCGAAAGGTAGCCATAACTAGCCCTTGTATTGCCGGCGAAAGCCAATCGGGGCGCGGTCCGTTTCACGCTTGAAGAACTTGGCGAAGTTGGTTGCTTCCTCGAAGCCCAGGCCCTCGGCGATAAGGTAAATTGGCCTGTCGGTGTGAACGAGGAGCCGTTTTGCCTCGAGGGCAATACGAGCCGTGATGACGCTCTTGGCGCTCTGGCCGGTGGCCTCCAACGCCGCTCGCGTCAGGCTTTTCTCCGTACAACCCAGAGCCGACGCATAGGCGGATACCTGATGCCAGCCAGCATAGTTCTGCTCGACCAGCCGGCGAAACTTGGCGAAGCGCTGCACAGCCAAGCTCCGCGCGTCGGCACCGCCCACCTGCCGGTCCTGCAGAATTGTCAGGCGTAAAAGCAGTGCGCAAAGCTGGTATCGCAGCAGGGCGTGGACATCCTTGGCCATCGCGTCGATCGCCGCATCCAGCTGCATCCTGGTGATGATCTCGCCGACGGCATGAAAGTCCGCGGTCGACAGCGACAAATGATCCGGCAGCCGATCCAGACCGAGAGCCGGCAGCAGATCGGCGGTCGTCTGCGCTTCTGATGGCAGGAATTCGGCCCGGAACAGCACCATCCATCCATCCCACCCTTCATCACTGCCAAAACTGTGAACCTGCCCTGGCCTGAGCACCAGGAGGGATCCGGTTGAGCAGGTGACCGGCTGAAAGTCCACCAGCTGGGTCACCGCACCATCGGTGACGCAGATCAGGGTGTGAAAGGTATAGTGGTACAGCGCCAGGATTTCCGCGCGGGCGACCCGGCGCCGCAAGTCAGTGAAGCGGAAGACCTCGACGTCAAGCTCGCGACCCCGCGGACGGTACGCGAGTTGATCCACCTTTGACGCGTTCCTTGCCATGTTTCGCCCTCATCAATCAGCAGCGATGTCCATTAAGTATCAGATTTTGGCCCGTATGCACCACGACAGAATGGCGCATCGCCCGTTATTACCACTCCATGAATAGCGCGGTTTCTCCGCGGCAGGTTTCAACATCGGCAATGAAAGATAGAAAATGACCAATATCGATATCGCACGGAGCTACATCGAAGCCGTCCAGACCAACGATCAGGCCACGCTTGGCAACCTGCTTTCCCCGCAGGTCATCTGGCATCAGCCGGGCGCCAACCAGTTCTCGGGCACCAAGAATGGCATTGCCGAATTCGGCGCCATGATGGGTGCCATGATGGCCAAGTCTGGCGGCAGTTTCGCCATCACCCATGCCCATCGCTATCTCGCTAACGGCAACCTGGTGGCCATTGAGATCGAGTTCGCCGGCCAACGTGAAGGCGCCCAGGTCAACCAGCCCGGTATCGATCTGCTGCGCATCGCCGACGGCAAGATCGTCGAAGTATGGCTGTTCTCCTCGAACCCCGAGCAGGAAGACGCCTTCTGGGGCTGAAACGTCACCGACCCACGGCGGCGGACCAAGGCGTCCCCGCCCATACTGTTTTCCAAATTCCACGAGTTTTACGATGACCGCGAACAACAGGCAGCTCGTCTTGACCGCCTGTCAGCGCATTTCGGTGATCTGGATATCTCGGTCGTAGAAGAACGCAGTGGACCTGGCGCGGGAAGAACTCAGGCGCATGCCGCGCGACAAGCGCGAGGGCACTTTTCTGCTCAGCTCCGCGCTAAAGGGCATCGTGAGACGCTCGGCGCAATCGTCGAGAAACTAATGGTCAAGCACGGCCTGAAGCTTCGCTTCGAAGAAGTCATCTACCACGACGAGTTCCAGGTCAGGTACGCGATGTGAAGCGTGAGCGAAGCGTCCCGCCAGCCGCGCAGAGGCAGGCGGTACGCGAGCCCACAATAGCTACTTCAGGAAATCATCGGCTGCGACGACCTTGCCATAGGCGAAGCCAAGTGCCGCCATAAAGGCCGCGTGGACCTGGCCTGCCGGCACGATCATGCCGTTGAACTCGGCGTCGTGCGTGGCTGCGGCGTCTTGGACGACCGTGACGTTGTAGCCGTGGTCAGCGGCAGCTCGAGCGGTTGCGTCGATGCACATGTGTGTCATGGCGCCAACAATGATCACATCCGTGACACCCTCAGCATCGAGCTTGGCCTTGAGGTCAGTGTCCCGGAACGCGTTCGGATAATTCTTCACCACGACCTGCTCACCGCCGTTGGGACCGACTGCCGGAATGATCTCTGCGCCGGGAGAGCCGGCGACGAAGAATGGCGCGCCCTCAGGGCTCTCATGGCGCACGTGGATGACAGGCACACCCTTGGACCGGGCATGCTCGATCACCTCGGCCGCCTTTTTTACGGCGGCGTCAATGCCAATCAGCGGCCAAGATCCCGAGGTGAGATAGTCGTTCTGGAAATCGACGACAACGATTGCTTGCTTGTTCATGGAGTTCATCCTTTCGAAGCGTCACTTATGGACGGCAACCAAAGATGACGCTATTGGCGGTAATGACAAAGAACGGGTTGGAAACGACATATGCCCGAAACCATCGACATCGGCTTGCTAGAGTACCCTGGCGCGCAGGAGGCCGCTCTACTCGGCCTTACAGACCTATTTGAGATCGCCAACCGCCCTGACCGACCGATCCTGAGAGTGACGAGATGGCGGATCGAGAGCGATTATCTGGTCCCTGCCGAACCGAGCGGCCACCCAAGCGTGGTCATCGTTCCTTCGGGCAAAGGGGGACCAGTCCCTTCCGAGGTCGCCCGTACTTTTGCAGCGGGTTTGCGACGACTGCATTCAGCCGGCACGATCTTGGCCTCAGTTTGCGTCGGCGCTTTCATTTTGGGCGAAACCGGCCTGTTGAACAGGCGGTCAGCCACCACTCACTGGGGCGCTGCTGAGGCATTCGTGGCGCGCTTCCCCGACGTCAATCTAGACGTCGACCGGCTGATTATCGATGATGGCGACATCATCACCGCTGGCGGCATGATGGCCTGGACGGATTTAGGGTTGAAGCTCGTCGATCGCTACCTCGGCCCCACGGCGATGATGGAGACCGCAAGCACACTGCTCATCGATCCTCCCGGCCGGGAACAGCGATATTACAGTACCTTTGTGCCTAGCTTGAACCACGGTGACACGGCGGTGCTCAGCGCGCAGCACTTGCTTCATGCGTCGTTCGCGGACGACATCACGCTCGCCGACCTGGCGAGCAAGTCGAGGCTCGAGGAAAGGACCTTCCTGCGCCGGTTCCGCAAGTCGACGGACATGACGGTCACCGAGTACCTCCAGCGGTTCCGCATGAACAAGGCACGCGAGTTGCTCCAGTTCGGCAAGTATCCCGTGGAGGTGATCGCCTGGCGCGTTGGGTACACAGATGCGAGCGCGTTCCGGAAGGTGTTCCAGAGGATCGTAGGTCTGTCGCCATCCGAGTACCGGCGCCGTTTCCGCGCGTAGTATCCGCTTTTGATGAAGGATAGGGGCCTGATGCACTATAGACCAGCCGCCGCTTAAGCAGCAGCTCCCGGTTTGGTCCGCCATCATTCCAGCCGGCCCAAAGCGGACGGTCCGCCTCCGTGAAGAGTTTCGGGCGCCGGCAGGCGTACGAAAGTCCCCGAGGAAGGAACCCGCGGGCCACAGTCGGAGGCTATGGAGATTTCAATCTGCGGCTCATGTCTGCGAGGGCGCGGCCGCAGCCAGG